>ONLH01000074.1 GCA_900318645.1 uncultured Prevotellaceae bacterium
TTCCGTTTCAACTCTCTGACCACAAAGGTAATAACTAAACTTGAACTGATGAAGCCAGAAAGTTAAAAATGTTAATTCCCTTGGTGTGCAACATAGAAACAAATACAACAAATACTATTCCCTGCGGAACGATGCCATAATTAAAAACGACCCAAACAACAAACACGGTGCAACCGAACTCAACCCTCGGCTGCACCGCTTTAACTTTACTCTAAACGAGGTGACAATTTTTTTTTGATTCAAATTTTGTTCAATTTCTTGCGATCACTTGCGAGCAATAATATAGAACTTAGCGACTTAGCGGCTTAGCGTGAGGTAATGGATGCGGATGCCCTCACTAATCACTAATCTCTAATCTCTAATCACTAATCTGCGAGCGCTGCGAGAGCAGATAGTTGATCAGGTCGGTCACGTCGTTGATGTCGACACTGCCATCACCGTTCACGTCGCCATACAGGGCGGAGTTCTTCGCGGTGAAGTAGCCCGGGTTGCTCATGCCACCGTCGATATGGGCAAAGGTCTTGTCATCCGGGCTGGCTTCGTTCCAGACCGTGCCCTGGCCGCCCTCAAGGCTTGGGCAGCCAATGAACATCCCTGTGGAATTCGTCACGGCAGCGGTGCTCCAACCTTTGCCCACATATATGGTCGTCATTTTACTGTTACCACCAAACATGCCAGTCATATCGGTCACCTTGGACGTATTGAAACTGCTCAAGTCAAGCTCCGTCAGTTCCCAGCAGGCGCCGAACATGGAATTCATATTGGTTACCTTAGATGTATTAAATTGGCTCACATCGAGGCTCGACAAGAATGTACAGTTGGCAAACATCGCAGTCATATCGGTCACCTCGCTGGTGTTCAGGTATTCCATGCCTGTGATGTAGTCAAGATCACCCAAGTCAAAGAACCAACCGTAGGTGGTCGTCGGACGGGCATTAGCGAACGAGGGGTCAAATTCAACGTGATAGATGACCTTGCCCAACCAAGCGGGAAGGTAGGGGCCCGTGTTCAAGTCGAAGGTCGTGCCTGTGCGCGTGCTGCGCAGGTTGTCGTAGTAGAACGTCAGCGTCATGTACTGCCACGAATGGCAGGCGTAGGCCTCTTGGGCACTAGCGCCCAGTGAACACATCACGGCCGCCACAAGGGCGACAAGTCTTAAAAGTAGTTTCTTGCTCATAGTTATCAGGGTTTATTGGTTATGTATAATAAAGTTGGCGGTTTGGAGTATCTTGCTAGGTGCTGACCACAAAGGTAATCACTTTTTTCCAATTCTCATCATCGGTTTGCCCATTTCCCATACATCCACACAAAAAAAACGGCCGGCTGCGTGATTTTTGATGTGGTACCTCCGGTTTCGGACGGATGAGCCATTTATTGAACAGCCCCTATTCGTTCATCCATTCATCCATTCGTGCGTGAGAAAGTGAGAACAAGTTTACATCGCTTTCAACTACTTTTTCCGTTTTTTCTTTTCTTTCTACGCATACGCGTGTATGTAGAGACGCAAAATCTTGCGTCTCCAGGAAAGACAGATTGCGTCGCCTATCGGGAGACGCAAAATTTTGCGTCTCTACAGGCAACCCGCACGTGCGCGCATCGCGTTGCTCGCAGTTTAGAGTTTAGTGTTTAATGTTTAATGAGCATCCGCAGTGATGCGAGCTGGCGCTCGCAGATTAGAGATTAGTGATTAGTGAAAGCATCCGCGCTCCAACCAAACGGAACGCGGATGCCAGCTTAAAAATATTCTTTGCGCCTTAGCGGCTTAGCGTGAGGTTTATCCGTCGTGGGGCGGCCACGCCAAGGCGAGGCCCTACAACGCGGATGCCCCTCTAAACTCTAAACTCTAAACTTTAAACTGCGAGCGCAGCGAGCATACTCACCACGTGCTGCTGAGCAGGTAGTTGATCAGGGCGGTCACGTCGCCGATGGCTACCTTGCCGTCCTGGTTGCAGTCGGCAGCAGGCGCTGAAGTGTTGCCCGAGAGCAGCAGGTTAATCAAGGCGGTCACGTCGTCAATCTTCACTTGGCCGTCGCCGTTCACATCGCCACGCAGGGCCGCGTTCTTGTCGGTAAAGTAGCCCGGGTTGCTCGTGCCGCCGTCGATGTGGGCGTAGGTCTTGTCAATATGGTTGGCATCGTAGGTCGTGCCCTTACCGCCCACAAGGTTGTAGCAGTTCGTAAACATATCACTGGACAACGTCACAGCCGCAGTGCTCCAGTCATTGCCTACATAGATGGTCTGCAGATTGAGGCCGCCAGCGAACATGTATCTCATATCGGTCACCTTGGACGTGTTGAAATGGCTCACATCAAGGCTTGTTAGTATAGAGCAGTTGTAGAACATCGCGCCCATTGCAGTCACCTTGGACGTGTTGAAACTGTTCAAATCAAGGCTTGTTAGTATAGAGCAGTTGTAGAACATCGCGCCCATGTCGGTTACCTTGGACGTGTTGAAGTGACTCAAGTCAAGACTCGTCAAATTTTTACAGCCTCCGAACATCCAAGCCATATTGGTCACCTCGCTGGTGTTCAGGTAACTCATGCCCGTGATGGATTCAAGATTCTGCATGCCATAAAACCAATCGTAGGTGGTCGTCGGGCTTGGTGCCGTCACTCTCCCAACCGGGATGGGCGTATTCCTCGTTCAGGTCGTAGGTCGTGCCCGTGCGGCTGCTGCGCTGGTTGTCGTAGTAGAAAGTCAGCGTCGTGTTCGACGACGTGTAGCAGGCATAAGCCTCGGGCGGTGCGGTGAAATAGCCCGGGTTGCTCGGGCCGCCGTCGATGTGGGCATAGTCGATACCAACATGGCTGCTGTTGAAGGTCGTGCCCTGACCGCCGACCAGAGAGGTGCAATTATTGAACATATTCGTCGAGGACGTCACAGCCGCTGTGCTCCAATCACTGCCCACAGTGATGGTCTGCAGATTGCTGCAGTAAGTGAACATATTAGTCATATAGGCCACCTTGGACGTGTTGAAACTGCTCAAATCAAGACTCGTCAGGCTGTTGCAGTTACGGAATATCGCGCCCATGTCGGTCACCTTGGACGTGTTGAAGTGGCTCAAATCAAGGCTTGTCAAAACTGTGCAGTTTCCGAACATTTGATTCATATCGGTCACATTGGACGTGTTGAAGTGGCTCACATCAAGGCTTGTTAGTTTAATGCAGTTGTAGAACATCAAAGACATATTGGTGACCTCACTGGTGTTCAGGTAACTCATGCCCGTGATGGATTCAAGTTTCCACATATCATAGAACCAACCGCTGGTGGTTGTCGGTCGGGCGCCCGCAAACGACGAGTCAAAGACCACCTTGGTCACACTGGCATTGGTGCCGTCCGATTCCCAGCCGGTAATGTTGTCGCCCGTGTTCAGGTCGTAGGTCGTGCCCGAGCGGGAGCTACGCTGGCTGTCGTAGTAGAACGTCAGCGTCGTGTTCGACGGCGTGTAGCAGGCATAGGCCTCAGTCGCTGCGGTGAAGTAGCCCGGGTTGCTCGGACCGCCGTCGATGTGGGCATAGTCGATACCAACATGGCTGCTGTTGAAGGTCGTGCCCTGGCCGCCGACCAGAGAGGTGCAATTGGAGAACATGCCCGCGGATGCTTCCACGGCAGCCGTGCTCCAGCCACTGCCCGCATAAATGGTACGAAGGTTACTGCAACCCATAAACATGCCTCCCATGGCAATCACATTG
>ONLH01000071.1 GCA_900318645.1 uncultured Prevotellaceae bacterium
GCCTTTCAACTATGAGTTCTGTCCGCAGGATGACTACTATCTGAAGTCTCACCTCTTTGGTGACATCTTCGCTGGCGACCAGCTCTCTGCTGCCGACCGCGAGATAGTTACCGTAGCAGCCTTGAGCGGTCTCGAAGGCGTTGCTCCACAACTCGCCGCCCACAAGCAGGGTGCCGTGAACATGGGCAACTCGAAGCAACTGGTGGATGAACTCTGTGCTTGGCTCTGCAACGAGGGCTACACCCTCAGCACCAAGTGGCCTAAGGGCGAGCCTAATCCTTACGGCAAGTACTTCATTGGTCAGAGTTATCTGGCAGATGTCGGCGGTGGTGTGATGAACGTAACATTCGAGCCCCGTTGCCGTAACAACTGGCACATCCATCACAAGCAGGTGCAGGTGTTGATATGCGTGGCTGGTCGTGGTTGGTATCAGGAATGGGGCAAGGCTCCTGTTGAACTGACTCCCGGCACCGTCATCGCCATCCCTGCCGAGGTGAAGCACTGGCATGGAGCCCAGAAGGACTCATGGTTCCAGCACCTCACCTATCATAAAGATGTGCAGGAAGGTGCCAGCAACGAGTGGTGCGAGCCTGTGGATGATGCAACCTACAATTTAATAACGAAATAGTCCTCAATATCAATGAGAAAAATCTTATTAGCCGCAGCGTTGGCGGGTGGAATGCTCGCAGCCTGCACACAGAAGAGTAATAACAATCAAAACAACGAAGGTATGAATACAACACTAACATTGACGCAGGAGTGGGACAAGGTGTTCCCCCTGAGCGAAAAGGTGAGCCACAAGAAGGTGACGTTTGAAACACAGTATGGACTGACGCTGGCTGCTGATCTATATACGCCAAAAGATGCCAAAGGTAAGTTGGCTGCTATCGCCGTCAGCGGTCCTTTCGGAGCCGTGAAGGAGCAGTGCAGCGGTCTCTATGCCATGAAGATGGCCGAGCGTGGTTTTGTGGCACTGGCTTTCGACCCATCTTACACTGGTGAGAGCAGCGGTGAACCGCGTCGCACAGCTTCACCTGACATCAACACAGAGGACTTCATGGCAGCTGTCGATTTCCTGTCGAAACAAGAGAATGTGGATGCCGAGAAGATTGGCATCATCGGCAT
This sequence comes from uncultured Prevotellaceae bacterium, assembly GCA_900318645.1. Taxonomy (GTDB): domain Bacteria; phylum Bacteroidota; class Bacteroidia; order Bacteroidales; family Muribaculaceae; genus Sodaliphilus. The sequence continues at coordinate 1,126 of ONLH01000071.1, forward strand.
CTGCGGTTGGGGAGGCATCGCCCTGAATGCTGCCGCTGCCGATACTCGCATCAAGGCTACGGTAGCCTCAACAATGTATGATATGACACGCGTCAGTGGTAACGACTATAATGATGCTTTCGACAATGAGCAGTGGCGCCACAAGAACCGCGAGAATCTTTCAAAGCAGCGTCTTGCCGACCCCAACGCAATGGCTGGCGGTGTATTGGACACTGTGCCACCACAGGCCCCCAACTTCGTGCACGACTACTTCGACTACTACAAAACGCCACGCGGTTATCACAAGCGTTCAGGCAACTCCAACGACGGCTGGCGTGTCATCGGTACTCAGGCCTATGCCAACAGCCGTTTCCTCTATTACATCAACGAGATCCGCTCCGCTGTTCTCGTGATGCACGGTGCCGACGCCCACTCACGCTACTTTGGCGAGGCTGCCTATCACTATATGGTGGACGGAAAGGCCGAGGGATATAAGTTTGTTGGCGAGCCCAACCCCAATCCCGAGAACAAGCAGCTGCTCATCATACCCGATGCCTCTCACTGCGATCTCTACGACGGCGGCTATGAGGAAAAGGCTGGTAAGGGTCAAGCAAAAAACATGATCCCTTGGGACAATTTGGAAGAGTTCTTCACCAATAATTTAAAATAGCTACCGACCGCAAGTTCTTGTAGTCCTGTGGCATGGCACTGGGAGCGGTATCATGTATGAGTTATAACCCTGCATGGCAGTAAATTAAAAAAAAAGCGTTCTGGAGAATTATTCCGGAACGCTTTTTTCTTTATCTCATATCGTAAACGACCTGCATCAGTTTCTTTCCCAGCTCATCCGCCTCGGTCATCGTCTGGGCTTCGCTATACACTCGGACGATCGGCTCTGTGTTCGATTTCCGCAGATGAACCCATTTGTCGGGGAAGTCGATCTTCACGCCGTCGAT
>ONLH01000070.1 GCA_900318645.1 uncultured Prevotellaceae bacterium
GTGAGTAATTCCCCTCAATAATGAAGTTAGACCAAGCCAGGCATCGATTGATGGTGACATTCACCTGTCCGGGGGTGTAGCTGCCATAAGTGCCACCCACGATGCCACCCAGGCGCCAGTTATCTGAATTGAGTAGGTTGGCCACATAGGAACCAGCTGCGCAGTCTTCAACTTTGCCGTTTTGCATGTGACCCACGATGCCGCCAGCCCAACCTTGGTGGGACCACACTCGGCCCTCGAAGTAGCAGCGCTCTATCACACCATTCTTAACAAATCCCACAATGCCACCAGCGCTACCAGTTGCACGCACAGTGAAATCTCCGCTTCCAGCATTGCTGGTGACGAGCACATCGCTTACGCGGGTATAGTTGTTACAATATCCCAATACAGCACCCGTATAATCCGTGCCATAGACTTGAGGATTCTCCAGATATAGATTGTGAATAAAGGCATTGTCGGCATAGCCAAAGAGTCCGGCACAATAAGAGGTAGCATTCATCTTCAGGCCCGTAATCTTGTGACCATTACCATCAAAGCATCCGTCAAACGGGTGAGCTGTGGTGCCAATGGGTATCCATTGTCCGTCGGTGTCAAAGTCCCACTCGATATCAGCAGTGAGTTCAAATGAGGTGGCGCCATCATAGTACTCAAATGTCGTTCCATTGTTCACTTTTTCGCGGAACGTCTTGAGCTCGGCTTTGCTGCCGATGGCAACGGCGTCGGAGGTGCGCTCATAGATGCGTGCAAAAGCGTCTTTCCAGCCAATGGTGTCGCCATAATTGGTGTTATTGTAGCTGTCAATGGCTTGTGTGGGCACATAGAGAGTGCGGTTTTGCCCCAATCGTGCCGTGCCGCGCTTGCTGCCATAGAAGTAAAACACATCGTTATAGCTCCAAGTGGGTGCTGTGCTACCCTTGCACTCCATGTACTTTAGGGACTTGAGTCCGGCAAATGCGGCACGGCCCACACGGGAGAGCGATGCTGGCAGATTCACCTTTTCAAGCTTAGAGCATCCCACAAAGGCACAGTCACCAATGCTGGTGGAGCCCTCGCCAATCGTCACTTGTGTGATGCCACTGCACATGCGGAAGGCATAGGTCCCGACATTTACAGCAAAGTCATAGCCCTGAACCCTGTGAGTTCCAGGAATGAAAACAGTCCCTTCTAAATAGTGCGGTATACAGGCGTTGCGCCCGTTGCCCAGGATGACGGCATGATTTAAATAGTCGATTTGAACCGGAACAGTTCGGGTGGAGCCGCCCACTGTAATATCAATCGTTCCTTCTTCGATGTAAGCAGCCATTACTGCCATGGGCAACAGCATGCTTAAGAACAGGGAAATAAACTTTTTCATTTTATTATTGCATTTTAAAGAATTATTCATCATTACCAGTTAAGACCCAACGAATCATCCGCATGTCGGGCGAGAGTCCTACAAGACCAAAAGCCCCCGAGGCGCCAAGCATAAAGAAGTCTTTGCCGGCGCCCACGTGGTCATTGGTGCAGGTGGCGTCACGTATATATACATTGGCCTTATCTTCGCTGGCAGTTGTGCAGGTCACTCCGGCTGCGGTAGTGCGGCTGCGGTCATTTTCGAAGAAGTAGTAAGTGAGACTTTGCTGGTTGCGGATGAACGAGAGCAGGTTCTCGTAGGGTACTACGGTGTCGTAGGTTGAGTGGAAGAATGCGACGCGGTGCTGCGGAGTCCACCCCTTGGTGAGGTTGTTGCTCTCGAGGGCACGGTGCAGGTCTTCCATCACACCAGGCTCGGTGGGCACTGGTGTGTCGGCGGTAAGGTTTCTGAAGTAAGCCAAACAGATTGGTGTCATAATGCTATCAAGTTTACCATGTGCCTGCATCTTAGAAAAAATCCCAGGATCGTAGAATTCCATCACATCCTGGAACTCCTCGGCCGAAAGATGCTTGGTTAAGGTGAACGACCCTTCGCTATCGTGATAGTTTTTGGTATATGACCCGGTTTTACCCTCCCTCATCATTTTCACATATTCTTTATTGATGCGATCGGTGTTGTACTGGTCGTCTTCATTGTCGTTGGCCTTAGCCTCGAGAAATTTTATCGATTCGGTGAGCAGGAATTTCGTGCTCAGGTAATCGTCAAC
>ONLH01000068.1 GCA_900318645.1 uncultured Prevotellaceae bacterium
GCGGCCGATGATGCCACAGAACTGCTCTTCGGTGATCCTGGTGTTACCCAGGGCCTCCAAGGTGCGCAGGTTCTCGTCCTTGTGTGGATCGAACCCGCTAAAGAGTTGCAGTGCCCGTTCCTTGATGTCGGATGCGGTCAGTGCGTCAAAATTCCCTGTAAAACCGTCGCAGGTTAAACAGAGGTTGCTGCATACTCGAACTTGCCAGCCCACAAAAATCTTGAATTTCATGGGGCTCTCGCGTCCGAATAGCTTGTCTTCGTTGTAAGCTCTCACGCCACCGATGCAAAGGTGCACAGGCTGGCCGTTGATGAAACGCGTAAGACCAGCAACATGGCAAACAAATGCCATCCGCTGAAAATACATCGTTCTCTCTGAATCTGCAATCTCGCTAATCTTCTTGTGCAGAGCCGATGGGATGCGCCCAAGAATCTTGTGCGATGCCCTTATCTCTACAGGAGTAAGTTCTCCGAAGATGGTCTGTCCGGCCTCGATAACGCTCTTGATGAAAGCCGTGTGGCTAATGGTGAGCGTATTGTCCGCGAGGGTCGGTACTATGCATTTCTTGGTGAGTTCCTCAAGCGTTACCGCCGAGGTGTTGCTCTCGATAAAGTTCGGGTGGTTGTCTGGGTCGATGTTGTCCAGTACCACTGCGTCTTCGATTTCTTCTGCGTCAATGTTGATGACGGAAGGTGATGTTGCGATGATCCCGTCAGTGGGGATGATCTGCATTTCTTGTTGTTCGTTGTTCATTGTCGTTTTGGTTGTTTAGCGCGGCCTCCTCATCTTGCCGATTACAGCCGCTAGTTTTTTACTGTTCTTAAAAATGGTGCCCACGGTGTCGCAGGCTAGGATCACGAGGTCAACCCAGTTCTCAAGTTTTCAAAAGTCGTCTCATCATGTTGTTGTTATTGTAATTAGTTGTTAATAAAAATGTTAGTTAAATCTCAGTATATATATAAGGCGACTACGGGAGATGGGAAATGGGCAAACCGACGATGAGAATTGGAAAAACTTTATTACCTTTGTGGTGAGCATCTCGCAAGATACTCCGAACCGCCAAATTATTATACTTAACCAATATAACTTGATACGACTATGAGCAATAAACTACTTTTCAGACTTGCCGTCCTGGTGGCGGCCATGATGTGCGCCCTCGGCGCCGCCGCTGCCGAGGCCTATGCCAACTACACGCCGTCGAACACGACGCTGACCTTCTACTACGACAACTACCGCGGCATCCGTTTTGGCACAACCTACGACCTGAATACGGGCTCCAACGATGCCGGTTGGGACACTGACGGCACCAAATCCAATGTGACCAAGGTGGTCTTTGATCCGTCGTTCGTAGATGCCCGCCCGACGACCACCTTCGATTGGTTTTACATGATGAACAATCTGGAGTCCATCACGGGCATCAGCTACTTGAACACAAGTGAGGTGACCAATATGGGTCATATGTTCAATAGCTGCTATAGATTGACGAGCCTTGACTTGAGCGGTTTCAACACTTCCAAGGTGACGGCTATGAATTGCATGTTCTATGACTGCAGGAATCTGCAAACGATCTATGTGGGCACTGGATGGAGCACGGCGGCCGTGACAAACTCAGACAATATGTTCAAATACTGCTCCTGTCTGGTGGGTGGCCAGGGTACGACCTACAGTCCCAGCCATGTGGATGCGGCCTACGCCCACCTCGACGGCGGCCCCAGCAACCCAGGCTATTTCACCATTGGTACTGAGGCATACGCCTGCTACACGCCGTCGAACACGACGCTGACCTTCTACTATGACAAACAGCGCAGCTCCCGCACGGGCACAACCTACGACCTGAACATGGGCAAAGACATTCCCAGTTGGTACTTTGACGGCATCTGTGAGTACGTGACTAAGGTGGTATTTAACTCGTCGTTCGCTACTGCCCGCCCGACGTCCACCCACGCATGGTTCAATGAAATGCCTAACCTGCAGTCCATTACTGGCATGAAGGAATACCTGAACACCAATGAGGTGACCAATATGTCTTATATGTTCTATGAATGCTCCAGCCTGACGAGTCTTGATTTGAGCAGTTTTAACACGTCCAAGGTCACCGATATGTATTGCATGTTCCCTGAATGCACTGGCTTAACAAGTCTTGACTTGAGCAGTTTCAACACGGCCAACGTGACCAATATGGAAGACATGTTCAATAGCTGTTTTAATCTGCAGACCATCTATGTAAGCAATGGTTGGAGCACAGCAGTCGTGACTTCCTCTTATGAAATGTTCTATGACTGTACCCGTCTCGTGGGTGGCCAGGGCACGACCTATGATGCCAACCATATTGATGCTGCCTATGCCCACATCGACGGCGGCCCCAGCAACCCGGGCTACTTCAGCGAGAAACCTGCATTCTTGCGTGGCGACGTGAACGGCGACGGCAGCGTGACCATCAGCGACGTGACGGCTCTGATCGACTACCTGCTGAGCGGTAATCCATCAGGCGTTAATCTGACAGCCGCCGATTGCAACCAGGACAGCAGCGTCAACATCAGCGACGTCACTGCCCTGATTGACTACCTGTTGTCTGGTACATGGAATTAAAACTTCATCAAAACCTAAAGTATTTCCCTCATGCTCATCCAGGGCGTGAGGGATTTTTCTATTCATGGAGCGAAAAAAACCGCCAGCACCAATAGGGCTGACGGTAGTTGCGGCAATCATACCTGAAGGGCGACTTGCGCCGTCGCTTTACAGGACGAAGACTGAACATGAACAGCTTGAACATTTGAACACGTGAACAAGATCGGGGGATAGTCAAAATTTGTGTGTTTTTCTCATTCTACTATAATATAATACCCCTCAAAACCAGATAATAATGCACAAAAAGTGTGTGTTTTTCTCATTCTACTATAATAGTAGTAGTTAT
>ONLH01000065.1 GCA_900318645.1 uncultured Prevotellaceae bacterium
AGACGAAATGGATGCCAACCACTTCCACTTTCGCGAAAAACACCAGAAAATAGACATTGCGCAGATTGCTCGCAGCATCCTCGACGACACAGCTCTCGCACTCCAACAGAAAGGCATAACACCACGCCTGACGATGCCCCAGCACGTCATTGTCGCCGGTGATTACAGCCTCATCTACAGTATCTTCCGCAACCTCATTGACAACGTCATCGCCTACGCCACAGGGGCTACTCTCGTTGAAATCACCACTAAGCCGGCGGACCACCAAAACTACGAGTTCTCCGTGAGCGACAATGGTCCTGGGGTAGAGCCACAGCATCTGGAACATCTTTTCGAGCGCTTCTATCGGGTCGACAAGGGACGCAGTCGCAAGCTCGGTGGCACCGGTCTTGGCCTTGCAATCGTCAAGAACGCCGTAGTTGCCCACGGAGGCACCGTAACAGCTCTTCCTACTCCCGGCGGCGGACTTACCGTTAAGTTCACGCTTCAGGCATATCAAGTTTCGGATGTACCACATCCTCACTTTTAGGGGGTGGTGGTGAGAGGATAGATTTTCCTCTTGAGCAGAGAGATTATCTACGAGGAAAACTATTCTTTCACCCATAAGGAAGCAGAGCTTCCGAAAGTTGAGCCACAAAAACTAACCAAAATTCCAGATTGTCAAACCAAATGCCTAACTTTGCAGGCTGTTATGATACAGTTGCTGACGAGAATACTGGCATTTGTGGGTGTCCTTCTGCTGACAACCTCAACGTGTTGGGCACAAGACGAGTGCGTGCCTGAGCACAAAGGACACGCCCAGACCGAAGCATCAGTATCATCTTCCGAGCGGCACCACCACCATGAAGCCATGCTGACCGATGCCACGCATCTCAGCCGCGTGTGCAGCTCGGGACCTCAACGGCTCATACCCTCACATGGTCCAAAGCCCCAACGCACCATAACGCCAGGGGCAGGGGCAGTGCGCCATCAGTTCGACAACCATTCTATCCCCCTCTACGACAGCAGGTGCAGGCTCGAGACAGCCCCCTTCTGCGTGTCGGCCTTACGCTATTACTATGTAGTGGCGCTAAGGCACATCATTTGTTAGCGCATAGCTTGTTCGCCAACAGCCCGTCCCTATCTGCCGCCCCTGGCAACAGGACGAGCACCGCCCCACTCTTTTCATTTTTATTATCAATCAAAGCACAACAACTATGCCAAGCGTAAAAAACTTGGAGATGGCTGCTGCCATTTCCGCATACAATAATATAGAGATCAAGAAATCACTGTTTTCAACCAAGGCCATCTACACTCCCACGCAGAGTGCCGTCAAGGTCAACGTACTGGAATATGTGCCTGCCGAGGGCGAGCGCATAGAGCGACTGCTCAATATGCCGGTAAGCAAGATGGGTGACGAACTCGACCAGAAAGGCAAGCCCAAGACCGTAGGCATGGGCCACTATCGGCTGGAGCTCTGCCTGAGCGCCGACCAGCAGTTCTGCGCCCTGCAGCTTTTCCGTTTCACCGATTTCCAGAACCAGCCAGTCACGGAGCCTCGTTTCTACGAAGGCAGCGAGGCTGCAACATTTGCCAAACTGCTCTAAGCCATGACCACACTTACAATAGCTATCGTTACAGTGTTCTGCGTCGGCTACCTGTTCATAGCCGTCGAGAGTCTGACAAAGGTGAACAAGGCCGCCATAGCCTTGCTGATGTTCGTAGCCACGTGGACTCTGCTCATGCTGAGTCCCGAGAGCTACCTGCCCACAGCCGTGGGCGACCAGATTGCCGCCGTGGTGAGCGAGACAATAGAGCGCCACCTCGGCTCTACTTCCACAACGCTCTTCTTCCTCATGGGAGCTATGACCATCGTGGAACTTGTCGACCAGAACGGAGGTTTCAACTTCGTACGCAACGTGATGCAGACCCACAGCAAGCGAGCACTGCTGTGGCGCATCGCCTTCATGACGTTTTTCCTCTCAGCCATACTCGACAACCTCACCACATCAATAGTGATGATTATGATACTGCGCAAGCTCGTCGCCAACCAGCGCGACCGCATCGTCTACGCCTCGTTAGTGATTATCGCAGCAAACTCGGGCGGTGCCTTCTCGCCGATAGGCGACGTCACCACCATCATGCTCTGGAACAAGGGCGTGATAACCGCCCAAGGCGTGCTGAGCGAGCTGCTCGTGCCGTCGGTGGTGTCGATGGTCGTGCCGGCCTACGTGCTGTCGCTGTCGCTGAAGGGCAACCTGCCACCAGCAACGCCGCAGGCACAAGCCACAAACAGCCAAGACCTGACCGACACTCAGCGCAAGACCATCTTCTTCCTCGGAGTTGGCGGCCTCATCTTCGTGCCTGTCTTCAAGAGCATCACCCACCTGCCGCCCTTCGTGGGCATACTGCTCGTACTGGGGCTGCTCTGGACGGTCACTGAGCTGTTCTATGCCAACCTGAAAGAAGCCGAGGCCAGAGGCTCCATGCAGAAGCGCGTCAGCCAGATGCTCTCGCGCATCGATATGTCCACCATACTCTTCTTCCTCGGCATACTCATGGCGGTGGCCTGCTTAGAAACTATCGGCGTGCTCACCATGCTCGGCCAGGGGCTCAACGCCACCTTCGACGGCAACCACTATCTGATAACAGGCATCATAGGCGTGCTGTCGTCGATAATAGACAACGTGCCGCTGGTAGCTGGGTGCATGGGTATGTATCCCGTGGCCCCCACGGGCGACATGGCGGTCGACGGCATCTTCTGGCAACTGCTGGCCTACTGTGCCGGAGTGGGCGGCTCGATGCTCATCATTGGCTCCGCAGCAGGCGTAGTGGTTATGGGACTGGAGAAGATAACCTTCGGCTGGTACATGAAGCACATCTCATGGATAGCTTTCGTGGGTTACGTGGCCGGCATCATGGTCTATTGGGCTGAGAAGATGTTTGTTCTTTAGTTGGCTCTGCAATTTTTACATCGTATAAATTGAGCAAAAAGTTATAATCATTTGTAGGTAGTATCAAATTATTATCTACCTTTGCATCATAACAATGAGGTACAAACAATAATCTCAAACCTTGTTTCTATGCCGAAATAACATTATTAACAAATAAAAAACACACAAGATTATGGCTTACGTAATTGGCGAAGACTGCATTGCATGCGGTACCTGTGCACCGAGTGCGGCACATGTGCTGATGTTTGCCCGAGCGAGGCTATCAGCCTTCCATAAGGTCTTCATACAGCAGTTACTCATCTCACGGCGACATTCTCCCACCTTGGAGAGTGTCGCCGTTGCGTTTACAGTACCCCGCCAACGGCCTTACCGCCCCACCCACCCCCAACCCTCCCCAAGGGAGGGGGGTAATCAGAAACTAAAATGGCCATATTACAAAGCCACCCCCAACCCCTCCCCAAGGGAGGGGGGCTTAAAGCAAAGTAATATGGGTCATATTACTGACCAATATGGGTCATATTACCGACCAATATGGGTCATATTACTTTCCAATTATTGCTGTCCGCTAAAAATCAAATGAACATTAAAAATCTTCCGCAATGCCGATAAACAGGCATTGCGGATACTTTTTTCAAAAAGTAAGCCCCTC
>ONLH01000064.1 GCA_900318645.1 uncultured Prevotellaceae bacterium
GTCCAACTCTTCAATATTGGTAAATGAGCGGCCCTTGCCATCAGCTATTTCTTGCTTGGCTTCATCCACACGGGCAAAAAACTCCTCTTTTGTCATCTGTGAATCTTCTTCTTGCTTTTGGGCTGCTAGTTTTTTCAGATACCTTACAGCACGTTTAAGCAGTGCTTCGTCTTCAGCTATCACGCCCATAGCTCGATATATTTCTGCGTTTAATTGTATTGGTGTCATAATTGGAATGGCTTTGATTATGAATACAAAGATACATGAAAATTTTCTATTGTCAAATAAAAACTCAGATAAAAAAGCATGAAACGATTATATACGGTATTCTTTCTATCAGTTCTATCTTTGTTCTCTTCTGCTTTTGGGCAGCGGGTGACGCAGACGTTCAATGACGTGTCGATGAGCGAGGCGCTCAAGTGGCTCAACGAGCGGGGTGGGGAATACAATATCAGTTTTCTCTATAACGAGTTGGAGGACTTTAGGGTGACGACTTCGGTTAAAAACAAGTCGGTGCCCGATGCTATCCAGCAGCTGATCGGCTTCTATCCCATCAAGATGACTGTGCAGGGCAAGGAAATCGCCGTCGAGTGCCCGCAGAAGGCCTCGACGCGCTACAAGGGCACCGTCCTCGACGAGACGGGCCAGCCTTTGCCCTATGCCAACGTCGCCCTGCTCTCACCGCGCGACTCCACCCTCATCACCGGCGGCGTGACCAACGAGAGCGGCCTCTTCGTCATCCCATGTGACCAGAGCGGCGTCCTCGCCCGCATCACCTACGTGGGCTACCGTCCCGTCTATCGCCACTGCAAGACCCCTCACCTGGGCACCATCAAAATGCAGCCCGATAAATATGCTCTTGATGGCGTCACCGTCAAGGGCGAACGGCCCCAGTACCAGATGACCACTGGTGGAATGACGGTCAATGTTGCGGGTACGGTGCTCAGCGACATGGGTACGGGTATTGACGTGTTGGGCCAGTTGCCGCGCGTCGATGTCAAGGGCGACGGCCAAGTGAGTATCTTTGGCAGCGGCACGCCGCTCATCTATATTAATAACCGCCCGATTCAGAGCAATACCGAGTTGTCGCGTCTCAAGTCGGGCGACATCAAGTCCATCGACGTGATTACGAGCCCAGGTGCCCGATACAAAAAGAATGTGTCATCGGTCATCCGCATCTACACGGTCAAGCCCCAAGGCGACGGCTTCAGTGTCAGCACCATCACCAACGTGCGAAACAACCACGAGTGGGGCGGTTATCAGGACATCAACGTGAAATACCGCACTCACGGCCTGGAATTATTTGCCGAGGGTTACTGGCGTAGCGCGTGGATGGGTGAGGACAATAACATCAATAATGACTTGTTCCTGGAGGATGGCACGGTGCATGTTGATCAGACGGGTGACACTAAGTACCGCAGCAAGTCGCATTATGAGCAGGTAGGCTTCAATTACGATATCAACGACAACCATTCGCTGGGCGCATCTTACACCTTGAGCGGAGTCAACATCAAGAACAGCAGCGTCATCGGTGAACAACAGATATGGAACAACGGTATACTTGAAGGCAGCGTCTTATATGATGCTCTCGTCAATCGCAAACAAAATCCGTTGCACGATGTCAATATGTATTATGTGGGCAAGGTGGGCCAGCTGTCGATTGACTTTAACGGCACGTGGTATTGTCGCAATGAACGCAATACTGATGAACGCACTGAATTAAGCGATGAACTTGATGACCGCCATGTGCTTACCCAGAGCCGCCAGCGTAACCAGATGACCGCCGGCAAACTCATCCTGAGTCACCCCCTGTGGAAAGGTACTGCTAGCATCGGCACTGAGTTGACTTTTACCCGCACCGACGGCACCTATTCCAACGACGATCAATCCCATTTGTCAACCGACACGCGCATTCGCGAGAACAATAGCGCGGGCTTTGCCGAGTATGACTTCACCCTGGGCAATTTTACCTTCGGCGCCGGACTGCGTTTTGAGCACATCAACTCCGACTACTATTCGTCAGGTATCCGTGAAGAAGAACCCAGCCGCACCTATAATGACTGGTTCCCCAATGCCTCCGTCGCATGGAAGAAGGATAAGTGGAACTGGCAACTGAACTATAGCCGCCGCATCAACCGCCCCAGCTATTTCCAATTGCGCAATTTCATCCAGTACGATAACCGTTACACCTACGAGGGTGGCAACCCGCTGTTACGCCCGCAGCTGAACCACCGCTTGGAGTTGTCGGCCATTTATTCGTGGCTGAGCCTGCAGGTGCGCTACACCTACAGCCAGAGCACCATGTGCTGGGTGCCCGTGCTGGAGCCGGACAAGCGCTATATCTTGCTGTGTACGCGCAACTATGGCGATGCCCAGCGCTTATTCGCCTCGGTGGTGGCTGCACCGCGCTTTGGTGTCTATCGACCCACGTTAACGCTGTCTTTCAACAAGGTCTTCTTTGATGCCGAGCAGTATGGCTCTCGTTTGACCCATCACAAGCCCTTGTGGCGGTTTGAACTGAGGAACACCTTTGTCCTTCCTCATTCCTGGACAGCAGTACTGGGTGTGCGTGTCGCAAGTGATGCCGATGACGAGTTCCAGAGCGTCAAACACTATTGGACCGTAGGAGCCCGTATCAACAAATCCTTCTTCAACAAGGCACTGCTGGTCAACCTCTATGCCGACGACATTTTCAGGACCAGCCAAGAGCGATGGACCACCTATGGCATCGGCACCAATTGCACCAAGGATTGCTACAACTTTGACCGCACCATCGGCATGACCGTGACCTACAAATTTAACGTCACCCGCAGCAAGTACAAGGGCACCGGTGCCGGCAACGACGAGAAATCCCGCCTGTAGCAGCATGTGGAAATCTCAATTCCCCCGCATTGTAGAGACGCAAAATTTTGCGTCTCAAGGGTGGCATTTAGGTAGAGCCTAACGATTGGAGACGCAAGATTTTGCGTCTCTACAGGCCTTCAGAATGCTGACTTGTTTAGATAATATAAGGTGTATTTGTAGCATGTAGAAAAGTGACGGTCGCTGGTGAATGCACCTGCGACCGTCTTAAAAACGAGGTTTTTCCGGGTGTTATAATGATTGCCTCATTATTCCTTAGTTTCTAGTCCCTAGTTGGCGGATGCAACTGTTATCTATTAACTATTAACTATTATCTCACTTGATAATTCCCATCTGCTTGCCGATCTTGATGAAGGCGTTGATGCACTTGTCGAGGTGCTCACGCTCGTGACCGGCCGATACCTGCACGCGGATGCGGGCCTGG
>ONLH01000063.1 GCA_900318645.1 uncultured Prevotellaceae bacterium
CAACGGGTTCTCGCTGACATACAGGAAGTTCTTCTTGAAGTAGTCGATGATATAGACACTCTTGTAGGTCATGCGCGAGAACGCATCCACCGAGTCCACGACGTCCTGGATGTTACGGTAATCCTCATCGGTGATCCCCGTCACCGCATTGTCCATGATAAAGAAATCCTCAACCCGAGCCATAAATGTGATCTTTAGAAAGGCCAAAAGTACACATTATCCTGCATAAATCCAAAAACACCCATTTGGGTGTTGCTGGCTTAAGAAATCTCCTTTATTTTTGCAGCGATAAAATTTAATTGTTAAATGATTAAATTTTCTTAATTTTTATGATATATTTATCGTTTCTCGATAAATTGATGTATCTTTGTGGCGGAAATGAACATTAAAAGAGTTGTACATTATGAAGAAGACATCTAACAGAGTGTTGAAAACCGTGTGCGTGTTAGCGCTTATCGGCATTGTCTTGTGGGTGGCGTTTTATGCCGTCCAGTCCTATTTTGTCCTGACAACAGGCAGCGGCAAGGGTGTCATCAACTGGGGCTCTCCGAACATAGGTCCCAAATTAGCCCTGTTCTTCGTTAACCGTCTCTTCATCCTTTTGATGGCGGGGCTGATGGCTGCGTTTGTGTTCAACATCCTCAAATACCTGAAAGGGGGAACGATATTCAACCGTGCCAATGTGGTTCTATTGTGGATCATGGCCATTGTGCTACCCATCCATTCGTTCATCAGTGATAACATGGGCTATGCCTGCTCGGCGACGGATCACTATGAATGGGGCCTGACCGACACCCCGTTCGTCTATGCGATAGTGGCAGTACTTGTAGCCATACTTTACAAGTTGGCCTATGACGCCGCCGAGGAACAGAAGTTAACCATTTAACACCCATTTGCACTATGATTATCGTGAATCTTGATGTGATGATGGCGCGCCGCAAGATGTCGCTCAATGAACTGAGCGAACGCGTTGGAATCACGATTGCCAACCTCTCGATCCTCAAGACCGGCAAAGCCAAGGCCGTCCGCTTCTCTACCCTTGACGCCATCTGCCGCGCCCTGGACTGCACCCCTGGCGACATTCTCGAGTATCGCAACGACTAACGCCTTTATTTCAAGCCTCTTATAAAATGGGCGCCTTCTCTCCCCAAGTGGGGAAGAAATACCCATCTAGGGCTTCGTACGCCCTTACCAAACCGATTGATTTTGCTTCAACAAAAACTCATTTTTAAATAAATCATTTATTATGAGAAGATTATGGACATTCTTTATGCTCGTAAGCATGTTCTTTGACATCATGGGTCAAAACGGGCAGGACTCCATCATGGAGGTCACGCTCCCTGAGCTGGTGTTTACCGAGAGCCTGATCAAGCACAAGCCTAAAAGCGATGTGTTTAAAATCACCGAGAATCATCGCAAGGGCGTTACCAATGTATTCGATATAATGAACTTGCTACCTGGTGTGAAGTTCGACCAATTGAAATCAAAAGTCAGCGTTAAGAACGACGAACGGGTGCTTGTGATAGTTGACGGGCAGGAACGAAACTTTGATTATGTCAGGACAATCGATCCTAAAAGGGTCAAGGAGATAGAAATCATCCATGAATTGCCTGGCAGATACGTTATTGCCGGCTATAAATATGTCATTGACATCAAACTCAAAAATGATTATGTGGGAAACGGCTTGTCCATTAACAACTTCACGATTGTATCGCCTGGCAACAATGGCGATGACCACATTGTCAATGAGCAACCCAACATCCAGTACTCGCATACCGACAAGAAATGGAACTTTAACGTTGGCTATGTCTATGGCCATATCAGGTGGAACTACCCGATTTCCTACAGTAAGGTCTATCTAGGTCTGTCCGATTTGTCCAGCAAGGAATACACTATAGACAATCCCAATGACCACAATAAGAGCAATGCACATGCGGCAAACCTCGGTCTGGACTGGAAAGTTGCCGACAACCAGACGCTGTTACTGCGGGGCTCTTTTATACATGACAACAGACGTCATTCTACCCAATATGACTACACGGGCACTTCCACGGACAATGTGCCAACCAACTTTAGCGAACTGATAGGCAATGACGTGAAAAGCAATGACTTCAAGTTTTCTGTTATCTATAACTGGACCATCTGCCAAAAGTGGAAGCTATATGCTGACTTGAACTACAACCTATTCAAGACAGACAATCGCAATGCCTATTCGATGAATGAAACCTTACTCAACGATGTCTATTCCACCCACAAGAAGAATTATTATAAGGGAACCGTTGATGCAGTGTTCAGCCCAAATGACAAGCTTTCTGTGGATTTTGGATATTCGGCCACTTGGGCCCTCTACAGATTCGGCCAACGCAATATTCCTGTTACAAAATCAGATGAGAACAGACACAATGTGTTCTCCTATCTCGATTACACGTTGAACGACAAGTTGAGTGGACGAGTAGGACTGGCCTTCGAGTCTATCCATATTAGTGACAAGGTTACTTCCAATACATACAATCGACTTCTACCTGTAGCATCGCTGAATTTTGTCCCTTCACAGAATGTGCAGGTCAGCGCCGACTACTCCACAAGGATGGAATACCCAAAACTGTATCAGTTATCGCCCATCGGTTACAACCTGGACGAGAGGATGGTCTTTCAGGGGAATCCTGGGCTGAAACCCAGTTTGAAACACGAAGTGAACCTGCAGGCGGTGCTGTGGCAGAATCTCATCTTGGCAGGTCTTTATCAGTCCTCCAAACATGCGATCAGCGACTATTATTGTCACGAGGATGGGCTGTATCAGCAGTCTTTCGTGAACTCGAGACACTCCGCACTCGCATTCGCGATCATGCACGACTGGAACATCAATAAGAACCTCACATGGAGCAACTCATTGCAGTACTCTCATATGAACATCAGTTGGGACACTTATACAAACCATGCCAACAACCTGAACTTCAGCAGTAACTTGTCCTATTATATCAACCCACTCAAGACAAGGCTTGAGGTTGAATATTCACGCTCTTTGCGCCAGGTGCCTTTGCTTCAAGGATATGAGCAGCAGGAGCAGGACATGTGGGCGGTATCATTGTTCAAGACCTTCTGGCACGACAGGATCAATGTCTCGCTCACCTATTTGCCTCCCATCCGGTTAGGCGTGCGGGAGTATCAGCAACGCGCCATTGATACTGACTTCTATAAAGAGCATCAACGCTTGAACTTGAAGACCTATGACAACCTCATACTGCTCAGGGTGGGATTCCGTCTGAACAACAACAAGCGCTTCAGAGTCAAGAACCAATCAAAATTTGACGACGAGAAGAGCAAAGATAGAGGACTGCTTTGAGCAGCCATGCTGGCCAAGACAAGCGCAACCGCCTGTAAACGGAATATATAGAAACAGCTTTTTCGATACCGTGGTCAGCCGAGGGTACGTCATGTCGCCCTCGGCAGACTATTCACCCATTTGGGGGTTGTGGGCGTCGGGATTGATGGGTGTTTTTGTCTCGCCAAACTGATATCGAAAAATAACGAGAAAAATCTCCGTTTGGGCACCTGTCTCTAAAATATTCTTTCCACGTCACTTTTCGACATCCTACGTAGAGATTATGAAATTTGCTGAAATGATAGTCCTTTTAGGGATTTTTGTTGTGCTTCCAATCATCATCGTGGCAATTGTAGCACGTGCAAAGACAAACGCCACTAATAAACGCGCCCAAATTGCGCTGGCCGCAATTGAGAAGAACTCTGATGTGGATTTGGAAGAATTCTTCAAGAAGATGAACCAACCTCGCCCCAGTATCAAGGAGCGACTGCTTGACAAGCTATTGTACGGTTGTATCTTCACCCTTTTTGGTGCGGGAATCTATGTGGCTCTGGCTATGTTC
>ONLH01000062.1 GCA_900318645.1 uncultured Prevotellaceae bacterium
TTACAAACAAAAACTAAATGCCCATTCTTATTAAACCGAAGAATAGTCAAATAGCCCTATGTTTGACTTTGACGGTGCAAACATAGGGCTTGTTTTCCTATGGATTGGATAGGCTGCATCGACAACAAAAGTCAAATAAAATTTGTTTTTGTGTTAGGCTTGCAGTATCTTTGCCCCATTATTCAACAATACTACATTTATTTTGGACCCTGACCCGTTATCGTGCCTGTTATCGGTACTTTGCACAGCGAGCGGAAATCCGCTTGTTACTTTCAACGCTCCCACTGCGGGTAGCATCATCGCCATCATAGTCGCCGTCTTGGGACTTTTCCTGTCGGCTTTCAACTCGGGCAGCGAAATCGCCTATTTCTCGTTGCGCCCCGAGGATATCGACGACATCGAAGACACACATCGCCGCGAGCGTGTGAAGGAGTTGCTCGGCATTCCCGAGAAGCTGCTTGCCACCATCCTGGTGGGCAACAATCTGGTCAACATCATGATTGCTATCGTGTTGAACTACGCCATGAACCAGATTTTCAATTTCCACAGCACGGTACTCAACTTCATTGTCCAGACGGTTATCCTGACCTTCCTGATTCTCCTCTTTGGCGAGGTGATTCCCAAGCTATATGCCACCAACTTCAACGTCAAGTTTGCAGCTATGGCGTCGGCACCGCTCAAGGCTGCCGTCAAGCTTTTCACGCCGCTAACGGCGCTGCTGGTACGTAGTACGAGCCTGGTCAACAAGGTCGTGACCACACAGACCGAGGAACTCTCGGTCGATGACCTCACGCGTGCTCTCGAAGTGAGCGAGGTGAAAAACCCCGATGAGAAGGAACTGCTCGAGGGAATTCTCTCGTTTGGCGACAAGACGGTGAGTGACATCATGCGGCCGCGTGTTGATGTGGTGGACATCGATCAGGACGACACCTTCAACGAGGTGGTGCACAAGGTCATCGAGACAGGCTATTCGCGCATGCCGGTCTATGAAGAGACCCCTGACAATATCAAGGGCATTCTTTATGCCAAGGATTTGCTGCCTTACATCGGCAACCGCGATAACTCCTTCAAGTGGCAGAAGCTGATGCGCCCCGCCTATTTTGTCCCCGAGACCCGTATGCTCAACGACTTGCTGGAGGACTTCCGCCGCAAGAAGATGCACATGGCCATCATTGTTGACGAGTATGGTTGTACTCAGGGTATCGCTACGCTCGAGGACGTTCTAGAGGAAATCGTGGGCGAAATCAACGATGAGTACGATACCGAGGAGAAATTTTATAACCGTATCAACAAGAACACATGGATGTTTGACGGAAAGACACTCTTGAGTGACTTTGCCCGTGTCCTTGACATCGATGAGGAGGAACTGGGTGAGCATGGTGAGGAAGCTGAGACCATTGCCGGTCTGCTGCTCGACATCAAGGGCGACTTCCTGCAAGAGAAGGAGGTCATCAAGTATGACCGCTTCACTTTTACCGTCATCAAAGTGGTAAAGCACCGCATCGCCAAGGTCAAAGTCACCGTCAATGAAGAGTAGAGTTATTGTCTTAAGCCCTTAGATGGTATCCGCCTCTCTAAACTCTAAACCCTAAACTCTAAACTGCGCTACGCAGCGCAGCGCATCTTGGCACGCAATTTGCTGTAATAGGTTGCAGTATTGACTATTAATCATGACTCAGGATGGCTATTAACAACATCAATCTCGATGATTACGCCCAGTACTTCAACGACAGCAAGTTGTGGAAGAAACTGAAAAAGGTGGCTCAGAAAGCTGGCCGCAAGGCGGTCTATTACGTCCTCGTGCTCTACTATGTGGCACGTGACCCTGCTGTGCCGTCGGGCTTGAAACTCAAGATATTGGGTGCATTGGGTTACTTTATCCTGCCATTGGACTTCATTCCCGATGCCATTCTGGGCCTCGGTTTCACCGATGATCTTGCAGCCCTGGCATGGGCATTGTTCAAGATCAAGAAGTTCATCACACCCGAGATAGAGCGTAAAGCCCGCCAGCGCCTGCGCGATTGGTTCGGTCCCGAGGAAGGCGAGGAGATGGAACTCACGATCCCGCACATCAACCCCAACGACCCGCGCATCATCGACGTCGAGGCCGAGGAATTCTAAAAAATGAGGCTATAGAGGACATTCCCCTATAGCCTTTATAATTTCTATAGTCACTATAGATACTATAATAACTACAGCATCACTTCACATAGAAGTCACTGGAAACGCCCACGCCGCCGGCTTTCAGCTTGCCGTACTTGCCGTCGCCCTGATACTTCTGAGTCCACATGCGGTCCTTGCAGATTTTGCCGTTCTTGTCTTGAGTGATATAGTAGCCATAGATGTTGCGTCTTTCGGGCACTAAGCCGTTCATCTTCACATCCCAGTCGTTGCTGGTGATGATGATATCGATGACTCCAGGCTCTTCGGCCTTGGCGATAGCTAGTGCCTCGGCTTTGAACTTGGAGTGCATTGCACCAGCCTTGGGCATGGCCTTGTACTCGATATTCTCGGGACTGTTCTGAGCGATGGCTTGATCTGCTGCATTGGCATATACATTCTGATTGTAGTACATGTATTTTTGAGTATTACTGTACTTCTCGCCGACTTCGTCCCACAACTGATGGATATCCTTGGTGAAAATCTGGAACAGGTGCATCTGCTTGGCACATTTTTTGGCACCTTCCAGGTCTGCATCGTTCAGGTAGGAACCTTGTCCGCCGAGGCTGGCGAAGACATATTTGCCGTTACGTTTCACTAGGATGATGCCTTGAACCGAACCTTTTGCACGGTACTTGTTCGCCGTCATTAAGCTCCCTTTGGTTGAAACACTCACAGCGCCATTCTCATCTTCGGTGACTGTCGTGCTGTTGATTAAGACGGAGGTCCAGGAACCGATTTTGTCATAGAATTGCCAATAGCGTTCATTCTCTTTCTGGATGCTCTCCCAGAGTTTTACGTCATAATCTGGTCCAGAGTTGATCTTGTCGAGCACATGGTTGTGCTTGAAACGGGCATCCAACTGGCTCTTGAGCTCTTTCAGCCCGTCCTCGGTGATGTCCATCTCGACCATGCGATCCACAAACTCCTCCATGCCGATGCCGTTGTACGTGCCGTTCGGGTCCATGACCCAGGGCAGGGTAGGACGCTGGGTTTCGAGGGCTTTCATCTTGGCATCTTCCTTTGCCTTTTTGGCTTCCTTCTTCACGTCCTCTTTCTTTTTATCAACAACTTGCTCAACTTTTTCTTTGGCCTTATCTTTGGCTTTCTTCACCAGTCCGCCCAATTGGGCGTTGGCTGTCGAGGGCATGCTCATTGCTGCCATGGTGATGGCGGCAACCAGTAATGTTTTGAGAGTTTTAGTTTTCATTGTGTAAATGATTAAGAGATTATTATAATGCGAGTAATTGCAATACTATTCCAAATAGCTGTTGGCAAAGATAGGAAATCTTGGATAAACTACCAAAAAAGAGCTGAAAAAAATAAGGGTGGGCAACCTTATCGGTGCTCACCCTCATTCCCTTAGGGTTGGGATTAATTCCTTTTTAGTTCTGTTCCTCCTTGGGAGCTTCGATCACGTTGATGTAGGTGTGACCAGCGCGGTGCTGGAACTCTACAGTACCGTCAACCAGAGCATACAGAGTGTGGTCCTTGCCCATGCCAACGTTTACGCCGGGACGATGCTGGGTACCGCGCTGACGGCGGATGATGTTACCGGCCTTGGCAAACTGACCACCAAAAATCTTCACGCCGAGGCGTTTGCTTTCG
>ONLH01000058.1 GCA_900318645.1 uncultured Prevotellaceae bacterium
TAATAAGGTTTCTACATGCTTAGTCTTGGCTTGGTTTTCGACCGCTGGCAGGCCCAAGACGACCAACCGGTGGCTTATCCTCTAAATTTCGGACGCGGCCCGAGGCTTACCTTGTCCTATCGCCGATATTCCTGCACCACCGGTTCAACCCGCCTCGGCGCGAGGGCAGTTGGGTGATGTCTCGTCACAGCCCCTTGGGCAGTGATAAAGCCGAACTTACTGTGCTTCGGTTAGGCAGCGAGAGCGTAGTTGTTTTCGCCATTTAATTGTGTCAATGACTGAGATTTAAGAGCATTGCCATTATCGCTCTGCATGCTTGCTTACCACCTCTACACGCTGTCAAAGCCAGTCAGCCCCAATAGTATGTCCGGTTGTAAACGGGCTGCAAAGGTACAACAAAAATCGTGCCAAACAAGACTTTTGCTTTGATTTTTTTAAAGAAAAAGTTATTCTTGCTCTACAAGCTCATGCCAATAAGGAGACTGCTCGGGTATGAAGTTCCCTGCAAGCAGGTGGTTATAGATGCGCACGCAGGCCCACGCGTCAATGGCGGCATATTGCTGTTGGGAAGGGGTCAGCTGTGGAGCTTCCCAGTTGGTGAGTTGCTGCCCTTTGCTGATTTTCTGTTGGAAGAGTATGGCGTAAATCTTCTGCAGGCTCATAGCAGCTATCTGATATTGCTTGACGAGCTGTTGCAGTTCAACGAATCCGGCAGGATGGCAGTCACACACCTTGGCGAGTTGATGGAAGTCGTCGCAGGTCGAAAGGCCGACTTTGACGATGTCGCCGTCCTCAAGGTAATCCCGCAGTGGTGCAGTGACTCCAGTCTTGTTGAGTCGGAACAGATAGGCGTCGCTCAGGGTTGAGATTTGCAGCAGGGCGATGTTATGTTGCTCACCACGGCGAAAGCTGGGGCGGGTCTCGGTATCAAAGCCCACGATGTGTGATGAGCGCAGTGCTGTGACTGCGCGTTGGACCTGTGAATCGTCGGCGATGATGTGGATATGTCCCGGGAAGGTTACCCGAGGCATCTCGTTGATGGTCTGCTTGTCTATCGAAACGACATACATGGTGCCTGCAAAGGTAATACTTTTTCAGTAAATAGCGAATATGGAATAGTGAATACTTGGCATTCTGTAGTGAATTCCTTGCATTTCACGGCCCGCTACATGCGATCTACTTGCTTGACGCCTTTGACATTGAGGATTTTCTTGATCAGGTCATCAAGCAGGGTGATATTGTTCACGCTGATGACCAGCATGCCTTCAAACAGGCCTCCTTGGGACTGGATGTTGATGCTTCGCAGTAAGCAGTTGTCCGTTTTGTTGATGACCGAGGTGATGGATGAGACGATGCCGATGTCGTCGCGTCCCAGCACCTTGAGCGTGGCGATGAACTGGCTGCCGGTCTTTCCGGTCCAACGGGTGCGGATGATACGGTAAGGGTAGCGCTCCTTCAAGTGGCGCAGGTTCTTGCAGTCCGTGCGGTGGATCTTGATGGCGCCGTCACTGGCGATGAATCCCTGGATGCGGTCGCCGTAGATGGGATTGCAGCAGCGAGCCAGCTTATAATTCACGCCCTTCACGTCTTCACCGATGGTGAGGATGTCGTCACTGAACCTTTCTTCTTGTGTTGTGGGCTGTTGCAACACAAATTCTTCGGCAGTCCCACGGCTTGTTTCCTCGTTCTGTTTAGCAAGGATATCCTCATACTGCTCCACGACGTCAGCCACATCGATGATATCTTCCTGTATAGCCGCGTAGAACTCGGTCGTTGTCTTGTAGCCCATCTTCTTGACCACACGCGCCAGTGTGGCGTCTTCAAGCTCGATTTTGCGGTTCTTGAAACGTCGCTGCAGTGCCTCGCGGGCCAGTTGGGCCTGATTGGCACGACGCTCGTTGATGGCGTTCTTGATTTTGTTGCGGGCTTTGCTGGTGACAGCGATTTTGAGCCAGTCCAGGCGTGGCGACTGGGTAGCCGAGGTGATGATTTCTACCGTGTCGCCGCTCTTGAGGCGGTAGTTGATCTTCTGGTTCTTGCCGTCCACCTTGCCGCCCATGCAAGTGCTGCCTACGCGCGTGTGGATATGGTAGGCGAAGTCCAGCAGGGTAGCCCCTTGTGGCAGACGGATGAGGTCACCCTTGGGCGTGAACACGAATACCTCGTCGTTATACAGGTTGGTGTCCATGTTGCGCATCAGGCTCATCAGGCCCTCCTGACCGCTGGCTTCCAGCATCTCGCGCACCTCGTTCATCCACTTGTCCACGTCACCGTCGCTCTTGATACCCTTATAGCGCCAGTGGGCGGCGACACCGCGCTCGGCAGTCTCGTCCATGCGGCGTGAGCGTATCTGCACCTCCACCCATTTTTCTCCTGGGCCATATACGGTGATATGCAGCGACTCATAGCCGTTGCTCTTCGGGATTGAGATCCAATCTTTGAAACGCGACGGGTTGGCCTTGTAGATATCGGTAACAATAGAGTAGGCGAGCCAGCAGGCACGCTTCTCATCCTTAGGCGTCGTGTCCAGGATGATGCGGATGGCAAACAGGTCATAGATGCCGCTCAGGTCCACGCCCTGCTTCTGCATCTTCTGCCAGATGGAGTTGATGGACTTGGTGCGCCCTTTGAGCTCATATTGCAGGCCTTCGGCTTTGAGGCGCTCATCAATAGGCTTGATGAAATCACGGACGTAGTTATCGCGCTCCTCTTTGGTCTCGGCTAGGCGCGTGGCAATCTGCGAGAAGACCTTGCGGTTCAGGTATTTGAGCGATGTGTCTTCTAGCTCGGTCTTGATGTTGTAGAGTCCAAGCTTGTGGGCTAGGGGAGCGTACAGGTAACGGGATTCACTGGCGATCTCATGTACGAACTTCTCGTTGGGGTGGTGGTTGATGGCGCGCATGAGAGCAAGGCGGTCGGCGGTCATGATGAGGATGACGCGAACGTCCTCGGCAAACGTCAATAGCAGTTTGTGGAAATTCTCGTTTTCCACAGAGGCCTGTTTTTTATATAGCGGTACCACATGCAGCAGTCCATGAACCACACGCGCAATGTCGTCGCCAAAGAGCGTTCTCACCCGTGGCACGTCGAGGTAGTCATTGCGGCACAAGTTATAGATCATCGTGGCGATGACCATCGTGCGGTCAGGGGCGATGCTTTCACACAGCGTGACAGCGGTGCTCAGGTGGCGTATCACGGGATTCAGCCCGTACTGGTCGCGGCGAAAGAGACCTGCATTGACGATGCCCTCGTTTACCAGCGAGTGCACTGTGTTGATATCATGGCATGACAACTGGCCGCCCAGCCGGCTGTTCAGGTCCTTGACAAGGCGTAACAGTTGTGTCCGTTCTTCGGCTGTAAAGTATTCTTGAGCTGTCTCCATCTTACTTTTTTTGGCAAATTTAGTCATTTTGTGACTAAATGCTTGCAAGAACGTCAGTAAAAATGTAATTTTGGGGAATAATTTAAAAATCTAAATTGATATGTTCACCGATAATGATAAGAAAATGATGGCCTCTAAGGGCATCACCGAGCCCATGGTTGAGGCTCAAATCAAGCGTTTTGAGACAGGCTTCCCCTGGCTCAATATTGAGGCTGCGGCTACCGTTGGCCATGGTATAACCCGACTGGATGCCAAGCAGCAGACACAGTGTGTCAAGCTGTGGAAGGAATTCCAGGGTGGGGGAGCGACAATAGAGAAGTTCCAGCCCGCTTCGGGCGCTGCCAGTCGCATGTTCAAGAACCTGTTCGCTTTCATCAACGAGGGTAAGTCGGCTCCTGAGAGCGACTTTGAAAAGCAGTTCTTTGAGGGTATTACTCTGTTCGCCTTCTTCCCGCAGTTGAACAAGACTTGTGTGAACCTGTATCAGAAAAATGTCAATGAACTCATCGAGGCGGGACGCTATGCCGACGTGCTCAAGGCGCTCCTCCTGCCCGAGGGAATGAATTATGGCGCACTGCCCAAGGCGCTGCTCAAGTTCCACCGCGCTGCTGCTGGCTCGGTGCACACTCCGCTTGAGGAACATCTTGAAGAGGGAGCACAGTATGCAGCCGACAGCCGTCGTTGTGTGAGCATCCACTTCACCGTTTCGCCCGAGCACCGCTCTGGCTTCGAACGCCTCATCAGGGCCAAGGTGCCCCTAATGGAGAAGGTCTGGGGTGTGAAGTATAACATTTCACTGAGCGAGCAGAAAGCTTCGACCGACACCATCGCTGTTAATATGGACAACACGCCCTACCGCGACGCCAAGGGCAACCTGCTCTTCCGTCCCGCCGGACACGGTGCCCTTCTCGAGAACCTCAACGAGCGTGATGCCGATGTGGTGTTTATCAAGAATGTGGATAACGTCGTGCCCCTTCGCCTGCGTAGCGTCACAACGCGTTACAAGAAAATCATCGGTGGTTACCTTGTGATGGTACAACGCCAGTTAAAGAAATATCTCGAGATGCTCGACAAGGGCAATGTCAAGAGTGCAGACCTCAAGGCCATGTTGCGCTATGCCCGCCAGACCTTGTGCATCCTGGACAAGGCGACCGACGACATGGACGACGCAGCACTCGCTGCATGGCTGCGCGATAAGTTCAACCGCCCCATCCGCATCTGTGGCGTTGTGCCCAATGAGGGAGAACCCGGCGGTGGACCGTATCTGGCCTATAATGCCGATGGCTCAGCATCCCCTCAGATTCTTGAGTCAGCCCAGATCAACCCTGCCGATCCTGCTGCGGTTGAGATGATGAAGGGTGGTACCCACTTCAATCCAGTGGACCTGGTTTGCTACATTAAAGATTATAAGGGCATCAAGTTTGACCTTCGCAAATTCGTTGACCCCGAGACAGGATTCATCAGCGTCAAGAGCAAGGACGGCGTGGACATCAAGGCACTGGAGCTGCCCGGTCTGTGGAATGGCTCGATGAGCAACTGGAACACCGTTTTCATCGAGGTGCCCATCGACACCTTCAACCCCGTCAAGACTGTCAATGACCTGCTGCGCAAGACGCACCAGTAAATGTTTGCGTCTCCCCTGCGTTAGGACTGAATAAATCGATTTACAAGAAGAATGAAGAGAATACTGCTTTTCGCGTTGGTGACGTTGTCACTGGCCTTCGGTGCCAGCGCCCAGCGCTATAGTGCCGACACGGATACCGTCTATACCGTACACTCAATCAGCCAGGACCAGTTCAAGGAATTCATAGCTGACTACAATGCCTCCGACTGGGATATGCTCAGCCCTCGTCCCGTTGTCGTGGATTTCTATGCCGACTGGTGCCTGCCTTGCAGGCGCCTCGATCCCATGTTGCGCCAGATCGCCCAATATTACAACGGCGAGGTGGACTTCTACCGCATCAATGTCGATAAGAACAGTGATATTGCCGATGTGTTCCAGATACGGAGCATCCCCTTCTTGCTCATTTGTCCCATGGAAGGTGAGCCCAAGAGCATCATCGGTGTCTACCCTCAGCAAGAATTTATCCGCGTCATCAATCAAGCCCTCAATCTATAGCGCAATATCAAACCACACAAATGCCCACGAATGTTCCATGAACAATCAGCAATGATATTCATGAAAGATTTGTGGGCATTTGTCTATGAAAAACTGCGGACACCCCATTAAATAGTTGTCAATGTTGTCCATTATAGTTGTCCAATTTTCCTCCCCAGAAGCTCGATAAAGCAAAAAAACGCAAAAGTGTATTGCCGTTTAGAAAAATTGTTGTAACTTTGCCCCGCTTTTTTAGCGAAATATTTATTAATCAATTTATTATTAGCAATTTATGAACAAGTACGAAACCGTTTTCATTTTGACTCCCGTTTTGTCTGATGATCAGATGAAGGAAACGGTAGAAAAGTTCAAGAAGGTCCTCACCGACAATGGTGGCACCATCGAGAACGAAGAGAACTGGGGATTGCGCAAGCTCGCTTATCCCATCGAGAACAAGAACACTGGTTTTTACACCCTGGTTGAGTTTGAGGGTGAGCCCACTATCGTAGCAAAGCTGGAAACCGCTTTCCGCCGCGATGAGAAGGTCATTCGATTCCTTACCTTCCGCTTGGACAAGTATGCTGCCGAGTACGCTATCAAGCGTCGCGCCGTGCGTCAGGCCAAGTTGGAGGAGCGCGCTGCTCAGGAAGCCGCTGAGAAAGAGGCTCCCGTAGCTCCCGTAGTTGAGGAAGCACCTCAAGAGGCTCCCGTAGCCGAGGCTAATGAAGAAACCAAAGAGTAAAACTTAATTAAGGAAGTAAAAACAATGGCACAAGAACAACAGAGGCCCTACAACCAGGGCGAAATCCGTTACCTGACTCCCCTGTCAGTTGACAATCGCAAGAAGAAATACTGCCGTTTCAAACGCAGTGGTATCAAGTACATCGACTACAAGGATCCCGAATTCTTGAAGAAGTTCCTCAACGAGCAAGGCAAGATCCTGCCCCGCCGCATCACCGGTACTTCGCTGAAGTTCCAGCGCCGCGTGGCAAAGGCCGTTAAGCGTGCCCGTCATCTGGCATTGCTGCCCTATGTGACCGACTTGATGAAATAAACAACAACGATTACACAAAGGAGGAAACAACTATGAAGATTATTTTGAAAGAAGATATCGTCAATCTTGGTTTCAAGAACGACGTCGTGGAAGTGAAGAACGGCTATGGCCGCAACTATCTCATTCCGAACCTGCGTCAGCAGGCTCACAAGCTCGCTAAGGTGAAGGCTGATGCCGAAGAGGCTGCCAAGCAGTTTGAGGGTGTATCCCTCACCATCCCCGTTAAGGTTAGCCCCACGGGCACCATCTACGGTTCGGTTGGCGCTGCTCAGGTACATGAGGCTCTGCTCGCTGCTGGTCACAATGTTGACCGCAAGATCGTAAGCGTTCACGAGAGCATCAAGACCCCCGGTAAGTACACCGGTATCGTTCGCCTGCACAAGGAAGTCGCTGTCGAGATCCCCTTTGAGGTGATCGCCGAGAACGCTGAGGAGCTCGCCGCTGAGCGCGCTGCTCGCAAGGCCGAGGAGGCTGCTCATCAGGCTGCCCTCGCCGCCGCTAAGGCCGCTGAGGAAGGTGCTGAAGAGGCTCCCGTTGAGGGTGAGGCTCCCGCCGAGGAGGAAGCTCCCGCTGCAGAGTAATAAAACAACATGATAATGACGAAGACACCGGTCCTCTCCACATGGCCGGTGTCTTTTTATTTCCTGTAATCCAATAAACTCTAAACTTTAAACATTAAACATTAAACTTTAAACTAAAATGACCAAGCATATCGTAATGTTCAAGCTCCAGGGCAGTGACGAGTTGCGCCGCGAAACCGCATTGCGTTTTAAGGCCGCCCTCGATGCACTCCCCGATCAGATTGATGTTCTTCAGAGCATCGAGGTAGCCCTCAATGAGAATCCTGGCGAGGACTGGGACATCGTTCTCACCGCCATCGTGCCTACCATGGCCGACGTTGCTGTCTATGCCAAGCATCCCGCTCATGTCGCTGCCGCTGCCATCATCAAGGACGTGAAGCAGCTGCGCGCCTGTGTGGACTACAACTGTTAAAGCCAGGTAAAAGGAGACAACTGAAGTTTCTTAGAGATTATGAAAAAAAAAGGGCAGGATCCCATTGCGGGGTCCTGTCCTTTTTATGGATGAATACTACTGATTACTCGGGCCAAGAGCCACTGAGCAGGTAGTTGATCAGAGCAGTAACGTCACCAATCTTCACGTCGCCACTCTTATCGCAATCAGCAGCCTGGGTGTTGATCTGTGATGCATCACCGCTCAACAGGTAGTTGATCAGAGCAGTAACGTCACCAATCCTTACTTCGCCGCTATTGTCCACGTCGCCACGCACGAACTCTACCTTGTTGATAACAAGGGTCATGTTGTCAACACTCAGCGTGAGGTTCCACTCACCAGCGGGAATCTGGAAGGTTGAACCGTTGTTTGCCAGGTTGATATCAACTCCGAGGGTCTCATCGGTTACCCAGAAGTCACCCTCGCTCACAGCACCGAAGCGGTAAGGAGCAATAGCATCCCAGTCTTCAGCACCTTCAGCCAACTGCTTAGTGAAGGAGAAGTAGCTGTAACCAGTGTTGGTCTCGGGATTAAAGTAGGCCTCACCAGTAGTGGTGATGGTAGCGGTGTAAACGTTGTTCTCGGCGTCGCGAGTCATCTTCACACCCACGTTGGTGAACCAGCCACCATTGTCGTTCACATCACCCAGGATATAAACGTCACCATCATAGTGCTCGGGCTCAATGATGGGCCAGGTGCCGTCGATGACGAACTTGTTGTTCACCAGGTCAACGGTAACGGTCCACTCACCGGCGGGAATAGCGATGGCGTTGTAGCTGCCGTCGGTAGCCAGGTCGCACTGTACGCCCAGGAGTTCCTCCCAGGAGTTCCTCTGTCATCAGGAAGTCACCCTCGCTGACAGCACCGAAGCGGTAGGGGGCGATGGCATCCCAGTCTTCAGCACCTTCAGCCAGCTGCTTGGTGAAGCTGAAGTAGCTCTTGCCGTCATTCTCACCAGCGGTGGTGATGTTGGCAGTGTAAACACCCTCATTCAGGGTCATCTTCACACCCACGTTGGCAGCCCAGCCATTGCCGTTCACCTCACCCATGATGTAAACGTCAGCCTCGGGCTCGGGAATAACGGTGTCAACGGGCCAGGTGCCGTCGATGGTGAACTTGTTGCTCACCAGGTCAACGGTAACGGTCCACTCACCGGCGGGAATAGCGATGGCGTTGTAGCTGCCGTCGGTAGCCAGG
>ONLH01000057.1 GCA_900318645.1 uncultured Prevotellaceae bacterium
AGGTCAAGCCATTCATAGACAAGTTTTAATGCCCTGCGAGGCAAAGAACCAGTAACAATTCCGTCCTGGATAGTGATTATCGCTTTGTAGTTTTCATACCACACATGAAAATGCGGCGGATTGTGGTCATCTATATACATGTAGATGATAATACCGTAAAATCTGCTAATCTCTGGCATAATCAAACATTTTTCTAAATTCGCAAATATAGACACTTTTCTTCAATTGGTGGCAAAATTGAATGGAATTTATTGAGAATCTCGCAAATCTAGTGCCAAACGCTTCACTTTTCTTAAGATTTCGGTGATTCTAATAAGGTGTTTATGAGCGTTATTCGTCCTGACTTTTATAATTTTGGAAAAGTCGTTCAACCGTGTATGTCATGAAAAGACGGTATTTTATTCTTTATCAATCAGGTCTTGCAGTTGCTTTATAATCTCCATATCTCTGGCGCGTACCGAGCCTGGTTTATTGGTTACGTATATTAAGTACGCCAATGCAACTAACGCGATAGCCAATAACACTTGTTCAAAGCCAATTGTGGTGGTTTTAAATAATTTCACACATTTCACTCCAAACAATGCAAACCAAAGGGCAAGACAAAAATAGATGTCGATTCGGCTTTTCCTCTCAAAGAAGTGCAATAACTCACTAGGTTTGTCAATTTTTTCTATTTTCTTTTTATACCAATAACTGTTCAGAACCAGCCATCCCGCCATACATACAAGAATTATATCAAAGATGGAACTGGAGAAATTTGCATCATCGAATAAAATCGTCCCACGGCAGATGAGGTAGATGAACGATGCAATTAAAATGATGAGGATAATAATTCCACCGTAGAAATCGACACGCGACCTCGATATGCACTTGCGTTTGATCTTCTCAAACAACTCATCTCTGCTCAAGTTATCTAATTCTTTTGTTTCCATATTGCCTTGTATCTATCGGTTAATTGATGTTACTCTTTCTCATCTATCATGTCGCAAAGTTCTTGTTATTTATTGATAAACTCCAGGACTTGCTGTGCGATTGCCTTCATTCCTTTTACCGTGGGATGATTGAGTTTTTTGTCAATATCCTTGAGCTCGATATATGGAATGCTGTAATGACTGCAGATCACCTTAGTTGATTCTACAATTCCTTTTCGCAACTCGCTATTGATGATGAATAAGATTTTGACGTTGGGATACCTCTCCTTTGCCTGCTGGCACAAGTAAGCCAATGCTGGACGATAGGTATAGAAATCGGCCTGAGTAAAATGATCATATTGATACTCGCCCAGTTCTGCCCCCGCCCAGTCGTCGTTGGTACCGCCAAAGATGAGAATTATATCAGGGCTGCCAAGGCGCGGTAATCGGGTAATAAATGACCGGGCGCTGTAGTCCTGGTTATCATATCCGTGGTAGCTGACCGTGGCACCGCTGTAGGAGTCATTCTTCTCAATGAGGCAACCCGCCTGATTGATGACCTGCCACCACCACGTCTGGGTAACATTGTCCACATCGGTTCTGGAAGTGTCGACTGGAGTGTAGTACCAGGCTTCGTTACCTTCAGGTATATACCCTTGAAAAGTCGAGTAAGAGTCACCCAAAACTGAAACGCGAGGCCGATTCTGTGCGCAGGCTAGCAGCGGAATCAACAGCGCAAAAAGCAATGATAAGAGGTTCTTTTTCATAATCTGTTATTTATAAAAATGACCTGATAAATAGTATTTCACACGTTTACAGCGACTTGATGTCACCTGAGCTTTCGGGCATCTGGTAACGGGTACCGGTGTCCTTGCTGATCTGTTCACGGAACTGCTGGTCATAGCCGGGTGTAGTATAGCGTCCCGGAACGACGACACCATTCTCCGATGGCTTCATGATCTGGTCGTTGTGCTTGACGGCGATGAGGCGGAAGAGCTTGTCCCAACGCTGCATCATGCGGGCGGTGTAGGCAGCACTCTTGCTGGTGAGATAGCTGACGCGCTCACGCTTGGTGAGTGGCTCTACGTCTTTCAACACCTGTGCCTGATCGGCGGCGTAGAAGTCCTCCAGCTCCTGCTGCGCCTCACGCAGGTCACCTATCATGACGCTGTAGCGCGGATAAATCATGTTGGCCACCAGATTGTTCAACCAGAAAGCGCTGTGCTCGCTGAACTCGTTGCTCACGTTGTTCTCACGGCGGAAGGCTTCGGGCACCTCATTCACGCAGCAATACACAGGCACGTAGGCTATCATGTTGGCATCGTCGCAGTTGAAGTACATGATGCCGCCCACGTCATCGGGGAGCCAACTGCGAAGCTGTGATACCAGCGTGAAGCCCGACTGCGGGGTGCCGATGGCACGCTCACGGAAGTAGTTCTTTCCGTCGACTTCCCAGTTCATGGGCAGCGGGCGGTAAGGTGAACTCCAAGGGCCCGCACTCACGTCGGCTGTCATGTCCAGCGCAGTACCCTCGTAATGGTCGCGCATGTCATTCATGATGTCACGCACCGACAACTTTCTCTCGGGCTTGATGTAGAGCGGCAGATGGTCGCAAACGTCATGCTGGCCGTTGATGTAGGGCAGGTACTTGTCCATCTCGGCCTTGTCGTAGTGGTGGCGGAAGAAACTCCACACGCGGGCATCGGCATAGCGCACCGAGGAGAACGAGATAGGGCAATAGGCATCGCGGAAGCTGAAGTCCTCATCCTTGCCACTGAAGTAGCCCTTCTCGCGTGCAAAGGAGATCACGTCCTTGGCATACAGGCAGTTTTTGCGGTCCTTCAACGGGAACTGACGTATGCGGGAGAGATTGGCATGGGCACAGATGCAGTCGTCAGGGATGCGAACGGCTACCCACACGGCACCTTTCACGCCAGGGCCCTTGCCCACGATTTCGAGAATCCAAGCCTCGTTCTTGTCACACACGGTGATCGTCTCTCCCGTGCTGCTGTAGCCATGCTCCTGCACGAGGTCGGTCATGATGATGATGGCCTCACGGGCCGTAGCGGCACGCTCCAGTCCCAAATGCATCATGGTGAAATAATCGAGCAAGCCATCAGGGTTCTGCAGCTCCAAACGGCCGTCGAAGGTGGTTTCCACGATGCTCACCTGCTTCTCGTTGATAAAGCCGATGACGTCATAGGTGTATTCCACTTGAGGAATATAACCTCTCACGGGTCCCCTGCCCCATTCACGGATGGCAATCATCTCGTCTTTCTCGTGCCTGCCACCTGGAGTGCGCGACAGGGAGCCGGCAAAGCCATAGCCATCACAATTATAGGTACAAATCACGGAGCCATCGACCGAGGCAGCCTTGCCAACGATCAGGTTGGTACATGCCCATGACTGAGCGACTGCCAGCGCCAACGTCGTCACGAGGAAAGAGAGAAATCGTTTAGGTTTCATATTATTCCCATTTGTCGTTTTTCTATTGGGACAAAGGTAGCGATTATTTCGCTAAACACTTCATTATCTTTTAGATTTTGTGTACTGTTGTCCATGAAGCGCTGGTACTCGCCCTAAGTATTATCATTTTAGCATAAGTTGTTAGACCGCGTGATTCTTGGAAAGAGACATCGTCAACTATTGGGCGAGTCGTAGCCCGCGAGCATCATCTAAGTAAAAAGGATAGTCTGCATCACGATATGACACACGACAAGAAGCGGGGTCGCTGGTGCTCCAATACCCGCCACGAATGACACGAGCAACACCACTTGCCGGGCCAGTAGGATTGGTTTGTGCTGCTGCAGTATAATCACCCCAGAAGTCGTTACACCACTCCTGGACATTCCCCGACATATCATACAAGCCTAATTCGTTCGCCTTTTTAGAGCCTACGGCATGAGTGATGGATCCGCAATTCATCCAGTACCAAGCGACCTCGTCAACGTTATTGCTGCCCGAGAATTTATAGCGCTTACTCTTGTTGCCGCCACGCGCAGCAAACTCCCACTCTGCCTCGGTCGGCAATCGGAATTGCTTGCCCGTCATCTGGTTCAATTTTGTGATGAATTCCTGGCATTCTTCCCATGTAACCGTTTCTACAGGAAGATTCAGATCACCGGTTTTAAAAAAGCTGGGATTGGTGCCCATCACAGCTACCCACAGCGCCTGCGTCACCTCGGTTTCGCCAATGCTGAACGAAGATAGTGTCACTTGATGGGCAGGCTTCTCATTATCTTGTGCATCACTGCCTTGTTCGACGGTTGCGCCCATAGTGAATGTGCCGCCAACGACTTTGACCATTTTGAAAGACACTCCATTTACTGTAATTGTCTCGGTGGCGGACGGTGTCGGTTCATCACCACCAAGGATGATGTTAATGATTGCGTTCACGTCAGCGATGTTGACCTCCCCATCGCCATTCACATCGGCTGCCGCTTCATCACCATGGCCATCCAAGATGATGCCGATGACGACATTGACATCGGCGATATTGACCTCGCCATCGCCATTCACATCGCCAATGACATCGCTCTCGCGTGAGATAATGATGTGATCGGCAAAATTATCATCCCCATAGGCGATGTAATAGCCATAATCACCATACTCGCTTTCGTCATGCACGATATAGGCATCCGCGGGATAAGTAATGGCGCAGTTCCTCAAGGTAATGCCTTCACCGATTCTCGCTACACCCCCGTGGATGTCAGCTTTCACATGGTCAAAGGTAAGCGCACACAGCACGCCGTCTCCGTTATTACCGACACTATTGGCCGCATCCAAAGTGATGTCCCTGATGGTCAGACGCGTGCACACGAGATAAATGCCACGCAAGATGCTGGAAACAACGAGGCGGCCATCACCTTGTATCGTCACATTTTTACTGTTATAGCCATCCAATGACATGGCAACAAAGCCCGTTGAGCGCAGTCTGCATTCACCGTGAATCTCAATGGTCGCATTCTCTGTAACACGGATAGGGGAAATGTAATCGTAGGGCGTCTCGCTGCTGTATTCCACTCTGGCATTGTCCAGGGTGAGCGTGCGACTGGATTCGTTCCATGTGACAGTGCCGCTCTTGATGAATGGACAATCGAAATTCCCTTTATCATCGGGGGACACGCCGCAAACGCTGATTTCAGCAACAGCGGTAAGTGTTGCTACAAGTGACAGGAATAATAAGACTAATTTTTTCATATCGTTTTGTTCTAATTGGTTAATAGGCGAAATAATACTCAACTCTTCATCATGATTCTCCATCAAGGCGATAAGAACTCTTAAAGGTGCAAAGATAACGTTTTTCACTGGTAAATACAATTTTTTTTGCAACGAAACAGCAGTTGGCCTTGCACGGTCAGGGCCAGCTGCTGTTTTGTTGCCTTGTAAAGTCTCAACAGGAAGAATAGGCACCAGCCTATCGGTCATCCTGGTGCGACAAGAGCACTATGGTCGCCTCTGTCACTTCTGGGTGAGGGTGCCGAGCATCTCCACCAGGATGTCGATCGCCTCGTTGGCACGGCTAATCGGGCTCTGGATTGATCCCGAGAAACCTTCCGGCTCCTTGGTGATTGTCACGAACCACACGACTACGGTTTGCGTGCCGTCGTCCTCATCGGTCTCGATCGAACGCACGAGCGCATAGTCGTCTTTCACCAGTTTCTGGTCCACCTTGTGGCCGTTGCTCGTTTTCATGTACTCCCAATTGTCGGCGGCCATTTGCAACTGATCCTTCATCGGGCCCCGCTCATTGTAAGTGACATCGAAACAGATCTCACCGTCCTCTGTAGCCACGTTCACGCAATCATCACTTTCATAGGTCACCTCCCAGTCGGCAGGATAATTGATCGTGAAGACCTCGTTCTCATAGGTTTTAAAGTCGGTAGCCGTCGAAACGAGGCTCACCATCAATGCCATCAGCAAAATCGTCAATATTTTCTTCATAATTAAAACGTATTATATAATTAAACTACAAAGATAGATAATATTCCCCATAAAAACCTCGTTTCTTCTCACTTTTCGCAGTATAGTCTGCACCGGGTTCATGCCCCACGCCAAGACGCGGTCTAGTTTCTAGTCCCTAGTTTCTAGTTGGCATCCGCGCCCTGATAATTAAAGACAACTTAGACAACTCAAACAACTGGCATCCGCGCCTCATTGCCCCACGCCAAGACGCTAAGACGCGAAGATTTTAAAGTCTACGAATTAAACGAATGAAACGAAAGCATCCGCGCCCCTGTTGCCAGGAACGCGGATGCAATTAGTTTAATTAGCGAAATTAGCATTAGCGCCGCAGGCCATAACTCTAAACTTTAAACTGCGAGCAACGCGAGCATTAATGCGGATGCAATTAGTTTAATTCGCGTAATTCGTAGTTTCTTACCACGAGCCTGAGAGCAGGTAGTCGATCAGGGAGGTGACGTCGCTGATGTTGACGCTGCTGTCCTGGTTGCAGTCGGCTGCGGGGTTGCTGATGCTGCCGCCGCCCAGCAGCAGGTCGATCAGGGTTGTCACGTCGCTGATGTTCACGCTGCCGTCGCCGTTCACGTCGCCACGCAGGCCAGCGTTCTTTGCGGTGAAGTAGCCCGGGTTGCTGGTGCCGCCATCTATGTGGGCATAAGCCTTGTCAATATGGTTGGCATCGTAGGTCGTGCCCTTACCGCCCACCAGGCTGGTGCAATAATTGAACATCTCTGTGGAACCCGTCACAGCCGCAGTACTCCAACCATTGCCCACATAGATGGTTCGCAGATTAGTGCAACCATCGAACATGTAAGTCATAAATATCACCTGGGACGTGTTGAAACTGCTCAAATCAAGGCTAGTTAAGCCAGTGCACTTTTTGAACATTTGATTCATATATATCACCTTGGACGTGTTGAAGTGGCTCACATCAAGGCTTGTCAGTTTATTGCAGTTGTAGAACATCCAGTTCATATAGATCACTTCGCTGGTGTTCAGGTACTCCATGCCCGTGATGGATTGAAGGTTTGTCATACCATAGAACCAATCGCAGGTGGTCGTCGGGCGGGCGCCTGCGAACGAGGGGTCAAAGACCACCTTGGTC
>ONLH01000053.1 GCA_900318645.1 uncultured Prevotellaceae bacterium
TCATGCTAAGTCCTCCTTTGTCAAGATGCCCGACGCGATGGCCAGGTCGATGGTACGTTGTGCTCTGATAACCACGGGGCGGTCAACCATTTTGCCGTTGACAGCAATAACGCCACTGCCGCGCTTCTCGGCTTCCTTGATGGCGGCGATGATGGTCTTGGCCTTCTCGATTTCCTTCTCCTTGGGAGCGAAAATCTCATTGACAACCTCGATTTGACGAGGATTGATGATCGACTTGCCGTCAAAGCCCATGGCCTTGATCATCTCAACCTCGCGACGGAAGGTGTCCATGTCATTGAGGTTGCTGAACACGGTGTCGAGAGCATCGATACCGGCAGCACGGGCAGCCGTCACGATGCATTGACGAGCCATCTGCAGCTCCATGCCGAAGAAGGGCGAATCGCCCGTCGTGCGCTGTGCCTTCAGGTTAGCGCAGTAGTCCTCGGCGCCCAGGGCGATACCCATCATGCGCTTACTGGCGGTTGCGATAGCATAAGCGTTGAGTGCACCAAGCGTGCTCTCGATGGCAGCCATGATCTGGGTACGGCCTACGCAGCCCAGCTCGGTCTCCACCTTGATGATTTCCTCTTCGAGTTCCTTTACCTCCTCGGCGGTCTCGGTCTTCGGCATACGGATGACGTGAACGCCAGCCTTTACCACTGCCTCAACGTCCTTCTTGCCGTAAGGGGTGTTCAGCGGGTTGATACGTACCACCATCTCGGTGTTACCGTAGTCGATGGTCTTCAGTGCATTGTGTACCAGCAGACGCGCAGCGTCCTTCTCGGTCATCGTGACAGAGTCCTCGAGATCGAGCATGATTGAATCGGGGCTGTAGATGTGAGCGTCGGCCATCATTCCCGGGTTGTTACCGGGGACAAACATCATCGTTCTTCTGAGTCGTTGCATAACAATTTTCTCGTTTTTGATGGTTTTTTAGTGTTAATTAGTCGGCCCACACGTCTTTGCCTGTAGCGCGGACAGCAGCTGCCGTCACGCGGGCGCGGATGGTGCAGTCCAGGGCTCCCTTGTCCGTGGCTTTCACCTCGGCTTGGTCGATGCCCAGGCCCTGCAGGGTCTCGGTGATAACTTTCTTGATTTGGTCGCCGAATTGGTAGGCTACCGTGCTTTCAAGATCAATGTGCAGTCCAGCGTTGTCGTTGGGCGCAATCTGGATGAAAATGTCGCCGGATTCAAGCGTTCCGGCCATCGCCGTTTTGATCTCCATTTGTTAGATAAAAAACGTTTTTAAATATTAATAAAAGTTCGTTAATGTAGTCAATTAGATGGTTGTTAAAAAAACGCCCAAAATTAGGTATTATTTTATTATTGGCAAAATATTTTCATGACCTTTTTTTGACACCCTTTTTTGAAGTAAAAAGGGCTTATTTATAGGCTCTTTGAAAACCTTAGTTTTCATCTTGCAAAAGTGAAAAAAGCGGCTTTTTCTATCGCTTTACCTTTCACTTTGTCATTTTTGTTTGTTTTCCCGCTTTTTTCTTCAATCAGGCCCCCCGAGGGGCGATTGTCATGGCTTCATGATGTGCTTGTGGTGGGATTGTAGCCATTTCCCAACTGGTGTGACGTAGTAGTGGTGCGTGAGCCAGGAGATGACAAGCAGCGCGGTAAAATACAAGGTAAATTGCAAGGGGTCATAGATATGGAGACCCCATGCATTGAAGGTGGGTTTCAAGAGGTAAAATACCCCGAATTGAAGCAGATAGATTTCGGCTCCGATGGCAGCCAATTTAATCAATGGTTTGATGCTAAACAACTTGGAAAAATGGCCGTTAACTTTGCTTGTCATCAGGAAAGTGGCCAGCAGGATGACGATGCCTGGCGCCATGGTGCAGTAAGCCCTGTAGCAATGAGGGAACAGGAGATATTTCTCCATCAGATACAGCAGTACAAACACCAAGACACCCCCTATCTCGATGACGGTGGCAACGTTAGCCGTGACTTGGCGCTGCATGTGTTGCCACCAAGCGCTTTGAGTGATGTTATAAAGAATGATTCCCGTAGCAAAATCCAGCAACCTGATCGGTGGAAACTCATACAGCAGGTACATGACAACGAACGAGGAACTTATGCCAGGCTCGGACGTATAGCCGCACACCAGTTCTATAGCCAGCAGTACGATGATACCCAGTATCTGCCAAGTAAGACGACATCGTCTCAAGGCTTTCACTAGCACTGGCGCCATCAGGTAGAGGAAGAAAAGGTCACACAGGAACCAACCCACGGGGTTGAAGGCAAAATAATAGTCGTGATCAGGAATCCAAGTGCTGGTCAGGGTCAGCTGTGTGAAAAGCACTTTCAGGTTGATGGTATTGGTGCCCCAGACATACCAGCCATCAAAGAAACCTAACGCTAAGGCCAACAAATGCAGGGGATAAAGTTTGGCCAGTTTGTCAACCATGAAATGGGCATGATCCTTCAAGCCGTAATCGGACCCGAAACGATGACGCATGGCAGTGAAGAACCCGCTATACACAAAGCAGAAACTTACCCAATGGCTGTTCATGAACGCAGGATCCTTGACAGCAAAGTGGCCGGTCACCACAGCAATGACGGCAATCAGTTGCAGGGTGGCGATGGGTTTGAGGTATGAACTTTTATCTGTTGTCACGGTCAGTGTCTCGTTGGGTGCGGTTTAGTGGTCAACGTGATGGTTGCCATAGCCCTCGAGAGGCTCGGCGGCCACGGGAAGGTCGGTTGATGGTTCTGGATAGGAATAGCGATTGGGCTGGCTGCCGTTTTGCTCCAGCACGATGCGGCTCAATGCCAAGTCCAGTTCGCGCAGGGTGTCGATGCGGTGTTTAGGCGTCAATTGACACTCCCACACGACGAGCACGTGCCAGCCTGCGGTCTGTAGGAGTGCTTGGTTGCGAGCGTCCCGGTTACGGTTGCGTGTGATTTTGTCCTGCCAGAACTTCGCATTGGTTACCGGGCGATGTTTTTGGCACTCATGACCGTGCCAGAAACACCCGTTCACAAAGATGACCGTCCTCCACTTGCGCATCACGATGTCAGGCCGTCCCGGTAACGCCTTCACGCACAGCCGGTAGCGGTAACCCTGCCGCCACAACCATCGCCGCACCACCATTTCAGGCTTGGTGTCGCGTCCCCTGATGCGGCTCATGCAACGATGCCGCTGCTCCCGTGTCATCCTATCCCCCATAATCTCTCATCACTCTCTATAGCCACTATAGTTTCTATCTTGCAAAGTTAGTACAATAACTTGAAATTGCGATTGAGTAATGTTGAGTGTTTTGCGACTTTTTGAAATAAAAAACTCGGGTGGATTAGGTAGAATGGAGAAAAAGTTGTATCTTTACACTCCGAAAAATACGAGGAACACAAGAAGATGAAATTCAGCGAAGTTTTAGGTAATGAGCAAGCGATAGGGCAGATACGGCGGATGATAGATACCGACCGTTTGCCTCATGCGCTGTTACTCTATGGCGAGCCGGGCGTGCCAAAGTTAGGTCTGGCGATGGCTGCAGCGCAGTATCTGCACTGCAAGAACCATGTTGACGGTGACTCATGCGGCGTTTGCCCGATGTGCCGCCAGCACCAGTCGTTCAACCAGGTGGATACCCATTACAGCTACCCGTTCACCAACCGTAAGGGTGATAGCAACAGCCCGTGTGACGCCGACGATTACATCGACGAGTGGCGTGAGTTTATCACCAAGTATCCTGTCGAGGATTATCAGGCATGGCTGACGCTCTTGAAGAACGACAACGCCCAGCCGCAAATCTTTGTGCGTGAGGCCGACAACATCATGCGCAAGATGACCTTGAGCGCCTATACCGCCAAGTATAAGGTCCTGATTCTGTGGCTCCCCGAGAAGCTCAAGGACGAGGCTGCCAACAAGTTGTTGAAACTCATCGAGGAACCCTATGACGACTGCAAGTTCATCCTTGTCAGCGACAACGAGAAAGCCATCCTGGGAACCATCCTGTCACGCTGCCAGCGCATCGAGTTACGCAAACCTTCAACGCCGATGGTCGCGCAGTATCTGGCCCAACGTTACGGCATGGACATGCAGAATGCGCTCGCTCTCGCTGCACCCGCCGACGGCAACGTTACCATGGCTGAACGCATGGTGGAAACAGGCAGTGAGTTCCATGAGTTCCGTGAACGTTTCATCGAACTGATGCGCCTGTCCTATCAGCATGACCTCGCCAAACTCAAAGTCTGGAGCGAAGCCATAGCCGACATGAAGCGTGAAAAGACCCGCCGTTTCCTTGACTACGCGGTGCGTCAGGTGCGTGAAAACTTCATTTATAACCTTCACAATCCAGCGCTCAATTACCTCACGCGCGAGGAGGAGGCTTTCTCTACCCGCTTCTCTCCGTTCATCAACGAGCGTAATGTCGAGGGCATCGTCCGAGAACTGGAACGTGCCAGCATCGACATAGCCGGTAACGCTAATGCCAAGTTGGTGCTCTTTGATCTCACCATCCGCCTCTCGATACTGATTAGGAAATAGCGACCCAAAGGATTGTAATATCCTTAAAGACAGAATAATAAAAAACTGAAAAACAATGAAAACTTTCCTGCAACAAGTGGCTAATCACTACCTCAATGCACAAGGCCTTGAGGACTATTGCTTTGTATTCCCCAACCGCCGCAGTGGCCAGTTCTTTTCCCATTATTTGCAACAGGATTTGGTCGAGGCAGACCGTCAGAGCGGTATGTTAAAGCCTCATCTGATGCCTCGTGTGACCTCAATCAACGACCTCGTGGCCGAGTTGACAGGCACGGTGGCAGCGACCGATATCGAGATGATGTTTGCCCTCTATGATGCTTATTGCCAGGTGATGGGAGACAAGGCGCAGGAGTTTGACAAGTTTATTTATTGGGCGCAGCTCATTATCAGTGACTTCAACGATATAGACCGTTCGTTGGCCGATGTTCACGAGATTTATCAGAACCTGGAAGACCTGCATGACTTGAGCAGCAATTATCTCTCTCCCGAAGTGGAGGAGAAGGTAAGGAAAATCTTTGGTGACAGCCTTTTCACCGCTTTCTTTGACACGAGTGCCGATGCCTCGTTGTGGCGACTTTTCGGTGTGGAGAAGTCTGAAGAAACAACGGGTGGTCGCGACGTGGTGAAACGCGAGTTCATGAGTTTGTGGAATGCTCTGGAGGATATTTTCATCGGCTATCACAAGGTTTTGGAAACTAAGGGAGTAACGACTCCTGGACGACAGTTGCGCTTGGCTGCCGAATCGAGTGATGCCAGTACAAGTTACAGCAGGATGGTGTTTGTGGGCTTCGGCGTATTGTCTGCTGCCGAGGTGAAACTTTTTGACCGTTTCAAGCGAGATGGCAAGGCCGATTACTGGTGGGACAACGCAGGCATTGACGCGATGCTCAAGATAGCGCCCCATGATCCCGGCGCACTGCTCATCGATGGTTATTGCAAACGTTTTAACTCGAAGCCTCTTCAACAGTTGGATCCCATCGACCAGACAATAAAGGTCGTTGCTGTGCCTTCTAACGTGGGCCAGGCCAAACAGGCTTTCAATGAGTTGGCGCTCATGAGGAATGAGGACGGTGACCCAACCATGGGCATTGAAACTGCCATCGTACTACCCGACGAAGGGCTACTTGTGCCGCTCCTGCACTCGGTGCATGGAGTAAAGCGACTCAATGTGACGCTGGGTTATCCATTGCGCAGTTCGGGTATCGTCTCGCTCATGCACATCGTGGCAAGG
This sequence comes from uncultured Prevotellaceae bacterium, assembly GCA_900318645.1. Lineage (GTDB taxonomy): Bacteria > Bacteroidota > Bacteroidia > Bacteroidales > Muribaculaceae > Sodaliphilus. The sequence goes on from ONLH01000053.1 coordinate 5,727, forward strand.
ATGCACCACCAGGCAAGCAAGGAACATGATGTGTGGACTTACTACCGCGAGGATGTCAACGACATCCTGTCTCACCCGCTCATCAAGACTTACTTTACGGCCGAAGCGTTGAATATGGTGACCCAATTGGCACGGACCAATCGCTTCCGCGTTCCGGCCTCTGAGTTTGAAGGTTTGAGTTTCAGCGACCTGTTCATCCCCGTGGTGGATAACGGCATGTCAGAAGAAGAACAAGGGCATCAGTCTTACTATATCGACAACCTGCTGGCCTTCTGTAACTTGTTGATGGACAGGATGAAACCAGTCGCTGATGAGTTGCCTGAAGAAACTGCGGGAGAATATGGTGAGAACGGAATTGAAGTGAGTTTGCAACAGGCTTTCCTGCTCATGTATATCGATGTGCTGCACCAGCTCAAGCGATCACTTGCCGAGTGTGGACAGTCGATTAAACTCAGCACGCTGTTTTACCTCATTGACCGCCTCACGGCAGCAGCCGTTGTCCCATTTACGGGAGAGCCGTTGCAGGGCGTTCAGGTGATGGGTTTGCTGGAAACGCGCAGCCTTGACTTTAAGAATCTTGTAATTCTGTCAATGAATGAACGTGTGTTCCCCCGTCGGCGCAGTATCAACTCGTTCATTCCCAACTACATCCGCCGCGCCCACGGCATGTCCACCATCGAGCAGCAGGAGGCCATTGTCTCCTTCAATTTCTATCGTCTGCTCAACCGCTCGCACCATATCACACTGCTCTATGATTCCAGCGCGCAGAAGATGGGTTCCAGTGAGCCGTCGCGTTACATCGTTCAGCTTGAGAAAGTCTATGGTAAACAACTGCATTATGTCGAGATGACGCCAGAGGTTGAAACGACATCGGCAATTTCCATTGTGGTACCGTCTGCTGCAGGCAGCGCACTGCGTGACCGCTATACCCGTGACCCAGAGCATGAGAATGGCAAGTACCTGTCGGCCAGTGCCATCAACAAGTACATTAACTGCCCGTTGCAGTTCTATCTACATTACGTTCAAGGACTTAATGACGATAATGAGACCAGCGATTTCATGGATAACGGCACCTTTGGAACCATCATCCATGACACGTTGAATGATTGCTACTTCAGCCCGCAGGTGAGGGAAAGAGGTGGATTGGTGGACAAACCTTATCTTGAATTTTTCAAGAAAAACAAGTTGCGCGATGCCGTGATTCGCAACATCAAGAAGACTTACCTGCGTGTGCCCGAGGATCAACTTGATCGAGACGACCAAGAGCTGAGGGGTGAGCCTTACATGTTGATTGACACCATCGAGAGTTATGTGAAGTTTGTCCTCGATTTTGACATGGAACACATTGACAAAGAAGGCAATTTTACAGTGCTCGAGTGTGAAGAGACCCATAACAGGCCGTCAATGGAAATGGGAGGTCAGCGTTTCAACTTTACTTATAAGCCCGACCGTATTGATCGTCTGGCAGACGGTACAGTGCGCATCGTGGATTACAAGACGGGTAAGGATGAGACGACCTTTGTCTATCATCAACCGGGTTTGCAGGACCTGTTTGAACGCAATATGGATAAGCGGCGCAAGGCCATTCTGCAGCTGTTCCTCTACAGCTTTGCCTACATGGAAGAGCACCCCAAGGTGACGAGTGTGAAGCCCGTCATCTACAAGTTGGCATCCATGAAGGATAGTGGAGTATTCTGGAAAGAGCCTAAGAGAGGTGCTGTGCCACAGGAGTATGTATTCAAGAGGGAAGATCCTATTGCACAGGAATTTGTGGAAAAGATGGCCGATGTCATTAAGAGCTTGTATGAAGAGGGATTTGAACAGGCTCCGGAAAATCCAAAATCCCACTGTTGCAATTATTGTCGCTTTATAGACTTCTGCCGTCGAGCTCCGTCACAAGCCTATTGATTATGATCTCGCCGTAGGGTCAATCCTTGCTGTTCTTTTGACGGCGTGCGATGTCCTCGTTCAGGCGGTCTTCATCTTCCTGGGTCCACAGGGGATTGTCCTCCTCGTCCCAGTCAAATGCATCATCAAACTGCGTTGTCGGTTCATCAAAGCCGAAGAAGGCTTCGTCGGTGAAGTCCTGTAGCTCACGCCCTTCTTTCTTGGTAGGGCGGCCCATGCCGCGCTGGCGATTGACAAATCCGTCGATTTTCACCATCTCCAACAGGCGCAGTTGGTCAGGGCTGGTCACGTTGTTCAGGTATTGAGGCACCAGTTTGGCACCTACGCGGTTGTTGAGCAGGCCGATGACTTCAAAGGTGTAAGTCACAGGAGGCTTGCGCACGTCGATGCGGTCGCCCACCTTCACGCCGTGTGACGGCTTGACGGGCATGCCGCCGATGGTGACACGTCCCAACTTACACGCCGTGGTGGCGATAGTACGCGTCTTATACACACGTGTGGCCCACAGCCACTTATCGATTCTCACTTCCTTCATACCAGTATATCGAATAAACCTTTAACCTCAAACCTGCGAGCCTGACCGCGTATGCCCCTCTAACCTCTAAACTTTAAACTCTAACCTGCGAGCGCCAGCGAGCATTAACTCTAACCTGCGAGCGTCAGCGAGCCTAACAGCGGATGCCCCCTTTAAACTCTAAACTTTAAACTTTAAACTGCGAGCGCCAGCGAGCATTAACTCTAAACTGCGAGCGTCAGCGAGCCTGATTGCGAATGCCTCTCTAAACTCTAAACACTAAACTCTAAACTGCGAGCGCCAGCGAGCATTATTTATTATTATAATTGTTCATCGCGAACGTTACGCCCGACAGGCAGAAGGCCTTGATGGCGTCGATGGCGACCTTGGCGCGCTCAGGCAGCACCGCCAATTCCTCAGGGGTGGGGTAGCCCAGTACATAGTCCACCTGGGCACCCGGCGGGAAATCGTTGCCGATGCCAAAGCGCAGTCTTGCCCATTGCTGGCTCTGCAGCAGGTCGTTAATGCTCTTCAAGCCATTGTGGCCACCGTCGGCCCCCTTGGGGCGTATGCGTATCTGTCCGAACGGCAATGCGATGTCATCGACGATGACCAGCAGGTGGTCCAGATCGATGTGTTCCTTGATCATCCAGTAGCGCACAGCCTCACCGCTCAAGTTCATGTAGGTTGAGGGCTTGAGCAGTACCAGTTGCTGATTTTTCAGGCGCATTTCGGCGACGGCACCGTAACGTTGTGTCGTGAAAACAATATTGGATGCCTCGGCGAGAGCATCCAATACTGTAAATCCTATGTTGTGGCGGGTCCCCTGGTACTCGGCACCAATGTTCCCCAAGCCGACAATGAGATATTTCATAGGTTGGTGTTGATGAAATGGATGTGGCGCTCCAGGCGCCACAATCACTATCAAAATTACTCGGCAGCAGCCTCGCCTTCGGCAGCCTCGCCCTCTTCGCCCTCAACAACTGCGTTAGCAGCAGCACGGGTGGTGCGTACACCGGCGATAACCAGATCCTTGGCGTTAACCAGCTCGATGTTGTCGAATTGGCAGTCGCGAACCTTGATGGTCTTGCCAATCTCCAGGTTGTCCACGTTGAGGATGATGGTCTCGGGAATGTCCTTGTACAGACCTTTAACCTTCACCTTCTTCATGCTCAGGTAGAGCTTACCACCGGCCTTTACACCGACAGCGTGACCCTCGAGGTGAACGGGAATCTCAACAACGACGGGCTTGTCCTCAGTAACCTCGAGCAGGTCGATGTGAAGAACAGCGTCGCTAACGGGATGGAACTGGAGGTCCTTCAGGACAGCCTTGCGGGTCTGGCCATCATAAGTCAGGTCAATGACACAAACGTCGGTGCTGTAGATCAGCTTGCGAACGTCTGCAAAGTTCACTACCAGGTCAGTGGTGATGATACCCTTACCGTCACGGCCTACGGGAACCACCTTCTCACCAGCTAACAGCTTGCCATTGTACTTGCCGTCCTTGTCGAGGTCAACGAGCTTGCCACCATTCAGGACAACGGGAATCTTGTTCTCCTTGCGGAGGGCCTTAGCGGCCTTCTTGCCGAGGTCGGTACGAGCCTCTGCGTTCAAATGTTTATAAAAACGCTTCCTTTAATTTCCCATCACACTGGAAAACTTGTGCAAACCGAATGCAAATGAGCTTGCTTGATTTGCTTAGGTGATGCCAAGTTTATGGAAATTTTTAAAAAGCGCGGCAAAGATACTGCTTTTTTTTGACATGGCAATGCATTTTGACCGTAAAAATGCTTTGCCTATAAAAAAGTGAGTGCCAGCGGCTTGGGCTGCTGGCACTCGCTCGAATGTATCTCGAAATGAGAAATTAGTCCACGTTCAGGTTGACACGCTTCAGGTCGATGGCCTTGAGGTCCTTGTCGGCGGCAGCGAGGAACTGTGCAACAGTCTCCTTGTTCTCGCCAGCCTCGTAAACCTGCTCCATCAGGACGTTCTCCTGATAGAACTTGTTCAGGCGACCCTGAGCGATGTTCTGGATCATCTGCTCGGGCATGTTGGCCTCCTTCTGCTTGGCGGTCTCGTCCATGAGCTTCAGAGCGGCAGCAACCTGCTCCTCGGTCATGTAACCCTTGCGGATAGCCTCGTCGCGGTGCTCCTCGGTAGCGCAGTAGTAGGGGTTGTAGCCGGCCTTCTTCAGGGCGTTCTCTACAGCCTTGCTTACCTGCTCAGCCTTGGTCTTGTCGATAGCCATGCGCAGCTCCTCGTCGATAACCTCCTGAGAGATCTGGTCGCGAGTGGCCTTGATGGGGTTCATAGAGGCAACCTGCATAGCGATAGCCTTAGCTACGTCCTCAGCCACGTTCTCCTGGTTGAAGGCAACAGCAGCTGACAGCATACCGTTGAAGTGGTTGTAAACAACGGTCGAGGGGGCGTTCAGGCACTCATAGGCGCCCAATTCCATCTTCTCACCAGTGATACCGCTCAGAGCGGTGATCTGCTCGGCTACGCTCTTGTCGTCCATCTGCAGGGCGTTGAGTGCGTCGAGGTTAGCGGGCTTCTGGGCCATTGCGAGGTCCAGGATAGCCTTGGCGAGGTTGACAAACTTCTCGTTCTTGGCAACGAAGTCGGTCTCACAC
>ONLH01000055.1 GCA_900318645.1 uncultured Prevotellaceae bacterium
GTTAAGCCTCACCACGCCGATGGTACTGCGAAAGTGGGAGAGTAGGTAACCGCCCCCTAAGAGAGGTAATGTCAGCAATGATGTTGCCTCTCGTTTTTTTGTAACTGGGGCTGATGGGGAGTAATTGGGTATTATGGGAATAATGGGTTGTTGTTGCGAGCTGGTAGCTCGCAATACGTGGGACGGCATGGTCTTGAGAATGGGGGGAGTGGTGTGTTTTAATTGTTGGGAAATGTTAGTTTACCTTTATGGCTCTGAATTATTGTTAAATCGTGGGGAACTTGGTGGGCTTTATTGAAAATATTTCCAAAATAAAGTGTCTAAAGTCGCAAAGTATCACTACCTTTGCAGGTCTTTTTGCAAAACCTGCAGATGATGGCAACGTTACTATTAACATTGGCAATAGTGGGCCTGGCAGTGGTGCTGCTGGGGGTTAAGATCTTCTTTGTAAAAGGGGGACGCTTTCCCAATACTCACATCCATGATAATCCTGAGATGAGGAAACGTGGCATCAAATGCGCCCGCGATAAGGAATTTTACAACTAACACAATACTACAAAATTAAAAGTCAAAAACATCGTTTGAAATGAACTTCATTAAACATTACACCAAGCTTGCTTTGTTTGCCGCTGCCGTGCTGATGATGTCGGCCACCTCATGTAATGACAAGCCCGCAGAGGCTCCCAAGGCTGCCGGCGGCGCTGCTCTTGAGAATCTCAAGATCCGTTACATTGATGAGGATTCAATCATGGCCAACTACAACCTTGCGAAGGACATTAACGAGGCCATGTTGCGTCGTCAGAACCAATTTGACGCAGCTCAGAAGCAGCGTGGCAACGAGATCAGCAAGTTTGGCAACGCCATGCAGCAGAAGTACCAGAATAACCAATATCTCACCGAGGAGGCTTTCAATGCCGACCAGGCCAAGTTGCAGAAGATGCAGGCTGATGCCGAGAATTATCTTGCTAGCTTGCAGCAGAGCATCCAGAATGAACTCAACCAGAGTCAGATCCAGTTGCTGGACTCGATTGACAATTTCATGAAGGATTATGCCAAGAAGAAAGGCTTCGATATGGTGCTGCGCAAGAGCGCAACTCTCTTTATCGATGAGAAGTATGATGTTACCAAAGAGGTGATCGAGGGCTTGAATAAGCGTTATAACAAGGTGGGTGGATCAACTGCTGCACCTGTTAAGGCGGCTCCCGAGGCTGCTGCCAAGACCAGCAAGGCTCCGACCGTGAGCGCTGAGAAGCCTGCTACTCCTGGTCAGGTTGATCTGAAGAAGAAAGATTGATTGTTTCATCAAGTTTTTTAATGATAAAGGCTGTCCGTAGGCATGTTATGTGTCGGGCAGCTTTATCTTAATCATCATTTTATATCTATTAAAGTCATGAAGAAGTTTACCGTTTTGTTTGCAGTTGCAGTTGCCCTGATGCTTGGCAGTTGCCAGAGTTCCGGCCAAAAGAGTGATGCAACAGAAGAGACCACCGACAGCGTTAAGACAACGCTGGTTGCCTATTTCTCGGCCAGTGAGGTCCGCGCCACCGAACGTGTTGCCAAGAACCTTGCCAAGGCTGTAGATGCCGACTTGTTTGAAATCGTCCCTGAGTTGGCCTATACGACCGAGGACCTCGACTGGAATGATAAGCAGAGCCGTTCGACTATAGAGATGAAGGACAGCACTGCACGTCCTGGTATTGCCAACAAGGTTGAGAATATGGCACAATACAATACCATCTATGTGGGTTTCCCCATCTGGTGGTACACTGCACCGCGCATTATCAACACTTTTCTGGAGCAGTATGACCTGACGGGTAAGACTATCATCCCGTTTGCTACATCGGGTGGCAGCGACATGGGCAAGAGTGGTGAGGACCTGAAGAAGGCCAGTGCCCCCAACGCCAATTGGATTCTCCCCGGCAAGGTTCTCAACGGCAATCCTCCCGTTGATAGCCTCAAGGTGTGGGTTGAGACCTTGAAATAAGGCTCTTGGTTACCGAGGCTGAGCCTCGGCTCACGTGACAAGACACAATGAGACATAAAGCATAGCGGGTGGCTCCATTTGGGGCCACCCGCTGTTGCAGTAGGGTAACTCGGTGAGGAGATTACCCGAAGTTGTCGTAGTGGATTGATGAGGGATCGACGCCGAGTGAGTCGAGGACCTGATTGACGGTCTGGCTCATCATGGCGGGACCGCACATGTAGTACTCGCAGTCCTCGGGTGCCTCATGCTGGCCCAGATAGGTGTCGCGCATCACGGGAGCGACAAAGCCAGCGGTGTATTTCACGCCGGCCTCATCGGCAACGGGATCAGGACGGTCCAGTGCCAGATGGAAGTGGAAGTTGGGGAAGTCCTTTTCCAGCTGCAGGAAGTCCTCAAGGTAGAATACCTCGCTCAGCGAGCGGGCACCGTAGAAGTAGTGCATCTCGCGGTCACGGCAGTTGAGGGTGCGCGTCATGTGCAGAATCTGTGCACGCAGGGGAGCCATACCGGCGCCACCGCCGACCCAGATCATCTCCTTCTTGCTATCGAAGATGGGGTGGAAGTCACCGTAAGGTCCGCTCATGATCACCTTGTCGCCAGGCTTCAAGGTAAAGATATAGCTTGAAGCGATACCGGGCATCACGTCCATGAAGCCGGTGGCGGGTTTGGGTTTGAACGGTGGGGTAGCGATGCGCACGGTGAGCATGAAGCGGTCGCCCTCGGCGGGATAGTTGGCCATCGAGTAGGCGCGTACGGTAGCCTCATCGTTGCGGCACTTGAGCGAGAACAGTCCGAACTTCTCCCAAGTGGGCAGGTATTCGCCCAGTGATTCCTTGTCGATGTCCTTGTCGTAGTCCATCTCGTACTCGGGAATCCTGATCTGTGCATAGCTGCCAGGGATGAAGTCCATGTGTTCGCCAGGAGGCAGTGCCACGATGAACTCCTTGATGAACGACGAGACGAGCTTGTTGCTCACCACGGTGCATTCATATTCCTTGACCGACAGCACGCTGTCAGGCACCTGGATGGACATGCTGTCCTTGACCTTGACCTGGCATCCCAAGCGCCAGTGGTCCATCTGCTCCTTGCGGGAGAAATGGGGAATCTCGGTAGGCAGAATCTGTCCACCGCCCTCGGTCACCTGAACCTTGCACTGTCCACAACTGCCCTTACCGCCGCATGCACTTGACAGCATGACGCCGTTCTCGTGCAGGGTATTGAGCAGGGTGTTACCGCTGTCCACCTCAAGTTCCTTGGTACCATTATTGATGTTGATTTTCACTTTGCCCGACGGCACGAGGTAGTGCTTGGCGACGAGCAGCAGGATGACGAGCAACAGGGTGAGCACCAGGAATACCAGTGCACTCGCCAATACCGTAGTTGAAATGCTTGATGATATCAGTATCATGTTGTGTCCTCCTTATCCTAATCTAATGCCCAGGAAACTCATGAAGGCGATGCCCATGAGACCAGTAATGATGAAAGCGATTCCCACACCGCGCAGGGGCTTAGGGATGTCACTGTAAGCCAGTTTCTCTCGAATGGCTGCGATGCCCACAATGGCAATGAGCCAGCCGATACCCGAGCCTGCACCATAGACGGTTGCGGTCCAAGCATTGGGGAAGTCGCGCTGCTGCATGAACAGTGATGCACCCAGGATGGCGCAGTTCACAGCGATCAGCGGCAAGAAAATACCCAGCGAAGCGTACAGCGAAGGAGAGAATTTCTCTACTGCCATCTCGACCAACTGAGTGGCCGAAGCGATCACGGCGATGAACAGGATGAGGCCCAAGAAACTCAGGTCCACACCAGCCAGTTCAGGGCTGATCCACGAGAGCGCGCCTTCTTGCAGGACATACTTGTTGAGCATGAAGTTGATGGGCTGCGTCACCACCAGCATGAAGGTGACAGCAATACCCAAGCCGAAGGCCGTCTTCACATTCTTGGAAACAGCGAGGAACGAGCACATGCCCAGGAAGTAGGCAAATATCATGTTGTCGATGAAAATCGACTTGATAAACAGATTAAGTTCTTCCATTGTTCTTACTTGTTTTTAATGGTTAAACATGCCCGTTAATCCTCTTGGAGCTCCTTGTTGTGGGCCCTGTGGTACCAGATGATGCATCCCACGGTGATCAGTGCCATCGGGGCCAAAATCATCAGGCCGTTGTTCTCGTAGCCATGGTCATAGCACCACTGCGGAATCACCTTGAAACCGAAGAGCGTGCCCGAACCGAGCAATTCACGGAAGAAGGCCACAATCAACAGGACGATGGTGTAGCCCAGTCCGTTGCCAATACCGTCAAGAAATGACGGCCAGGGACTGTTGTGCATAGCGAACGCCTCCAGACGACCCATGAGGATACAGTTGGTGATAATCAGTCCGATGAATACCGACAACTGCTTGCTCACGTCATAGTTGTAGGCGATGAGCACCTGTTGAACAATGATTACCAGCGTGGCGACCACCACCAGCTGCACGATGATGCGGATGTTGGTGGGAATGGTCTTGCGCAGGAATGAAATGATCACGTTGCTGAACGCGAGCACGCAAATCACCGAAATGCCCATCACGATGGCGGGCTCCAGACTGGCGGTGACGGCAAGCGCGGAGCAGATACCCAAAATCTGCACCAAGACAGGATTGTCCTTGGACAGCGGGTTGAACAATGCTTCTTTGTTTTTCTTTGATAACATAGTCGTGATAGGGTTTATTCGGGTTGATTGTCGTTATTTTCATTCTCGTTGGCAGCAGGTGCTGTCGAGTCTTGCATCTTCTTGAGGAAGGCCTCGTAGGGAGCCAAGCAGTCCTCAAGCATAGCACTTACACCGAGGCTGGTAATGGTTGCACCGGTCAGAGCATCGACCTGCTCGGCACCGGTGACAGACTTCTGCCCCTTCTTGAGCACCACCACGCCCTTGTATTTACCATCCTGGAACAAGTGCTTATCCACAAACTTGTCCTGGAAGTCCTGGTCAGCGATGCGGGCACCCAGTCCCGGCGTCTCACCCTCGTGAGAGAAGTTGGCACCGTAGATGGTGTTGCCGTCATCGTTCATGGCAATGTATCCCCAGATGGGACCCCACAGGCCAGCACCGTACATGGGCAGCACGTACTTGACACTACCGTCGTCCATAACGCACTTCATAACGGGCAGCAGACGTTCGGCCAGCTTGACGTTCTTCTTCATTTCCACGTTGAAAGCCACATTCTGGGCACTATCCACGATGTTGCCCTCGCGGTCCACGAGCAGGTCTTGGACGATGTATTTCTCGTAAGTCTCCTTGACCTTGCTGTCGTCGGGGGCAGCAATGTGCAGGGCGCTCATGATCTGCTTGCGGGTATCATTGGCGATGTTCTCGTTCTGTTTGGGCTTGAGCGCCATGTAGATGAGTGCGAGCACTGTGCCCACAATCAATACCATCACGGCGGCATACAGCATTTGATAGATGTTACTGTTCTTGTTCATAGCGTGACCTCCTTAACTTTTAGTGGCGGCACGGCGTGCGCGTCGCTTGATATTAGACGATACCACGCAGTGGTCGATGAGAGGCGCGAATGCGTTCATCAGCAAGATGGCGAGCATCATGCCCTCGGGGTAACCACTGTTGTAAACACGGATGAGGATGGCAAACACGCCGATGAGCAGGCCATAGATGTATTGACCCACCGAAGTGCGTGCACCGGTTACGGGGTCGGTTGCCATGAACACGGCACCGAATGCGAAGCCGCCCAGGCACAACTGCGTCATCGGGTCAAGCATCGAGGCGGGGTAGATGGGGCTGGGCAAAGCATGTACCAGAGCCGCCATACCAAGGCCGCCGACGAATACCGAGCACATGATGCGCCATGATGCGATGCCCGTGATCAACAGGATGGCAGCACCAATCAGGATGGCAATCATCGAAGTCTCACCCGGAGAGCCGGGAATGTTACCGATAAAGGCATCCAAGCAGCTGATGGGTTCTCCCAGGATGTTGGTCATCGACGGTTCTCCCACGCTAGTGGCCACTTGGCCCAACGGCGTAGCCCCCGTAAAACCATCCACAAGAGTTCCGCTTCCCATACCGAAAGCGCTGTCCACCTTGACAAACGGCTCGTCACCACTCATGTGTGAGGGATAGGCGAAGAAGAGGAAAGCGCGTGTGATCAGAGCGACATTGAAGATATTCATACCCGTACCACCAAAAATCTCCTTTGCGAAGATGACAGCAAATGCAGTAGCGACGGCTGTCATCCACAGCGGCGTATTAATGGGGACGATAAGTGGGATGAGGATACCGGTAACGAGGAATCCCTCCTGAATCTCCTTGTGATGAATCTGTGCGCTGATGAACTCGATACCCAGGCCCACAGCATAGCTGACCACGATGACGGGCAGCAATGCCAGCAGACCATAGAGGAACATCGTGAACCAGCCCATGTGAGCCTGACCGATGGCCAGATAATGCTGGTAGCCGATGTTGTACATGCCGAACAGCAACGCGGGGATCAAGGCAGCCACCACGGTAATCATGGTGCGCTTCAAGTCGTTGCCGTCGTGGATGTGTGCGCCCGACCGCGATGTGGTGTTGGGCGTGAACAAGAAGGTCTCCATGCCGTCATAGACCGACTCCAGCTTTGCAAACTTGCCGCCGGGACGGAATGAGGGTTCAATCTTGTTCATGAAATTCCTTAAAGCTTTCATATCAATGATATATTGTCGAATAGCGATATTACTCTAATTATATATAACAATGTGTGAAATGATCTCACGACATCTCGGCACGCAATCGGTCAAGTCCCTCGCGCACGATGCGTTGCAGTTCCAGTTTGCTGGTGTCGGCAAACTCTGCCAGAGCGAAGTCTTCGGGCGCGATCTCATAGATGCCCAGTTGCTCCATCTTGTCGATGTCGCCACTGATGATGGCCTTGATGAGGAACTCGCCGTAGATGTCCATCGGTAGCATGGCGTCATATTCCCCCGTGCGAACGATAGCGCGCTCACCGCCCTTGATGCGGCTGTCAAAGCTCCTGGCTTTTGACAGTCCACCAAGCCATGTGGTGAAGGTGCGGTAGATTGAGAAGCGGCTGGGCTTGAAAGATGCCCATCCCATGAACTCGTCGGGCTTGTTGTTCTCGGGGATAACGGTGATGTGGCGGTAGGGTGCAAGCAGCCACTGGTCGGCTTCAACCTTCACGCCCGTGAGCACGTTGCCGCTGATGATGCGGCTTTGTGCCAAATTGGTTGTCTCATGCTTGAGCACGGTTTGCAGGTCTGCTCCCATTACCGTCTTGATGTAGCGCGGTTGCTGCACCATCTCACCAGTGATGGCTACCACGGTATCGTGGCTCACCTTTCCGGTGGTGAACAGCTCGCCGATGCGAGCCAGCGTGACGATGTCCATTGTCCATACCACGTCGCCCTTGTTCACGGGCGCGGTATTGGCGGCTTGGACGCCGACGTTGCCGGCAGGGTGGGGACCGATGAAGGTTGTCACCTCGGCACCGGGGGCATCAATAGATTGCCCGTCACGTACACCGATGTACACTTTGCCGTCAGTCAGTCCGTTGAGCACTTCCACGCCCTTAGCAATGAACTGACGTTTGTCGCCCAGCACCACGTCCAGGTCGGGAGCCAGGGGAGCAGAGTCAAAGGCTGTCACGAACACGTCCCTGGGACGGATTCCAGGCGTCGGCACCACGTCATAGGGACGCTGACGCATCATGGCCCACAATCCCGACTGCAGCAATACCTGCTCGGCATCACCCATGATGTTATGAGTGATGGAGTCTTTGTCGCCGTCGGGGGCAATGATGATGGCGTCGATGTGGCGGCGCTCACCGCGGCGTACCTCCTTGACGGTTCCGCTCACGGGTGCGACAACCTTGATGGCCTCATGATTCTTGTCATGATAGAGGGGTTCGCCAGCAGCGACGTGTTCACCCTCTTTCTTTTCCATGCGGGGAATGATCCCGTGGAAATCATCGGGAATGACAGCTACCGTATTGGGAGCCGGGACGTCGCCGATGACCTTATCGGTGATTTCACCCAGCAAGCGGATGTCAAAACCCTTCTTGAGTCTAACAGTTGCCATGATCTTTTATATAATGATTTATTATATTTAATAATGTGGGCACAAAGATACAAATAATTGTTAATCTTTCACAGTAATGTCAATAAAATCTATCAATTGCCTCAATAATTATACTGTGGAAAACCTTATGGCAGACATGACGAATCGGCGAATCGGCGGTTTTTGGCAGTTTAAGGTTCCCATCTTTTCCTGTTAATCTGGATGGTTTCTCCTGTGGCAAAACGTCATTGTTAATAAAAAACGTGAAAAAAAGTGCCGCAAAGTGTGGCCTTTTCAAATATTTGTGATAAATTTGCGTTAATTTTTTAGGCAAAAAGGCTTCTCTTAAGTGCTTTGTCGGCCGCCTTCTGTTGTGAAATTTATTGTGTTTCAACTGCTTGCGATTGTTACCCGTCGTGCAGTAGGTACACAAAACACGCCATTGGAACATTAGAACTTTAATAACTAAATAACTAATTTTATTAATTCATTTTTTAAAACATTTTAAAATTATGGCTGAACAAACAAACATTCAGAAGCCACAGACCGCTGCCAAGAAAGAGGTAAGCAGCAATGTTGGTGGTATCAAGAGCGCATTTCCTGTGATTGTTGTGTGCTTTCTCGTTGCATTAGCAATCTTCTTCTTCCTGCTGGGTAATCCCGGTAACTTCAAGGTTTCTCCGGGTTTCTGGAGCTTGGATAAGGAAGGTCCCCAGAACCTGGCTGGTACCGTATTTAAGGGCGGTGTGGTTGTGCCCGTGCTGATCACCTGCTTCTTGACTGTAATCGTGCTTGTTGTTGAGCGCTGGATTGCTCTTGCTAAGGCTAAGGGTAAAGGCAGCACTACTAAGTTTGTCGAGAACGTGAAGGCTGCTCTGCGCAACCATGACATGGCTAAGGCCGAGGATCTGTGCCGCAAGCAGAGTGGTACTGTAGGTGCCGTAGTTTATGCAACCCTGCAGAAGTACAAAGAGATGGAGAAAGATACCGTTCTGAGCAAGGAGCAGAAGCTTGCTTCGATCCAGGCAACCCTCGAGGAGGCTACCGCACTGGAGATGCCCGCCCTGCAGCAGAACCTGCCCGTGCTGGCAACCCTGACCACCCTGGGTACCCTGATCGGTCTGTTCGGAACTGTGTTGGGTATGATCAAGTCGTTCCAGGCTCTGTCCAATTCAGGTGCTCCTGACTCAACCGAGCTGTCAACCGGTATTTCTGAGGCACTTGTGAACACCGCTCTCGGTATCGCAACCGCTGCCCTCGCCCTGATCGGTTACAACTTCTTTACCAACAAGATCGATAACATGACCTATGCTATCGACGAGCTTGGCTTCGCAACTGTTTCTACCTTCTCAGCTACTCACTAATTACTGGGTTAGCAACTGTTTAATTAATCGTTTTTAAACAAACAGATTAAGGTAATTTAGAAATATGGGAAAAGTCAAAATTAAAAAGAAAGAGACGCGCATCGACATGACCGCTATGTCCGATGTGACGGTGCTTCTGTTGACTTTCTTCATGATCACGCCTCCCTCGGTGGCCGAGGAGAAAGTTCCTGATGCTAACCTGTTGTCAGTACTTGTGAGCCCCCAGGGCAAGGTATTCCTTGAGGTACTCGGTAGCAAGGACTCGACAATGAAGAGCGAGACGGTTCGCGCCGACCTGCTTAAGAATATGGTAGCCGAGTACAAGAAGACTCATCCCAGTGCAAACCTTGCGTTTACCAACAAGGAGATTGAGACCTTCTCAAAGCTGAATGCTTTCGGTGTACCTATCACAAAGATGAAAGAATGGTTGAACCTGGAACCCGACCAGAGGGACAAGTTCCTCGAATCAGAACAGAACCCCGGTGTTCCAATCAACATGAATGAAGATCCAAACAACCCCAATGAATTCCAGATGTGGATCAGGGCCGCCTATAACTCGGTGAACCCCGAACTGCAGGAAGCAATGGTGAAAGGACGTGGTATTGCAATCAAGGCCGATCAGACAACGCCTTACAGCGTTGTTAACGTGGTAATGGATAACCTCCAGACCATGAAGATGAACAAGTTCTCTCTGATGACGGCCCTTAAAACTTCGGAGGAATAAGATATGGCAATTAAAACGAAAAGTCGTCAGAAAAAGTTCGATACCCGTATCGACTTCACTCCTATGGTTGACATGAACATGCTGTTGATCACCTTCTTTATGTTGTGTACCACCATGGTGTACCACCATGATCAAGAGCCAGACGCTCCAGATCGCGTTGCCTACCAACGAGAAGGTTGAGAAAGAACAGCAGAATAAGGTAAAGCAGTCCGAGGCTGTTACCATCATCATCGATGGTAAGCTTGACGATAAGGGCCTGTCTGACCCCAACTCGGGAATGCTTTACTACTACGACGGTATGCCCGAGACCGATAAGCTTGCAACTACTGGCGAAAGCAACATGAAGCAGGTCGAGTTCGGTAACAATACCGGCGGTGCCTATCCCGCAATTCGCGAGATTCTACAAGAGCGCAACAAGGAGGTTTGCCTCAAGATTGCTGACCTGAAGAAGGAATGGAAGGAAATGAAGTTCTCCAAGAACGAGGAACTCAATGACTCCATCTATAATGAGAAGGCCAAAGCAATCCGTAACGACTCCACCCTGAAGCGCCCGGTTGTGATTATTAAGGCTACGCCTAACGCCAGCTACGCCCACGTTGTGAGCGTGCTCGACGAGATGCAGATCAACAACATCAGCCGTTACCAGATCGACCGCATCAATGAGGTTGACTCGGCGATGATGATCTTGCTCCAGGGCAAGAACCTTAACAAGTGATGTCAGATTAATGGATTTGTTTAATCTTTAAAAAAAGAAATCAATTATGGCAAAAGAAGTTGATCTTTCATCGCGTGAATGGTGTGACCTCGTGTTTGAAGGGAAGAATAAGGACTTTGGTGCTTATGTCATCCGTACTGAATCAACCAAGCGTCACAATAAGGCTGTTCTCTACACAATTATCGGAGCCATCATCTTCGCTGCACTCGCCTGGGGTCTTGCTAAGGCCAATGCTTACTTAGAGGAGAAAAGGCTCAGAGAGATGGCCCAACAGGAGGAAGTGCTCATCGACATGTCTCAGGAAGCCGAAGAGCCCGAACCCGAGCAGGAACGTCTCGAACAACCCAAGCCCGAGGTACTCCCCGAGGAGGTCTTGAAGTCGGTTAAGGTAACCGAGCTGCAGATCGTCGAGGACGATAAGGTGAAGAAGGAGGACGAGATCAAGACTCAGGACGAGCTGAAGGAGACCGAGACCGCCTTCGGTCAGAAGGATAACGAGAAAGGTACTGAGGACCGTAACGTTACCCGCACCCTGAAGGAAGAGGTTGTCGTTGAGAAGCCCGTAGAGAAACCCAAGGAGGTTAAGGAGGAAGTCTTCCGCTCAGTAGAGCAGATGCCCCAGTTCCCTGGTGGCGAGGCTGCTCTGATGAAGTACCTCCAGTCTCATATCAACTACCCGCCCATGGCTGCTGAGAACAATGTTCAAGGTAAGGTCGTTGTGCAGTTCGTTGTTGACAAGACTGGTAAGGTAGGTGAAGTAAAGGTTGTCCGTTCGGTGGATAAGGACCTCGACCGTGAGGCCGTTCGCGTCTGCAAGTCGCTGCCTAAGTTCACCCCGGGTCGTCAGAATGGTCAGGCTGTGTCCGTATGGTACACGCTGCCCGTTACCTTCAAGCTCCAGGGTACCAACTAATCGAGCTTTTCGGTTAATCCCGTATAGAGAAAAGAGGGTGTGTCAAAATTTTGACACACCCTCTTTTTCGTAATATACTGTAAAACATAGAACAAAGCCTCAGCTTTCCCAAGCCGAGGCTTTGTTCTGCAAAGTATTACTATCGTTGTTGTCCGCTATAGTAAGCCAGGTTGAATGATAAGTGCGACGCAGTGGCATTCACTACACCTGTCTGGCGGGCCATGAGACGCCTGAAACGTCACATCAATCGCTTCCTCTACTTCGTTAAAAGACATGGTCGCCATGACCTTTTCCTTCTTCGAAATCCATCTCGACATCAATAAAAAGCCACGATCATCAGTGCCCAAAATTCCGAATTACCCTCAAATGACTTTTTTATTTTATAAAATACTGATAATCAGTGTGCTGTGTTTGAAAGTATGACCATTGAATGCTCGCTGTTTTTCTATTATCTATAGTAATTTTGCAAGTGAGAGTTAGCCCGTTTTATTAACCTAAATAATGTTTTGATTTATTATGGTTACAGTTGGTGAAATCGATTTTAAAACAGATTAGCGTGAGCATCTGAAAAGGTATCACGACTGAATAAATACTGGTTAATGGACATTTGTTTAATCTTTTAAAAGGTAATTATTATGGCACAATCAGTTAATTTATCATCGCGCGAATGGTGCGATCTCGTGTTTGAAGGGAAGAATAAGGACTTTGGTGCTTATGTCATCCGTACAGAATCATCCAAGCGACACAACAAAGCTGTCCTGTGGACTCTTATTGGCTCCATCATCTTCGGTCTGCTTGTCTTCGGTTACACGAAGGCCAACCAGTACTTTGAGGAGAGAAAGCTTATCGGGTCAAATGAACAGGAGAATGTATTGGTCGTCATGCCTCCAAAGGCTGAAGAGCCCGTGCAGGAACGCCTCGAACAGGAGAAGCCTGAGGTTCTCCCCGAGGAGGTCCTGAATACGATTAAAGTTACCGAACTCGCCATCGTCGAGGACGATAAGGTGAATAGGGAGGATGAAATCAAGACTCAACAAGAACAGTTGGAATCATTGCATTCGGCTGGTAGTGTTGATTTCGATCAAGGAACGGATAACAAGGCCGTCATCCGAGAGTTCAAGAACGAGGTCGTGGTAGAAGAAAAGGTTGAGAAACCCAAAGAGGTTGTGGAACAAGTCTTCACTGTAGTAGAGCAGATGCCCCAGTTCCCCGGTGGCGAGGCTGCTCTGATGAAGTTTCTCCAGTCTCACATCAACTATCCGCCCATGGCCGCAGAGAACGGTGTTCAAGGAAAGGTCGTTGTGCAGTTCGTTGTTGACAAGACGGGTAGGGTGGGTGAAGTAAAGGTAGTCCGCTCGGTGGACAAGGACCTCGACCGTGAGGCCACACGCGTCTGCAAGTCGCTGCCCAAGTTCACCCCTGGTCGCCAGAATGGTCATCCCGTGTCGGTATGGTACACGCTGCCCGTTTCCTTCAAACTCCAGGGAACCAACTAATCGTTTTCTCGATTCAAACCTAACATCAAAAACGGCATCGCCCAGCAGTGCGGTGCCGTTTTTGTGTCTTTATAAGTATGGTTCCCTCGTCCCACCCTCGGTCGTGGCCAGTGGTCAACTGGCGGTAGTGCTACGTGCTTGAATGATGCACTGTGCTCTGTACTGGCGTGCTGGACATGCACCGTGATGGCCCGTTCCCGGGAATACTGCAGTCCCTTGCAGTGCCTCATGATGGTTTTCAGTTCGCCCCACTATCCACAACCTACAATTCCTGATAGATGTCGTGCTATTGGATTAATGCTGATTTTGATGAAACTCGCGTGTTGATGCTCAGTGATTCTGATCTGTAGAGACGCAAAATCTTGCGTCTCAAGGGTAGTATATTGGTGGAGTCTAGCGATAGGTGACGCAAAATTTTGCGTCTCTACAAGACTTTTGGTACAGTCTCCCGCTGAACATCATTCATCCAGTTTAAGCTAGATTAATTCGGTAGAGAAGTTGATGGACTGGATCTCGATGTCCAGTTGACGCAGTTGGCTCGATAACTTGTCGATCTGTTTGCGTATGGCTTTGACATCAACGGTTGTCACATACTTGATCTCGCTGCGGGAATAGCGCTCGCTCGAGGAGGATGATGCCTGCCTGAAAACTTCCTGCATCACGCTTACGCGCTTGGTGAGCACGTCGCGTTCGGCCATCAGTTGGGTAAGAGTCTTCTCGCCGCACATGGTGCGCATGTTGGTCACATTGATGCGGTAGATGTATTCCTCGAGTTGCTTCAGGCAACTGTCCAGTTCCTTGAGCAAGTCCTTGGGGTCCTCGGCCGGCTCATCACCTTCCTGTATTTTCACATTGTTCACCAGGCGCGCTGTCAGATCGCTGATGCGGGTCTGTAAATCCTTGCGGATGCTTAATGCTTCGGCTAGTTTCATGTCTTGTTCAATTTAATGGGTTATCTGTTGCAAAGATAAGGATTTAATCCGATATCCACCAAATGGCCAAAGAAAAACCTGTGGCCTGGAAAATTGGACCACAGGTTTTTTATTTCAGCAGTATCTTGGATACTTACTTGTTGACCTGGAAGCGGTTCCAGCCGTCCTTGAGGTGAGCTACCACCTGGTTGGCGGCTGCCAAGCCGGCGTTGATGTTGGCCTCGGCGGTCTGGGCACCCATCTTCTTGGGGGTGAACAGTACGCGCTCGGGATACTTGGCCTCGAGTTCGTCAGCGTTGGCGGGCTTCACGTCAGCGACATAGCGGAAGTCGGGACGTGCCTCCATGGCCTCGGCCAGACCAGCCTCGTCAATGACTTCCTTGCGGGCAGCATTGATGAGCACACCGTTCTTGGGCAGCATCTCGATGAGACGTTTGCCAACTGAACCGCGGGTCTCGTCGGTTGCGGGGATGTGGAGGCTCACGTACTGGTTCTCGCTGTAGAGCTCCTCTACACTGTGAACGGGGTGGATGCCGTCGGCTTCCATCACTTCGTCCTTCACCCAGGGGTCGAGGGCGCTGATCTTCATGCCGAAGCCCTTGGCGATGCGTGCTACGCAGCGACCAACGGCGCCATAGGCATGAATACCCAGCGTCTTGCCCAGCAACTCGGTGCCCGAGGTGCCGTTATAGCGGTTGCGGATCAAGGTAACGAGCATACCCATTACCAGCTCGGCAACGGCGTTGCTGTTCTGGCCGGGGGTGTTCATCACGCATACGCCATGGGCGGTAGCCTCGGCCAGGTCGATGTTGTCATAACCTGCACCGGCGCGAACAACCACCTTCAACTGGGGAGCTGCGTCAAACACTTCCTTGTCCACCTTATCGCTGCGGACGATCAGACCAGCGCAGTCGGCGATGGCTTTGATCATATCCTCACGGGTTCCTTTCTCGACGAGTACCAGCTCGTGGCCAGCACCTTCAATCACCTCACGGATGCCCTGTACAGCTACGGGAGCAAAGGGCTTCTCGGTTGCAACTAAAATCTTCATGATTCTCTGCTGTTGTGTGATATTATAAATAATGTGTGATTAATGGTTCTTCTCAAACTCCTTCATAGCGTCAACGAGCACCTTCACGCTCTCCAGGGGAAGTGCGTTGTAGAGCGATGCGCGGTAACCGCCAACTGAGCGGTGGCCCTTGATGCCGACGATGCCCTTGGTTCCGGCGAAGTCCAGGAAGTCCTTCTCCAGTTCCTTGTACTCGGGCTTCATTACGAAGCAGACGTTCATGATTGAACGGTCCTCGGGCTTAACGGTGCCGACGAACATCTTGCTCGAGTCGATGGCGTCATACAGATAGGCGGCCTTCTCCTCGTCGATGCGCTGCAACTCCTTCACACCACCGAGCTCTTTGTACCACTTCAGGGTCTGCAGAGCAGCGTAGATGGGGAATACGGGAGGCGTGTTGAACATCGAACCCTTGTCAACGTGGGTCTTGTAGTTCACCATGGTGGGGAGAACGCGGTCAACCTGGCCGAGGACGTCTTCCTTAACGATAACGAAGGTGACACCGGCGGGAGCGATGTTCTTCTGAGCACCACCGTAGATGAGGTCATACTTGGACACGTCAACGGGACGTGAGAAGATATCGGATGACATATCGGCTACCATGCGAACGGGCACGTCATAGTCCTCGCGGATCTCGGTACCGTAGATGGTGTTGTTGGTCGTGATGTGGAAGTAGTCAACATCGGTGGGAACCTTGTAGCCCTTGGGGATGTAGGTGTAGTTGTCCTCCTTGGAAGAACCAACCACCTCAACGTCACCAATCAACTTGGCCTCCTTGATGGCCTTGTTAGCCCACGTACCGGTGTCGAGGTAAGCAGCCTTGGTCTTCAACAGGTTCATGGGAACCATATAGAACTGAGTGCTGGCACCACCACCCAGGAACAGCACCTTGTAGCCCTCGGGGATGTCGAGCAGCTCCTTGAACAGAGCCTCGGCCTCGTCAACGACAGCCTGGAACTCCTTGCTGCGGTGTGAAATCTCAAGAATGGACAGGCCAGTGCCTGCAAAGTCACGAATAGCGTCAACGCACTTGTCCAGCGTGTACTGGCTCAGGATTGACGGTCCAGCATAAAAATTATGTTTCTTCTGACACAATACCTGGCAAAAAAACGAGTTTTTTGGCATTTTGTCAATTTGTAGCCTGAGCAGGTGGTTTTATGACGAATTCAGTCCCGAAAATCGTGGGTTCGGTGTCAATTTGTCCGTTCTCAAGATTTTTTGTGGCAAAAATAATTTTAGGCGTTTTTTGCTTTTTTCACAGTCGGTGAAAAAAAACTGAAAATACTTGCAAAAATTATTGGGGATTGGAAAAATTGCAGTAAATTTGTGACGCTTTTGGAAGATGTGTTGAACGCATGAGCACATCCGAAAAATGAACAGATTATTAATTAACTTTATAGTTTTTTCTAATTAACAACTATTTGTATTATTATCATGAACGTTGAGAAAATTATGGCCGACCTGGAGGCTAAACACCCAGGCGAATCCGAGTATCTGCAGGCTGTACGTGAGGTCCTTGAGTCCATCGAGGAGGTTTATAACCAGCATCCTGAGTTTGAGAAGGCTAAGATCGTTGAGCGCATGGTAGAACCCGAGCGCATCTTTACTTTCCGTGTAACCTGGATCGACGATAAGGGTGAGGTTCAGACCAACCTCGGTTATCGTGTACAGTTCAACAGCGCTATTGGCCCGTACAAGGGTGGTTTGCGTTTCCACAAGGCCGTTACTCCCTCAATGCTGAAGTTCTTAGGTTTCGAGCAGACCTTCAAGAATGCCCTCACCACTCTGCCCATGGGCGGTGGCAAGGGTGGCTCTGACTTCGACCCCGTTGGCAAGAGCGATGCCGAGATCATGCGTTTCTGTCAGGCCTTCATGCTTGAGCTCCGTCACAACATCGGTCCCGACCAGGATGTTCCTGCTGGTGACGTTGGTGTTGGTGGCCGTGAGATTGGCTTCCTTAATGGTATGTACCAGAAGCTGGCTCGTCAGTATCACACTGGCGTTCTCACTGGCAAGGGTATGACTTGGGGTGGTTCTATCCTCCGTCCCGAGGCAACCGGTTTCGGTGCTCTCTACTTCACCGAGCACGTGCTCCGCACTGCTGGTAAGGACATCAAGGGCAAGAAGGTGACTCTCTCTGGCTTCGGTAACGTAGCTTGGGGTGCTGCTACCAAGGCTCTCGAACTCGGCGCTAAGGTCGTTGCCATCTCTGGCCCCGACGGCGTTTGCGAGATCCCCGAGGGTATCACTCCCGAAATGATCGACTACATGCTTGAGATGCGTGCTTCCAACCGCAACAAGGTTGAGGACATGGCCACCAAGTTCCCCGAGAAGGCCAAGTTCACCGCCGGCAAGAAGGCTTGGAGCATTCCTTGCGACATCGCACTGCCCTGCGCATTCCAGAATGAGCTGAGCGAGGACGATGCTAAGGAGCTGAAGGCCAACGGTTGCTGGTGCTGCTGCGAGGTATCTAACATGGGTTGCCAGCCCGGTGCTATCCACTACTTCCAGAAGAATGGTGTTCTCTTTGCTCCCGGTAAGGCTGTTAACGCTGGTGGCGTAGCTACCTCTGGTCTCGAGATGACCCAGAACGCTGCTCACCTCAGCTGGTCAGCTAAGGAAGTTGACGAGAAGCTCCACTGGATCATGCAGAACATCCACGAGCAGTGCGTGAAGTTCGGTACTCAGGCCGACGGCACCATCGACTACGTGAAGGGCGCTAACATCGCCGGCTTCATGAAGGTCGCTCAGGCTATGCTCGAGCAGGGTGTCATCTAATCCCGCTTGAAGAGATTGCTTAACTAACCAACTATTAAACATCAGGCAGGCTGTCGTCATGACAACCTGCCTGATTGATTTGTTTCCCTTCTGTTGCAAACATTTATGCCAATTTAAAAAATATTACCACTTTTCACGCTTGAATGTCTGAAACTTTGACTATCTTTGCAAATTGGAATAATATCTTAATATATGAACGAAAACGAAAAACTGATTCAAACTATCATCGAAGCAATTCAGGAAAAGAAGGGACGTAGTATTGTCCATGTTGACCTTAAAGGTATTGAGACAGCAGCAGCTCAAGGCTTCGTCATTGCGACGGGAAACACGCCAATGCAGGTCGAGACCATCGCTGACAGTGTCCGCGAGTATGTCGAGAAACATGCAGGGCAGCGTCCGTTCAACTATGATGGCTACCAGAATGCCCAGTGGATCATCATTGACTATGGCAACATTTTTGTTCACGTGTTCGTCCCCGACTTCCGCGAGCGTTACAACTTGGAGAACTTGTGGGCCGATGCGCTCATCAATAAGATACCCGATCTGGATTGAATTCCTGTCTAACCTCATATAGCGATAAAGTATAATGGCAGACAATAATCAACGCAAGAAGCCTAAGTTCAACTTCTACTGGATGTATGGACTGATGCTCCTCATTCTCTTGATGTTCTTCTGGATGAATGAGGACGGGACTGCGGCACAAGAGGTGAACTGGACAAAGTTTGAGAACATTGTCAAGAGCCGGCCAGGAGGAATCAAGTACATCACCGTCTATACCAACAAGAATGTTGTCGAAGCGGTAATGGATGATACCTTGGCTCAGGAAGTGAGCAAGGACAAAGAAATTGTGCCGGCCAATCAGCCTATGTTCGGACAGTCGTCCAGGACGTCAAATGTGATTTCGACTCAGATTTCGAGTGCTGACAAGTTTGACGATAAGGTGGAACAATGGAAGACCGAGGGCATCTTCACAGGTGAAGTCAAGTACGAGAAGACGAGCGACTATTCATCAATGATATGGTATCTCGGTTCAACGGTGCTGTTCATCGCTTTCATGCTGTTCATGTTCCGTGGCATGGGCAGCGGTGGCGCTGGAGGTGGCATTTTCAGCGTCGGCAAGTCCAAGGCAAGGCTCTTTGATAAAGACAATGACAAGAAAGTGACGTTCAAGGACGTTGCAGGACTCGCCGAGGCTAAGATAGAAATCGCCGAAATTGTGGACTTCCTCAAGAATCCAAAACATTATACCGCCCTCGGTGGTAAGATTCCCAAGGGAGCGTTGCTCGTGGGACCTCCGGGAACCGGTAAAACCTTGCTCGCCAAGGCTGTTGCCGGCGAGGCCGATGTGCCTTTCTTCTCGATGTCGGGTTCCGACTTTGTGGAGATGTTTGTCGGTGTTGGTGCGTCTCGCGTGCGCGACCTCTTCCGCCAGGCTAAAGAGAAAGCCCCTTGTATCGTGTTTATCGACGAGATTGACGCCGTCGGACGCGCTCGTGGCAATAAGGCCAACATGGGTGGCAATGACGAGCGAGAGAGTACGCTCAACCAGCTGCTCACCGAGATGGACGGTTTCGGCACCAATAGCGGTGTGATTATCCTGGCTGCGACCAACCGTGCTGACATTTTGGATAAAGCCCTATTGCGCGCTGGGCGTTTTGACCGCCAGATTTATGTTGAATTGCCGGAACTGAGCGACCGTAAAGAAATCTTCCAGGTTCACCTGCGTGATGTCAAGATCGACGGATCGGTTGACTTGGACTTGCTCTCTAGGCAGACTCCCGGTTTCTCGGGTGCCGATATCGCTAACGTCTGCAACGAGGCTGCGCTCATCGCCGCCCGCCACAAGAAGCAGGCCGTTCAGCGCCAGGATTTCATGGATGCCATCGACCGCATCGTCGGCGGACTCGAGAAACGTTCAAAGGTCATTACCGACGAAGAACGTCATTCTATTGCCGTGCACGAGGCAGGGCATGCTACCGTGAGCTGGCATCTGCGTTATGGTGACCCCCTCATCAAGGTGACTATTGTCCCGCGTGGCAAGGCACTCGGTGCAGCATGGTATCTCCCCGAGGAGCGACAGATAGAGCCTAAACAGGCACTGCTTGACAAGATCTGCTCGCTCATGGCAGGACGTGTGGCCGAGGATATCTTCTTGGGATTCGTTGACACGGGCGCGCTCAACGATCTGGAGCGTGCTACTAAGATCGCCTATGCGATGGTCACTTATTATGGTATGAGCGACAAGCTGCCCAACATTTCTTACTATGACACGTCGGGCGAGAGCTACGGATTCACCAAACCCTACAGTGAAAACCGTGCCAAAGCGATTGACGAGGAGGTGCAGAACATTATCGACGGGCAGTATGAGCGCGCTCGCCAGATCCTGATTCAGTATGAGCGTGGACATCATGAGTTGGCCGACCTGTTGCAGCAGCGTGAGGTTATCTATACCGAGGACGCCGAGCGCATTTTCGGCCCACGTCAGTGGCAATCGCGCACCGAGGCTATTCTTAACGATGCGGCCGTTCAGGATGACAGCAATGTCTCTGTGACACCGCCTCCATTTGAGCAAGAAGATAATCAATAAGGTATCATTGATATGGCTATCATAGAATTTAACGAGACGCAAAAGGCGGCTTTGGTCAGTCTGCTTATTGAGATGATCAATGCTGATCATGTGGTTGACCCTAATGAGTGTGTCGTGTTCAACACGATTTGTGTTGAGTGTGGGATCTGTGACGAAACATTCAAGCTCGGCCGTGCCCTCAACAGCATGGTGGCTATTGATATCATGAAAGGGATGAGCGACATTCAGAAGATTGTAACCGCCCAGCTGCTCACGCGTGTCATTGATGCTGATACCAATGATGATGACAAGGAAATCCAGTTGTTCAATGTGATTTGTCGTGCTACTGGTGTCGATGTGCTCATCAATGCCAAGGGTGGGGAAGAATAATCATCTACATTATATATATTAGAATTGTTCACTAGGTAGTTCTTGTAATACAGGCGTTGAAACTGGATAATCGGGCGGCTTGCTGAAAATGCTCAGCAAGCCGCCCGATTGATGAGAGCCAAACAATCATTTTTCAGCGATTTTTTGTGAGTTGGACAGATTTGGCAAAAAAAAGTAAAAATTTTTTCAGCGTTTTTACTGTTTATAAAACTCTGCAGATAAGCAAGTTAATAACGTTATTAACAGTTTTTTCTTGCGACTGTTAATAACTTTGATTGAAAAAAGTTTCGAAAAAATTTGGTCAGTATCAAAAACGGCTGTAATTTTGCACCGCTTTTCGCCTCAAATGGGGCGTGAAAGTGACTCAAAAAAGAGTTCTTTGACATGTTTGCAACGATATAACGTAGTACAAGAGAAAGGGAAATTTTATGTTCCCGTTGATTCTAAAACATAGTACACAATAAAGCAGGAATCATCACGAGTCGGACAAACGATTTCGGTCAAGTGTTGCGTTTTCATTATATTCTTTTGTAAAAGAAGAGAAACGATAATACAACAACGAAGAGTTTGATCCTGGCTCAGGATGAACGCTAGCGACAGGCTTA
>ONLH01000052.1 GCA_900318645.1 uncultured Prevotellaceae bacterium
CGATGGCATCTGGGGCATCAAGGACATTGAGCAGCATCCGTTGGAAATCAACTTTGAGCACAGTTTCTTGAAGTATTACAAGGATGGAAATCCACTGGTCGAGGACTATGAGAAATTGCCGATCCGTTGCCATGACCACCGAATCCAGGTTCAGGCCGAGGTCCTCGTTGGCGGCAAGAGCATCCAGGGTTGGTTTCTTGTGGACACGGGCTCAGGTGCCGCGGTCGACTTCACGGCAAGTACCGTTAAGCAGTACGGGCTTGAATCGCTGCTAGGCAAGAGATATGTTAAGGACATGACGCAGTTTGGCATTGGAGACAAGTCACAAGAGTCAATTATCGAGATGCAGTCACAGCGCATTATCATCGGCTCTGACACCACCAGCAACGAGGTGATTTCCTATTTGCCCGACGGAACAGGCGCCTTTGGCCAGAAAGAATATATCGGTATCATCGGCAATGGAATGTTATCCAAGTTCAATCTGATTATTGACATTGCACACAGTGCCCTCTACCTCAAGCGTTTCAAGGAAGACCAGCCCCCGGTGCCCAACTATGACTTCGGTTTTAGGAACCGCACCGACATCGGCAAAGGCTGGATTGTTTCATCGCTCACGCGCGATGGTGACGCCGCCCGTGCAGGTCTGCAATTAAATGACCGCATCATCGCTATTAACGGCAGGCCCGTAGAGGAATACACCTGGGAAGAAGAATACCGCCTCAATCGGCTGCCCCAAATCACACTGGACGTCATCGGCACCGACGGCGGGACCAAACAGATCACGCTATCACCCGCCCTCAGGTGGTAACCAGCCGCAAGCGTAAAAGTGATTACAATCAATACAGCATCGGGACAGATTGTCTCGATGCTGTGTTTTTATTATCTCACCAAGTAGTATAACACTCCCCTCATCAACAACTAAATCTTTGCTTATATTTTGCCACGAACATGTTTTTTGTCCCTTCGTGGCAAAATATCGCATATTTTAGATAGTGAAAATCTGCGAGTAGAAGACCCAACTGCGGCAGTTTCATCTATGACGTCATTCTTCCAGTGGTGGCTTCAATAAATGTTTTCCCAGTTGTCTTCAATCATAGTATCTTGTATTTATTAAACTAAAGGAAGAGGATGACTCATCATGCTTGCGTAGCGAGTTTATAACTTTTTACCCTTGTCAAGATGGATAAATAAATACCCCTGGGTCCAATGGCGGTCCCAGGGGGTGTTGTAGATGTATATATCGTCGCGGGGATTACGCCCCACGGAGCCAAAGGCTCTCTAAACTCTAAACTTCTAAAATTGCCAGCATATCTGGCAATTTTAGAATTACGTGTCGATGGTGGCGTAGGTGGCGTTCTCCTCGATGAACTTGCGGCGGGGATCAACGTCCTCACCCATGAGCATCGAGAAGATGCGGTCGGCCTCGGCGGCGTCGCTGATGTTGACGCGCTTGAGCAGGCGGTTATTGGGATCCATGGTGGTCTCCCACAACTGCTCTGGGTTCATCTCACCCAGACCTTTGAATCGCTGAACGGTGATGGCATCCTCATTGCCACCTGCATACTCGTCGATGAAGCGGCGCAGGTGCGTCTCATCCCAGCAGTACTCCTCGCGGTTGCCCTTCTTGGTGCGTGCGCGGTACAGGGGCGGGGTGGCGATGTAGAGGTAGCCGTTCTCGATGATGGGTCGCATGCGGCGGAAGAAGAAGGTCATGAGCAGCGTGTCGATGTGTGCGCCATCGACATCGGCATCGGTCATGATGATGATGCGGTGGTAGCGCAGCTTGCTCAGGTTGGCCTCCTTGGGGTCTTCGTCGGTGCCGATGGTTACGCCCAAGGCACGGAAGATGGTGACGATCGAGTCGCTCTCAAACACCTTGTGGTCCATTGCCTTCTCGACATTCAGGATTTTACCGCGCAGGGGCAAGATGGCCTGGAACTTGCGGTCGCGGCCCTGCTTGGCGCTGCCACCTGCCGAGTCACCCTCGACGAGGAAGAGCTCGCTCTCGGCAGGATCCTTCGACGAGCAGTCGGCCAGTTTGCCGGGCAGTCCACCGCCGGCGAGCGGCGATTTGCGCTGCACCTTCAGGCGGGCGTTCTGGGCGGCATGGCGTGCCTGTGCAGCCAGAATGACCTTCTCAATGACAGTCTTAGCCTGATTGGGATGTTCCTCAAGATAGTTGTTCAATGCCTCGCGTACGGCGGTCTCAACGGCGCCGATGACCTCGTTGTTGCCAAGCTTGGTCTTGGTCTGGCCTTCGAACTGAGGCTCCAGCACCTTGACCGAGATGATGGCGGTCAGACCCTCGCGGAAGTCTTCGGGCTTGATCTCAACCTTGGCCTTCTCGAGCATCTTGTTGTCCTCGGCATATTTCTTCAGGGTTGAGCCGAGGCCGCGGCGGAAGCCCGTCAGGTGGGTACCGCCCTCGATGGTGTTGATGTTGTTGACAAACGAGTAGATGTTCTCGTTGAACGACGTGTTATAAGTCATGGCGACCTCAACGGGGATGTCGCCCTTCTTGCTCTTGATGTGGATGACGTCCTGGATGAGGGCTTCCTTGTTGCCGTCGATGTAGCGGACAAACTCGTCAAGACCTGTCTCGCTGTAGTAGGTCTCGCTATGGCAGTTGCCATTCTCGTCCTTGTTGCGCAGGTCGGTAATTGACAGTGTCACACCGGCATTCAGGTAGGCCAGGTCGCGCAGGCGCTTCGACAGGATGTCAAACTCATAGACGGTGGTCGAGAAGATACTGCCGTCGGGGTGGAAGATGATGGTCGTGCCATGATCCTCTTCACGGCAGTCGCCGATGATTTTCACTTCGGTGGTCGGCTTGCCCAGGCTGTATTCCTGCATATAAACCTTGCCGCCACGGCGCACCTCGGCACGCAGGTAGTCGCTCAAGGCGTTCACGCAGCTCACGCCAACGCCATGCAGACCGCCCGATACCTTGTAGGAACCCTTGTCAAACTTACCGCCGGCATGCAGCACAGTCATAACGACCTCAAGCGCCGACTTGTGCAGTTTCTCATGTTCGTCAACAGGGATACCGCGACCGTTATCCTTGACGGTGATGCTGTTGTCCTCGCCGATGAATACGTCGATGCGATTGCAGAATCCTGCCAGTGCCTCGTCGATGGAGTTGTCCACGACCTCGCTCACCAGATGGTGGAGACCCTTGACATGGGTGTCGCCGATATACATCGCCGGACGCTTGCGAACGGCTTCCAATCCCTCAAGGACTTGGATGTTGGACGCTGAATAATTCTTCTCTTCTTGTTCTTCGATATATTTTTCTTCTTCTGACATAAAAATGTAGTTTTTTTCGCATTTATACCCTCTAAAAAAGGGGGTGTCTAAAAACGTACAAAATTACAAAAAAACAGCCGTTCACCAAAGGGTTAAAACCTTAAAAAAACATAATTCCGAACTGCACTTTCCTCCCGATTACGGGTAACCAAAAACTCAAGCTTCAGAATGGCTAAAATCACGGTTATTTGCCCAAAAGTGGGGTGAAAAGCATGGATTTGGACGAAAATCAATTTCCCGAGCGTGATTTGTGCTGTGTTTGCAGCAATTCAACTAACTTTGCAGCTATGAATCTGCCAGATAATTTTATAGAGCAATTACGTGGCTTGCTGCCCGATGAGTGGGAGGCGCTGGCCGAGGCAATCACGACAACCGAGCCCAGTGTCGCTGTGCGTGTCAACGAGGACCGTGGGGTAGGGTTGCCCGAGGGTGCTCACCTTGTGCCGTGGTGTAGTGAAGGTTTTTACCTCAATGACCGTCCGTCATTCTCCTTTGACACCGACTGGCATGCGGGACGCTATTACGTGCAGGATGCCTCGTCGATGTTCATCACTCATGTAATCAGGCATTTCATTGATGAGCCTGTGCGTTACCTGGATTTGTGTGCGGCACCTGGCGGTAAGACAACGGCTGCCATCCAAGCATTGCCTCCCCGTTCGCTGGTGGTGGCCAACGAGATTGTGCCGCCGCGTGCCCGTGTGCTGGCCGACAATGTCATCCGTTGGGGCGATCCTCGCTGTGTGGTGACGAGCAATGCACCTGCCAACTTAGGAAAAATGACCCATTTCTTTGATGTCATTGCCACCGACGTGCCATGTAGCGGCGAGGGCATGATGCGCAAGGACGATGAGGCTGTGGCCCAGTGGACGCCTGCACTTGTTGAGCAGTGTGCCCAGCGCCAGCGTGAAATCCTCAATGACGTGTGGCAGGCTCTTCGTCCTGGCGGCCTGCTCATCTACAGCACCTGTACCTATAATCGTCAGGAAAATGAAGAAATCGCCGAGTTCATTGTCAATGAACTGGGTGCCGTCTCGCTGGAGGTGCCTGCCGAGCCATCATGGAAGATTCATCCCGCCATCGGCAGTGACTGTCATTGCTATCGCTTCATGCCTCATTGCGTGGACGGTGAGGGGCTCTTTATGGCAGTTTTCCGCAAGGAAGGTGATGCCCCGAGACAAATACCGAGAATCAAAGAAAAAATGCCGAAAAAGCCCGATGAAATGGGCAAAAACTGGCTTGCAAACCCCGATGAATTCGTGATAGACCAACAGAGTGATTTGTTTTTTGCCGTGCCACAGGATATCAGCCGTGATGTGACGGCTCTGCGTGCCTCGTTGAACGTCTTGCACGCTGGGGTGGAACTGGCGACTGTGATGGGCCGCAAGATGGTGCCACATCATGCTTTGGCAATGTCAATGTCAAGGGCTGTTGATGCCTTCCCTGTCTGTGAGGTGGACTATCCCACGGCCTTGCATTATCTGCGCGGCGAGAGTATCACGGTTGACGGTCCCCGTGGCTATGTCCTCGTTGCCCATCAGGGTGCCGTCCTGGGCTTCGCTAACAACCTGGGCAACCGTGCCAACAACCTCTATCCCAAGCCCCAACGAATCCTCAGCACCCATCTGCCGGATGCCAAGCCTGTCGTTATCGGGCTGTGATGGTGGTAATTACATAATTTTCTTGATGATCTTGGCTGGAATGCCGCCGACAATCGTCCTTGGCGGCACATCCTTAGTCACCACTGCTCCGGCGGCAACGATGGCTCCCTCTCCGATGGTCACACCCGGCAGAATGGTGACATTGGCTCCCAGCCACACTTTGTCCTCGATGTGGATGGGGTGGAATTCCATGTCGCCGCGTCGGTCGGGGTCTTGAGCGTGGTTGATGGTACAAAGCGTGGCGTTGTGGCCTAGCAGGCAATCGTTGCCGATACGGATGCCTCCTTGGTCCTGAAACTTGCATCCGGCATTGATAAACGTGCGCTCGCCCACTGTAGTGTTTTTCCCGAAGTCGGTATAGAATGGCGGGAACATACCTACACTTTCAGGCACGTCTGTTCCCCACAGTTCGGAGAGCAGACTGCGGATTTCCTCGGGCTCATGGAACTCATTGTTCAGCTTGACGGTAATCTTTTGTGCCTCGCTGCTTGCCCAATGCATGAGCAAGTGCGCCTCCGAGCCGGCTTCCACTTTCTGTCCCGAAGCGATATAGTCTTTATATTCCTTAATTGTCATATTGATTTCTTGTTGATGGTAATGTGGCTGCAAAGGTGCAAAGAATTACCCTAACACTGATTATCTGAAACATCTGGAAACATACCTGAATCACTTTTTTTGCAGCGAGGCAACATATTTTGATGGCGGCAAACCAGCATGTTTCTTGAAGAAGCGGGTAAAGTGTTGCGGATATTCAAAGCCCAAGTCCTCGGCTACTTGTGTCACTGATTTCCCGCTGACCATCAGACTCTTGGCACGGTCAATGAGGAAACGTTGGATAATGCGTGTAGGATTGTCGCCCGTGGCGCTGCGCACCACATCGCCAAAATAGCTGGACGAGAGGCACAACTGCGAAGCGCAATACTTGACATTGGGCAGTCCGTACTTGAATTGCATCTGCTGCTCATAGTAGTCAGTCAACACCCGTTGGAATCTTGACAACAAGTCGCTCTGCTGTTGGCTTTCCATCTTGAACTGCCGCTGGAAGAACAGCAAGCAATAGTCGCACACCAGCACGATATAGTTCTGTACTATCCGATCCGTCAGCGGAGTCTGCTCTCGATGCTGGATAAACCTGCGTATTAATTCCATCAGCTGCCACATGAGCTGTTTCTCGCCCTCGGTAGTCTGCAGTGCCTCGTTTACGTTATAGGAGAAGAAATGGTATTCGGTGAGCCGTTCCTCAAACGCCGTACCGCGCATGAAATCGGCATCAAACAGCAGAACCCAGCCGTGATATACTTCTTTGTGGCCATCGTCGGCCTTACCGATGATCTGGCCAGGGGATGCTGCTGTCAATGTACCCTTGCTTGTGTCATAACCGCCCATGCCGTAGGTCGCTCCAGTCGGGAAATTGTCTTGTACAAAGATAGCATACACCCCCATTTTGGTAAGCATGTGATGTATCGCGCCCAGTTCGTCAAAATGGACGACACTCACCATCGGATGCAAGACAGGCGCACCGAACTCCTTGGCAAAGTCATTGGCATTATTGATGGGAACAATATCTTTCATCAGTGTACAAAGATAGTCATTATTTATCTGAAAATGGCTATTTTGCAGTAGAATAAGTAAAAAATGGTAGATTTTCAGGTGTTTTAGATAAGTGGTAATTGTGCAGAGTATCTTAATTTTGCAACGAAAATTTTTTTGATTGATAGATTATGGAAATGAGAATTGTATCGCGAAGCATCATGGCATTGACAGTTTTGCTGCTGAGTGGATGCTTAATTGCCTGTACTGGAGATAAAGGAAACCAACAAGATCAAGAGAATATGAATACAACACTGAATCTGACTAAGGAGTGGGACAAGACGTTCCCATTGAGTGACAAGGTTGACCACAAGAAGGTCACGTTTAAGAACCGTTATGGCATCGAACTCGCGGCCGACATGTACACGCCGAAGAATGCCCAGGGCAAACTGGCGGCTATCGCTGTTTCAGGGCCTTTCGGCGCCGTGAAGGAGCAGTCAAGTGGTCTCTACGCCCAGCACATGGCTGAGCGCGGCTTCCTGACCATCGCCTTCGATCCTTCTTACACTGGTGAGAGCGGTGGCGAGCCTCGTCGTATGGCTTCGCCCGACATCAATACAGAGGACTTCCTTGCTGCCGTAGATTTCCTCTCGGTGCAGGACAATGTGGACCCTGAACGCATCGGCATTATTGGCATCTGCGGATGGGGCGGTATGGCAGTTAATGCAGCAGCCCTTGACCCACGCATCAAGGCCACTGTCGCCTCAACGATGTATGACATGACCAAGATTACCCGAGAGGGCTATTTCAAAAGCGAGGACACCCCCGAGCAGCGCATGGAGAAACGTCGTGCCATGGCGGCCCAGCGTACCGAGGACTACCGCAACGGTACCTATAAGCGCGGTGGAGGAGTCGTTGACC
The DNA here is from genome assembly GCA_900318645.1 of uncultured Prevotellaceae bacterium. GTDB lineage: Bacteria > Bacteroidota > Bacteroidia > Bacteroidales > Muribaculaceae > Sodaliphilus. The sequence continues at coordinate 7,416 of ONLH01000052.1, forward strand.
CCCTGCCCGATGATGCTCCCCAGTTTGTTAAGGACTATCATGCCTACTACAAGACCGATCGTGGCTACCACGAGCGCAGCGGTAATTCCAACGATGGTTGGAATGTCACCGGGTGCCAGTCGTTCCTCAACCAACCCATCTTGGCTTTTGCCGCCGAGATTGAGAACCCCGTTCTGCTCATCCACGGTGAGAAGGCTCATTCACGCTATTTCTCGGAGTATGCCTTTGAGAAGATGACCGGCAAGCTTGTTGAAGGCGTGAGCGCCAAGGAGGGTAACAAGGAATTGATGATTATCCCCGGAGCTTCCCACGTGGACCTCTACGATGACGTAGCAGGGGTGATTCCTTATGGCAAAATAGAAACTTTCTTTAAAGAGAATCTGAAATGAGAGTCGTGAAGTTATGGATGCTGTTGGCCATCTGGCTCTTGGCATCCCATACAATGAATGCCCAACAAGATATGGAATTGACAAAAAGACAACAGGCTCTCGTGGCGATAGCAGCCAACGAGGCAAAAGGGAATTTGGAAGGACTGAAACAAGCTTTGAACGAGGGTTTTGAGAATGGACTGACCATCAGCGAGGCCAAGGAAGCGCTGTCGCAACTCTATGCCTACACAGGTTTCCCCCGCTCGCTGAATGCACTTGGTGCACTCCAGCAGGTCATCAAGGAGCGTGAGGCCGAGGGAAAGCGGACCGAGCCGGGTCGTGAAGCCGATCCGCTGCCTAAGGACTACGATGCCCTCAAGCAGGGTACGGCAGTGCAGACGAAACTCTCGGGACAGCCGTTCAACTATACTTTTGCTCCCCAGACCGATTATTATCTGAAGGCTCACCTCTTTGGTGACATCTTTGCCCGCAATAACCTTACCTTTGCCGATCGCGAGATTGTGACTGTTTCGGCTATCTCGGCCTTGGCGGGTTGTGAGCCGCAGTTGAAGGCTCACGTCAGTGGTGCGAGGAATATGGGCGTGAGCGACGGTCAGTTGCACAATATCCCTGGTGTGTTACGTGCTAGGGTCGGTGAGGCCGAGGCTGTACGTTGTGAACAGGCTGTGGCCGAAGTGTTTGGAGAACCATCAACCGCCGTCCAAGCCGTCGATTTCTCGGTCTGGCCCAAGGGCGAGCTGAATCCTTATGGGCAATTCTTCATTGGCAACAGCTATCTTGCTGACATGGGCAATGGTCTGTTCAACGTCACTTTTGAGCCAGGCTGTCGCAACAATTGGCATGTCCATCATCATCAAGTGCAAGTGCTCATTTGTGTTGCTGGCCGTGGATGGTATCAGGAGTGGGGCAAACCAGCTGTTGAGATGATTCCTGGTACGGTAATCCAGGTTCCTGCCGAAGTTAAGCACTGGCATGGTGCTGCACGGGACTCATGGTTCCAGCATCTGACCTATCACACCAGCATCGAAGAGGGCGCCAGCAACGAATGGCTCGAGCCCGTGACCGACGAGGTTTACAATCCATTAAAATAAGCATCAACATTTACTGTCAAGAGAATGATAAGAGCGCCCTTCCGTATGGGATGAGCGCTCTTATCTCAATATAATGGGTCTCTAAATCACAAGTTCAGATACTCCTTTAACGCGTTGACATAGTCCTCAAAGGCTTTGCGTCCTTGATCGGTAACCTGGCATGTCGTGCGTGTCTTCTTGCCGACAAAGCCCTTGGTAACGGTGATGTAACCGGCGGCTGAGAGTTTGTCGAGCTGCACGCTCAGGTTGCCTGCTGTGGACTCGGTCTGTTCCTTGAGATAGACAAAGTCGGCCTCGTCCACGTTCATCAGGATGGACATCACTGCCAGCCGCAGCTGGGAGTGAAGAATAGGATCCAGCTCTTTCATCGCTGCAGACGGGCTTTACGGTTAATAATGTGACCCGGGATAATCATCATGCAGATAAAGGCGATGATGAACAGCGGCAGAATCAGGTTGACGTACAGGGGAACTCCGGCTGCGATGCAGCAGACAATGAATATGCCGCACGCTAGACCGATTGCGCCACCTGCTACCAGCGACTTCTCCTTGATGACAATGCCTTGTGCCATTTCGGCCATAGGTACGATAATGAGTGCGAAGGCAAACATCATCTTCCAGGCGTCATAGCCCATGAACAGGCTAAATCCCAGGCAGAACAGCGTCGCAACGATGGCCGATATACCTACAATGGTCCAAATCTGTGAAGTGAGTTTGTCGGAATAACTCTTGACGCCAGATTTAACACGTTGCTTCTTATCCATGATTGGGGTAACGATGCCACCGATAACACCGATGGCGAACCACAACCAGTTCCATGCTGGATTGTGGGTTTTCACTAACAAGATCCACAGCAGTGCAGCTACTGCTACCGACAGGTAACCCCACATCAGCATGATGTTGCCGTCGCCCACATAGCGCTCACGGGTGCGCTGAATCATCGAGGTAATCAGTTCGAGACTTTCTTTCTCGGTCATTTTCTTGTCTTCCATAACTTGAATTTTTTAAATTTGGCTATAAAGCGGTTTATAAAATAAACTAAAACTCTCCGAAAAAAGAACAGCACTCGCGATTACCGTTCTTATTTCACGCTGCAAATATAAAGCGGTTTATAATATAAACCAAATTTCAGCTTAATATTTAACCTTTATTAACATTAATGCATTGTAATACCCCATGCTTGCCCATTAGATACATCTTTAAAAGAAGCAAGTGGCTAGAGAAGATTCTCTAACCACTAAACTCTAAACTTTAAACTTCAAGCGGCAAGTGCCGCTTGAATATTACCCTACTTGGCAGCCGGGCTTGACGGGGCCTGTCGGGCCGATGACCACGAGGCGGCCGCCGGCATCCTCGGCACTGAGGATCATGCCCTGGCTCTCTCAATGCCCTTGAGTTTGCGTGGCGGGAAGTTGGCGATGAAGCAAACCTGCTTGCCCACGAGTTCCTCGGGCTCATACCACTTGGCGATACCGCTGATGATAGTACGTCCTGCCATGCCGTCGTCGATGGTGAACTGGTGTTTTTTGGCGAAAACTGGCTAGATTTTGATGACGTCTTTCTGAGCGGTCACATGGGGCATATATTTTCTCATAAAGATTATCGATAAGTGACAGATGAACAAGGTAGAAACTAGCACCGCAATAAACAGAGGAACGCCCGATAAGTATCGTTGAAGCAAAGCATGCACTACCATAATAACCACTTGGTGGGTGCATAGTACCATGATAGAATACTGGCCCCAAAAAGACACAAGCGGAATTCGTTTGAAGAATTTGGCGAATGTCAAAACCAATAATGTGCCTGCAATGCCGCACAGATAGATGTATGGAATACCCTCTCTAGGAATAACGTTGTAAGCGTACACGACGTAGAAGGCGCAAGTAGAGACAATCACAAGACATAAAATCATAAGGGGGACATCTCTTTTCCATGTAAATGGTTGGGAGAGAAAACGTGTGTGGTTCCGCAGCCACCATCCGAAAACAAAGAAAGGCAGTGCAGTCAGCATTGTACACACATAAAGTGGATTCTTGACATGAGCGGCACCTAACGCTAGTCCACAGCAACCTAAAGATAAGGATATGACTAATACTATCGCTGTTTGGTTCTTAGATGCCAAGTGACCCACTATCAACTGAATTAGATAGAATAATATATTGACCTCAAAAAGACACAATAAGAACCAGATAGCAAAATTGTAAACTGGTCCATTCATATCGGAGAAAAACAGTTTTAACGACAGGTCATGATTAATGATTGCAAAGGGTATTACCGATGTTGTCAACAAGAAAAATAGAAAAGGAATCAGCAACTTATTAGTCTTACGTTTCAAGAAACCGATGAATCCTTCGTATTGCTTGAAAAATAAGCCAGACAAAATAAAATACAAGGGCATACGAAATGATGTAACCTGTACCTTCAGCGGGTAATCCATGTTTAGTGCGACCGAAACATGCTGAAAAGCCACTAAAAAAATGCAGATTCCTTTTGCTAAGTCAATCCACTCAATTCTCTTACTCGCTTCCTTCATCGCTAACGAATTAAGTCAGGAATTACCCTACTTGGCAGCCGGGCTTGACGGGGCCTGTCGGGCCGATGACCACGAGGCGGCCGCCGGCATCCTCGGCACTGAGGATCATGCCCTGGCTCTCTTGAGTTTGCGTGGCGGGAAGTTGGCGATGAAGCATACCTGCTTACCCACGAGTTCCTCGGGCTCATACCACTTGGCGATACCGCTGATGATGGTACGTCCAGCCATGCCGTCGTCGATGGTGAACTTCAACAGTTTGTCGGCCTTCTTCACCTTTTCACAAGCTACAACGGTGCCCACGCGGATATCTAGCTTGGCAAAGTCATCGATGGTGCACGATGTGGTGATGGGCTTGGGTTTAAAGTTGTTGATGATGTTCTCCTGCTTGATGCGCTCCAGGCGGTCAATCTGCGCTTGGATGACATCGTCCTCGATTTTCTCGAACAGTAGCACGGGTTGTTCCAACTGTCGGCCAGCGGGCAGGATATCAATGCTGCCCAAGCGGTTCCACTCAGCCTGCTCCATACCGATCATGCTACGCAACTTCGCAGCGCTGAAGGGCAGGAACGGCTCAAAAGCGATGGAGAGGTTGGCGGTAATCTGCAGGGCTACGTTCATGATAGTCTGCACGCGTGCCATGTCGGTCTTGGCGAGTTTCCAGGGCTCGGTGTCGGCGAGGTACTTGTTGCCGATGCGTGCCAGGTCCATGGCGTCCTTCAGGGCTTCACGGAAGTGGAACGTCTCGATGTGGTCACTCAGTGTGGCCTTGACGTTCTTGAATTCCTCGATAGCGGCGCGGTCCACGTCGGTCAGTTCGCCAGCCTCGGGCACGATGCCTTCACAGAATTTGTGGGTCAGCACCAGGGCGCGGTTGACAAAGTTACCCAGAATGGCCACCAGCTCATTGTTGTTATTGGCTTGGAATCCCTTCCAGGTGAAGTCGTTGTCCTTGGTCTCGGGAGCGTTGGCCGTGAGCACATAGCGCAGCACGTCTTGCTTACCGGGGAAGTCCTGGAGGTATTCATGCAACCAGACGGCCCAGTTGCGGCTCGTCGAGATTTTGTCGCCTTCGAGGTTGAGGAACTCGTTGGCAGGCACGTTGTCGGGCATCACGTAGTCGCCATGGGCCTTCATCATCGTCGGGAAGATGATGCAGTGGAACACGATATTGTCCTTGCCGATGAAGTGAATGAGGCGCGTGTCCTCTTGCTGCCACCACTGCTGCCATGTGCCCCAGCGCTCGGACTGGGCGTCGCACAACTCCTTGGTGTTGCTGATGTAACCGATGGGCGCGTCAAACCAGACGTAGAGCACCTTGCCCTCGGCACCCTCGACGGGAACGGGAATACCCCAGTCCAGGTCGCGCGTCATAGCGCGAGGCTGCAGCCCGTTGTCGAGCCATGACTTGCACTGGCCATAGACGTTGCTGCGCCACTCCTTGTGGCCCTCGAGAATCCACTCCTTCAGCCAGCCCTCATACTCGTTGAGCGGCAAGAACCAGTTGGTAGTATCCTTAAGGATGAGCGGATGGTCGCTGTCCTTGGCGTGTGGATTGATCAACTCTGTGGGATCAAGGTCACGGCCGCAACCGTCCTCACACTGGTTACCCTTGGCGGCGGGATGGTGGCAGTAGGGGCACTCACCCTCGACATCGCGGTCGGTGAGGAATTTGCCGTCCTGCTCGTCATAGAACTGCTTGGTCACCTTCTCGATGAGCTTGCCGTCGTCATAGAGTTTACGGAAAAACTCGGCGGCAAACTGGTGATGCGTCTTGCTGGTCGTACGGCTGTAGATGTCGTAGGAAATACCGAATTCATCGAACGAATCCCTGATGAGCGTGTGATAGCGGTCCACAACCTGCTGGGGGGTGATGCCCTCCTTGCGGGCTCGCTGGGTCACGGGTACACCATGCTCATCGCTGCCACCCACGAACAGAACGTTCTCGCCCTTCAGGCGCAGGTAGCGCACGTAGATGTCGGCGGGCACATACACACCAGCCAGATGACCGATGTGAACAGGACCGTTAGCATAAGGCAGCGCCGTCGTCACCAGCGTGCGTGCAAATTTCTTCTCTTTCTCCATTGTCATATAATCATTTAGTTAAGTTCATTTGAAGGTGCAAAGGTAGTAAAAAGACTTTAGACTTTAGACCTCAGACCTTAGTTTTTAGCTTTAAGGCCATAGAATTTAAACATAAATGCCCATGAATTTCCCATAAATAATTCATAGCCATTCGTGGAAATTTATCATTAAACAAAAAGTAGGGCAACTCAAACAACTCTATTAAAGTTGTTCAAGTTGCCCCAGTTGTTGTTAAATACACACTACAGGCCAGATGGCTTTAGTGTTTGTTGTATTTATTTCCTTTTATCAAAGGTTGTCGTGAAGTTACTTCACGAGGATTTTCTTGCCGTTGTGGATGTAGATGCCACTGGTGGGAGCCTCGGTGGGAATACCCATGAGGTTGTAGTAGCGGTTGTCCTGCTGCTGTGCGGCATTGATTTCTTCAACTGCCGAAGGACCTTCCTCATGAGCGGGCATGAAGATAACGAGACCCTTGCTGGGATCGTCCACCTGGTGGTAGATAACCTCCTCGATGTTCTCCTCGGTCTGCTCAGGCACGTTCCAAGTGTTGCCCTGTGCCCAGATAGTGGCAGTGCCGTTGTTGAACAGGTCATAGAGAACGCCACCGTTGCCGTTGTTCACGAAGGTATTGTTGCCGGGGTTGTAATCCTCAGCCTCGGGATCCTCGACCTTACCCAGGTTGATGTTGGGAGCGCCGGTGGGCACGGTGATACCCCACAGGCCGCCTTCCATCCAGTTGCCCTCCATGTAGATGTTGCTCGAACTGCTGCTGTCGTAGATGCTGACGCAGCTGCCGCCGTTGTTGGGATTGGTCTCGTAGCAGTTGTCAATCATCACGTTGTTGCGGATGATGGCGTCTATGCTGCCGATGGTAGTGATGCCGTAACGGTTGTCGGTGATGTAGTTGTCCTCGATATACACCTTGCCGGTGTGGCCCAGGCCCATCATGTTGCTCACGCCGATGCCGCCCGACATGGTGAACTGACCACCGATGACCTCGTTGTCAATAATGCGCACATCATAGGGACCGGCGCAGGTCAGGTTAATCTGGGGCTTGTTGCGGTTGCTGGTAGTGTTGTGCCAGAACAAGCAGTTGCTGATGGTCACACCCACGGGGCTGTTGGCACCGTTGCCGATAGCATTGACGGTGTTCTCGATGAAGTAGCAGTTCTCGACGATGTTATTGTCGCACGAGCTGTTGAATGACAGGGCACCTGAGCTCGATGACTTGCCGTTGTGCAGGGTGAAGGTGCAGTTGTCGGCATACAGGCGGCTGTTGGCGCCACCGAAGACCACGCCCACATACTCAAAGGTCACATTCTTTAAGTTGGTGTTACCGTTCTCGCCCAGCATCCAGAAGCCCTTGGGGTTGCTGCCCTCGGCGTCGCGAGTCACGACAGCGGTGTCGGCAGGAGTGAAGTTGGCATCACCGTCAATGGTGATCTGCACACCGTTGGCCATCTTGATGATAGCATTATTGTCGAGTTGCAGCACGTCGCCCTCGGCGATGGTGAAGTTGGCGCTCACCAGGTAGGAACCGTCCTCCTGCAGGGTCACGCCGGTGCCCTCGATCTGGCTCAGGGCGTTAAAGGTGTACACGTTGCCGGTGCCGTCGCTGACGAAGTCATCGGCCATTGCTCCAGTAGCCACAGCAGCCAGAGCCAAAAAAGCGTAGAATTTCTTCATGTTGTTGAATGATTATAAGATGAATTAATAGATAAAATTGATGTGCAAAGTTAGTCAATTGATTTGGAATAATCATCAAGAATATGCAACTCTTTAAAAAACATCGGGTGATTTCGATGGTATTTGAGTATTTTGTTGTAATTTTGTAACGAAATCAAAAAATAATCAACTATTTAATTGTTACTCAATGGATTACTCTTTTGTTAACTTTCTCGCCCTGCTAGGATCGGTATGTTTGTTCCTCTATGGAATGAAGATTATGAGTGAGGGCTTGCAGAAGAGCGCCGGTAAGCGACTCCGTTCTATCCTCGCATGGATGACCAAGAACCGTTTCCTTGCTGTTGTCACTGGTGTTGTCATTACCGCCTTGATTCAGAGTTCTTCGGCCTCGGTATCGATGGTCGTCAGCTTTGTCAATGCCGGCCTGATGCCGCTGGAACAGTCACTGGCAGTGAGCTTCGGTGCCGCTTTAGGTACCACGTTCACCGAGTGGATCATCGCCATTTTCGGCTTCAAGGTCAAGTTGTCGGCATTCCTGTTGCCTTTGCTGGCCTTTGCCGTGCCCATGCTCTTTATTAAGAAAAGCAATTTGAGGAATGTCGGTGAGTTGCTCATCGGTTTTGTGTTCCTGTTTATGGGTCTGGATGCTATCAGTGCCAATGTGCCTGACCTGTCCAAGTCGCCTGAAATCTTTGCCTCGTTGCAGCAATACACGTCGATGGGCTTCATATCCATCTTGTTCTTCACGCTGGTGGGATGGGTAGTGACCATGGTTATCCAGTCCAGTGCTGCTACCTTTGCCATCGTGCTGATTATGGCATCCAAGGGCTGGATCTCGTTTGACATTGCCTGCGCCATGGTGCTCGGTGCCAGCATCGGTACCAGCATCACGCCGTTGTTGGCTTCACTGGGTGGTAATGGCGAAGCCAAGAAGGCTGCATTGGGCCATGCTCTGTTCAACCTGTTCGGAGCTGTCTGGGTGCTGATCATTTTCCAGCCCTTCGTGTCGATGGTGACCTGGATCATGAAGGACCTGTTCGGCATGGGTGACCCGTTGGCATTGTATAATACCTTGAATAGCGGTGCCAGCATTGATGAGAACACGTTGAAGACATTGACGGGGCCCATGGCCATCGGCATGACGATGTTCCATACCATCTTCAAGTTCTGTAACCTGCTGATCATGATTTGGTTCACCAAACTCTATGTCAAGTTGCTTGACAAGTTAATCAAGGGCAAGAAGAAGGACGAGGAATTCCAGCTCAAGTACATCCAGGGCGGTCTTATGAGTGCCAGCGAGTTGAATATCGCCCAGGCCGAGCGTGAGATTGTCGTGTTTGCACAGCGTGTCGAGCGCATGTTGGGTATGGTCAAGGAACTGGTGCACACCAAGACCGGTACGCCCGAGTTCAACAAACTGTTCTCGCGCATCGAGAAATATGAGGACATCAGCGATCGCATGGAGTTTGAGATCGGAAGCTACTTGAACAAGGTGCTCGACGGTAAACTCAGTAGCCAGGCCAAGAAGCGCGTGTCGGGCCTGCTGAGCATCATCAGCGAGTTGGAGAGCATCGCCGACAGTAGCAACAATATCGCCAAAGCCCTCGTACGCAAGGAGGAGGCCGATGCCCACTTCAATGAGTACAACTACAAGAACATCGATGAGATGCTCAAACTCGTGAGTGAGGCGATGACCAATATGCTCACTGTGCTCATCGACATTGACAACACCACGCCCGAGGACCTCATGCGTAACTATAACAAGGAGCGTGAGATCAACAACTTCCGCAACGCGTGCCGCACCGAGAACATTGAGAACGTCAACCAGCACAAGTATCCCTACAAGGCTGGTATCTTCTACATGGACATCGTGTGCGAAACCGAGAAGTTGGGTGACTTTATCGTCAATGTCATCGACAGCGTCGAAGACATCATGCGTAGCAACGCTTCACCCAGCAATCCGCTGGATATCGGCGAGTTGAACCCCGAGAAGACCGCTAAGCCTGTCATCTAGCGTCTTCACGTCATAACATGAGAAAAGCCATCAATGGGATGAAAACCTTTGATGGCTTTTTTGTTGATGTTGGGATGGCCTACCGATGATTGATAAAATCAGCGGTACTTACCAGAGTGGTGCCGTCAGTGCTTGTTGAGCAGGAACTCAATGAGCGCTGTCACATCCGAGATGTTGATGACGCCATCACCGTCAACATCGGCATTGGCGTGATTAATCTGAGCCGAATCGCTGTTTATCAGGTAGCTGATCAGGAGGGTCACGTCCTCAATGTTGATCTTGCCGTTATCATCTACATCCCCATTGAGCGCTACCAGACTTGGGTCGGGCACAAAATTGATGACCATGTCTTGATAGGAATTGAATTGCAGACCTCGCACGTCAAGCAAGGCAATGTCAAAGTAGCCATCGTAGTTGCCATACCATCCCCAGTTGACGTGAACCATTCCCTGCTCGTTATATCCGTCGATGATAAATGAGTGGCCGGCTGCTACCAGACCTGTTGACGGTTCAAAAGACAGATGCACGCCCTGGTAGTACAAGGGGCGCTGATGACTCAGTTCGTTATAGACCATGTCCATCCAGTCGGGCTCGCTGTAGTCACTGCGCACGACCGTGGAGGCATCCTTGCTGTAGCCGAAGTAGTTCTGTGCACCCGCAACGGCAGCCAAATTGCTTGACCCAGATTCGTTGGTGGCGTAATTCATCCAGCTAATCAGTCCGCAGACATAAGACAATAGAGCCACGGCACGTCCCTGAGCTTCAGTGTACTGCCCCTCGGGGTAACTGTCCAGCATGTTGTCCCAGTCAAAGGTCGCATCAAAGCTGGCGCTGGCTTCCTTGTTACCAATCAGGAAGTTGGCCGTGCCCGCAGCATGGTCGGGAAAGCGGTAATAGCGGACGATTTGGGCAAGGGCAGTGGCAACGCATCCCACGCAGCAATGGACGACATCGGGTGTGTAATCTTCACAGATTTCGCCATAGCCGGTCGGGCACCAGTAGCTGTAGGGCGCGTCCTGGCCCCATTGCGATGTGATGAGGGCATCGACTTTGGCGGGATATTTGGCAGGGTCGGGCAGGGTGGTCGTGAAGGACATATTGCTGCTGGTGAGGAGGCGTGACACTTCCTCAATACTCGAGCAGAACCACTCAAAGCCTGGATTGGTCTGTGAGGTTGTTTCCGATGTCCGGCTATTGCCCACAGCCAACACTGCTGGCAAGCGGTCATCGGCAGCGATCATGGCAAAGTCACCTTGATGAGTTTGATAGAGGGTGTAGGCACTGGTTACCCGTGACTCAATCAAGGGCGAAGTGGCATTGAAGCGATGGCCGTTGGCAGTCATGGTCATCAAGGCTTGTCTAGCCGATTGCAGCATGGCTTGCTTGTCGCGCGGTGTGCTCCATGCCGGTGCGCTCAACAGCAGCATAGCCATCAAAAACATGGTGTGTTGTGAATTTTTTTTAAACATAATTGGATAATTGGATGGTGTTAATATTGAATAAGTTAGCGTTTACAAAGATAGCGGCGTCTGTAGAAAATTTCCAAAGAAATTGCATATTTTTTAATACTAAAAAAAGTTATCGAGGCGATGTCCAATCATGCGGCATCGTCTCGATATAAATGTTGCGTATTTAAGTGAGATTTATCGTTTCATCATCTTGTAGGCTCAAGGTTACTGCTCGACCTTGAAATCACTTAATTTGGGACCGTTCTCGTTCATGGTAACGGTGGCGGTGATAGTGGGCATATCATCGTATTGCAGCACCTTGCCCACGACGAAGTTCACGCCTGGGGTGACGTGGACGGTCAGGGGACCCTCGATGCTGTAGGTGATCTGCTCGCCGATGTAGATGGCATCGTCCATAAAGCCGCCCATGTCCTCTATGTGGTTGGTTGCCTTGGCGAGTTCCTTGCCATCGGCATAGAAAGTGATTTCTTGCCCGTCAATGCTGTAGGTCAGCGCTTTGCACAGAGCCTGTTGCATCTCATAGGGGTCAATGGAGTTCATGATGCTAGCATAGCCGTTGTCATCAAAGCGCAGCATATAGACGCGCTCGATGTTGACGCCAGTACCCTCGGTATCGCTGCCCACAATCAATAGGTCACCCGTAGCAGCATCATAGCGTGCCCGTGGCATGCGGCCGTGGCGTATCTGGGGCAGGGCGGTTTTCACGTCACCCTTGCCGACGACCATGCCATAACCTTCGCTGGACACCTCGTCAGAACACTTCAACAGGCTCCACACGCTCACGCCCGTCGTCTTGTCCTCCATCAACGTCTCATAGCACTCATCGATGTTGACGTGTTTCATCAGGTCTTGAACCGCTTGAGGTGCTTCGGCAAGCACAACAGCCTCTTCCATTGTACCGTTCACGGGACGCTGGGCATTGTCCTTGCAACCCGTCATCATGCCGCACAGTGCAACCACAGCGGCAACCATCAACCATTGTTTCATCTCTTTCATAGTCATCGTTCAGTTTAGTGATTTCAGTAATTATTTTTTCGCGGCAAAGATAGTGCAAGCCGAGAGGAGAACAAAAAGAATTCATTCTTTTTTTATCCCGAGGCGCCGCCTGTCTTCGCGCACCAGCGCAACGTAGTGCAAGCCGAGAGGAGAACAAAAAGAATTATTCTTTTTTTATCCCGAGGCGTCGCCTGTCTTCGCGTTAGGCAGTAGTAATTGTTTCTTAATCTCTTGCTAATAATCATGTTTTCTCATCCCACATCAAAATTTCACCTGAAAAGGTAGTTTTGGCAGATTATTGCCCATTAAGTCACTTTTTTTATAAGATAAAGTGTAATTATCTGCCAATTTAGTGTTGAAGTGGTTGTTATACTAATGGGGTATCATAATCCATGAAAAAGCGTCAGTCGGTGTGTTAGTTGCTCTGTTTGTTGATGTAGACGTTGCAGTAGCAGTTGTTGAGGGTGTTGACGTATTGCACTCCTAAGTTCATGCTACGGGTATCGTAGCGGGTGTGCTGCCAGAAGTTGGTGCGTCCGTAGTTTTTGCTCCACCACAGGGTGAAGGCTAGGTTCAGCGGGTCATGCCCCTCGACAGTAATCATTTTCTAATTAACTCATTAAGAAATAATGCGGTTATAATCGCAGGAAGCAGGTGAACAACTGCGACTATAACCGCAAGAAGCAGGTTTATTGTAGTTAAGCAGGTTGATCAATAGCTTAATTCTATTGCTTTGATTTTTGCCTGCTAACGGGCAATAACTGATTGCCCATGATGTTGGTTTTAGCAACATCAATAATTGTTTTTGCTCATGACTTAATCCTGTTCTCAATCCATTCGCTTGTTTCTTTCCCAAATATTATTTCTGCATACTGCAAAAGGGAGGCAGTAGAGGATATTTCACATTCGGCTACTCCCTGCATGAACTCAAAGAAACGCGTTTCGCCGACGTCCTGCTCTAAATCATACAGAAGCAAGGCACCTTTATTGTACAAGGCATCATAGGCTTCAGGAG
>ONLH01000049.1 GCA_900318645.1 uncultured Prevotellaceae bacterium
ACCTTCACTGCTTACACCGTAGCTAACGCTGACGAGTCTGGTAACAGTGCTACTGTTGAGCAGACCGTTACCGTTCCCGCCAAGGCTAAGACTCCGTCTAACAAGCCCGTGGTTAATGTAGAACTTACTGATGATGAGGTCATCATCACGGCCACCGGTACTGGTGAGGTTAAGCTGTACGTTAACGGTGAAGAGATTGCTCAGCCCGTTAGAATCGACCGTCCCGAGTATGGTCAGCAGCCCCTTGAGTATGTTGCTAAGGCCAGCAACATGGACAGTGACCCCAATGGTCAGATCCAGTACGAACTTACTTGGAGCGATGAGGTAGACGTTACCGTTCCCGTTAAGGAACCCGTTTGGCAGACTGTTGCTGCTCCCGTGATCACCACTTCTCAGGACGATGACAACGTTTACGTTCACGTTGAGTGGCCTACCACCACTGGTGGCAGAAAGTACACTGGTGAGGACAGCTATGCACGTGGCGAGCAGGATTATGAAGTCACTGTAGAGGCTTACACCGAGGAGAACTATCCCTACCGCGAGTCAGAGCACGCTACTAAGACCTTCACCGTTCCCGCTAAGGAGACAACTCCCGTTGAGCCCGGTGAAACCACTACCTACGTTAAGGTGACCAGCACTGATCAGCTCGTTGCTGGTCAGAAGTACATCTTCGTTTATGAGGATGCACCCTTCGCTATGAGCAATATGGATGGTGCTTCTGTTGCTGTAACTCTTAATGGCAATGAGGTTGAGGCTCCCGAGACCGTTATGGCCTTCACTATGGCTATGACCACCTCGTTTGGTAGCACTACTTACACCTTCACCAATGATGGCACTATGCTGGGTGGCGCAAGGATCAGTGGCTCAGGCAGCAGCGCTGTTTGGGGTCCTGTTGCCGGTGGCTACAATACCGCTTGGTCCGTATCCAATGTAAATGGTACTTTGAATGGTTATGTTGCACGTAATAACGAGGCTTCTCGTTATCTGAAGGTTTCGACCTACAATAGCAACTTCATCCTCTCTACTAGCAGCAGCATTCCCTATGCTTTCCTGTATGTAGAGAAGACCGAGGCTCCTGTTCTCCAGGATCTGGCTGGTACTATCGAGTTCGGTGAGCCCACCGCCGATGGTAAGGTTGCTGTTAGCTATACTGGCAATGAGGCTGGTGTTGTCGTAACCGTTGAGGGTTATGAGGTTGTTGACGGCATGATTCAGCTGCCCGAATATGGCACCTACACCCTGAACGCTACCGCTACTGCTGATGGTTACAATCCTCTGAACGTGGAAGGTACTGTAACTTGGAGCGCTCCCGTTCTGCCCACCCTCGGTGGCTACTTCGTATGGAGCACCCTCGATGAGGATGGTCACTTCACTGTAACTTACAACAACTTCGACTACGATGGTCCCTACACCCTCGTTGTTAAGGATGAGGACGGCAACGTTATGAATCCTGAGGTTGGTGATGCTGGTGAGTACTATCAGGCTGCTGAGGGTACCCACACCTACACCGTTGAGGTTACCGCTCCTGGCTATCAGGTTAAGGCCGATACCCACGAGTACACCTACACCGTGATCACCTACGCTCCCAAGCCCATGCTGAGCTGGAACGAGGAGACCTTCACCATGACTGCTTTCCTGGGCAACAGGGAGTACACCAATGATGACATCGAGCTCTACATGAACAACGATAAGGTTGAGAATCCTAAGACCGTTGCTCAGACCTATCAGCCCCAGTCTCTCGAGTTCAAGGCCCGCACCATCGGTAAGGATGGCGACGAGAACAGCGAGTGGGCTTACATGAACGTAACCGTTCCTGCTAAGGAGAAGACCGCTTCTAACGAGCCTACCATCAGCGTTGCTGAGGGTGACGATGCTTATGTAATCACCGCTGAGGGTACCGGTACCGTAGTTATGTACGATGCTGATGGCAACGAGATTGCTAACCCCTACACTGTAACCCGCACCGACGAGCAGCAGGTTATCATCGTTAAGGTTGTGAACACCGACGAGGATACTGATGAGGTAATGTACAAGCCCACCGAGAAGACCTTCACCGTGATCGTTCCCGCTAAGGCTCCCGTTCTGCCCGAGACTCCCGTGATCACTCCGGAGACCACCGATGCTGCCGTTATCGTAACTGCAACTACTACCGATGGCTCAACCGTTGTTCTGTATCAGTGTGACGACGCTGAGGGCACCAACCCCCGTGTTATCGACAATCCTACCGCATTCGCTCGTGAGAATGCTGACCGCACCGTTTATGTTTACGCTGTAGCTACCAACGAGGATGGCTCAACCCAGAGCGAGGTAACCGCTATTAACGTTCCCGCTAAGCCCATCACTCCTCCCGATCCCACCAGCATCAACGAGATGAACGGTGGCAAGGCTATTGCTAACGTACGCTACTTCAACATGGCCGGTCCAGGAGGCTAACGGTATGACTATCGTTGTTACCACCTACACCGACGGTACCAGCAGTGCTGTTAAGGTGATGAAGTAATTCCCTTAGGCTTCAGGCTTTAGCCCTTAGGCTTTAGCTGAAAGCTGACTAAAACTCAGGCGACCCTATTGCAGGGCCGCCTGATTTTTTAGTGAGGAGTGTAGGGCCTCGCCTTGGCGTGGCCGTCAAGCTATTGGCCGCCTTGTAGAGACGCAAAATTTGGTGTGGCCGTTCCGTTGTGTTGCCGTCACGGTTTTCTGTGCCGCCACTCTTGTTGCGGCCCCGGTGGTCCCCACTCTGTCGTTTCGCGTTTTGGGAATTGGGAAAAAAGTATTACCTTTGCAGGTTATTTATATATAATAATGAGTAAAGAAGTGGAAACAAGATACATCTTTGTCACCGGCGGCGTTGTTTCGTCGCTGGGAAAAGGCATCATTGCCTCTAGCATCGCGCGCCTGCTGCTCTCGCGTGGCTACAGCGTCACCTGCCAGAAGTTTGACCCCTACATCAACATCGACCCAGGCACGTTGAACCCCTATGAGCACGGCGAGTGCTATGTCACCGTCGATGGCCACGAAGCCGATCTCGACCTGGGGCACTATGAGCGTTTCACCAACATCAAGACCACTCGCGCCAACAACGTCACCACCGGTCGCGTCTATCAGAGCGTCATTGACAAGGAGCGTCGCGGCGACTACTTGGGCAAGACGGTGCAGATTATTCCGCACATCACCGACGAGATCAAGCGCGACGTCAAGCTGCTGGGCACCACCGGCAAGTATGACTTCGTCATTACCGAGATTGGCGGCACCGTGGGCGACATCGAGGCCCTGCCGTTTATCGAAGCCATCCGTCAGCTGCGTTGGGAACTGGGCAAGCGTTGCATCTGCGTGCATCTGACCTATGTCCCCTACATCAGCGCTGCCAAGGAGCTCAAGACCAAGCCTACACAGCACAGCGTCAAGCTGTTGCAACAGGAAGGTATCCAGCCCGACATCCTCGTGCTGCGTACCGAGCACCCCCTGCCACCGACGATGCTTAAGAAGGTGGCCCAGTTCTGTAACGTCAGTGCCGATGCCGTGGTACAGTCGCTCGACGTGCCCACCATCTATGAGGTACCCCTCAAGATGCACGAGCAGCGCCTGGACAATATCATCATCGAGAAGACGGGCCTGGAAGTGAAGGGTGAGCCTGACCTGTCGAAGTGGAACGACTTCCTCGCCAAGTTGAAGGGCGCTACCCAGGAAGTGCGTATCGGCTTGGTCGGCAAGTACGTCTCCCTGCAGGATGCCTACAAGAGCATCGACGAGAGCCTGTTGCACGCCTGTGCCTACCATGACCGTCGCCTCAAACTCGACTACATCAACAGCGAACACATCAACGACGGTAACGTCGAACAGCTACTCGCAGGACACGATGGCATCGTCGTCGCTCCGGGATTCGGACAGCGCGGCATCGAGGGCAAGTACATCGCCCTCAGGTGGTGCCGTGAGCACGATATGCCCACCTTTGGCATCTGCCTCGGCATGCAGTGTATGGTCATTGAGTTTGCACGCAATGTGCTGGGACTCACCGATGCTAACAGCACCGAGATGGACGCCAAGACGCCTCACAATGTCATCGACCTCATGGAGGACCAGAAGACTGTCACCAACATGGGCGGCACGATGCGCCTCGGCGCCTACGCCTGCACCGTGAAGCCTGGCACGAAGGTTGCAAAGGCCTATGGTAAGACCGACATTGAAGAGCGTCACCGCCATCGCTTCGAATTCAACGACGAATATCGCAAGCGCTTTGAGGACGCGGGCATGACCGTTGCCGGAGTGAACCCCGAGAGCGGCCTTGCCGAGGTCATCGAGTTGACCGGACACCGCTGGTACATCGGCACCCAGTACCACCCCGAGTACTCCAGCACCGTCCTCAACCCGCACCCCCTCTTCATGTCCTTCATCGAAGCCATCATCGCCGGACCCCACGATCCTTCAACAACCTCTCACGCTAAGTCGCCAAGCCGCTAAGTTTTTTAAGTGGCTGCCGCAGAACTATCAAACGAGATCCATATTGGAGAATTACAAGATGTGTGAGCAAAAGGCTTGGCCTGACGATGGAACAAGACCGATTCTAGATAGCATCTATGAGGTGTACATTAATTTAGGTCCTGGATTGCTGGAATCAGTATATGAAAAGGCCTTGATGATGGAGTTGGCCTCTCGGGGCATGAGAGTGAAGAATCAGGTGCCTGTGCGCGCCTATTATAAGGGTATTGATTTACAAATGGATTTCAGGCTTGATTTACTTGTAAATGATACAGTGGTGATTGAATTGAAATCGGTTGAGCAGTTACTCCCCGTTCATGAGAAGCAACTACTCACTTATTTGAAACTGGCTGACAAGCAATTGGGATTGCTGGTGAACTTTAATGAGAGTTATCTCAAGAGAGGAATCAAACGAATCGTTAATGGACTTAAAGAAGATAAATAGAACTAACTAAAGAATATAATAAATAAAAACTTAGCGTCTTAGCGACTTAGCGTGAGCTGTTTTAGCCGATGGTCGATGACGCGGAATGTAGAAACTGAATATGGATAAGAATTCATTGATTGGAATGTTGCTGATGGGTGTTGTCATCTTCGGGTTCATGTGGCTGAATCAGCCCAGTGAAGCCGAACTGGCCGAGCGTCAGCGACAACTCGACTCCATCGCGGCCGTAGAAAAGGCCGAGCAGACGCGGAACATCGCCGCCGGTAATGTGGACACACTGAGCGTTAGTGAATTGGCACACCTCCAGAGTGTGCTCGAGAAAATGCCGCAAGACAATGCCGTCATCAACAGCGAAGGCGTGATGCTCGCTCTCAAGGATGGCAAAATCACCGGCACGGTAACCGTTAGAGACACCACCGTGCAGTGGGATGAGGTAACGGCAACCACCAGCGCTAACCCCGCTGTCCACAACCTAGCAATCCAGGCCGTGCAGCGTGCGCTCGACATGTATGCCAAGAATGGCTCCTTCGCAGCATCACTCGCCGGCACCGAGCAGATGGTGACCCTCGAGAATGACTCGCTGAAGGTAGAACTCAGCACCAAGGGAGGCGTGATTTCTCGTGCCACCCTCAAGGGCTACAAGACTTACAAGGATCCCACGCTCGTGCTCTTTGACAAGGGGGACAATGAATACAGTTTCACCCTGAGCAACAACACGCAGCGCTTTGAGACCAAGAACTTCTTCTTTGAGCCCAAGAGGATCAACGACAGCACCGTGCTGATGAACCTCCAGCTCGAGGGCGGCGCCCAGTGGGGACTGAAGTATACCCTCGTGCCCGGCAGCTACATGGTGCGCATGGAGATGGTACAGCAGGATATGAACCGTGTCATCCCCCTGAATATCAACCTGGTGGATTTTGACTGGCACCAGAAGATTTCGCGCCACGAGTTCGGCAAGACCTTTGAGGAACGCTGGAGTGGCATCTGCTACAAGCTTACTGGAAAAGATGGTGACGTCGAGACCACCAGCGAGAGCGGCAACGATGAGAAGGAAATCAACGATAGGCTCAAGTGGGTGAGTGCCAAGAACCAGTTCTTCTCCACCGTGCTGATTGCCGACAGCGCCTTCACGACCGCCAAGGTGTCTAGCATAGCAACCGAAAAGGATGCCCCCGACTATGAGAAGTACCTCAAGGACGTGAACATCCACACCATGATTCCCTATTCCAGCAACAAGGCCAATCCCGCCTCGTTCTACTTCTACCTGGGTCCCAACCGCTACAAGACCTTGTCAAGCTATGACAAGTATTCTCCCAAGGAGGACTTGAAGCTCACGCGCCTCATCCCGCTGGGATGGACGCTCTTCCGCTGGATCAATGCCGGTGTGATTATTCCCGTGTTTGACTGGTTGGGCAAGTTCATCAGCAACTACGGTATCATCATCCTGGTGCTTACGTTCCTCATCAAGATGGTTCTCTGGCCATTGACCTACAAGAGTTATGTCTCACAGGCCAAGATGCGCATCCTGGCTCCTGACATCGCCAAGATCAATGAGCAGTATCCCAATCAGGAGGATGCCCTCAAGAAGCAACAGAAGACGATGGAACTCTATCGCATGGCTGGAGCCAGTCCTATGGGTGGCTGTCTGCCCATGCTGCTTCAGATGCCCATCCTCATCGCGATGTTCACCTTCTTCCCCTCGTGCATCGAGCTGCGCGGCCAGTCCTTCCTCTGGGCCAATGACTTGAGCGCCCCCGACAAGATCATCCAGTGGAGCGCTAACATCCCCATCATTTCTAGCCTGCTGGGTAACCACCTGAGCCTCTTCTGCTTGTTGATGACAGGAACCAACATTCTGTACAACTACATCACCAGCAAGTCACAGGCCTCGTCACAGTCGATGCCGGGTATGAAGATTATGCTCTACATGATGCCGTTGATGTTCTTCTTCTGGTTCAACAACTATGCGTCGGGTTTGAGCTACTACTACTTCATCGCCCTGCTCATGACCATCGCACAGACCTACATCAGCCGCATGTTTATCACCGAGGACAAGGTGCGTGCCACCATAGCTGCCAATGCTGCAAAGCCCAAGAAAAAATCCAAGTGGATGGCTCGCCTCGAGGAGGCTCAGAAGCTTCAACAACAGCAGCAGAAACGCCAGCAGGGTAAGGGCAAGCGTCGCTGATTTGACTTTATGTCCTTAAGGACCTTAAAAAGAGGTCGTTATTGAAAAATCGGAATCTTGATGCAACCTTTTGGGTGTTGAATGTGTCTAACAAATGATTAGACTAACAATTTAAAACTAAAAGATTATGTACATCCACAATTGTCCCGAGTGCGGGAAGCAATACAGCACTCAAGAGAAAGTGAACCGTGTGAAATGCCCCTATTGTGGCGCTGAGACCAATGTATCCTATGCTGACCAGGACCAGCAGACCGCCAGTCAGCAGTGGCGTCAATATGCCAGCCAGGCTGGCGATGCCATTGATAGCGTGTTCAACAACGGTCCCTCAGGAAAGAGCCGCGGCATTGCCGGTCTGCTCGCCCTGCTGATGGGTGCCTTGGGACTGCACTACTTCTATATCGGCAAGACCAATGCCGGTATCCTGTTCTTGCTGGCAAGCCTGCTGACCTGCGGTGCCCTCGGCGTGGTGACCCAGATCATCAGCATCATCCAGGCTGTGCTGTTCTTTACCAGTTCACAGCAGGAATTTGAGCAGAAATGGGTTTATAGCCCAAGTAATTTCCCGTTATTCTAACGCCCTGATTGTATGTGAGTAAACGACAAGTGCCGACAAGACCAGACTATATCAAGTGGCTGCTCTTTTTAGGGGCGGCTGCACTTGTCGTGTTGTTAGGTGCCTATTGCTTCTGGCACTACGTGTTACCTCACTCGGTGAACGTGGACCGTTACCGTTTTCCTGTAGCTGGCATTGATGTCTCCAAGCATAATGGGGTGATTGACTATGAAAGAGTCAAGAAAGACGACTACCAGTTTGTCATTATCAAAGCCAGCGAGGGAAAAACCTACCAGGATCCTGCCTTCGGCCGCAATTATCGTGACGCTAGGGAGGCTGGGCTCATGGTGGGAGCGTATCACTTCTTCCGCAAGAACCGAACGGGACAGGAACAGGCCGATAACCTGCTGTCTGTCATCAGGGGGAAGACTTTTGACTTGCCGCTGGTCATCGATTTGGAGGATGATTGGGGAAATGGAGCTACCGTCAGCCGCCAGACAGCCATAGAGCGTGTCATGCAGATGATAGACATCCTCAATAAGGCTGGCTACCGGGTGATGATCTACACTAACCTGGATGGATACGAGAAATATTACAAAAACTTGCTGGTGGATTGTGACTTGTGGCTCTGCTCTTTCACAGGGCCTGACCTGTTGCCACATTTGCCTCACATCATTCAGCAGTTCAGCCATGAGGGCAGTGTGGATGGCGTGGAAGGCAAGGTGGACTTGAATGTCTTTCGTGGCAGCAAGAATGAATGGAAAGACTATCTTGACGAAGTGAAACAACCAAAATAAGTACATGGAGTAGAGATGAAGGCCTATTTTCAAGATAATGAGGTAATAAGCACTTTCCCCACTAGAGTTAGAGAGGGTAGTGGGACGTTGGCACAAGACAGCCCATCGCATTTCAAGGTCCCCTGTGCCGTCACTCCCGTGTCGGCCTTCCAGGCAGCATTGAGGCAATCCAGACTCTTGGCCATCTTGTTGATCATGATCAACCTGGGCACTATGGATGCAACGGCGACTATCTATAACTGGAGCCGTTATGACCTCTCCTTTGAGACGCCTGACAATGGTTTTGTCTCTTTCAACTCACCTACACGTTTTGAGGTGCAGTGGGAGGACATGGTCATGACCGTGCAGCTCTACAGCAAGGACAAGGGTGACGAGAAAAAGCTGTTGAACGAGAACTTGCAGCGCAAGGCCTTAGGGTTCAGTATGTATGACTTGCACGACGGGAAAATCAAGGTGAAGGGCTTCAAGAAGACTTATAGCATCGATGGCACCATGCCCGATGGCTCTCGGGCTATCATTGCCGACATCGTTTCCAAGCATCAGAACCTCATCATTGAAGTAACCGTCAACTACCTCTATGGCAACAGGGAGGTCGTTGAGGATATGATCAAGAGCTTTGCCGAGAACAAGAAGCAGCAGCCCAACCGCGAGCGCAAGCATCAGAAGGTGCAGACCCGCCAGCAGGCCGAGAAGGAAAAGGCCAAGGAGAAGCAACAGGAGAAAAAACCTGCAAGAAAAGAAAAACTTTATGACGCATAAATACCTTAACCATAAAAAGATATAGCATGATGAAAACGACAATGACATTAAAAACCTCTCTGGCCTTTGCGCTGATGGCAGTAATGGCTTTGGTGGCGACTGCCCATGAGGGCGAAGGACCTGACGTGGAACCAAGCATGCTTTATGCACCGTTGGTCTATGACAGCTATGTGCCCGGTACAAATGCACACCCTGTCACGGGAAAAGCTTCGGAACTCTATGCGCTGGATGCCGGCGACGAGTGGCTGCAGGAGGCAATGGATGAAGCAGCTCGCACGCGTCAACTCCGTCAACGAGTGATGATTGAGAACCCGCAGCTGGTTGCCTATAACGCTAACCGGTTGCCTGAGGCTCCCCCCGAAGGCGTCATCAATGCCGACCCTCGACAGGGACTGCTCACTGTAGCTCCCGCCCAGGTAAACATTGAGGATGTTACCCCCGATGCACCCCCGGCGCTTCCTGTGCACAACTGGTTACACGTGTTTAACGCATCGCTCCAGTTCACCCAGTCCTATATCAGTGGCAACTGGTATCAGGGTGGTGAGAATAACCTCGCTCTGCTGGGTTCCATCAACTGGAATTGCAATTTGAACCAGGATATACACCCCAATTGGTTGTTCAACAACGCTTTATCCTATAAGCTGGGCATTTCTACAACCCACGGTGACAGCATCCGCAAGTACCTCATCAACGAGGATAACTTCTTGTTTACCTCTCAGTTAGGTTACAAGGCGGTCAAGAACTGGTACTATAGTGCCATGTTGCAGTTCACGACCCAGTTCCTGAACAACTATAAGACTAACACGAGGACGATGACCGCTGCCTTCTTGTCGCCTGCCGAGCTGAATATCGGTCTCGGTATGACCTACAACCTCAAGAAGGCCGATGACCGCATGTTCACCCTGGCCATCGCTCCCATTTCCTATAACTTGAAGTATTGCCGCAATATCACCGACATTGACCCGGTGCGTTTCGGCATCGATGCGGGGCATCATAGTAAGAGCACCGTCGGTAGTAACTTCGAGGCTAAGTTGCTGTGGCGTTTCAATCCCAGTGTGATGCTCACGTCGAGGGTTTACATGTTCACCAACTATGAGTACGTGCAAGGCGACTGGGAGAACACGCTGGACTTCAACATTGGCAAGTACCTGACGACGCAGTTCTACACCCACCTGCGCTTTGACCGCTCTCGCCCCCGCGACAACGATTGGAACTACTGGCAATTCAAGGAAATCCTCAGTCTGGGTGTGATTTACCGTTTTGCAACAGTGAATTAATCGGACGATGCTGAAACGATTGGCGTTCATATCATTCCTTACCTTGATGCTGTCTCTTGCGGTGTCGGCAGACAATGGTGTGCCCAAGAAGTCAGTCGTTTTGGCGGGTCTCGATGTGGACTCGATGCGTGTCAGGCTTGATGAAACCGACATGCAGCCACTCGAGGGCATTTGGTATTATCCCAACGAGGAAATGACTCTAGGGATTGAGCGATATAAGGGGCAAAACAACATCGGCTACCGCATTATTTTACTGGACTCGCCCGATATCAATGTGATGCCGGGCACAGTCATCGGTTATATTGCAGCCAGCGCGGTCGATAGCAAGTATGAGCTATGGCTGTACAGCCAGCGCGATCGTGTGACGCTGATCAAGCCGTTGAAATGTGTGGCTACGCTCAATTCTACTGCCACGACATTTACCTTTGACCCTCCGCACTGGAAGGTCAAGGTGCGTGTCAACATTGCTCGGTTTCTGCCCTCCTTGTTTCAGGGTGTGAGCATCATACCTGAGCGTGTAGGGGAGAATCTCCCCATTGGTTTTCGAAAAATCTATCCTGAGCAGGGAACAGATGGCAGTCCGTTTAACCGCGTGCGTTACTTGTGATGAAGATGAAGAAAAAGAATATTTTAACACTTCCGCTCCTGGTCTCGTTGATGCTGATTCTGTTGTGTATCAATGCGATAGATGCTGATGCGAGAATACGTACCACGCGCAAGAACCTCCATTCGACCGAAGTGCCCGTCATTACTCTGGAACTGACCGACGACCTGTTGCCCGACAGTCTTGCGCTGGTTGACCCCAATGCCGTGTCACTCAAGGGATTCAGCAAGCGTGCCAGCGAGAGCAAGGAGTCTTTCTTCATCACCAACAACACGAGCCACCGCATGAGTGCTGTTCGGCTCCTGTTGCGCTACACAACGATGAATGGCGAAATGCTCACACAACGCACTGTCAACGTGTCTGTTAACCTCAAGCCTGGAGAGACCAAGCTGGTGAGTGTCAAGTCGTTTGACGTGCAGCGGCTGTTCTACTATTATGCCGGGCCGCAGCCTCGCAAGCAGGCTACGCCTTTCAAGGTGGCCTATCGCTTGACAGGATATGACATCCCAGTCGGCAACTGAACATAACATACAATACATATTATATAATAATCATTCAAAAAAAGAAAAATGAAACACTTATCAATCAAACTGTTATCGGCTGCATTGCTGGCTTTTGCCGGGTGGACTGCTGCCGAAGCTTGTACCAATCTGCTGGTGGGCAAGAACGCCAGTGTTGATGGCTCGACAATCATCACTTATGCTGCCGACAGCCACACGCTCTTCGGTGATTTGCAATATTTGCCCGCTGCCGATCACCCCAAGGGTGCCATGCGCAAGATCGTGGATTGGGATAGCGGCAAACCGCTGGGTTCCATTCCCGAAGTCGCTCACACCTACGCCGTTGTGGGTAACATGAATGAGCACCAGGTGACCATCGCCGAGAGTACTTGGGGTGGCCGCGAGGAGTTGTGGGATACCACGGGTAACTCAATCATCGACTATGGTAGCCTGATGTACATCGCCCTGCAGCGCTCCAAGACTGCCCGTGAGGCCATCAAGTGGATGACCGATCTGGTAGCTCAGTACGGTTATGCCAGCGAGGGTGAATCCTTCTCGATTGGTGACCCCAACGAGATCTGGATCATGGACATGATTGGCAAGGGTCCTGGTGAAATCGGCGCTGTTTGGGTAGCCATCCGCATTCCCGATGACTGCATCGCCGGCCATGCCAACAATCCCCGCATCTGGAAGTTCAACATGAAGGATAAGAAGAACGTCATGTACAGCAAGGACGTTATCTCGTTTGCCAAGAAGAAAGGTCTCTACAGCGGCAAGGATGAGGACTTCGCCTTTGCTCCTGTCTATCAGAAGTTTGATGCTGGTGCACTGCGTGGTTGCGATGCCCGCGTGTGGAGCTATTTCAACCGCTTCCACAAGGGTATGGACGCCTATCTGCCTTTCATCTATGGTAAGACAAATGCTGATGCCGACATTATGCCCCTTTACGTGAAGCCCGATCGCAAAGTCAGCGTTCGTGACATGCAGAATATGATGCGTGACCACTTCGAGGGAACTCCGTTTGACATGACCGTGGATCCCGGTGCAACGACTGCCTATGGCGTGCCTTATCGCTGGCGTCCCATGGACTTTGAGGTTGATGGTGTGAAGTACAGTCAGGAGCGTGCCATCGCTACCCAGCAGACTGGTTGGGTATTTGCTGCTCAGATGCGTTCATGGATGCCCGATGAGGTGGGTGGATGCTTCTGGTTCGGCGTCGATGATGCCAACACTTCAGTTTTCGTGCCCATGTATTGCTGCATTACCCAGGTGCCCGAGAGCTATCGTCAGGGCAAGGCCGACATGTACACGCTTGACTGGGATTGCGCTTTCTGGGTAAACAACTGGGTGGCTAACCAGGCTTATGCACGCTACTCACAGATGATTGGTGACATCCGCAAGGTGCAGGGTGCTATCGAGGATGGTTTTGCCAAGCAGCAGTCGGTTATCGAGGCTGAGGCCACATCGCTGCTCACCACCGATCGCGCCGCTGCTGTCCGCCTGCTGACCAACTATTCGGTCAACGCTGGCCAGGATGCAACCGCCCGTTACAGGAAACTGGGTGAGTACTTGTTCGTCAAGTACCTCGACGGTAATATAAAGAAGGAGCAAAACGGCAAGTTCAAGCGCAATGAGCACGGCACACCCTCGTCTCCCACCTTCGCTGGCTATACTCAGGAGTATTACGACATGCTCATCAAGGGCCCCAACGGTGGTGACCGTCTCAAAGTTGAGGAGCCTGTCTGGTTGGATCCCAAGGACAAAAACTAAGAGTCAGTAACCCACTTTTCAAGGTGAAATTAAAAAGCCGCATCGATATCACATCGGTGCGGCATTTTATCTGTTGTTTACTTATTGAATCAACTAATAACTAATTCACTTTATCACGTTGCAAAATTACTGCTGTCGCCAAGTATGTACAATCGCCACATTTAGTCATATTGGTCTATTTTCATCATCATAATGGGGGATTTTGACAGAAAAAACGTCTAATTATTTGACGAAAAACAGCTTTTTGACCTTATAAACGCATTTTTCACTTTTATTTCTTGTTCTGTTTTCTGTCAGTATTGTATTTTTGTGAACAGGAAACCAAATTTAATAACAATGATTATGAAAAGATTCTCTTTATTTCTTGCCGTAATGATGCTCGCGTTGGCGTCACAGGCACAGCTCTTGTGGAAAGTGAGTGGTAACGGGCTGGCTCGCCCCAGCTATATCATGGGAACTTATCATTTTGCGCCGGCAACGATGATGGAAAAAATCCCGGGCATGAACCAGGCCCTGGAGGGATGTGATGTTGTCGTGGGTGAGATAGACAAGGAGGAAATGACAAGCCAGGAAACCCAGATGAAGATGGGCATGGCCATGGTGGCTCCTGCCGACAGCACATTGGACATGTTGTTCACACCCGAGGAATATGCCGTTGTTGAGAAGGTCTTTGACAAGTACTTCGGCAACATGGGTGTAAAACTCAGCCAGATGAATATGCTCAAACCCAGTGCCATCAGCTTGCAGATGCAGGCACTCCAGGCTATGAAATATTTCCCCAATATAGAGGAGAGCGAGTTGATTGACATGGCGGTACAGACCCGCGCCAATGAGATGGGGCGTCCGTCAATTGGCCTTGAAACTATTGAAGAACAGGTGGCGTTGCTCTTCAACACACCGTTGAAGGAACAAGCCGAAGACTTGCTGGAGGCATGCCAGAAGGACGATCTCTTTGTCGTGCAATCCTCAGCGCTTGTCGAAGCCTATATGGCTCAGGACCTTACCAAGATTGAAGAGGTAATGACTGATCCTGAACTCGGTGGCGATGATGCCGAGGCGATGAATGCTCTCATCTATGACCGCAACCGTGACTGGGCGGAGAAACTCAACAAGATGATGCCCGAGCGTGCAGCATTGGTATGCGTCGGTGCCGGTCACCTGCCTGGCGACCAGGGCTTGCTGCAGTTGCTGCGCAACCGTGGCTACACCGTCGAGCCGATGCAGTAAAAAAGAAATAATAAATAGAAAACAATAAGTACAATAATTACAATTGGTGGGAATAGACTGGTTTGTATTTGTTGTACTTATTTCTATGTTGCACACCAAGGGAATTAACATTTTTAACTTTCTGGCTTCATCAGTTCAAGTTTAGTTATTACCTTTGTGGTCAGAGAGTTGAAACG
>ONLH01000048.1 GCA_900318645.1 uncultured Prevotellaceae bacterium
TGCCCATTGAGTTCTGTGTTTATTGGTAGGAGTCTAAGCTATAATACAGGTCAACGATACGGTTATTCGCCCTTCGCCAACAACAGCACTTTGACGAAGTCTCGTTTTGGCAATCCTGTCACCTCTATACAGCCTTATCTTTTCTACGGTTGCACCAATTTTAAAACACTGGAATACAATAGCCAATGCGCTCCCATTAGTATCGACTCGTACGCATTCTGCGGTTGTACGGCAATGACTGAGTCGTCTATTGTCTTTCCGACTTCGGTCAAGACGATAGGCGAAGGAGCATTCATGGGCTGCACATCATTGTTGGGTTACACTATCCCGAATCATGTGATAACTGTGTCTGCTTACGCTTTCCAAAACTGCACGAAACTTGCTAATGTTATCATCAAGCCCTCTGTTACTTCAATTGGCAACTATGTCTTTAATGGATGCATTGGATTAAAAGAGTTGACAATAGAGGAGGGAGAGCAGACATTGTCGTTGGGCTACAACTGGTACAATAATGGCTCCAGTATGTTGGGGTATGGCTTATTCCATGACTGCCCATTGAGTTCTGTGTTTATTGGTAGGAGTCTAAGCTATAATACAGGTCAACGATACGGTTATTCGCCAAACTTGGCAAAAAATTGGCTTCACTTCAGGACTATCTGTTCAATGGATGCATTAACCTGAATGAGGTGACTGCTTGTGCGTCAACGCCTCCCACGGCTAATACCAATTGTTTTTCCAATTATGATGCAACGCTTTATGTGCCCAAAGGCTCTGTAAGTGCTTATAAAAATGCTAATGTGTGGAAGAATTTCTATAACATTGTTGGGATTGACATTGTTGATGAGACGATGCCTGGTGATGTTGACGGTAATGACAAAGTCAACATCGATGATGTGACGTCACTGATCAACTATATACTTAACAGCATTGCCTCAGGGATAAATACGACCAATGCAGACATTGACGGAAACGGAAAAGTAAATATTGACGATGTGACAGCTCTTATTCAGTTGTTGCTTACTGGCCATTTATAATAGCGTGGCCACGCCAAGGCGAGGCCCTACAACCGACAAATAACTCAACAAAAACAACTTGGACAGCACCTAGTAGTGCTATCCAAGTTTGTTTGTTATGTTGTTAGAGCTAGTAAACTCACTAATCTCTAATCACTCATCACTAATCGTCAAGTTGCTTGCAACTTGATTAACCCAGCAGGGCCTGAGCCATGTTGAGGGCGGCACGGCGGCCGTCACCCATGGCGAGGATTACGGTAGCACCGCCACGCACGATGTCACCACCGGCATAGAGGTCGCCAACCGACGACTGCATGGTCTCCTCGTTGACCACGATGGTGTTGCGCTTGCTGATGTCCAAGCCAGGAATCGAGCGGGGCACGAGCTGGTTGGGCGAAACGCCTACAGCCACGATCACCAAGTCAACGGGAATCTCCTCGATAGCACCCTCGATGGGCACAGGGCTGCGACGACCCGAAGCATCGGGCTCACCGAGTTCCATCTTCTGGACACGCATGGCAACCACGCGGCCCTTGTCGTCACCGATGTACTCGATGGGGTTGTGCAGAGTCTTGAACTCGACGCCTTCTTCCTTGGCGTGACCTACCTCCTCACGACGGGCAGGCATCTCCTCCTCGCTGCGGCGATAGATGAGGATGACGCGCTCGGTACCCATGCGCAGGGCGGTACGGGTCGAGTCCATAGCAGTGTTACCGCCACCGATCACAGCGATGGTCTTGCCACGCAGCACGGGGGTATCACCACCGCGGCCGGCTTCCATCAGGTTGATGCGGGTAAGGTACTCGTTGCTCGACATGATACCGTTGAGGTTCTCACCGGGGATATTCATAAAGCGCGGGAAACCGGCACCACTGCCGACAAACACGCCCTTGAAGCCCATCTCGTGCAGGTCCTCATAGCTGATGGTCTTGCCCACGAGGCAGTCCTTAACGAACTCAACGCCCATCTTCCTCAGACCCTCGATTTCGTAGTCCACGATATGGTTGGGCAGACGGAATTCAGGAATACCATACTTCAACACGCCACCGATCTCGTGCAATGCCTCAAAGACGGTCACGCTGAAGCCCTTCTTGGCCATATCACCGGCAAACGACAGTCCGGAAGGACCGCTACCGATAACAGCGACCTTGATACCGTTGGCAGGAGCCATAGCGGGCACCTCCTGGGGCAGGTTGTCACGCTGCCAGTCGGCGGCGAAGCGCTCCAGATAACCGATGGCCACGGCGGGGTGGTTCATCTTGGTGTGGATGCAACGAGACTCACACTGCTTCTCCTGGGGGCATACGCGGCCACACACAGCGGGCAGTGAGCTGGTCTCCTTGAGGGTAGTGGCGGCCTCGCCGAACTCGCCACGCTCGATGTTCTTGATGAACTTGGGTATATTGATGTTAACGGGGCAACCGGTTACACACTGGGGGTTAGCGCAGTCCAGGCAGCGGCTGGCCTCAACAACGGCCTGCTCGGCACTGATGCCCTGGTTCACCTCCTCATTGCAGGTAATGCGGTACTTGGGGTCGAGCTGCGGCATCTCCACGCGGGGGATAGCGGTGCGCTCCTTAGGAGTCTTGGAGTTACGCAAGTCAATGCGCCACTGTTCGTTACGAGAATCCATATTGTTCTGTTCCATTTTAATTATTCTTTTTTAATTAAGTTTTAGTCCTTAGTCAGTAGGAGGCGGAGCCTCTCTAAACACTAAACTTTAAACTCTAAACTGCGAGCAAAGCGAGCATTATTACTGTGCACCCTTCAGGCGCATCATCAACTCGTC
Source organism: uncultured Prevotellaceae bacterium (assembly GCA_900318645.1). Taxonomy (GTDB): domain Bacteria; phylum Bacteroidota; class Bacteroidia; order Bacteroidales; family Muribaculaceae; genus Sodaliphilus. Next base: position 2,803 of record ONLH01000048.1, read on the forward strand.
AAAATCAATCTCATGGGCATTGAACTCGGGACCCTCAACGCACACGAAGCGCGTCTTGCCGCCCACGGTCACGCGGCAAGCGCCGCACATGCCGGTACCATCGACCATGATAGCGTTGAGCGAAGCCTCGGTGGGCACCTCATACTTCTTGGTCAACAGGGCACAGAACTTCATCATGATGGCGGGACCGATGGTCACGCAGAACACCCTTGTTGCCGTAGCTGCCGTCATCGGTCATGATGATCACTTCATCACTGGCTGCACGCACCTCATCCTCGAGGATGATGAGGTCCTTGGTACGACCTGCGAGCACGCTGATCACACGGTTACCTGCCTCCTTCATCGCACGGATGATGGGGAGTAGGGGAGCGGTACCTACACCACCGCCTGCACACAGGACGGTGCCATACTTCTGGATGTGCGTAGCCTGGCCCAGAGGACCTACTACGTCATGCAGGGATTCACCCGGCTCCAGGGCACAAATCTTGCGCGTACTGTCACCAACGCTCTGGATGACCAGGGTAATGGTGCCGGCCTTGGGGTCGCTGTCGGCGATAGTCAAGGGGATGCGTTCGCCTTTTTCACCGCAGCGGACGATCACAAAGTGACCCGCACGGCGTGACTTGGCGATGAGGGGAGCCTCAACGACAAGCTTAGTTACGTTAGCAGAAAACTGCTCTTTACTAACGACTTTGTTCATTTGTTTTTAGTTAATTAGTTGATATTGTTTAAGTTCAGATTCATTTCATCATATCTATAGTGACTATAGTATCTATAGGAACTATAGTGCAGCAGCAAAGTCTTTACCAAACTGGCGGCTCTGCTCCAGAGCATCTTGATCGGGAACCCACTGGGCGCGGATACCGTCGTTCACGGGTTCGATGCCTGCAGCCTTGAGGTGCTCGGTGATGAGCTTGGCGGCCTCACCGCTCCAGCCGAAACTACCGAAGGCGGCACCTTTTTTCTTCTTCAGCTTCATGCCTTTCAACATCTCGAGGATGCCTGCGATGGCATAGCTGTAGCCGTTGTTGATGGTGGGAGATCCCACGAGAACGGCACGGGAATGGAACACCTCGGTGAGGATGTCATTCTTGTCGTTGAGCGCGGCATTATAGATCTTAACCGTAGTCGTGGGAGACTGCTCGCGGATGCCCTCAGCGATAGCCTGAGCCATCAGGCGGGTGCTTTGCCACATGGTGTCATAGACGATGGTCACCTGATCCTCCTGGTAATTGTCGCTCCACTGCAGATACTTCTTGATAATCAAGCCAGGATTATTGCGCCAGATGATACCGTGGCTCGGGCAGATCATCTTCAAGGGCAGGTTCATGCCCACGACTTCCTTCACCTTGCGATTGCAAAGCGGGCTGAAGGGAGCAATGATATTGGCATAGTATTTCTCGGCCTCCTGCAGCACCTCGGCCATGCACACCTGGTCGTCATAGAGCGACTCGGTAGCATAGTGCTGGCCGAAACCGTCGTTGCTGAACAGGATTTCCTCACCGCTCAGGTAGCAGAACATGGTGTCGGGCCAGTGAAGCATGGTAGCCTCGATAAAGGTCAGTGTGGTATCGCCCAATTCCAACTTGTCGCCGGTCTTGACGTTGACAAAGTTCCAATCCATGTGATAGTGACCACGGATGATGGCCTCGCCCTTAGCAGTGCAATAGATCGGTGTGTCAGGAATCTCGCGCATGAGGTCAACGAGAGCGCCGCTATGGTCTATCTCGTTGTGGCACATCACGATATAGTCAATCTCGTTAAGGTTGATCTCCTTCTTGAGGTTGGCAACGAACTCTCGGCTGTAGGGCAACCACGAGGTGTCAATCAGCACATTCTTCTTGTCACGGATCAGGTAGGAGTTGTAACTTGAGCCGCGGTGGGTGGACAATTCGTCGCCATGGAAGGTCTTCAATTCCCAGTCCACTTTTCCAACCCAAGTCACTCTCTCGGTCAGTTTTTTTGCCATTTGTCTATAGTATAGTCAGTTAATAAGTTGATTTCCAAATATCCTGCAAAGGTACTGCTTTTTATTCACAATGGCCCAAAAAATCCAATATTTTTCTTTTTTAATGTATGATAGAAACTGAGCTGTCAAAAAACAATTCATGGATCATGAAGAGAAAACCACTAATTTGCTGGTTCTCAGTAAAACCGTTTGATAATTCAAAAAACAAGTGGAAGGACTAATCCCTCCCACTCATATGGCTTATGCAAGCCAAGTAAACTGTAATAAAAAATGGTTTAGAATCAGTTGCCACAGTAGGTGCCGATGAAGAAGATGCTGCGGGTGCTCTCCTCGAGTATGAAATACAGGAAGGGGCGGGTAGCATGGAACTCGGCTTTTTCATATTGATGTGGTCCAGGGGATGTTTCTCCAGCCATCGCAATGGTCACTGCCGAGGCTTTGGCTCCGTCCTCGTCAACTTCAATCTTGGCCTTCTGCTTCATCATGGATACAAACAGCCTCGTGTCAGACATGTTTGAGAAGTCGGCGCTGGTGGTGAACGCTGATTTGATGCCCATGGGTTCGAGGACATCTATCAGGTCGATGTCGCTCACGATTTCAAACCGAGGCATGAGAATATCCACCTCTTGGGGCGTCATGTCGATGGCATCCAGATGGTCGGTCAATTCCTGCTGGCTCATCTCGCGGATGAGGTCGCCCGTGGTCTTTCCCTCGGCAGGCAGCATGACATACATGCTGTAGCCGCCGCTGCCAAAGGGTATGCGCAGCATGGAGCACAACTCGCTCTCGCAGCCCTGTGCAATGGCCTTGCGGTGCATGAGTTCACGCGTCACGATAGATCCGTCAGGCAAGGTGAAACTCGAGTTACGGGTGTCGTTTTTGTCAAATTTCTCTTTCCAGTCAGCATTGAAATAGATGGCGTTCAATAGACACATGGCAGCATCGGGATTCAACTCATCGAGGATACTGGGAATCATCCCGTCTGTGTTCTTTGAGCACCACTTATTGATTTTCTCCAAGGTACTGCTCTTGGTGAAGTCCAGGGCTTCGATTTGGGCGCTATAATAGTTCTCCATGTCGTTGACATACTGTTTGAGCAGGCTTAATCCCATAGCAGAATTGACGTTGATGCAGTTGGCGATTTTCACGGTAGCAGCCGGATCGACGTTAGGCGCCCCTTCAATCATTGTTTTGCAGTATTCATTTACCGCCGTCGGGTCTGAGCCGAATCCCAGGGTTGCGGTGATTTCGTCGCGTGTTGTCCCTGCTGCACCAGCGTTAAGCATTCCCAGCACATAGGTTACGCTGATGGGTGAAAGCACAGTGCTGACCTCGCCTTGTTGCTCCTGCATGGTCTGGAACAACCGCCATGCAAACTCATTGTTGTTGTCACGCATTTGCTTTTGTTCAGCGCTCAACATGATGGGCTTTTTCTCGGGAAGCATATAAACTACTTCACCGTCATCTTTACAGGCCGTCAGTGCCAGCATCACCAGCAACAGTGCCATCAGTTTCTTTGTCGTATTCATGTAATATCTCGTTTTGGTTGATAATTCAGTGTTATTCTTTTGGACGATCTACAACGACAAAGTCCTTGTAAACGCAGTGGGCAAGAGAAATCATGTCAGTAAGATGCCCGGGATTTGGAATCATTGCTTGGACTTCAATGGGCTTGAGGTTCTTGAAGATGCAAGAGCAACCGTTTCCTGTGGCCAGGATGTAGACATCATTGCCGTGCTGTAGCATTCTCACACCGTCTACCAAGTCTCTAGGCAGGAAATCGGTCCTGAGTATCGTCTCCTCGCCGTCAATCACCACGACAGGCTCACGGGTGGCACCACTCCCCGTCTGCTTGGTGGCCTTGCTGCCCAGAACGTAGGGCTTGCGGTCAAACACGCGCACTTGAGTGGGAATGAAACCGAGTTCGAGCTTCTCGTCATTCCATGAGTAAATGTTCTTGTTGGTATCCCAGTCCTCGTAGCAGTAGATGAATCCGCCTGGTGTAAAGTCACAAGACGTGACATAGCCATAGACCAAATCTATTGGGTCTATTGTTGTGGTCTCATAATTATAGTATTTACTAAGCATTCTGGAACCATTTTCCTCGTTGAATTCTAAAAAGAAGTAGTAACTCTGGCCCGTAGGTCCTTTGCTATAGACCATCAGGTTGCTGTAAGAATAAAACTTATTCTCAGATAACTGATAAAGGGGCTTGTTGTCCTCCCCGAAACCCCACTGGTAGGTATCATCGCCAAGCTTTACGCGCTGCAAGGTGAAAATCTTGCCATTGCCGACGCCAAACTCCGTGATTTCTTGCGTGGTAGACATGACGTATTTGCCATTCTTTAGAATTTGATTGGACTGGTTGTTATACTTGACCAGGGCATACCAGTCGCCGCCCTCGGCTTGCAGCGAGGCAATGTGGCTTCCCTCGGGGCTGCTGTAGATGGCATCACCATCCAGGTTATAGACGAAATCTCGATCATAGGAGCCAACCAGCACATAAACTTCACCTTCTACTTTACCGTCAGGCGTAGGCTCGTCCTTGCTCTCCTTGCATCCCGTCAGTGCCAGCATTGCCAGCAGCAGGGCCATCAGTTTCTTTATCGTGTTCATGATTCTATGTTTTATTTCAAGTGCAAAAATACTATTGTTATGTCACAATGCGAATACCCAAATGGGTGTTTTCTCATCTCACAACTAGAAGCGGTAGCCGAAGGAGAGTTGAGCGTTGCCGTTCCGGGCGTTACCGTCTTTATATAGCGGCACTAAACCCAGGGTGTAGCGGAGCTGAACAAAGACCTTTTCATTGAAATTGTAGGTCGCGCCAAGCCCGAGGCCAAAATCAAAATTTCTATGGTACATGTTATGCTTTTCTTTCATCTTTTTGCCATCCTCTTCCCACTTATCAGTGTACCTGTCATAGACTTTAAAACCGAATTGCGGGCCGAGGTCAATGCTCAATGATGAAGTCGCATAATACTTGAACATGACAGGAATGTTGATGTAATTGGTGTGATAAGTCGTGACGACATCAATGGCCGGGTCTTTGTCGATCCAATCTTTCCATTCGCTCTTGGGGCGATTATGAGCAGCGAAAACCACCTCAGGGGCGATAGCGAACTTATTACTGAAGCGGTATTCCATGAACAAGCCTGCCTGGTAGCTCAAAGCGCTCTCGTCGTTGATGTTCTTGCCCCACCAGTGGGTATAGTCGATTCCTACCTTTGGGCCGAATGTGAACGCCTTCTGCGCCATGGCCGTTCCTGCGGCCATGAGCATGCACATCAGTGCGATAATCGTTTTCTTCATGATAAATATAATGTTATTAGGATGGTTACTGGAAGAGGTTGCCACTGAACTCGTGACGACTCACTTTTGTGCTAAATGAACCGGAAAAATGGGTGCAGTCCCTATCGATAGTCACGTCTACGTCAGTGAGGTCGAAAGAACCGCCTTGAGTGGCCTTGGCCAGGTCAGACTTGATGAGGTAGCCATCATCAGTAATTGTCACGTTCAAACCCTTGTATTCGACAACTGCTGCTTGCACAGCACCATTGACGCCTGGAACAAAATTGCTGATCTGCATGACACAAGTCTTGGCATTGCTGTCCAGCATGAACAAATAGGATGACATATTTGTATTAGAGGTTGCGCCAGCCTCGTCGCTGATGTTTGTGATGACATTGTTGAACAGCAGATTGGTGGTGCAGACCATGGTGTAATCATCTTGCTGAAAAGAGTATCGCATCATGCCAGTTTGAATGTCGATGGTACCTTCTAGGTTTCTTACCCCGCCACCCAAATCATTGGTTGTCGAGAAAGAATAGATACCAATTGGAGAGCCATATGGTGAGGGCATTTCCAACTCGGGCGTGGTAAGCGTGTGTGATTGCCCATCAATATCCTTGTAGGTGCTTGTGATTTTGATGGTATGCATTGCCAAGCTACCATTAAAGTTGATTTCTACCTCAGCTGTGCCTTGTGAGAACACAACCACACCATTCCTGCATGCTCGGTTATTGATGGCTGTAGTGAATTTCTGCTTGTTTTCATACTCATCATCGTTGTTGCAAGCAGTGAGTAAAGACATCGCCAACACAGCCAGCATCAGGTTCATCAGTTTTTTTGTTGTTTTCATGATTTAATGATTATTTAATTGTTTTGAATTTATTATTTTTATTCCCCGGTGAGGCGATTAAGGCTTGACTCGATGATGGTGGAGATGCGGTCATCAGGTTTTCCGATGGAGGGCAGCTGGCTACAAGAACGGATAAATATCTTGAGCAAATAGAGTTGTTCGTCGGGCAGGGTGGTGTCGTAGTGATAGGCGATGAAGCCGCCCAACAGATAGGTGAATGCGAGATTGGTCCTTTCGGTTCCATCGCTGAATTTTGAAGTCACCACTTGTGCTAATCGGGCTACCTGCTCATTGGATAGCACCTTGTGATCCACAGCAGAGCAGACAAAGAATGTCCAAGGCTGAAAACGTGTGAACGAGATGTCCTGTGCGCGGCCGTCCAATTCAGCATACAAATCCAGGGTGGTCTGCAGACCACCTTTGCGTTTCATGAGTTCGGCATAGCCGTTGAAGTATGCGATGGTTCCCAGAAAGCCCTTGTACTCATCATTGTAAGCCAAGAATGTAGCATTATACGGGTAATTTGAGCAGGTTATGGCCAAATTTCGGGTTGACATGTCCTTCAACAAATCTTTGGGGATGTTGCACATGGCCATCATGGCCTCAACATTCTCTGCCTCGGCCTTGTGCTCTTGCCAATATGCGAAGTCATAGCCACCGCCTTGCAGCCCGCTGTCATCAATTGAGGGGGTGGGCCAGAAGGCAAAATCTTTAGTCCTGTCGTATTCGAACATGGGCAAATCCTGATTGTTGTCATAATCCATGGGCTGCTGTGTTTCCGGCTCATCGGTCGTGCAGGCCGTCAGAGCTACCAAGGCCATCATTGCCAGTAATAACATTTTCGTTTTCATATCTCTATTGTTGTTTAATTGGTTAGTTGACATATTTGAGTTGTCTACTCTTAACTCCTCCACTAAGATAGGGGAGGTGGCGCGAAGCGACGGAGGAGTATGATGCCTCCTGGTTGTAAGCCTTATGTAGTATCAACGCCCCCTTACCCCCTCTAACCTTAGAGGGGGAGTTGCTGATTACCTCATTATTTTGCAAGTGAATTATCATGGTTAGTTGACTGTTTCTTGGGTGCGTTGCAGGGTGGCATCATTGCCGCTGCGGCGCTTGAACGGGTTGTTGATGGTGTTGAACGTCCACCTGACCATGAGCGAGACGCTGCGCGAGTCGTTGTGGATGTCGGTGCTATTGAACACGTTGCCGTATTGAGTCTCGTTGCGGGTGCTCATGCTACGGTTAAACACGTCATTGAAGTTAGCGCCCAGGGTGAGCCTATCACCGAGCAGGCGTGCCATAACACTCAGGTTCAAGCCCAGCCTTGAATTGCAGCGTGTGCTGCAGCCCGAGGTCCAGGGCGTGGAATACAGCAGGTCACACCCCAGCATCACATGTTGCGAGAGGTTATACTGTAGGTTGCCATGCAGCACGGCAAACGGCCTGCTCTCGATTTCTTTCTTGCCCAAAGATGGCACAGGAATGCGTGGCCATGTGCCCGAAGCCAGCAAGAAGACATTGAAATATCTGTTGCTATAGGAATAATCCAGATCAAGGCTCAGGGCATGAATGCGACCGATGTTGATGGGGCTCTGGAGCAAGGCTCCTGAGCTCAACAACTGATGTACGGTCTGGATGGCATTGTCCACACGGCTGTAGGACAACTGAGCAGCAAAATGGCGATACTGTGCCGTCAGGGCAAAGCGGTCGGTCGCCGTGGGGCGCAACTCGGGATTGCCCGTGGCGATGTCATCGGCGCCCAGATAGATGATATTGGGCGACAGGTTGTTGCTCGGTAAATTCTCTTGCGAGGAATGACCCGTCATGAAATCAGAGTTTGACAAGAAGGAATAACCCAGGCTGTTATACGGCAACACGTTAAAGTAAAATGTGGTGCGCAGCTGGTTGTAGGACGGACGCACGAGCGTGCGGCGATAGCTGGCCGTGAGGTCAAGGTCGTCGTTCACCCGATAGCCCATCTTAAGGCTCGGCAACAGGTCATGATATGTTTTCTCATAACGGATAACGACGTCCTGAAGCGTTTTGGTGTAGTCATACTCGTATCGCAACCCCAGATTCAAGCGCCAGCGATTCCACTGCTTGCTCAGCGCATAATAAGCCGAGGCCCAATAGTTGTTGCGGTTGCTTCGCTGCTTATCGCCCGCTTTCTCTACTTCGCTGGCATTATTGGCGTGGCCCCATTCCAGTCCCGTCTTGTGTTCCCAACCACGGGTGACAAAGTCATATTTTGCCGTGGCTGTGCTAATCTCATAGTCGTTGAAATAGTCTATCGTTTGGGGGTCTTGGCCTGGACTGTGGATGTCCTGACGATTGGTCTGCCAAGAATAGGCACGGTCGTAGATAAGCAGCAGTCGGGAATCGTCGGTGCGTTGCCACGAGTAGCTGGCCGAAATGCTCTGGTGGTCTGATCTCAAGGCCATGTCACACTGTTTGTCGGTCTGCTCAGTGACAAAACCATGGTTGTACTCGCGTGACGAGTGCAGGTCAATACCTGTCTTGCTGAAATCGCCACTGTATTGAACACCCACGACACTCTTGGGGGAGAAGGCATAGTTGATGCCAGCGAACACAAGGTAGTTGTCTCCGCTGCCTGCATAGCTCGTGGTGTCGTTTTTCTGGCCACTGCCATAGGCATGAGTATATTGCATGTTGTAACTGCGAGAATAGTTGCGGCTATAACCCAGCGAGACGTTGCCCGATAGTTTGTTATACTTGCCGTCAATCGTCAAGGTAGTGGCGTTTGAGACCTTGTGCTTGAAGTCCACGATGTCGGTAAGGCTGGCGCCCAGATGGTTCTTGATGGAACTATGGGTGTATAACTTGATGACCGCATTGGCCGTGGAGGCATGTTGGGCATCAGGATCGCGGATGACCTCAATGCGCTTGATGTCTTGTGAACTCAAAGCCCTGAGCTCTGCGTTGTTGGTGACTCGTCGGTTGTTGACATACACCTCGGTTGAACTGCGCCCGATGACCGAGATAACGTCACCCACATCGACCATGATACCAGGTGCCCAGCGTAACAGATCCAGTGCATTACCCGCGTTACCCATGATGGTGCCGCCAAGGCTGTAGATGGTATAATTGGTCCCGTCGCGCGCCACTTGCATGATGGGCGCAGTGACAACGGTTTCCTGGAGCCTGGTAATCTCTGGTTCCATCTTGATGGTACCGATTCTCACCGTCTTACATGGCTTATACACTGTCTTGTAACCCACATGACTGATACGGGCTATGACCTTCTCACGCTCAACAGGAATGACAAAGATGCCGCTGGCATTGCTCACGCCGTGAGTGAGCAGGGTGGAATCCCGAGGATCCATCACGATGATATTGGCATACTCCAGCGGCCCTCCTTTCTCATCAACGAGGCGACCGATAAGACGGCGGTCGGTCTTGTGGGTACATTCCACATAGATTTCGTGCTTGTCGTTGACAGTCATTGCGATAGGGTAGAAACCGATGAGTTGACGGATGGCGTCTGGGATGCTTTTGCCTCTCACATCGGCTGTGACACTGAAGTCCTCGAGTTCGTTGAAGATGAACACGATGCGGTAACGGTCGGTTTGGCCTTGCAGATACTTCAGCGCCTCGCTCATCGAGACCCGATTGAAGCGATGGGTAATCTGTTGTGCATCGACGCCTAAGGCCACAGCACAACCGATGAGGAATAATATCAATGCCCGCAGTCTCATCATTGATTGGCTATCACATCGTTCCCGGTAATCACCAGTTGATCACCATCGAGCTTGACGCTGAATGCCTCGAAATTGTTGAGCATCTCAACGACCTTGTCGAGGGTGAAATCGGGTTCCCACTTATAGTATAACCGCAGTGAACGCACCTCGTCGCCATGCCACTGGGGCTGGACGTTGTAGTGTGCTGCCAGGTCATTGATGATCTGCTCCAGCGGCACGTCATCATACAGGTGCGCCTGAGGGTTGTCCGCCACGGCATCAATGGCGTCCTCTGTCCTATCGGTCACTTGCGGATTTAGTTTTGGTGTGGTGTTTCCAACCGTTTCGGTTTGGGGAGTATGGGCAAATTGGGAATAAATGGCAGCGGCAGCAATCCCGAAGACTGCCAGGACGACAATAGCGGCAGCGATTTTTCTCCAATCAAATGGCTTGACATCGCGAGCATGATGGGAAGCGGCAAAGCGTTCCCATTCCTGGTCAACCGTTTCGGCCGTGAATTGCCGATCGACCTGCTCTGCGTCAAGGGCACTGCGCGTTTTGCACATCATCTCATAGAGCGATGCACATTCACTGTCGGCAAGGATTTCCCGCCATTGCTCATCGGTGTATTGTCCAGGATCGTCCATCATGTGGAACAGTAAATCGGTCTTTTCCATCATCCCATGTCTTTAATTGTTAAACGTAATTGATTGAGCGCGTTGCGAAGATGTTTGTAGATTGTCGTTTCGCTCACTTGCAGCCGGGCAGCGATTTCCCTGAACGTCAATCCATACCTGTAGTGGAGCAAGATGATTTCACGACAGATGGGTGGAGTGAGGCGGCTGATGCCATTCTGCAACGCTTGGATCTCGCTTTCAAACGCCTCGCTTTCACTAGGGTCCTCGTCATCTATCGGGAAATCACGCATGGCACGCTCACGGGTGTCATGAGAGCGCATCACATTCAGGCAACCGTTACGCACACATGATAACAAGAATGTTCCCACCTTGTCGCTGTCGAAACGGATGTCGCCGTCCAGCAACCGGGCAAAGACATCATGCACGATATCCCTGCTCTCCTCCTCGTCATGCAACATCATGAATGCCAGGCGATACATCGCTTGGTAATGCTGCTTGAACAACGATTCGATATGTCGTGTCTTGTCCTCCATTCACTATATAGACACGCGAAAACCGATTTACTAAACCCTTCATGGTGTTTTTTTGACTTTTTTATTCGGTATCCGTTTTGGCATTACAAAATTATCAATAGGCATAGCAACCCCCAAATGGATGTTACAGAGACTTACTACAAAGATATAATGCCAATTATGTGAATTTGACTCTAGTTAACAGGATTCTTGTCCCTCCTTGCCTGAGTTCTGGTGTGTTAATGCGGATATCACAATCAACGACAAAGATGGTATCGGAATGATTGGAGCGAATCACATTCTCATCATGCATGTCGCTCAAGTATATTTCTGGAGTGGCATAAGTCCAGTTTCGCGGGTTCTTCAGTTCAAATCCCATTTGTCGCATATATGTTGCGATTTCTTCGTCGCTAACTGGTTGCCCATCGATGAATGGTTGCTCAACAATGATTTTGAATTCTCCTCGCTTGTCACGTCCAAAACCCAATACAAAGAGACGCGTCTCGGGGAAATAGGTGTTGTGGAGAGAGATCCGGTCCAAGGCAAAAACCGGCTGAATGAAGTAATCAAGACCTATAGACTTGATGAGTGTGGTGCCATGGTCATAAACGATAGCTTCACCGCCTTCGGCAATCTGTTCCCCAAGGCTTTGTGACAATACTTCTTCTACTCTTTCAGTCCATAGGCCGACGGCCTTGGCCCATTGCTCAATCACTGTTTCTTGCTGCGCTGCGCATTGGCGCTCGCTTTGGAAATCGTTGAATGACGCTTGATGGCCGCTATCTGTGCCAACTTCTGCTCCCGCGAGCAGGGATGCAATGACATTTGTTGCACCTCCCGTTGCGCAGCCATGCTGTTCCTGCGGTGAAAATCGTTGATATACCAACGCGTTGCTGATGAATTGCTCTGCATAACGGTCAAGTATTTGCAGACCATCGGGCGTGAAGCCATCGGCTATGATAGAGCGGATTGATGCCCAAAAATCTGCGTTGTTCATTACTTTTAATGGATTTATGCTATTATTATGGTGCAAATATACAACCATTTTTTCGAAATTGCAAATATTCCAAGAAACGCCATAACCCCAACGGGTAATCAATCGCTCAGCCGAGGATGTAACATCACCCTCGGCTGAACTCAGTATTGAAGCTATTTCTGTGTATTCCGTTTACAGGTACTTACGCTCGTTTTGGCCCGCATGGCCACGCTCACGACAAACAATCTTTTGAAGGTGGTGTTTCATAATTAGCGCCTAAACCTTTGGTCGACAAATGTCTTATTGTTATATAAATTTAGATTTTTCACTTTACTCTTAGACCAATAGTGGAAGTATAATGCAACATAAATAGATTACAAGTATAAATATAAATTAGAAACTGCCTGTATCGGAATCCTTGTTCTGTAGTTTTCGACTAATCTTGTAATTCTTACCTGTAGAGAAGTCGTAACTGAAACCGAGGACAAACATTGACTTATTGTCGTCAATCCAGGTCTTGTATGTACTTTGCAGAATGCTTGTCGGCATGCTATAGCCGGAATAGCGTGAGCGGGTGAATATCCAATAGTCAGCGGCGAAGATGCGCCAGTTCTTGTTTTGC
>ONLH01000047.1 GCA_900318645.1 uncultured Prevotellaceae bacterium
GGCACAGCACCGTGTCGTTGAAATCCCTTCTTCCAAGCTCAAAAAGGAGATCACCAAGATCCTCTTCGACCAGGGTTACATCCTGAACTACAAGTTCGTCGAGGAAGAGAACTCTCCCCGTGGCACCATCAAGATCGCGCTCAAGTATGACAACGTCGACAACGTTAGCGCCATCAAGTGCCTCACACGCGTTTCCAGGCCCGGCCTGCGCCAGTACACTGGCTACAAGGACATGCCGCGCGTGCTCAACGGTTTAGGTATTGCCATCCTCTCAACTTCCAAGGGCGTGATGACCAACAAGGAGGCCAAGGCCCAGAAGATCGGTGGCGAAGTATTGTGTTACGTATATTAATAAAAGGAGATAAGCTATGTCAAGAATTGGTAAATTGCACATCGCCATCCCCGCTGGCGTAACTGTTGAGCAAAAGGACAACATTCTCACCGTCAAGGGCCCCAAGGGCGAGCTCAAGCAGACCCTCAACCCCAACATCACGGTCGAGATCGAGAACAACGAAATCAAGGTGACCCGCCCCAACGACGAGCGTGAGTCACGCGCTCAGCACGGCCTGTACCGTGCGCTGATCCACAACATGGTTGTCGGCGTGAGCGAGGGTTTCAAGAAAGAATTGGAAATTGTCGGCGTCGGTTACCGTGCAACCAGCAACGGACAAGTGCTGGAACTCGCACTCGGTTACTCACACGCCATCTACTTGAAGATGCCGCCCGAGGTGAAGGTTGAAGCCAAGACCGAGCGTAACAAGAACCCGCTCATCACCCTCGAGTCGTGTGACAAGCAGCTCCTTGGCCAAATCTGTGCCAAGATCCGCTCCTTCCGCAAGCCCGAACCTTACAAGGGTAAAGGTGTTAAGTTCGTTGGCGAGATTATTCGCCGCAAGTCTGGTAAAACGGCAGCTGCCAAATAATTAAGTAGAAAGGAAACAATATGATATCCAAGAACGATAGAAGAAACAAGATCAAGGCTCGCATCCGTGGCCGCATCAGTGGCACTCCGGAGCGTCCCAGGCTGTGTGTCTTCCGCAGCAACAAGCAAATTTATGCCCAGGTCATTGACGACGTCGCTGGTAACACGCTGTGCTCAGCTTCCTCTAAGGGAATCACCGAGGGCAACAAGAGCGAAATCGCCGCTAAGGTGGGCGAGGCCGTTGCCAAGAAAGCCCTCGAGGCTGGCATCAACACCGTTGTGTTTGACCGCAATGGCTTCCTGTTCCATGGTAGAGTTAAATCGTTGGCCGACGGCGCACGCAAAGGCGGACTTAAATTCTAAAGAAACAACATCATGCTGAAGAAAAATAATAGAGTAAAGGTCGCTGCCGACGCCGAACTCAAAGAGCGTCTGGTAGCCATCAACCGCACCACCAAGGTCACTAAGGGTGGTCGCACGTTCACCTTCGCAGCCATCGTGGTTGTCGGTGACGGTAATGGCGTTATCGGCTACGGCTTGGGTAAGGCCAACGAGGTCACCACGGCAATCTCCAAGGGTACTGAGATGGCCAAGAAGAACCTGATCAAGGTCCCCGTTCACAAGGGTACCATTCCCCATGAGGTAGTCGCCAAGTTCGGCGGCAGCCGCATCATCATGAAGCCCGCTAGCGCCGGTACCGGTGTGAAGGCTGGTGGTGCTATGCGTGCCGTCTTCGAGACGGTCGGCGTTACCGATGTTATCTGCAAGTCCAAGGGCTCAAGTAACCCTCACAACCTGGTGAAGGCTACCCTCAAGGCTCTCGACGAGATGCGCAGCCCGGCTACCGTGGCTCACTATCGTGGCATTACTGTGGACAAGGTGTTTAACGGTTAAAATTTTGTTTACAAGTTATGGCTAAGATTCAGATTAAGCAAGTGAAAAGCCGCATCAACCGTCCGGCTCGTCAGAAGAGGACCCTCGACGCCCTCGGCCTGAGGAAACTCAACCACACCGTTACCCTCGAGGCTACCCCTCAGGTGCTCGGTATGGTCAACGCAGTACGTCATCTGGTGGAAGTCACCAATGTTGATTAATTCTTATCATTTCTAAACAAGAAAACAACATTATGGAATTACATGATTTAAAACCCGCTGTAGGTTCAAATAAGAAGAAACGTCGCATTGGCCGCGGTCCCGGTTCGGGCAAGGGCGGTACATCGACTCGTGGTCACAAGGGTGCAAAGTCACGCTCAGGTTACAAGGAGAAGGTCGGCTTCGAAGGCGGCCAGATGCCTCTGCAGCGTCGCGTCCCCAAGGGTGGTTTCAAGAACATCAACCGTGTGGAGTACAAGGCCATCAACGTTGCTGTGCTTGAGGCTATCGCTGAGAAGAACAACCTCGATAAAATCACCGTTGCCGACCTGCTCCAGGCTGGTATGGTACGTAAGAACCAACTCGTTAAAATTTTGGGCCAGGGTCAGCTCAACCACAAGATTGAGGTTGAAGCCCATGCCTTCTCCAAGAAGGCCGAGGAGATCATCACCGCTGCCGGTGGCTCAATCGTAAAACTCTAACCCGACGATGAAACTTTTTGAAACATTAAAGAACATCTATAAGATTGAGGACTTGCGCAAGCGCCTCTTCACCACATTCCTGTTCATCGTGATTTATCGCTTTGGATGCCATGTGGTACTGCCCGGTATCAGCCCGAGTGACCTTGAAGCAATGCGCAACTTCACTAGTGGTGGTCTGATGCAGCTGCTCGACATGTTCTCTGGCGGTGCATTCGGCCAGGCCTCCATCTTCGCATTGGGTATCATGCCCTACATCACCGCGTCGATCGTTATCCAGCTGGCTGGTATGGTAATGCCCAGCTTCCAGAAGATGCAGAAAGAGGGTGAGAGCGGACGCATGAAGCTCAATCAGTACACCCGTTACTTGACTGTACTCATTCTCGTGGCTCAGGCTCCCGCTTATCTGGCTAACCTGCAGTATCAGGTTAACGCTGCCGGTGGTCACGCCGACATTATGGGTAACTGGCCGATGTTGATCTTCTTGTCGCTCGTGCTCACTGCCGGCGCCATGATGATCATGTGGCTCGGTGAGAAGATGACCGATAAGGGTATCGGCAACGGTATCTCCATCATCATTCTGGTGGGTATCCTCGCTCGCTTCCCTGGTGCCATCATCCAAGAGTTCACCAGTCGCTTGAACACCGCTCAGGGTGGTCTCGTGATGTTCTTGGTTGAAATTGTCGTCCTGTTCATGGTTACCGCAGGTGCAGTCATGCTCACCCAGGGTACCCGCAAGGTCCCCGTGCAGTATGCCAAGCGCATTGTGGGCAACAAGCAGTATGGCGGTGCCCGTCAGTACATCCCCTTGAAGGTGAATGCCGCTAACGTGATGCCCATCATCTTCGCTCAGGCCCTTATGTTCATCCCCATCACCCTTGCAGGTTTTGGTGCACGTCAGGATGCCGGTGGCATCGGTGGCTGGATCTCCCGCAACTTCGGTGATATGAACGGTATCCTGTATAATGTGGTTTACTTCATCATGATTGTCGCCTTCACCTACTTCTATACCGCCATCACCGTGCGTCCCACCAATATGGCCGAGGAGATGAAGAAGAACAGCGGCTTCATCCCTGGCATCAAGCCGGGTAAGAAGACTGCCGAGTATCTTGACTCGATCATGTCGCGCATCACCCTGCCGGGCTCTATCTTCCTGGGTATCGTTGCCATCCTGCCGGCATTTGCCCGCTACTTTGGCATCAACCAGCAGTTCGCCCAGTTCTTCGGTGGTACTTCACTGCTGATCACCGTCGGTGTCGTTCTTGACACCCTCCAGCAGATCGAGACCCACCTCATGATGCACCACTATGATGGTCTGATGAAGTCTGGTAAGCTTAAAGGTCGTAACCGCTAATTAACGTTGGCGTCTTTAAAAAGGTAATTCAATCAAGTTATGATATATCTCAAGACAGACGAAGAAATCGAGATGCTGCGCAAGGCCAATCTGGTCGTTGCAGGCACACTGGCCGAGGTGGCCAAGTGGGTCGCTCCCGGTGTGACTACCAGGCGTCTTGATCAAATCGCTGAAGAGTATATCCGTTCTCAAGGCTGCACGCCCGGCTTTAAGGGACTGTACGGCTTTCCCGCCACGCTCTGCACCTCGGTCAACGAGGTCGTGGTGCATGGCATCCCGTCGAACTACGTGCTCGAGGATGGCGACATCGTGTCCTGTGACTGCGGTGCCGTCACCCCCGAGGGGTTCAACGGCGACAGCACCTACACCTTCTGTGTCGGCAACGTCGCTGAGGAAACCCTGCAACTGCTTCGCGTCACCAAGGAGTCGCTGTATATCGGCATCGAGCACGCTGTGCCCGGCAACCGTATCGGTGACATCGGACACGCCATCCAGCAATACTGCGAACACCACAACTACGGTGTCGTGCGCGAGATGTGCGGGCATGGTGTCGGACACAAGCTGCACGAGGATCCCGAAGTGCCCAACTACGGACGACGGGGAACTGGACCGCTGCTGCGCAACGGTATGACGATCGCTATCGAGCCCATGATCAACATGGGTAGCAAGAACATCATTACCGAACGCGACGGTTGGACAACCCGTACTCGCGACCGCAAGCCCAGCGCCCACTTTGAGCACTCCATTGCCATCCATCATGGCAAGCCCGACATCCTTTCCTCCTTTGACGGAATCAAGGAGGTCCTGGGTGACAGGTTCATCTGATTGAAACACCGATAAAGACAACAATAACGTTAAAACGAGATTTTTATGGCAAAACAGACTGCAATTGAATTAGACGGTACAATCGTTGAGGCTCTCTCCAACGCTATGTTCCGCGTTGAACTCGAGAACGGACACCAGATCACTGCACACATCAGCGGCAAGATGCGCATGCACTACATCAAGATCCTGCCCGGTGACAAGGTGAGAGTGGAGATGTCCCCCTACGATTTGACCAAAGGAAGAATCTCATTCAGATACAAATAACAAAACAAATATACAACTATGAAAGTTAGAGCATCTATCAAAAAGCGCAACGAAGACTGCAAGATTGTACGTCGCAAAGGGCGCCTCTATGTGATAAACAAAAAAAATCCCAAGTTCAAACAGCGTCAGGGATAAAAAAAAGTATTAACTTTGCAAAAAATTTTGAATTAACATATGGCAGTAAGAATTGTCGGGGTTGATATTCCCCAAAACAAGCGCGGCGTCATCGCCTTGACCTACATCTTCGGTATCGGGCGCAGCTCAGCCGCTACCATCCTGAAGAAGGCCGGTGTAGACGAGAACACCCGCGTTAAGGACTGGACCGATGCCGAGGCAGCAGCCGTTCGTGAGGTGATCGGTAACGAATACAAAGTGGAAGGTGACCTTCGCAGTGAGGTACAGATGAACATCAAGCGATTGATGGACATCGGTTGCTATCGCGGCATCCGTCACCGCAACGGTCTCCCCGTGCGTGGCCAGAGCACCAAGAACAACGCCCGCACGCGCAAGGGTCGCAAGAAAACTGTTGCTAACAAGAAGAAAGCTACTAAATAACATTATTGAATTACTATGGCTAAAAAGACAGTCGCAGCTAAGAAGAGAGTCGTTCGCGTTGACGGTATCGGTCAATTGCACGTTCATTCTTCATTCAACAACATCATTGTGTGCCTCGCCAACGGTGAGGGACAGGTCATCTCATGGTCATCTGCTGGTAAAATGGGTTTCCGTGGTTCTAAGAAGAACACTCCCTACGCTGCACAGATGGCTGCTGAGGACTGCGCAAAGGTCGCTTACGACCTCGGTCTGCGCAAGGTGAAGGCCTATGTCAAGGGTCCTGGTAACGGCCGTGAGTCCGCTATCCGTACCATCCATGGCGCAGGCATCGCCGTTACCGAGATCATCGACGTCACGCCGCTGCCCCACAACGGCTGCCGTCCTCCCAAGAGAAGAAGGGTCTAAGAGAGTTAGGCGCTTACCTCAACACAAAAACACTGTTTTAACAACTGTTTTTATTAACAAACTTTTTCGCGAATCTCTATCAGTGAATGGATTGCATTTTTTAACGACCTCTCTGCAATCGCGGCTGCACTGAAGCGATTCCAATGACTATGGCTAGATACACCGGTCCTAAAACTAAGATTGCCCGCAAATTGGGTGAACCCATCTTCGGTGAAGACAAGTACTTCGAGAAGAAGAACTATCCCCCGGGCCAGCACGGTACCAACCGCCGCCGCAAAATGTCGGAGTACGGTACACAGCTTCGCGAAAAACAGAAAGCTAAGTACACCTATGGTGTCCTTGAGCGTCAGTTCCGCAACCTCTTCAACAAGGCTTCACGCATGAAGGGCGTTACGGGTGAAGTCCTCCTGCAATTGCTCGAGGCCAGACTCGATAACATCGTTTATCGTCTCGGTATCGCTCCCACACGTGCTGCTGCACGTCAGCTCGTACTCCACCGCCACATCACTGTTGATGGCAAGGTCGTGAACATTCCTTCCTACTCCGTCAGCGAGGGTCAGGTAGTTGCTGTTCGTGAGAAGTCCAAGTCACTCGAGGTCATCCAAGATGCACTCGCTGGCTTCAACCACAGCAAGTACCCCTGGATCGAATGGGACGAGAGTGTAAAGGGTGGCAAACTCTTGCACATGCCCGTTCGTGAAGACATCCCCGAGAACATCAAGGAGCAGTTGATCGTCGAGTTGTATTCTAAACAGTAAAATTTTCTTATCCATGGCTATTTTAGCATTCCAGAAACCAGACAAAGTCTTAATGTTGGAAGCCGACAGCACGTTCGGCAAATTTGAGTTCCGCCCTTTGGAGCCCGGTTACGGCGTCACCATCGGTAACGCACTGCGCCGAATCCTCCTGTCCGGACTTGAAGGCTTTGCCATCTGCAGCATCCGCATCGACGGTGTGCAGCATGAGTTCGCTACCATCCCGGGAGTCAGGGAAGATGTTACCAACATCATCCTCAATCTCAAGAAGGTACGCCTCAAACGCATTGTCGAGGACACCGACACCGAGAAGGCCGTTGTCAAGGTTTCAGGTCAAAGCGTCTTTAAGGCTGGCGATATCGGTAAGGTCCTCAGCGCCTTCGAGGTGCTGAACCCCGAGCTCGAGATCTGCCACATCGATCCCTCTTGCGGATTCCAGATTGAACTCTCGATCAACAAGGGTAGGGGATACAGGCACTCTGAAGAAAACAAGAATGCCAACGACCCCATCGATGTAATCGCCATCGACTCCATCTATACGCCCATCCTCAACGTGAAGACCACCGTCGAGAACTTCCGTGTCGAGCAGAAGACCGACTACGAGAAGCTCATTCTCGAGATCACTACCGACGGTTCCATTCACCCCAAGGAGGCCCTCAAGGGTGCAGCCGAGATCCTCATCCAGCACTTCCAGCTCTTCACCGACCGTGAGATCGTCCTCGATAACACCGAGGTCAACGGTAACGAGGAGTTTGACGAGGAAGTTCTCAAGATGAGGCAGATGCTCAAGACCAAACTGGTTGACATGGGTCTCTCTGTACGCGCACTCAACTGCCTCAAGTCGGCAGAAGTGGAGACGCTCGGAGAATTGGTAGCCTTCAACAAGACCGACCTCTTGAAGTTCCGCAACTTCGGTAAGAAGTCGCTCAGCGAGCTCGAAGAGCTCCTGGCCACCCGCAATCTGCACTTTGGCATGGATATCACTAAATACAAATTAGAAAAAGAGTAAAAAACAATGAGACACAATAAGAAATTCAACCATCTGAGCCGCAAGAGCGCCCACCGTGATGCCATGTTGGCCAACATGACCATCTCTCTCATCATGCACAAGCGCATCATCACTACGCTCGCCAAGGCTAAAGCCCTGCGTGTGTATGCCGAGCCCCTGATCAACAAGACCAAGGAGGATACCACCGCTTCGCGTCGCCTCGTGTTTAAGCACCTCCAGAACAAGGAGGCTGTCAAGGAGTTGTTCTCGACCGTTGCCGCTAAGGTGGCCGATCGTCCCGGTGGCTATACCCGCATCCTTAAGCTGGGTAATCGTCTGGGTGACAACGCCAAGACCTGCTTCATCGAGCTCGTTGACTTCAATGAGGCTATGCTCGAGGCTAAGGGTCAGGAGAAGGCCGCTGCCAAGAAATCTACTCGTCGCAGCCGCAAGAAAGCTGCTCCCGCAGCCGAGGCTCCTGCCGCTGAGGCTCCCAAGACCGAAGAGTAAATACTACTACTCTACAATACATCAAGAAACCCCGCACCATACTTGGCGCGGGGTTTCTTGTATCATTATCTGATTTCAATCAAGAATAATCTATTGCAACTTATTGATTTATTTCACTTTCAACGTGTCAACCTTGGGGGCCTCTTCAGGCAGCTCCACCATCGTGGGCAGGTTCTTTGAAATAGCCTCAATAAGTTCCTTATTGGTGTTCAGCGTGTCGCCATTTGGTGAGATGACATACATCGACGCAAAGGGTTGCGTCTCTTTACCGATATTCTCCACGATGATTTTCTCCATGCGGTCAAAGTACTGGTTAAGCGCATCGGTGTCATTCTTCGCCTCGATGTTTTCAACCTCTTCCTTGCCGTCGTTGGTCACTTTCACAAATCGGTAACTCTTGGGCTTCTCGTTGCATGAGAACACGCCACAGCACACCACTGCAAGCAACAGAGCATAAACGATTTTCTTCATTATTCTCTACTTTAAGCGTTTATTCCTTAACTTCCCAACCCAGGGCACTAGCACCCAGCACGGCTGCATCGCTCTCCTTGAGTTCGCTGATGAGGATTTTTACTTTGCCCTTGTAGATGCCCAGCACGTTGCGGTCATAGGCCTCCTTCACGGGATTCATAATCAGGTCACCGCTCTTGGTCAAGCCACCAAACAGCACAAATGCCTCAGGACTAGAGAAGTTGGTGAAATCAGCCAAAGCCGAGCCTAGGATATTACCAGTGTACTCAAAGATGTCCTTGGCCAGCTTGTCTCCGGCGATGGCGCAGTCATATACGTCCTTGCTTGTGATAGCCTCGATGTCATACTCACGGAGCTTTGACGGTTCATCGCGCAGCTCCAGGAATTCGCGTGCTGTGCGTGCCACACCAGTTGCCGAGCAGTAGGCCTCCAGACAACCCGTGCGACCACAACCGCACACGCGGCCATTAGTTCTCTTCACGATTACATGACCCAACTCACCGGCAAATCCGTCATGGCCATAGACCATCTGACCGTTCACCACGATACCGCTGCCCACACCAGTGCCCAACGTGATCATGATGAAATCTTTCATACCGCGAGCCACACCATAGGTCATTTCGCCGATGGCAGCAGCGTTGGCGTCATTGGTGATCAGGCAGGGGATGCCAAACTTCTCGGTCACCATCTCGGCCAGGGGAATGGGCATCTTCCAGGGCAGGTTTGGAGCCTGGTCAATCATACCGGTGTAGTAGTTGCCGTTGGGAGCACCGATGCCGATGCCGTTAATTTTGCCTTCAGCTTCATTGTCCTTAATTAGGCGAGACAGCTCGGTGTGCAGCTCGTCGATATAGTCATTGAAGTCACTGTGCTTGCCAGTCTTGATAGAACTGCTGGCGATGACATTGCCACGAGCGTCAACGATACCGAACACTGTGTTCGTGCCGCCCATGTCGATTCCGATTACATAAGGTTTTGCCATGATTTTGGTTTTGTTTTTTATTGGTTGATAATAAATCGATTCATTCTCAAAGGGCAAAGTTAATAAAAACTTTTCAATCCCGTCTTCTCGCTTTTATTTTTTATCTCACTTCATCTCTTATAGTCCTCAAAATACCTATAATAACTATAGTAGCTATAGGTACTAGAACAAACTAGAACGAGGCTGAGAGACGTACGTTGAGCTGGCGTCGGGTCAGGTAGTTGGGCACGGCGTACTGGATGTTGTTGACGTCGGTGACCCAGTAGTAGCTGCTCACGTTGGAGATGTCCATCAGGTTGAAGCAGTCCAGGCCAAGCCAGATTTCCTTGAAGTGACTCAGGAAGCCGCTGAGAGGACGGTTGTCCTTACCGACGAGCTCATAGCTCAGACCCACGTCAACACGCTTGTAGGCGGGCTGGCGCACATAGGAGTCAGCACGCGTCAAGTGGGGTGCTGTGGTGGGCAGACCGTCGCTGAGTACGCCCTTGAGGCTGAACTTCAAGCGCGGAATATTGGGGAAGTAGTCGGTAAAGAACATGGCGATGCTGTAACGCTGGTCGGTGGGACGAGGCACCTTCACGCCGTAGAGATCTTCCTGGGTTTTCATCAGCGAGAAACTGATCCATGAGTCGGTACCTTCAACAAACTGGCCGAATAGCTTCATGTCCAAGCCGGCAATATAACCCTTGGAGGAATTGATGCCGCTGTACACGAGCTTCAGGTTATCAATCTCGTAGGGGATGAGGTTGGACAGGTTCTTGTAGTAGGCCTCGGCAGTGAACTTGAAGGGGCGGTCCAGCGCACGGAAGGTGTAGTCACTTCCCAGGATGACTTGGATGCTTCGCTGCGATTTAATGTCCTTGTTCAGCAGGATGGTGCGGTTGCCCAGCTCATCCAATAGCTGTTGGCGATATTCCTTGTAGAAAGGCGCCTGGTAATAGACGCCACCCGAGAGGCGTAGCGACAGGTTACCATTACGCTCAGGTACAAATCCCAGGCTTACACGCGGTGACACAAGGGTCTCTTTATTGAAATTCCAATGAGACAGCCTGATACCTGCATTCAGCGACCAGTAGCCGACCCCGGATGTGAAACGCCAAGTGTCCATCAACCATCCAGCGATGCGGGTGGTTTTAAGGTCGTTGCTTGACGACTCGGTGAAGATGACGTTGACCTGGTCAGGAATGTGGGGGAGGGAATAGCCTGCACTGTCGCGCCACTGCCACTGGCGGGAGCGGTCGTAGATGTCCTCCTTGCGCATCGAGATGCCGTAGGAGATGCTGTTTTGGTTGATGCCGACATTGCCCCTGAGTGTGAGGTCCATCACGTTCATTTTCAAGCGTGTGCGCTCATGCTCGTGATATTTG
Source organism: uncultured Prevotellaceae bacterium (assembly GCA_900318645.1). GTDB lineage: Bacteria > Bacteroidota > Bacteroidia > Bacteroidales > Muribaculaceae > Sodaliphilus. Next base: position 10,969 of record ONLH01000047.1, read on the forward strand.
CCCACGCCCAGTTCCTGTCCTGCCTGGTCAAGCCAATATTCGCCGTGGATGTCATAGGCCACAAGCTCGTCGGTACGGTAACCCGAAGCCTGCAGTGTCAGGTCGGTCCCCTTGTCGTTGAACAAATAGGTGACGGAACCGGCACCGAAATAGGTCTGGAACTTGTCTTTCTCGTAACCGTCGAAATAGACAGTGAATTGCTTCACGTCCTCACTGGTACCGAAGCTGGTTTCGCGATTCTTGGGAGTGAAGCGATAGTCGTTGATGCTCACGTTACCCAACAGGGCGATGCGTAGCTTTTCAATTGGTTTGAAGACAAGACTCGTTTGATAGTCAAAGTATTGCGGGTCATATTCGCCCTTACTTTCAAGCGAACCCATGAGCGAGGAGTTACGCTTATAGCGCACGCCGTGCATCTGGCTGTAGTGGCGCGTGCTGTGGCCCAGCATCAAGCTACCACCTTGCATGCTGGCAGCAAAAGCGCCCTCAAAGGCCTCGGGCTCGCGATAGGTGATGTCCAGCACCGACGACATGCGGTCGCCATAGGCGGCGCTGAAACCGCCAGTGGAGAAATCTACCTTGCGTACCATGTCGGGGTTGATGATACTCATACCCTCCTGTTGTCCCGAGCTGATGAGCTGCGGGCGATAGACCTCGATGCCGTTGATATAGACGCTGTTCTCGTCATAGGAGCCGCCACGCACCATATACTGCGAACTCATCTCGTTCTTTGAACTCACACCAGCCATCGTCGTCAGCACCGCCTCGACGCTACCGCCCGAGGCATCGGGCGTGCGTTTCAGCATCTCCACATCGATGCCCTGCATGCCCGTGGTCTGCTTCTTGTACTCGGTGATTTCCACGCCTTCGAGCTCAAGCGTCTTCTCATAGAGCTTCGGGTTGATGGTCACCGTTCCCTCGGGTTTGATGAGTTGGCGTGTCACTGTTGAGTAGCCCAGGCAGGAAAACTCCACCATCAGCGTGTCGGCTTTGGGGACTGTCATCTCGTAATCACCCTTGGTGTCGGTGTTTGTGCCCACAGCTGTGCCCAACAGGCGCACTGTGGCAAATTCTATCGGTTGTCCGGAATTGTCAACGACCTTACCGGTGATCTTGACTTGCGAAAACGCGATAGCGGTACATAGCAGGCACGTTATCAGCAATAATATGCGGGAATGAAATCTCATTTTCTGCTTTTTTTGTTATATAAACATAACGCAGAAAACCGCCCGAAATTGTAGCACCACACATTTTTGCGGTGCAACTGGTTAGAATTTTCTGAGCTCTCGGAGTGCTCCAATTTTGTGCAGTATCAATTGCTGAACATCGAGAAGAGATCTTTAGCGCTCATGCGGGAGTAGCCGCCAGGGATGCCCTTGTCGATTTTGACCTTGCCGTTCCAGTCGATGTCTTTGTAGCTGAGCGAGAAAGCCATTTTCTTTTTCTCGATGGTAGCAGCAACGTTGACACCGTGAGCAATGTTGCCAGCCTTGGTGCCGCGCACGTCGCTGTATTTCACTTGATAGGCGGCTGCGGTACTGCCCGCCGGCACGATGTCGAGTGAAGTGATACGGTTGTTCTTGTCAAACGAGAAACTGTAGCCGTGACCCTTGTATGACTCATTGGCGGTCAATGTCAGCGGGCTGTTGGCGCTGGCGGTCACAAGATGCTTCAACGACTCGCTGAGGGTGCCTTTGCCGATAATGAACGGTCTACCCAAGAAGATGTCCTGCACGTCGCTCACCGTGACGGGAATGCCCGAGGTGAGGATGGAAACCTTCTCGGCAATATAGCGCTTGTGTATCTTATCTACGGCATACAGGCTGTCGGCAGTGATGACCAGTTTGCCCACCTCGATGCCGAGCATGGGACGCAGCGAGATGTAGATGGCCTCGTCACGTACCATTCGCACTTGGATAGCCGATGAAAAACTGCTGCCGGCACTCAGTTTGATGTTGCCGCCAGTCTGCAACGATTGCCAGTCACCCAACGTAGCGAGGACTGCATCACAGCGGTCTATGGGTGTGTCCTGTTTTGTGGGCTGGGTTGTGGTGGTTGTGTCGGGCTGGGTTGCTGCCTTCTTGAAAGTGCCGCAGGCTGTCAGCATGACTGTCAGCAAGGCGACGATTGCGATGTTATTTCTCATAATATGTCTTGTCTTTTACTTTGCGTTGCAATAATTCGTTGTCAGGGTCTGTTTCTAGTGCTTTTGTCCACTGTTCAACCGCAGCCTCTCGCTCGTCATTGAACCACAGGATGTCGCCATAGTGTTCCAGCAGGTGATTGTCCTCGTCTTTCTCGACGGCGTCCTTGATGTAGAGCAGGGCCTTGGTGTAGTCCTTCTTGGCGAAATAAACCCATGCATAAGTATCGATAAAGTTGGCATTATCCGGCTCGTCCTTGATGGCAAGTGCCGCCATACGCTCGGCACGGTCCAGATCCTCGCCACGCTGGGCAAGGTAGTAGGCATAGTTGTTGAGGGTGCCTGAGTTGATGGGGTCAATCTTCAATGCCCGTTCATAGCATTCAACGGTCTTGACCGAGTCCTTCAACTCGCTGTAGATATCACCCATTGCCGTGATGATGTCGGCATTACGTTCCAGATCGGTGGAGTCGGTCATGGTCAGGATTTTTTCGTACAGCGAAATGGCTTTGGGGTACTCCTTCATCTGGTGGTAGCAGCCCGCGACGTAGCCATACAGGTCTGTATTGTCGGGGTTGTACTCCAGTGCTTTTTCCGAGACTTTGATGGCTTCGGCATAGTTGTCGTCCATCATGTTGAGAATGACCATGTTGCGCCAGCCGTCAGCATCAGTCGGATTCACGTCAAGGCTGTAGCTCAGCTGTTCGATGGCTCCTTTGATATCTTTTTTGGCATAGAAATATTCGCTGTAGAGTTGGTGAATCTTTGCCTCGTGGGGATGCTGCTGAATGAGCACGGTGAACAAGTTGTTGATGCGCTGGGTGGTGTCCTCCTTGGCGAGTTTCTCGCGGATGTAGCTCAGCAGTACACCCAGCTTGGTATCCACGTCTAGTTGCTCGGCGGTGAGAGCATTGTAGATCTGATGCTCGTAGCCCGCACTGTCACCCGCCTGCTGGCAGTACTCGGCACGGGTCAGGTAGATGAGACCGTTGTCGGGGGCATATTCCTGGGCACGGTCAAGGTAGTACAGCGCGCTGTCGCTCATGCCGTAGTGCTGGAACAATCCGCTCATGGCGAGGTTGTAGGAGTCGTTCTGGGGGGCTGTGGCAAGCAGGCTGTGCATCTCCTTGAGGGCTCCTGTGCTGTCGCTCATCGCCATGTAGTTCTCGATTTTGCTTGATGTGATTTGGATAGCGTTGCCAAAGAGTGCGGCGATGCTATCATAGGTGGCATTGCTCTGGGCAAAGTCCCCCGAGCGGGAATAGGCCTCGGCTAAGCGCATCTGTAGTTCAATACGGTTAGGGTTGCGCTCATTGAGCAGTTTGATGGCGCGCAGGGCCTCATCAGGATGTCCCAAGTGCATGTTGGCATCGCTGTAGAAGGTGGTCTCATACAGGTCCTCGGGCTGTTTCTCAAAGTGCTCTTTCATCAGAGCCAGCCCTTTTTCGCTCAACTCTTTGGTCGTGTTGTTCATCCTCATCAGGCACATGCCCATGTAGAACGAGATGGCGGTGTTGCCCGGGTCGATTTCGTGGGCATGAGCGAGTAGTTCATAGAAGGCATCATAGTTGTCGTTCTGCTTTTGTTTCTGTGCCTCCATAAAGATGTACTCCGCCTTGCGTTGGTCGGCAAGGGAAACAACATTGTTGGTCGTCTCCTTCTTACCCGCCATTGCTGTCAGCCCCACCAACGCAATGGTCAATATCGCTATATATCGTCTCATCGTTTTAAAATTGATGATATATCTTCACTAATCACTAATCATTAATCTCTAATCATCAGGTTTTCAAGCGATTGAAAACCTGATTTACTTCGTTCCCGTGTGTCCGAAGCCGCCGGCACCGCGTTCCGTCTCGTCAAGGTCATCGACCAGTGTCCATTCCACGGTGCTGTGGCGGGCAACCACCATCTGACAAATGCGTTCGCCGTTCTCGATGGTCTGCGGCTCATTGCTTAGGTTCACCAGAATGACGCCAATCTCGCCACGATAATCGGCATCAATCGTGCCAGGCGTGTTCAGCACCGTCAGACCGCGTTTCAGGGCCAAGCCGCTGCGCGGGCGGATTTGGCACTCATAGCCCTCGGGCAGAGCGATATAGATTCCCGTGTGCACCAGCGCACGCTCCAGCGGCTGCAGCGTCAGCGGCTCCTCGAGCCATGCACGCAGGTCCATCCCCGCGCTCAGCGCTGTCCCGTACTTCGGCACCTCATGCGGTCCACGGTTCACGATCTTCACATTAATCTTCTCCATATTTGAATGATTGGTTCAAACTGCAAAAATACATCAAAATCGTTTACAACCGTCATTTGAAACCTTTTTTAAATGTGAATGTTCCTGGAATGACTATAAATGTGTCTTGAAATGTGGTGGCTCAATTTTTGCAACTGTCCAATCTTTTGACACTTTTTCGTGTTTTTTACTGTTCTCGGTCATTTTTTATGGGAATTGCTTGGCGAGAATGGATTGTGGAGATAAATTTGTGGCAGAAAAACCAATCAATAGCATTCATGAAAAGAATACTGTATTTTGTTATGTGCCTGTTGACGGGCTTGATGGCGATGGCTCAATCGCCTGAGTTGACCGTCGAGCAGCACCTTGAAGACTATGACTGCGCCGTGAAGTATGTCGAGGCCAACTACTCAGGTTTTTCATTCTGGGTAACAGACAGCACAAGGTCAGATTATGAGGTGACCAAAAGCCGCCTACGTGGAGAGGTGGAGCGAGGTGAACGTCCGGGATGGGATGCAGTCGCTGCCTATACTGGTTGGTTTAATGATCTTCACCTTTTTCTATCAGTGCACTATAATGGTTTAAATCAGCATTCCTATCATCAACGGCACATGATTTCCTATGCTTCTCAAATGGAAGAGTATGAGCCCAAGCCCGTTGCCATAAAAGTTACTGACAAAACCTTTTTGGTTCGTTTCCCTTCTTGTGGTGGTGATCCTGACATGAAATGGATAAAGAAATCAATAAAACAATATAAGAAATCTCATTGCAAAAACCTGATTATTGATTTACGGGGAAACACGGGAGGCAATGATGGTTTTTTTGATCCATATTTTCAACTTCTATATGACCACGAAGCCATAATTCCAGGAATTGAATTCCGTAACACGCCTCAAAATATGGATTTCTTAAGGAGGAACGGATGGTTTTCTAATATTTTGAAAATCGCTGCTGATAATCCTGAGGCTGAATATGTCTCGTATGGAAATGGATTGATTAAAAGTAAGAAAATAGATAGGTCGGTTGCCAAGGCAGCATTAATCATTGACAACCATGTTGCGAGTTCAGGTGAATCTATTGTGAGATTGGTAAAATGCTGTAGTGCAAGAACTACCGTTTATGGAAAGGACAACACCCTTGGTGCCCTTGATTTTGCTAATTTGTCGAGTATAGTGTTGCCACATTGCCAACTCTCGTTGTATGTCCCCATGTCTCGAACTATCGGTCTTCCTGAAAACTCGATAGACAAGAACGGCATTGCCCCCGACGTGCGCATCGACCTGCCGCTGCCTGCCCGCTTGACCGACAACATCGACGAGTGGGTCATCTGGGTAGCCGAGCAGCTGGAGAAGTAAGGTATGGCTTGGTATTAATCAGATGTGGCTGTGTCATGGTCCACCTCTGATTTTTAATCGGCCTAACGGCCGAGAAATTAAACAAATTGTATATATATTAAATATAATAAATATTTAGTGTAATTTTATTAATAATTTTGTTTAATTTCTCGCGCGAAGCGCGATTCATTTACGTTGAACAATTTGTGACACAGCCACATTTGTTTAGGCCGCAATTTGTGAATCTGTTTTGTGATGTCTATGCGTCAGCAAATACCTTGCCGTCGTCGAGGGTGATCTGCAGCTTGGTGTACTCGCAGTGGAAGTCATGTTGCAGACGGTCGAGATAGCGGGAAGCTTCCCACTTGCACATGGGTAGGTCATGAAGCAGATAGTTGCCGCAGGCCTCGGGACGTGTGGCGGGTACTTCTGTCTGGGTGAGAATCCACTTGAGGCACTCGATGGTGAGGCGACGCATGTCCTCGACAGTATAACTACCCGTCATGATGACATACATGCCGGTAAGGCAGCCCATAGGACCAACATAGACTACGTCATCCTTGGCCTCGCTGTTGCGGAACCATGTGGCCATGAGATGCTCGAGACTGTGCATGGCGGCAGGAGCTACAGCAGGTTCCATATTCGGTTCGGTGATACGCAGGTCGTAGGTGGTGAAACCTTTATCTTCGCGTGATACGTAGATGCCTGGTTTCAGGTGGGTGTGGTCGATCGTGAAACTTTGTATGACTTCCATTTTTACTATGATGATTAAAACAAACCCATAGGTGGGCTTTACAAGTTGATTGATAACTGTTGAAGATTGTGCATATTGCTGATTCTTTGTGATTTAGTGATGGTATGGCATGAAATTCAAATCATCGTATGCACAACTGGTATGCAAAATTCGTCAAAATTCTTGATGCCTGCAAGAGATTCTTAACAAATCTCATGAATGATGTTTACAATGCCTAAATTTGCTGCATTTTGACAGTATTCTTGAGTTTTTGTATTCTATTTGGGCAGAAAAACGTAATTTTGTGCAAAAATCAAGAAGATGACCACTCAACGAATGAATTGGGACCGATTGATCTCGGATAAAAGGCTTGGACTCGAACACTACCACGATGACAAGGGTGGGGGAGTCCGTAGCGACTTTGAGCGCGACTACGATCGCCTGGTGTTCTCGTCGCCTTTCCGGCGCTTGCAGAACAAGACCCAGGTTTTTCCGCTGCCCGACAGCATCTTTGTACACAATCGCTTGACCCATAGCCTGGAAGTTTCCAGTGTGGGCAAGTCTATGGCTCGCGAGGTAGCCATTCGCCTCATGCCGCGTTACAAGAATGAACCGTGGTACGAAAAACTGCGTGACACCGGCGAAATCGTGGCTGCCGCCTGTTTGGCACATGACTTGGGCAACCCCCCATTTGGCCACTCGGGTGAGAAGACGATCGGTGCCTACTTCAGTGAAGGGCGTGGTTTGGAATTTAAGGACAAGTTCACCGTCGAGCAATGGAACGACCTCATCCATTTTGAGGGAAACGCCAATTCTTTCCGCACGCTCGTCCATCAGTTCAAGGGACGTCGCCCAGGCGGCTTTGCCATGACTTACTCGACACTGGCTGCGATAGTAAAATATCCTTATTCATCGATGCATGCTGGCGAGAAGGGCAAGTTTGGCTTTTTCACCACCGAGAAAGACATCTTTGTGCGTATCGCCGACGAACTGGGCCTCATCCGTCTGGAGGAAGACCGTTACTGCCGTCATCCGTTGGTTTATATTGTCGAGGCGGCCGACGACATCTGCTACCAGATTATGGACATTGAGGATGGCCACAAACTCAAAATCATCAGTACCGACGAGACCATCGACCTGTTGCTGGGCTTTTTCACCGAGGACCGCCAGACCCACCTGCGTGAACACATGGCACGTGTTGCCGACCCTAATGAGAAGATTGCCTACCTGCGTTCCTGCATCGTCGGCCTGCTGGTTGAGCAGTGTGCTGCCGCTTTTGCCCAGCATGAGGACGAGATTATGGAGGGACGTTTCGAGAGCAGCCTCATCGATTGCATCGATCCGTTGCCGGCAGCTGCCTATCAGGCTTGTAGTGCCTTGGCACAAGAAAGGCTCTATCGGGCCAGCTATGTCCTTGATGTGGACTTGGCCGGTAACCGCATCATCAACCTGCTGCTCGAGAAACTTATCGAGGCCGTTATGCACCCCGAGCGCAACTACTCCCAGTTGCTGATGAACAAATTCCCGCAGCAATATGACGTCCATGCCCCGACGCTCTTTGAGCAGGTGCAGGCTGTGCTTGACCACATCAGCGCCATGACCGATGTGTATGCCCTCAACCTCTACCGTCAGCTCAACGGCATATCCATCCCCACAGTATAAAAACTAAGGACTACGAAGGCCTAGGGGCGCCTCTCACTCATGACAAATTCCAGCGTTCCACCCGCCATAATGTCTTGATGCTTGAGTTTGAAGCCCTGCAGCCGCTTGCCGTTAAGGCGGATTTCCTTGACGTATATACCCTTGTCGCCCTTGCGGATGATGGTAAACTGCTTGTCGCCAGCCAAGTGCAGAGTGGCACGCTGGAACAGTGGAGTGCCGATGACATATTCGGCAGCGCCCGCATTGAAGGGATAGAAGCCTAATGCCGAGAAAATGTACCACGCCGACATCTGTCCGCAGTCATCGTTGCCGGCATAGCCTGCTGGAGTGGCATTA
>ONLH01000022.1 GCA_900318645.1 uncultured Prevotellaceae bacterium
ACTCTGAACGCTTCATTTATAGCGGAGTTTACAAGCAGATAATGGATTTGTGTCTGATGAAGGAGAACACTAAGAGCACCATCCTCATTGACCCCATGACCCAGAGGATCCGTTTCCCCGAGATTAACGAAGAATTGAAAGTAACCCGCTCTGAAAAGGCTTTATATATCTTAATCTTGGCCGAATCGATAACCGGTGGACTGAACCTTAACCAACCCGCCACGGCCTCACAAATGAAGAAACACGATGAGAGAATGGCGAAGTTGATGAAGAAATATGGTGAGATTTACAGGTGTTTTGGCGGTGATAGTAATGATGTGCCTAATATTTTGGACTATACCATAAGAAACCCCAAAATTTCCAAGATCAACAAATGTATCACAAAACTGGAGAAGAAACTGACCTTCCCAGATGAATACCGTATCCTGAGAGATAGCAACGGGCTCTACAAAATAGCTGCCGATAGTAGTCTCATCTATTGCATCGATATGGACCAGAAGCCTTGGATGCAGTCGGAAGATTGGAGAAGAATTGTATCGATGTAAACGCTAAGAAAGCCAAAAAGGTGTTTTCAGTAGTACCCGTTATTCAGTAATGGTAGTTTCGTTATGGACAAGGTATTTCAATTCCTCTGTGGCTGTCTCGCTCAAATAGGCCATCCCTTTGGTTGGAATTATGAAAAAGCCAGCGTTTACATCTGCATCCACCTTTGGCCGTTGTTATGTGTGGTTATGGCTCTTGTGATGCTCGTAATAGCCGTGTCAACTACAAATCCGTTATGTATAGCCGCTTGTATCATCTATTTCCTGTTCAATGTCTTTGGATATTGGGCTGTTATCAAACATTACTATCCCGGCACCATTAACGAGATATTCACCCACTGCTACTCAGACCTCATGACTATCGCAAAAGAATGGAACACCTCTTATGCTATAGTGAATCTTGTGGTCTATGTTCTAGCGTTTATCCTCATCATGGCCTTCGATGTGTGTTTGATCTTGCTGATGCTTTGAGGGCTAATCCTAAAACATTGGTTTGCCTCCTTTAGTCTTTTTCAATGAGGCCGAGTTCATGGAGGCAGCCTTCACGGTTGAGAAGGAAGCCATAAAGGTCACGATAGACACTACAGTCGCGATATTGTGTGGGTACTAATTGGCCGTCCCTGATTTCGTGGATGGATGCGTTTGGAAAAGAAAGAATAACGGGTGAGTGGGTGGCGATGATGATTTGGGCTCCTTTCTTGACGACATCTTTGATCCATAGCAGGAACAGCAACTGGTTTTGGAAGGAGAGCGCCGCCTCGGGCTCGTCAAAGATGTAAATGCCCTTACCGGTCAGCCTGTGTTCAAGCAGAGCCATGAATCCTTCACCGTGTGAGAATTCGTGGAAATTAAGATAGTCATAGTATTTGTTTAGACCACGGCGATTGATTTCGGTGATGACATTGTAGTAACTCTCGGCCCTGAAGAAATACGTATCACTATATCTCAGGCTTGCTTGGGATGCGATCAGTGCGTCATACAGTGATGAATGGGTCTCTTCGGTATGGAAGTTGAAATGACGGGAGCCGCCTTCGGGATTGATACGCAGCAAAACAGCAATCGCTTCGAGCAACGTCGATTTTCCCGATCCGTTGCCTCCAACGATATAGGTCACCGACTTCTCAAATCTAAACTCAGCAAAGTCTCTAATCACTGGAATGGAGAATGGGTATTTGCTCGTATCCCATTCCCCTTCTCGTCTCCTGATTCGTCTTAAATAGATATTCTCTTTCATGACCAAATGGCATTTTGCCGCAAAGATAACTCGCTCCAATGCCACATTTCGGCACACCAAAACAAAATACATTTAATCACTTGCCTTGAGGGTGTCTATCCCTAGAAAATGTTGACAGATTTGAGAGCGATTAACTAAGTTGGTTTACACTAATTTTATCGTTCGCCTAAACCGGGTTGACAATTTGGCGGTTTTATCACTGAATGGGTTTACAGCTCACGAAACATCGTTTTATTTTTCTGGAATAACCCATTTTACCCTCATCCCAGAAAAATAAAAGCACATTTTTACCATAAAAATCAGCCATTTTCGAGATTTTTTTTTGAAAACGGCTGACTTTTCAGAGGCTGTTTTATTTGCTTTTACCTGATTTTAAAGCAATTACAATTTTGAAAAACAAAAAAAAAGAAGACGAGACCGACACCTCTTCGGTGTTAGCCTCGTTACTTCTTTTCCAGACTCGCTGTCGGTTTGATTATGCCGTCTTGAGGGCACGGTCTCCCCGTCAGGTGATAACGCCTGGTGATGGCGGTGCTGGGCGACTCTTCGCCTCCCAGCCCATACCATCGGGTTTTATATGTTGTCTTTGCCCCCATGCCGCCAGCGTGCTCAATGTTGCCAGCGGTCATCTCGGGGGCATGTGTTTCTCTTGCATATAAGGCTGCTAGGCGATCTCAGACGGACATATTATAAAATGGGATTTTATATTACTTTTTTGCTGTTAGACTTGTTATATAACACGTGTTAGATGGTGTTAACTATATGAATTTTAAACTGTTAACAATCTAACGTGTTAGACGTGTTAGATATTACCTTCTCTTCACTCCTGTGTTGCTGAGAGAACTGGAATTTGGTGATATGACTTTCATGCGCCTCGCCCGTCATGCCGCTAGGAGCGGCGTTAAGCGCAGATGCTATTTATTTGCGGTAACCAACAATGCGATATAACCCGAACTACGTGGTCGGTATGCTGGAGGCGCTTGGAACATCATTCACGGGTGAGCGGCCGCACGGCACCGGACAACGTATACCGGCAACGACTAGAAACGGACTCGCAGAGGGCACTACCTTGGCTGGATTGACACTCTAATGGTGGAGCAGATGCGATGATGTCCTATTGCAATGCGAACACCCGCACGGCGAAAGCCAACGGATAGTACGGCTCCAGCGCCAGGCTGCTAATACTCACCATAAAAAGGTACAAAAAAAAGGAGGTCGATAAACCTCCTTTCACTAGCAAGCAGCTTAATTATTTCTTTTTGGGTTTCAAACCCTCTTTGACCAGGATTCTCGCTACCTGAGTGTCTTCAAGTCCCAACTTTCCGGCAATTTGATGTTGATTGAGCCCATTCCCATTGTCCCAAAGAAGTAATACATCGGCACGGCGTTGCTCCATCTTGTCGTCCTCGGCCGTAGGCGGGTTATAAGGAGCCTGACCGCCTTGTCGGTGTAATCGCTTTCGGGGGACGCGTTCTTTTCTCTTGAAGTTTTGTACCATCTTATTGTGCTCGGCTCCAAACTTCAGTAGATAACGGGACATGCAGTATTCAGCGGCGTAGATTACCATCTGGATAACCTGATCCATCTTCTCCGTGTCGCCATCAGGTTGAATCATCATATGCATAACAATTCCTATATGCATAGCAATGGTGGAAATACGCCAACGGATCAGTTTTCTGACCTCGTCATTGGTCTCTCTGGACAATTCAACCTGCTTCATTTCCCATCGGTTTAATTCTGACATCACATAGTCAAAATCCTTGATCTCTACCAAATCCACGGCAGTGTCCTCTCCGTCATCAGTGGTGAATACGTACTTATGCCGATATTCATCGATATGGTCTCTAATGAGTTCAAGTTCTGGGCCCTCATGAAGGCTGATGGGAGCGTCATTGCTATCGCTCATGAGAGGTAACACGCACCAACAAACCCTGGAAGCGCCGCCACCAGCGACAGTGGCTATATTCTTGATGAATGTTTCAACATTTTCATCAGCGCCAGTGAGAGTTATGTTCGCCACAGCTTCGCAAGATCCATTCTGCTCTTTATGCATTCGCCCGCGGCTCACATCATCGTTATCGAAAGCCTTACGCAGAATGACTGAGAGGTCTTTGTTTGTGGCAGTGGCAATTTCACTGTCGAAGATATAGACATGCACGCCTTGGTTGGACTCCAAGATTTGCTGGAGCCTAGCGCTTGAAATGTCTATCCCTACCGTCTGGATAATGAGTTTTTTCTCATTATCTTTGGCTTTTGGGGAATTCAACTTCCGCTTGTCCTCATCGATCACGCGGCGGAATAACATCTGATGCACGTTACGGAACAGACTCTTTCCCATTCCCGGCATGGCTTCGATGACGACCTGGAGGTTGGGGCGGCGTATCTCATCATCTCTCTTCTTGGCTATCACCCGCGAGAAACAATAGGCACCATACATGGAACATAGGTGAAAGAACATTGCGGGAGCAATGTCAGGGTCAGACCCGCTAATCACCGTTGCAAAGTCATCGGGCAGAGCGTCAATCGGGAGAGGGTGATTTCTGTTGAACTCATCCAACCACCAATCGTTGTCATCTGGGTCCGAGGAGTCACCGTATGACTGCTGCGAGCATTGGCGTGCTTCCTGTTGCGCTTTCGCCTCAGCTTTGGCTTTCGCCTTAGCTTCAACTACACGGATGTTAGCCTCGGCCTGAGCGTTAATCTTTGCAATGTCAGCTTCTTTCCTGGCATTGATGCGCTTGATCTCTTCCTGGGCCTTCTTTCGGTCTTTCATGTAATTGAACAGACCTTTTACGCCCCTATAGCCAGCGACGCTGCCAAAGATAATACCGCCAGCGGTCATACAGATGCGGACGACTTTGCCGAGATTTGACACCGACCCGGTATAGTCAGTTGGGCCGACGCCAATCTTCACGTAGTCGTTGTCTTCTTGCTCGAGTTCGTCGAATGACTTCTCGTCGTCGGGCGGAATAATGTCGTCGAGGCCTCCGCTAAAGATTCTTCCAATATTTCTAAAGAATCTCATGACATTTAATGTCTTAAATTTTTAATAATGTCACAACAGGACTTTCCTGTTGCGGTGTTCCCAGGTCACCCGGGAACAAAAAAATGTAAATTAATAAAGCATGGGCGGCGTGAACCGCCCACGCATAATAAAGGATTAGTAGATCAAACGCGGTGTCGGGTAGTTGTGATACTCAACACCACCGAGCAGGTGGCCGTTGGCCTCCTTGCTGCGACGAACGTTGTCCTCGCCCCAGGTACCCCATTGCTTGAAAAAGAATGAGGTGCCGCTGGCGTCGGCGAGTTGCTTCAGGTTCATCGCCCACGATTCTTCCATGGGACGCGCACGCTGACCGCTCTCCCCACCGACGATGATCCAATCAATGCCGGTCAGGTCCAAGCCCTCGTTAGCCAGGTCACTAAGGCAAGGCTCAATGCTCAGCCAGCGGACGGGAGCAGCAATGCCGCGCAAGTCATCGACTCTGACGAGAGACTTCTTGCAACCACATGTTACACCAAGCCAAGCATTAGCTGGGCAACGGTGCGAGCTGAAGTAGCTGGCCATACGGGCGCTGCGCTTGGTGAGGATCTGATAAGTGATCCAGGGCGTGCTCATGACGACCCCAATTACCTGATCGATAAACGACTCACGCACGTCATCGTGGAACAGGTCTCCCATTGAAGGCAGGAAGCACATGAACTCCTTGTTGGGATCCGTAGCCAACGGCTCTTTCAAGGCTTCGGGGTGACATGTCACCTTGAAACCGTTGCTGTAGCGCGGATTGCCCATACCCTCTAGGCGCGAGGCCATAGAGCGAGCATAGCAGTTGTCACATTCATCCGTACCAGCATGAGAGCAGCCCGTGACAGGGTTCCAGGACATTTCAGTCCAAGAAATTAAAGTATTTGTCATTGGCATAATTCTGTTTTGGTTAATAATTCGGCTAATTGACTCGTCGTGAGCATCTGTTCGGTCGATGCTGCTACTGCACCTGCGCGAGCCACGCCACCGGCGTGACTGGCGCGGAGAAAACATATGATCTTCGTCATAGTATCTAAATTGTGACATTGGTTGATTCCAACGCCGTTGATTGGGTGGGCTCGCTTTACGACAGGGGGAGCGCCAAACCCAGCCGATTTTAGTGATCGGTACACCCACGATGTCAAGGATCGCTTGCTGCCGTTAGGGTAGGGCCGGTAGCTTGCCCCGTGGAATTAGATCTAAGCTGTGCAGTGAGGCGAATAGTCTTCAATGACTTCTTGCCCTGCAAGCGGAGACTTTAAACTTTTTCTGTAACTTCAATATTTAAAGCCCCTCGCCGTCAAGACGGCTTCCCCGCGACGAGGGGCGTGCTTAGCAAAAGTTTGTTATTACTTGTCGCGATTGTACATTTCGTCGAGGATGCCGTGGATGACCTGCTCGCGGGTTTGAGACTCGGTCTTCTCGGCGTTGTTGATGCGCTCGCTGTCCTGTGCAGACATGCCGGTAAACATATTGATTACCTTGTCTGCGACATCAATGCGCTTATCCTCGTCTGCCTCGTGGATCTTCTTGGCCGTCCAGTGCCAAATAAAGGTACCTTTGAGGACCTTGTTCTTGATGGGCGCGTCCTTCTCGATGCCGAACCCCTCACACACGCCATCGAAGATCATCTGATAGAGCTCGATATCCTCGGTGTCACCGTCGTTGAAGATACCGGGCAACTTACCCGCCAGGAGGGCTTGAACGTCCGCTTTCTTCACCTCCTTGCCCTTGGTGGCAAAGCCTGCAGCCTTAGGGGTGAGGCCACGGTCGATTTTGCCGGCGTAGGCGGCGATAATCTTGTTGGCCTTCTCGGTGTCCAGGAAGTCGCGAGCGAAATCCTTGGTCTTGGTGGGCACATTGTCGATGTTGATGTGGCGATACTGGTCCTTGAACACCTTGGGATCGGTGATGTGGCGATAAGCGAACGTATACTCGAAGGGCTTCTCTTTTTGGGCATCGCCCTTGCCCTTGGACTTGCGCTTCTCCTCCTTAATGCGCTCTACCTCGGCAAGCCATGCCCAGAACCTGGTGTTGCCCTCCATGATCACCAGCATGCCGAAGGTCTCCTCACGGTTCTTGACCTCTTCACCCGTGATGGGATTGAAAAGTACGTAACCGGCATCGAAGGCGGCAGTCGCATCGGCGAAGAGGGCGCTTACGAGCATACCATGCTTACGGCATGACCTCTGTTTGGCCTTGATCTGCCTAGGATCCCTGCGATTCGACTTGATGACGAAAACCTTACCCAAAGTTTTCTTCTTCAAGGTGTGAACCACACGCTCCTTCATCAGTGGCTTCTGCTCTTGCTCCCCATGATTGGAGCTGGAATCCAGTTCCCCATCTGCAGGTGCGCCACCAACTTCATGCAGGTCGTCTACTTCACCCTCGCACGCGGGTACATTGTTTATACTCGTAGCTGCGTTGGCAGTTACCTCCTCGTTCAAGGCCTGAGCCTCTACATCGTTTTCGGACAAGCCGAAGTGTTTTGAGATTATATTCTCCATTTCTGTAAAAATTTATAAATATTAATATCATCATGCTCCGATTATCGGAACGCGCTGCAAAACTATAGCTATTTTTTGAGCTGACAAAATGATGTTAACTATCTTTTGCATAGTGCTTTATGATTAGAAAAAGTGCCAATTTTTAGGCCTGGCTTATTTGAATCTTATTTAAAACTTATGTATATATTATTTGTATATTATTTCAAAAATTAAGCTCAAAGAAATGGGTCACAGGATAAGAAAAAGATTAACATTCTTTAACAAAAATCTGCTCTTATCAACCAATGGAAGCATAAGAAATGTGTTCATGGCGGCTTTAGGGAGAAATGAACTTGTCCGCTGCCGCCTCGAGTGGTCAAATTGGATAGTTTTGCGTATTTTTCTTGCCGATGTCGGCAAAAATGGGTATATTTGCAGTGGAATAATGGATTTTTCTTGCCGATAGAACGATGGAGTATATATCAGTGAAGCAGTTTGCCGAGAAGTTCAATGTCTCGGAACGCACCGCCCGTAACTACTGTGCGAGCGGGAAGATTGACGGTGCCTATCTCGTGGGTAAGTCGTGGAATATTCCTGCCGATGCTGTTTTGCCCGGTCGGAAAAAGACTTCAAAGACATCACCCTTACTAAGCGCACTCCAGGAGCAAATGGATGGACGGATTAAGGGCGGTATCTATCATCGTGTTCAGATTGACCTCACCTATAACTCTAACCACATTGAGGGTAGCCGCCTGACCCACGATCAGACAAGGTATATCTTCGAGACTAACACCATCGGCATTACTGACGACGCTGTTAATGTGGATGATATCATTGAGACGGCTAACCACTTCCGCTGTTTCGACTGTATCATTGAACAGGCAGGAACGAAATTGACAGAATCGTTCATTAAGCAGTTGCACCTTATGCTCAAGTCCGGCACGTCCGATTCCCGTAAAACTTGGTTTGCCGTGGGTGACTATAAGCGACTGCCCAATGAGGTGGGTGGTATGGAGACTGCGGCACCGTCCGACGTTCACCGCCAAGTGAGGGATTTGTTGCAAGAATATAACTTGATTAAGAAGCACTCTCTTGACGATATCATCGATTTTCATCAACGTTTCGAGGCAATCCACCCATTCCAGGACGGTAACGGTCGTGTGGGGCGTCTGATTATGTTCAAGGAATGCTTGTCGGCTGGCATCGTTCCCTTCATCATCACCGAGGACCTGAAGATGTTCTACTACCGAGGCCTTCGAGAATGGCCCCGCATCAAAGGCTTTTTGCGAGACACATGCCTCACGGCCCAAGATAACTTCAAAGCCATTCTCGACTACTTCCAGATCAAATACCAAAAATAGCATTCTGACCTATCTCCGTTCACACTGTAACATCAAATACGTGTAAATGTTTGAGACAGACTATTATCCCGCCACGTAAATGTTGTGATTTTGTGGCAAAAGAGACTATGTAGGAACAAAAAAATAATAGGTCATTCTCTTGGTTGAACCAGGGAAATGGCCTATCTTTGTGGTGGAAAAATCTTTGTACACTTTTTATGTACAGATCTCTTGAAACCCCGATGAATAAAGGGTTTTCATAATTCTCCAAAAATTATGAGTTCGATATGGTATGTACAAATACCGTGCCAAAATTAATTGGTGAATTGCTTGGAATACTAAAAAATCATTAAAAAGACTTGGCTTTATTAATAGTCTCTGTTCATGAGGTGGGTGAAGGCGGTTTTCAGTTCGTCGGCTTTGCGGGCGGCAAAGACTTCGTCCAATTCGGCGGTGCCGTTGATGGACTTGTGGACGCCTTGCTCGCCGTAGTAATAACGTGTCTCGTCGGTGCCGCCGTCTAGGGCGTCATTTCTTTGGAAAAAGAACAGCAGTTGCGACTCATCTTCACTAAAAAGGAACTCTTGATAGAACTTGCGGGCCGCCACGTTGTAGCTGGTAGAGATGAAGTAGAGTTTGTAATAGGGTGTTCCTAGCACGGGGTCCTCATCGAGCGTGAAATAGTAGTGGATGATTTCCTCGGTGGGACCGCATCCTGGAATAAGGTAATGGCTGACAATTTCCATGTCGCTGCGGGGGACGTTCTGCTCTTGTGCATGGCTGTTGAATTCTATCTTCTCTTTGGCGGTGCTATAGGCAGCACGGATGCTGGCCATCTCGGCTTTAGTCATCTCTTGGGCACGTGATGGCATGGTCATCAGCATGATGAATGTGATGAAGTATCTGGTCATAGCTGTTTGCCATTTTTTATTTCCTTGCCTTGAAAGCGTTCTCGATATCTTCCTTGGTCAGCACGGACAGTTCGTCGTCACTGATGCTACGCTTGGCTGACAGACGATTGGCCTGCTGCTCGACGGCTCGTTCAAAGATGTTGCGAACATAGCGGGCATTGCCAAAATTCTTGGTCTTGTGGGCTACGACATTGTCCAAGTTGTCCTTGAGCAGCTGGGCGGCATCGTCGGTGATGGTGTACTGGTTCTTGTTCAGGTACAACTTGAAGATTTCAAACAGTTCCTGCTCGGTGTAGTCTGGAAAATTGATGTAGCGTGTGAAGCGCGACTGCAGGCCTGGGTTGGAGTCGATGAAGCGTTTCATCTCGTCAGGATAGCCAGCGATAATGACCACCAACTTGTCGCGGTCGTCCTCCATGCGCTTAAGCAGGGTAGAGATAGCCTCCTGACCGTAGTCATTACCGGCATTTTCGGGCACCAGGGCATAGGCCTCGTCGATGAACAGCACGCCGTTGAGCGCCGAGTCGATCACGGCGTTGGTCTTGGTGGCGGTTTGTCCTACATATTCAGCCACGAGGCCCGAGCGATCGGTCTCCACGGTGTGCCCGCTCTTGAGGATTCCCAGGTCCTTGTAGATGCGTGCCACAATGCGTGCTACGGTCGTCTTGCCCGTACCGGGGCTGCCGGTAAACACGAGGTGGAATGACATCTTGGGCACCTTTAGGCCCTGTGCTTTGCGCTGCTGTTGTATTTTGGCAAAATTGGCGATGGTGTGCACCTCTTCCTTGACCGATTCCAGTCCGATGAGCTCGTCCAGTTCTTTGTAGGGGTCACCTTCCATCACCTCGGTGATGACCACGCTGTCTTTGGGCTCGTTGGGTTCTTGGGCAATCTCGGTGATGGAGGCAGGAGTCTTGGGAGGATTCTTGCTCGTCAGCGCTGCCCACATCGCAAAGAGGACCAATGCCAGCAAAGCTGCACCGCCACATCGTACCATCCTCTTGGAGAATCTTACCGGCTCACCTGGGCGCAGGAACTTGTACAGCATCACATATCCCCAATAGATGAGCGGCGAGAGGATAGCGACAAACACCAGCAGCCCTAAAGCCCCGTCGCCCCCATCACCCTCGGCGCGCATGTCAAACACGGCTACAATGCCGGCGATGATACAAAGCAGCGAAAAAGCCAATGCCATGATGCCACAACCGCCCGAAAGCTCTCTCTTCATAACTCCATCAATTGTTTTATTCGTATAGAACTTAGCCCAATTTGTGCCTTCTATCGTTCTATCTTGATTCCAGAATTTTCTCGGCCATGCTGCGGCCAGAGTCGAAGGCCTGCTGCAGGTCCTTTTCCCAATTTTCGTCGCGGTATTGACGCTTGGCCTCCTCGGAGAAACCGGCCAATTCAAAGCGGCTGTAGTCCTTGACCTGATAGGTGTTGTAGGCTATGAGGTGCTCGGGCTGTCCAAGAGCTGCCGCTATGCAGTACTCCATCGAGCCATATCCCTGGCTGTTGTTCCTTTCAGGGGTTCCGTTCATGGTCTCCATCAGCACCACGGGCATCTTCTTGGGGGCGGTCATGCTGTAGTCGTTATAGGACAGCCATGGGAATGCCAAGCGTTCCAGGAACGTACGCATCTGGCCCGTTACGTCACCAAAATAGATGGGCGATCCCATCACTAGTCCATCGGCCTGGGCAATTTCTTCCAGGATGGGAGTCAGCGCGTCCTTGAACTTGCAGACATTGGACGCCCTACCCTTGACCTTGCAGGCCATACATGACATGCAACCCTTGTAATCCAATTCGTACAAGCGAACGGTCATCACTTCAATCTGCTCGCTGACAGACTTGGCGCCCTCGGCAAAGCGTTGCAACATCTGTGCGGTGTTCATCGTCTTGCGAGGCCCACCGTCAATAACTATTATCTTTTTCATAGTAGATTATATATTAATTATCTTTCATTCTTATCTGATAAAGTGCATGGGCTGCCACTCCTCTCGTTCGGGATAATCGGGATTGCCACCGGCATGGATCTTCTTGAGCAGCCAAGCCATATTGTCGGCCAGCGTGCGCATGGTCTGCATTCCCTCGGCATCCTGTGCTGCCTCTCCCGCTTCACGACCGTAGGCAATGTTCCAGTATTGCGAGGTAACCAGCGGCATATTGACCATCTGGAACATCATGTTCATCGTCTGGAACGCTGCCGTGGCACCACCGCGACGGCAAATGGCGATATTGGCAGCCGGCTTGTTCTCCAACTTACTACCAGCCGAAAACAGCAAGCGCTGCATCACGGCCAACAGAGCACCATTGGGCTGTCCATAATAGACGGGCGAGCCTACTACCAGCGCATCAATCTCGTCAAGTTTCTCCACGATGCGATTGCAGATGTCGTCGTCAAACGCGCAACGTCCCAAGCCGCGAGTCATACACTGGCCGCAGGCTATGCAACCGCGTACTGGTTTATTGCCAAGCTGCACGATTTCGGTTTCCACGCCATGTTTCTCGAGTTGGCGCGCCACTTCGGACAGAGCAATGAACGTATTGCCCTCACGGCGGGCACTGCCGTTGATCAATAGAACTTTCATAGATATGACTATTTATTATTGTATAGTATCAATCTGTATGAATGAGTAGAGTGTCAGCTGATGGCTTAATCCTACAGCTTGTTCACCAACTCTACAATTTTCTGTTTCGTGGCATCGGTCTTTTGTTCATCAACCATAGCAGTGACAATGCCAGTATCCATGACTTTCCAGTAATTGCAGATGTCGCGGTACTCGGCCATCGCGCCATCATAGACGCCTGGCGAATAGGATGAAGCGAGCAACGCCATCTTCTTCACCTTGGCAGGAGCGTTCACGCAGTACATGCGCTGGATGGGTGCCTGAATCTGGGCACAGAGCGTGAAATAGTAAATGGGGGCGGCCAGAACGAGTACCTCGGCCTCGGCCATCAGAGGATAAAGTTCCTGCATATCATCCTGCTGGATGCAAGCGCCATTACCCTTGCTATGGCAATACTCGCAGGCCAGGCAACCAGCAATCTTCTTGTGCGACACGTTCACTAACGTCACGTTATGTCCTGCTGCCTCGGCTGCGTTCTGATACTCCTCAGCCATCCAGGCTGTGTTTCCTTTGGCCCTCGGTGAGCCTTGTAAAATCAAGATATTCATAACTCAACGATTTATTTAAAGATTAAAGTTTCATCACGCGCTTCATCTCCAAGTTCTCGTAACCCTCCGGGCAATGAGTGGAAAGATAGACTGTAGGATTATCCTTGATAAATTCACGCACACGGTCGAGGGTCTCACGTGCAGCCTTGGCATCCTCAAACACAATGCTCAACTTGTTAGCCTTTAATGCTGCGTCACAGTAGGTAACGTCACCGTGGAACATGTAATACAGATCTTCATGCTCCAGAATGACGATGCTGTTACCGAGTGTATGGCCCTTGGCCTCAACAAGGTAAAGACCTTCGGCAATTTTCTCTACAGCAGGGAAATTCTTGTAAGGTCCATCCTTGTAAGTGACGCGAACGATGTTCTCGCCATTCAGTTTCATAGCATCGGCATCTTCGGGCGCGAAATAGACCTTGGCATTGGGGAAGCACCCGATGCAATCGCTGTGGTCAGGATGCTTGTGGGTAATGAGGATTTTCGTCACCTGGTCGGGTTGGTAGCCAAGTGCTGCCAGTGCATCCATGTAGTGATTGACAAGCTCGCCCATATAGAGGGGGGCACCAAGCTTCTTGGCCGGAGCCTTGAAATCGCTCTTGAATCCCGTGTCAATGAGAATAATGCCCTCATCGGTCTCCAAAAGGAAGTTCTGCAGACTGCTGCGATAGATGATCTGTTCATCAAACTTATCCTTACCTTCCTCACCGCCAAAAGCAAACCCTTGATTCATAAAACCGCCATCAAACATGCGGATAGCTTTAATTGCTTTGATTTCCATATTATTTTCAATTTATTATTATCGGTGCAAATATACACAAATAAAATAACAATTGCAACCTTAATAGGATTGCAACTGTCATTTTATCTTTTTCTTAAATCACTTTTAATTCTTGAGGTACCAGCGATAGAGGGCGGGAATGCCGTCCTCAAGTTCCATGGTATGGTGCCAGCCGAGGGCGTGAAGTTTGCTCACGTCGGTGAGTTTGCGCAGGGTGCCGTCGGGCTTGGTGCTGTCCCAATCGATGGTGCCGCAGTAGCCTACGGTAGCCTTGACGAGTTCAGCCAGCTGGCGAATAGTTACTTCCTTGCCGCTGCCGATGTTGATGTGGCAGTTTCGCACTTCCTCGCTCTCGCCACGAACGTCCTTGAAGTCAATGTGTTCCAAGCAATAGACGCTTGCATCGGCCATGTCCTCGCTCCACAGGAATTCACGGATGGGGGCGCCAGTGCCCCACAAGCGCAAGCGGTCCTTGAGGATACCATATTTTTCAAGCAATGTAACAATTTGCTCATCTGTGGCGCTGCCGTCAATACCTTCGACAGGGCGGCGGCCCAAATCGGTGCGTATGCCCGCCATGTCACCTTCATTCAGCAATTTTGCCAGGTGCATTTTTCTGATCATGGCTGGCATGACGTGGCTGGTTTCAAGGTTGAAATTGTCACGAGGACCGTATAGGTTGGTGGGCATCACAGCGATGAAATTTGTGCCATACTGCAAGTTGAAGCTCTCGCACATCTTCATGCCGGCAATCTTGGCGATAGCGTATGGCTCGTTGGTATATTCCAGCGGCGACGTGAGCAGTGCATTCTCCCCTATCGGCTGCGGTGCCTCACGCGGATAGATACAGGTGCTGCCCAGAAAGAGCAGTTTCTTCACGCCATGGCGCCAGCTCTCGCCGATGACGTTCTGCTGGATAGCGAGGTTCTGGTAGATGAAATCGGCACGGTACTTCAGGTTGGCCATGATGCCGCCCACATGGGCTGCAGCCAACACGACGTACTCGGGTTGTTCTTCATCAAAAAAGCGACGCACAGCCACAGCATCCATCAGGTCCAGTTCCTGATGGGTGCGACCGATGAGGTTGGTATATCCCTTACGCGTCAGGCTGTTCCAGATGGCGCTGCCGACGAGTCCACAGTGGCCTGCTACATATATTTTGGAATCTTTTTCCATGCTATTCTTGATAGGGTTTGATAGGGTGTTATGGGGCTTTATGGGATCAAGTGAGGTGGTAGATTTTCTTGATGTGCTGCAGGTCGTGCTCGACCATGATGCGGACGAGGTCCTCAAAGGAGGTCTTGTGCGGATTCCAGCCAAGAAGATTCTTCGCCTTGGTGGGGTCTCCCAACAATTGGTCCACTTCGGCAGGACGGAAGTACTTCGGATCCACCTCGACAAGCACCTTGCCTGTTGCTTTATCAATACCCTTCTCTTCAATGCCCTCACCCTGCCATTCAAGCTCGATACCGACATGGTGGAATGCCAAGGAACAGAATTCCCTCACTGAGTGGCACTCGCCCGTGGCAATGACAAAGTCATCAGGCTCGGGTTGCTGCAGAATGAGCCACATGCACTCCACATAGTCGCGAGCATAGCCCCAGTCACGCAGGGCATTGAGGTTGCCCAGGTAAAGTTTATCCTGGAGGCCATTGGCAATGCGAGCTGCGGCAAAGGTGATTTTGCGTGTCACGAAGGTTTCACCGCGGCGCTCACTCTCGTGGTTAAACAAGATGCCGTTAGCGCAGAACATGCCGTAGCTCTCGCGGTAGTTCTTCATGATCCAGAACGAGTACAGCTTGGCGCAACCGTATGGGCTGCGGGGATAGAACGGTGTGGTCTCGCATTGAGGCACCTCCTGCACCTTGCCATAGAGCTCGCTTGTGCTGGCCTGGTAGATGCGTGTCAGCTTCTCACGGCCGGCAATGCGCACCGCCTCGATGAGTCGCAAGGTGCCCACAGCATCGGTTTCGGCAGTGTACTCAGGCACGTCGAACGACACCTTCACATGGCTCTGTGCCGCCAGATTGTAGATTTCATCAGGTTGAATCTTCTCGATGATACGGATGAGCGAACTGCTATCGGTCATGTCGCCATAGTGCAGGTTGATGAGGCGGCGTTGCTTCATGTCGCGCACCCACTCGTCAAGGTAGAGGTGCTCAATGCGACCAGTATTGAAACTGCTGCTACGGCGGATGATACCGTGCACCTCATAGCCCTTATCCAACAGGAATTCAGCCAGATAGGATCCGTCCTGACCAGTAATGCCCGTGATGAGGGCGACTCTCTGATTGTTCTCGTTCATATTTGTGTTATAATGCGTTGTCTAATTGGTTCGGGTCGGGGTCGGTAATCTTTTCAAGCATCGACAGGTGGACGTGGGTCGTTGCGACAGCGACCACACCGGGGATGTTGATGAGCACGCGGCGGTCACGCTTGATGCGAACAAAGATGCCCTCGGCACCCTCAAACGGTCCGCCGATGATGCGGACCCGTTCTCCCTCGCTGAAATCTCCCGGCTCGGGATTAAGATAGATGAGTTTCTCGTCATAGGTTCCCGCCACCTTGATGAAATTTTCCATCTGATGATTTGGAACGGTAATCGGCTTGCCTGTGCCACGATCCATGATATAGCGGATGGGCATGGCCGTCGTCTCCCTATACTCTTTCATCTCGCTGGGAGTGAGATAGATAAAGATGAGGTTATGGACGCTGGGGACAAGACGTTTCACCATCACGCCGTTGCGTTCCTCGCGACGGTACTGCATGGGGACAAAATTGGTGATGCCGCGCACGTCAAGTTCTTCCTTCACCTTGAGCTCGCGGTTATAGGTCACTCGGATAGCATACCACAGCTTTTCCTCGCGACCTTTCTTTATAATTGTTCTCACTTCCACGAGTGCAAAATTACTCATTTTTTCGTTATCAAGTACCATTCCGTGTAATTCCACGTTATAATAATAAACGAGCAAAGATTATTATGGCGAAGGAAATCAAGAAATGGACCACGCTCGAGAGCCGCTACATCATCCAACGGCCCTGGCTCACGGCACGCGTGGACAAAGTGCAACTGCCCGACGGGCGTATCAACCCAGAGCACTATGTGCTGGAATACCCCGAGTGGGTCAACATCATCGCTATCACTCGTGATGGCAAGTTTGTCATGGTCAGGCAGTACCGCCATGCCATGGACATCGTGCTTGACGAATTGTGTGCCGGCGTGGTCGAAGAGGGCGAAGCGCCCCTGCAGGCCGCCCAGCGCGAACTGCTCGAGGAGACGGGCTACGGCAGAGGAACGTGGCGTGAAATCATGACCGTGGGTCAGAATCCCAGCATCTGTGACAATATCACCCACTGCTTCCTGGCCGAAGGGGTGGAGCGCGTCAGCGACCAGCACCTCGATGCCAGCGAGGACATCGCTGTGCTGCTGCTAACGCGCGACGAAGTCGAGGCGATGCTGCGCGAGAACCGCCAACTACAGGCCCTCATGGCAGCTCCACTGTGGCGCTACCTCGCCGAGCACCCCAAAATCAGTTAGGGGTTAGAAGTCAGGAGTTAGAAGTTGTGTGCCAAAACTCTATCTGCTTGAATTTTGGCACACACGCTTTTTCTTTATCTTACCACCCTAGTGAAAACAGGAGCTTTGTCTTTCTCAACAAGCACATAGACTTTGATTTCGCTGGCAGGAGGCATGCCGGGCTTGTTCTCGCGTGGCATGTCCATTGCGGTGAACAGGTACTCTATTCCATCAAGGACTGTGCGCGATGCGACGGTTTTAGCCTTAGCATTAAGCATCGGATAGCCGTTGACGGCAGCGTCAAAGATGGCAGTCTCTTCAGCACTGACGGGATGCTGCTCGGGGAAGTCGGCGGGCTCAAAAGGTGACTCTGCCTGTTTTTTTGCCGCAACATTAGTCGTATCAAGCACAGCCATAAGCGCCGAATAGCGTTTCAGAAACTGTTCAAGTTCCTTGGGCATGGCATCCATGCGAGCGGCACGCACGCCATAACCGGGCAAAATCATGGCATTGGGCTCAGCCTCGGTCAGGTCCTTCATGCTTGACTCCAGTCCACCGCTGCCAAAGGTACAGAACGGCACCACTTTCTTGTCGCTCAAATCCACTTTCTCCAGCAAGGAGGCAATGGGAGGCGCATAAGTGCCGAACCAGATAGGATAGCCGATGAAAATCCATTCATAATCGGCGACATTCGACTTCATGGGTTTAATCTCGGGCAGGATGCCTTTCTCACGGTCAGCCTTGCAGCGGTCAATCGTTGCCTGGAAAGCGGTGTCATAGGGCTCTACAAGGGTGATTTCCTCGATGTCGGCATCGAGGCGCGTGGCGATTTCCTGTGCCACGGTCTTGGTGTTCGACGTCTGGGAGTAATACAATACCAACACCTTGGACTTGGGGGCCTCTTTTGCATCTTTCTTCTGGGTGCACGATACGACAGTCATCAAGGCCACTACAGCGAGCACGATAAATTTCATTATTTTCATATTGTCAACATTTATAAGGCTGGTTATTCATTTGTACCAAGCGTAGTGATTACCATTGTTATTCTGGATTTGCCCAGAACTTCTTGGCGTCGGTGGTAACGACTTCATTGTCCGATCTTCCGAACGGTGTGAAGCCTTCGGGCACGATATTGACATAATGGCCAGGTTCAAAATCCTTGTCGGCACGGTCCTCCTGGTAGTAATGGAGTGTTTCCCAAGATGAGAACCAATAAGTGTTTTTGGCCATGTAGCAATAGTAGTAGTCGTGCTTGGTGGTAGCATCCTTGAAGCCCGGATACATCAGCATCTGCTCACCAGCGGCATACTTGTCACGCATTTCCAAGAGGTTAAGCGGTGTGCCGTTCTGGTCGGTGCAATAATGCCCGTCCATGTCTGAGTCGATAAAGGCCCACTTACCCTGCTCAGGAAGCCACACCTCATTCACCACATGGCAATCCTGATCATTCTCGTCCTGTGGGAGACATGTCACATAACGAGCCGTCAGGCCAGCGGCCTGCATCAGTTCATAATTGAGGATAGCATGCATGCGGCAGTTGAAGCCTGAATCCTCTTCTTTGGTGAACTTCCACAGATCGATGGCGTTTCTATGCTCAGGCAAATTTCTGGAGTCTACATGAGGGATGTTGGTAGCCACAAACCTGGATATAGCAAGTGCTTTTTCCCACGTCGAGGCGTTAGGGTGATAAAGCGAATCCAACTTGAAGTAATCCCTTATCTCCTGAGCACGAGCCGAGTCTTGAACTAATGCGAAGTGATACTGAACAGTATCGGTCTTGAATGGGGACTGTTTGAGCAAATCAACAAATTCCGCTTCTTTGGTAATGACCTCGTTCTCTCCTATGCTGATGTAATACTTCTCGGAGCTAACCAGATACCAATAGGCACATACAGCCAACACGCCGATGAGGGCAAAGAGGCCAACCGCAATGCGAAAAAGGTATTTCAAGAACTTCTTCATAATCTTATTTCCTATTGGTTATTGTTCTTATTATGCTGCAAATAAAATAATTCTTTTTGCTGCTCAATCTCCCGCCTCAGTACTTCTTCGGTCGGCAGATAAGTCAGATATTTGGCAGCAAACAGTTGCTTGCTGTCATGTAATACCGAGTATTTCGCTATATCTCGACTTGTATCAGAGCAGAGCAGTAGGCCAATGGTTGGATTGTCCCCATCTGTTCTTTTCAGATCATCAAACATCCTCACATACATGTCCATTTGTCCCACATCTTGATGCGTCAATTTCTTTGTCTTGAGGTCAATGAGGACATAGCATTTTAACGCTACATTGTAGAACACGAGATCAACAAAGAAATCACCACCATCAGAACTAATATGATATTGCTCAGCCATAAATGCGAACCCTCGTCCCATCTCAAGCAGGAATTCTTTCAAGTGACGAATAATGGCTTTCTCTAGTTCTGTTTCAGTAAAAGCAGCATTCGAGGGGAGTTGAAGGAACTCTGCTACAACCGGATCTTTAAGGAAATCTTGTGGCTCATCTTTCAGCGGTTTAGTGAGTTGTAACATTTCTTTAACCACAACTTCTTTTTTGGGAGATTGCAACAAGCGATGATAGTATTGAGAGCCCACATTGCGCGCCAATGTGCGCACACTCCATGATTGGGATGAGGCTTCTCTAACATACCAATATCTCGCATCATCACTCGTGACCGATAACAACGTGCGGTAATGGGTCCAAGTGAGATTTGGCACTCGCGAGTGCCAAATCTCTAAGTCTTTGAAGCACAGGTAGAACTGTCGATAATCACGCAAGTTCCTAGGTGAATAACCCTTGGGGTAGATTCGGGACAACTCATGTGACAATAAATCTATTAGATGCTTACCATATTCGGCACGGCTTTCGCCATGTTGTTCTTCTTCTACGATACGTTTACCCACATTCCAATATGTCAGAATCGAAACGGTATTGACAGATCGGTAGGCCTCACGCAAGCCTTTTTCCACAATCAGTTTGACATCGTCAACCAATTGTTGAGGTAGCACTTGAGCATCCTGTTTATTTGGGATATTATTCTTTTCCATATAGCAAAGAATCTACAATTATCGGACCTTGCATTTGTTATGTTTATTACAGCAGGCGGCCGTGGTCGTTGTAGCTGTAGTAGCGGTTGCCGCGGCAGACGATGATGTGGTCCACGAGCTGGATGTCCATGACCTTGCAGGCCTGATGGACGCGCTCGGTCAGACGGTCGTCCTGAGTGCTGGGGTTGGGGTTGTCGCTGGGGTGGTTGTGGGCCAGGATGATGCCTGAGGAGAGGCGCTCAATGGCAGGTCGCAGGATCATCTTGATATCGGCAACAGTCATTGCCGTGCCTCCACTGCTGATGCGTACACACTCCTCAACCTGCTTGGCATGGTTGAGCAAGACAACCATCATTTCCTCGTGGTCAAGGTGCTCCATGCGGGTGCGCAGGTACTGGTAAGCCTCGTCGCTGCTGGTGATTTTGAAGCGTTCCTCAAATTCCTCCTGCTGATAACGACGAGCCAATTCTAGAGCAGCGAGAATCTCAATGGCCTTGACCTCACCGATGCCGTGGTAGTTCTTGACCAGGTTATTAATGCCTTTACGAGCAATGAGATACAGCTTGTCGTCATTGTCCCGCAGGATGCGCTGACACAGGTCAACGACCGACTCACCAGGCGTTCCCACACGCAACAGGATAGCGAGCAGCTCGGCAGTCGATAGACTACCGAAGCCATGCTTCTTGGCTTTCTCGCGTGGGCGATCTTCCTCGGGGACAGTCTCCTTGATATTGCGGCTCGCCACTTTAGTGCTGTCTTTTTCCTCCTGCATGGTTACTACGAATGAAACGGAGAACTACTTTCCTTTTCTCATATTAATTTCCTCGTTGATGTCACGGCCGTGTTTCAAGAGGATTTTCCAGACGTAGGCCTTGATGAAGCCCCAGCCGTAGCTACACAGTTGTGTGAAACTCGTGGCAACAGCAAGGGTGGCTATCTTGAAGCTGCGCGTCTCAATGAGGGCGGCACACCACAGCATCACGGCATAAAGCAGGATAGGAAGGATGAACCACCATTTCCACAACGAAAGCAACAATAGCAATACGCAACCGATGAGGAACACGGCAGGCAGACAGTGTACAGCCTTGAGGCTGTCAGGATACAACAGCTTGAGGGTAATGCGCGACATACCGAAGACATAGGTCTGGCGCGCGAACTTGCTGATGCTGGTGCGGCGCTTGTGATAGACAAATGCGGGACGAATCAAGCGGATGTCAAAGCCTGCCTGGCGCACGCGGGTACTCATGTCGATGTCCTCGCTAAACATCTCGCGGAAACCACCCACCTTCTCGTACACCTCACGCGAATAGCCCATATTGAACGAGCGCGGCACGAACTTCTCCATCTGCACCTTGCCGCCACGGATGCCACCGGTGGTCAGGAAGGAGGTCATGGAGAAGGAAATGGCCTTCTGCACATCGGTAAAGTCATCGCTCGCCGCATCGGGGCCACCGAAACACGGCACATAGTTATTGGCCAATTCCCTACCCAATGTCTTGAAATAATCGGGCGGGATGACACAATCACTGTCAAAGAACACGAAGTATTGGCCCGTGGCATGCTCCAAGCCGTAGTTGCGAGCAATGGAACGGCCCTCATTAGTTTTATAGAAATAGCGCAGGTCCAACTCACTGCTGTAACGCAACGCGATGTCCTCGCAACGCTCAGTAGAACCGTCCTCCACCAGGATAATCTCAAAATCTTTGTCGGTCTGTCGGGTAAGGCTCCTCAGCAGGTCCTCCACCTCGTCACGCCGGTTATATACCGGCACTATTACTGAAAAATAAGGCATCTCTATTCCAGATTTCATTTCACTCCACAAAATTAGTCATTTTTCTTGTTTCCAATGGCTAATTACATGATTTTTACTTATCCTCATTTAATAACCGAAATAATAAAACTACAAAGTGTTCGTTTTATTGGAATTTTACAGTATCTTTGCAGATTGTAAACCATCGGAAATGAGTTTAAACAAGGAACAAATACAGAAAGCCAGAGCGCAGCAGGATGCTGATATCACACAATGCCTCAAAGTTTTAAGTAGCGGAGGGCTGATCCTCTACCCTACCGACACCGTATGGGGCATCGGCTGTGACGCCACCAATGCCGAGGCTGTGAAAAAAATCTATCAGTTGAAACAGCGCGATGACAGCAAGGCGCTCATCGTACTCATTGACAGTGCCGAACACCTGGACCACTATGTGGTGGACGTGCCCCCCATCGCCCTTGAATTGATTGATGTGGCGGTAAAGCCGCTGACCATCATCTATGAGGGTGCTTACAATCTGGCCCCTAATGTATTGGGCGATGAGGACAGTGTGGGCATCAGGATTCCCAATGACGAGTTCTGTCATCGCTTGTGTGAACGCTACGGCAAGCCCATCGTGTCCACCTCGGCCAACGTGAGCGGCCAGCCGACGGCCAAGACCTTTGCCGACATTGACCCGTCCATCGTTAAGGGTGTTGACTATGCCGTGCAATACCGTCGGGGTGACCTTCAGCCGCACCAACCGTCAAACATCATCCTGTTGAGCCGCGACGGCACGTTTAAAATCATCCGTTAATCCTAGACAATAGCACATGAGAATCAGGCTCGACATCAAGAACAAGGCTCACCTGCAACGCATCAAGTACGTTTTGGGCGACTTCGTGATGTCCAATCTAGCCTGGCTTACCTATAACTGTGTACGCTGGAAGATGGGAGCTGTCGTGGGTCACGCGACACTCTCCAGTTACCTCACCAGCAACATGGTTGTACTCGGGCAGATCTTTTTCCCACTGCTGATGATGGTGACCTACATCTTCAGTGGATATTATAATAATGTATGCCGCAAATCACGAGTGCAAGAGCTGCTCACGACCGCGGCCAGTTCAGGAATCAACACGTTGCTCATCTTCTTCATCGCTCTCATCAACGACGTTGTGGGCGTTCGTGGCAACGACTATGAAATGATCCTGATCCTGTGGGTCATGCTCTTCGGCTTTGTCTATCTGGTGCGCGCTATCATTACCAATATCGCCACTCGACAGATCATGTCCCGCAAGTGGACCTTCCCCACGCTGATCATCGGTAGCGGCTCGGCAGCGTTGCTGTTTTTCAACAAGTTGAACAGCCAGCGCAAGTTCTCGGGCTATGATATCCGTGGCTTCGTCAATATCCCAGGCGAGAATCCCGTCAAGGGCAACCCGCTTCCCTGTTATGAACTCGACGAACTTAAGGAAGTGTGTGAAAAAGAAGGAATCTGGGAACTCATTGTTGTCCCCAGCCGTGATGACGATCACCAAAACATGAAAGCCATCAACAAGCTGTTCAGTCTTGACCTGCCCATTATGATTTCACCTAAACGGTTCAACATGATGCAGAGCCAAGTGCGTATCTCGGACATCTACGGTGAACCGCTCGTGAATATCTCGCGTAGCAACATGAGCGACAGTGGCAAGAACATCAAGCGTGCCATCGATGTCGTCGTGTCAATATTGGCACTGCTGGCGCTCACACCGCTTTACATCATTGTGGCGGCAATCATCAAGTTTACCAGTCCAGGACCCGTATTCTACTTGCAAGAGCGCGTAGGCCTTCACAATAAGCCGTTCAATATCATCAAGTTCCGCTCGATGATTCAGAATGCCGAAGCAGCTGGCAAGCCCCAGTTATCGTCGGATGACGATCCTCGCATCACCCCCTTCGGCCGTTTCATGCGTAAATACCGCATCGATGAACTGCCCCAGTTCTGGAACGTACTCAAGGGCGAGATGTCGATTGTGGGTCCCCGTCCCGAGCGCAAGTACTATGTTGACCAGATTCTGCAGCGCGTGCCTGCCTACGCCCTGCTTCACCAGGTGCGCCCCGGCATCACCTCGATGGGTATGGTCAAGTTTGGCTATGCCAAGAATGTCGACGAGATGGTCGAACGCGTCAGTCACGACCTGATGTATCTTGACAACATGTCGTTGCTCAACGACCTGAGAATTCTCATCTATACCATCAAAATCGTCTTTACCGGTCGCGGAATGTGATGGCACAGCAATCAGTGACAAAACGAGACACGGTTCCTGCCAGCGAAAGGACGAACGGCTGGCTGAGGATACTCATTTGGCGAGAGAAGCATATTCCCGACAAGACTTTTGTTGTGATGTTGGCACTCATCGTGGGCATTGCAGCAGGTCTGGCTGCCGTGTTACTCAAGACGCTCATCTCACTGATTGCCGATTTCCTGACACGTCGTTTCATCATTGAGCAGGGTAACCTGCCCTATCTGATATTTCCTGCCGTCGGCATCCTGCTGGCGACGCTCTATGTCTATTACATTGCCCGCGAGCCCATCTCGCATGGTGTGACACGAGTGCTTTATGCCCTTGCGCTGAAGAAGAGCCGCCTCAAGATCCACAACATGTACTCGTCGCTCATCGCCTCCTCAGTGACCATCGGTTTCGGTGGTTCGGTCGGAGCCGAGGGTCCAATCGTGTTCACGGGTGCAGCCATCGGCAGCAACCTGGGGCAGGCCTTCAGACTTACCCCCCAGACGCTGGCAATGCTTGTGGCCTGTGGTGCTGCTGCCGGTATCGCCGGCATCTTTAAGGCGCCCATCGCCGGCCTGCTTTTCACCATCGAAGTGCTGATGATGGACCTCACGGCCGGTGCTGCCATCCCATTGATCGTGGCTTCGGTGGCTGGCGCTACAGTGGCCTACGTTTTTACAGGCTACAATGTGGAATTCTTCTTCTCACAGAGTGAGCCGTTCTTTGCCTCACGCATCCCGTATGTCGTACTGCTGGGCATCTTCTGCGGCTTCGTTTCACTCTATTTCATCAACCTTATCGACCGCATCGAGGGCCGTTTCAAGCGGTTGCGCAACCGCTGGGTACGCTTCGCCGTGGGAGGTCTCACCCTGAGCGTGCTCATCTTCCTGATGCCCCCGCTGTACGGTGAAGGTTTTGAAAGCATCACCCGCCTTATCAACGGTGACGTCACCGCCATCTTTAACAACAGCCCCTTCTACAGCTTCCGCAACAACACAGTAGCCGTGCTGCTGTTCCTGTTCGCACTGGGAGCCTTCAAGGTGTTTGCCACGGCTGCAACCAATGGAGGAGGCGGTGTGGGCGGAACCTTTGCTCCCTCACTGTTTGTGGGTTGCATGGCAGGTGTCTTTTTTGCCTACTTGTTCAATAACCTCGGCTTTATCGACCCCGCCACTCCGTTGAGCATCAAGAACTTTGCTCTTATGGGCATGGCAGGCGTGATGGCCGGTGTCA
Organism: uncultured Prevotellaceae bacterium; assembly: GCA_900318645.1. GTDB lineage: Bacteria > Bacteroidota > Bacteroidia > Bacteroidales > Muribaculaceae > Sodaliphilus. The sequence continues at coordinate 25,315 of ONLH01000022.1, forward strand.
TGCATGCTCCGCTGATGGCTATCTTCCTTACTGCCGAGATGACCGGTGGCTATGACTTGTTCCTGCCTCTGCTCATCGTGTCGGCCAGCAGCTACGCCATCAGCCACATCTTCACACCCTACGGCATCTATGCCCGCCGTCTTGCCAAGCGCGGCGAACTGCTCACACACCAGAAGGACCGTTCGGTGCTCACCCTGTTGAAGATGGACAGCGTGATCGAAAAGGACTTTTCGGTCGTCCACCCTGACATGAGCCTGAAGGACATGGTTGACATCATTGCCCAGAGTCGCCGCAACCTGTTCCCGGTAACCGACGATAACGGCAAACTCGTGGGCGTGGTACAGCTCGACGACATCCGCAACATTATGTTCCGCCCCGACCTGTACCGCCGCATGTACGTCAACCGCTTCATGGCCATTCCGCCCGCCAAGGTTGTCGTGGGCACACCGATGGAGAAGGTGATGAAGACCTTTGATGACACGGGGGCCTGGAACCTGCCTGTCGTTGATGAGGAGGGCAACTACGTGGGCTTCGTTTCCAAGAGCAAGATATTCAACAGCTACCGTCAAGTACTGAAACACTACACATACGATTAAATAACTCTTGTTTTATGAAGAAAGTTTACATCATATTCCTAATAGCCGTTGCAATGCTGTCATTCAAAGCAGGAGCGACGGATGAAACTAGTATCAGTGAACCGATAATCAATGACTCGGTTGCAACCATTGTCGACGAGACCGTTCAAGACGCCATTGCTACCGACAGTGAGCCTGTCAATGACGTTGACACAGTATCATCAACAGTCAAAGCCGATCAACGTGCATCCTTAGGTTTGGATGATTTTGATCCCGACACCTTCCGCAAATATCGCGGTGCGGATTTCAAATTCTTGAAGAACACCACCAACCCGGCTGTCAAGCCCTACACATTCTTGCAGGACCAGACGTGGGTGGGCATCCCGCTGTTCATATCCGGCATGATAGCCAAGGGCGAGAAAGAGGCTTTCCGCCAAAACTACGGAAATCCGAACACCAAGATCCGCCTTGTCAAGTACAACTTCCATAGCGAGATTGACAACTACACCCAGTTCTCAGGCATCGCACTGACCGCAGGCCTTAAAATGGCGGGGGTCGAGGGTCGTTCATCCTGGCCGCGACTGTTTGCCTCGTCACTGGCTTCCTACGGCATCATGGCGGGCTTTGTCAACGGTATCAAATACACAGCTAGCGAATTGCGTCCCGACGGCTCGACGCACAACTCATGGCCTTCGGGGCACACAGCGACTGCCTTTGTCGGCGCAACCATCCTGCACAAGGAATATGGCTTGACACGCTCTCCCTGGTACTCCATCGCTGGCTATACAGTAGCTACTGCCACGGGCGTGATGCGCGTACTGAACAATAGGCATTGGATCAGTGATGTGCTCTCGGGTGCCGGTATCGGTATTCTCTCGACCGAGTTGGCCTACGGCATCTGCGACCTGCTTTTCAAGGACAAAGGCCTGCTGATGAACGACCTGGCATATCATCCCGACCTGAGCGTAAATCCGTCATTCTTCTCCATCTCGATGGGTATTGGTCTAGGCAACAAGCATTTGACATTGCCCGGATTCAATTTCGGCATCGATGATCCTGATGATCCTGATGACACTCCCGACACGGACCCTCTTGAGCTCAAATTCCGCTCCGCGACCGCTGTGGGCGTCGAGGGAGCCTACTTCTTCAACCCGTATATCGGTATTGGCGGACGCCTTCGTGTCAAGAGTACGCCCATCAATGGCTGGTCACAATTTACCGATATTGAGAGAAAGAGTCTGAAAGAAATTGCCGAAGATCCCGATTTCCAGGATGCCATCACTTACTTTGACATTGAAATTGAAAGTGACCACATTACCGAATTTGCAGCCGATGCCGGTTTATACCTCAGCCTGCCTCTATCCTCCCGTTTTGCCATCGGCACCAAGTTACTGATTGGCGAAAGCATCATGGACGATATTGACGTGCAAGGCAAATTCCTTGGAAACAGGATTGACTATGATGAAGATGGTCATTTCTTTAAAGACGGTGATATGGTTGCCTATAGTGAATGGGACTACATTAATGTCCATGCCTCCAACTCGATAAAATTTGGTACAGGCCTTTCACTCACCTACGCTTACAAGAACTCCTTCTCATGGAGGGTATTCTGTGACTATGATTATTCCCACAAAACCTATACAGCCACTTATGCCCCGTTTACGTACATTGAAAACTTCTGTCCAAGAGTACGTCAAGAACTCATTGAGACTTTCAACTGGGATCCCGTGCAGGAATACAAAAGCAGCGCAAGCAAGCGCCTGAACCAGTGGGTACTGGGCGGCTCTCTTTGTATCTCATTCTAGTTAGGAGTTAGAAGTCTGGAGTTAGGAGTTAACTGAATTGCAATTATGATTAAAGAGGATTTGAAGATCGTTTTTTTCGGGACGCCTGACTTTGCTGTCGAGAGCCTGAGTCGCCTTGTGGACGGCGGCTATAACGTCGTTGCTGTAGTCACCATGCCCGACAAGCCTGCCGGACGCGGGCGCCAAATCCAGCAGAGCGACGTCAAGCGCTATGCCGTGGAGCACGGACTACCCGTGCTGCAGCCCGTTAGCCTCAAGGATGAGGCCTTTATCGAGGAGTTGCAGTCCTATCAAGCACAACTGTTTATCGTCATCGCCTTCAGGATGCTGCCCGAAGCCGTGTGGCAGATGCCGCCGCTGGGCACCTTCAACCTGCACGCCTCGCTGTTGCCGCGCTACCGTGGTGCTGCGCCTATCAACTGGGCAGTGATGAACGGTGACACCGAAACTGGCGTGACGACCTTCTTCCTCAAACACGAGATTGACACAGGAGACGTCATCCAGCAGCGCTCGTGCCCCATCGGCCGCAAGGACAACGTGGAAGTCATCCATGACCGTCTGATGGTCATGGGTGCCGACATGGTGCTTGAGACCGTTGACGCCATCATCGCGGGCACCGTCAAACCCATTCCTCAAGACCAAATGCTCACGGCCGGGCAACAGGCAACGCCCGCCCCCAAGATCTTCAAGGACACCTGCCGCATCGACTGGAGCCGTCCCGCCGAGGTGCTGTACAACCACATTCGCGGCCTGTCGCCCTACCCTGCCGCCTGGACTACCTTGATCAACGAGGAAGGCCAGGAACCCACCACGCTGAAAGTATATGCTACAGGGGAGCCTGAGCCGTTTGCAGCCGATGCAAAACCTGCGCCTGGCAGCATCCGTGCCGACCGCAAGAGAATGCATGTAGCATGTGGTGACGGCTGGCTGGAAATCCTCTCCCTGCAGCAGTCGGGCAAGAAACGCATGGACACCGACGCCTTCCTGCGCGGCTACGTCCTTCACCCCACCGCACACTGCCAGTAAAAAGCCTGTCATCACAAAGTTCCTCTTCGAGGCACTTGCTATATTCAGCTCATGGACCATGCTGCGAACCTCTCCGAGGTTCGCAGCATGGTCTTTCTCATTGAAATCGGTTCTTGGAACCGCTAACATCTTCGATGTTTCCCCGGACAACCTAATGATTTCTTTCCTGATTTCCGCTTTGCGACACACAGTGAAGTCATTAATGGCGATTGTTGTGTCCAAGCAGGTCGAAGGCCTGCACAAGGCCAGCGGCCTTGAATTTCACAAACCCCAGGGTGCACAGGCCGAAGGTCTGTGTAGCCTGGGGACCGTCAGGACAGTAATAACGGGCCCTGAAAGGGGCCACTAACCGCGACATCTCCTTAGCCTGGAATGTGTGGCCCCCTTCGAGGCCCTTTCCCTTTGGACGCTCCTTCCCCATGCCGCACAGACCTATCGGCCTGTACGCCATGGGGCTACCTCAATTCAAGGCCGCTGGCCTTGTCAAGGTCTCCGACCTTTTTTGCCGGGTGAAAATAGCACAAGACAGGCCATCTTGCAAAAATCATAACGTTAAATCGCTGAATATCAGACAAAATTTATTTTTGCAAAATGCTAGTGCGGAAAACAGGGGTTCTTGGAACCGCTAACATCTTCGATGTTTCCCTAGACACCCTAATGATTTCTGATATGTGATGATGGCTGTTGCCAGAATTACAGGAACAAGAAAAATCCCCGGCAAGCTGTTGCCTGCCGGGGATTTTATCTCAATCAGTCACCAGGACTGATCTTCATTCCTCATTGGTAGAGTGAATAGTAGTTCTCCTTGGCCCAGAAGAGCTTGGTGTAGTAACCAGTAGACTCGCTATAGTTGGTCTGGATAGCGTTCTGGACGTTGGTCGAGTTAAAGTTCAGCTCATCGCTGGGATAAGGCAGACGATGGGGAGGAGTGGGATAGTCACTCTGCTGGTTGTCCCTCATGAACTTCACGTTGGGATAACCGGTGCGGCGGGTAACGTTCCAAGCCTCGAGCTCATTCATGAAACCGAAGTTGAGCCACAGCTGGGTAGCAATACACTCCTGGGTAGGCTGCCAGATCTTGTTGGCATAGGCGATGAAATCATCGAAGACGGGAACTTCCAGACGACGATAGCCGTTGTAGCTGTCGTTGCCGTCCTTGGCCAGCGATGAACCAATCTTGATGTCCCAGTAGTACTCGTTGGATAAGGCGACACCGTCGATGAAGCACTGCTTAGCCTTTGCAGCATCGGCGCCTACACCATAGCCCATCAGATAGGCCTCGGCCTTGCTCAGAGCAACCTCGGCTGCGCTGATCCAGATACCGTTCAGGTTGGCATTACCCTGATAGGTTGCCCAACCAGCCATAGCGATGGTGTCGATGTAGCAGTAGTAGTTGCAGTAGGGAATACCACGCTCCTTGTACTCGGCGTCCTTGGCAGAGGCGATATCACTGATCTGGGCGTCGGTCAGGGAGTTGTCATAGGCAACATACTCACCGTCGGGGTTGCAGTCATAGATGGCAGCAATCCTGGGGTCGGTGTTTTCATCGGGAATACCGTTGGCGGGAACATTCATAGCATCGAGCATAGCCTGTGAACCAGAGCCTTCGCTGCGACCAGCGAGAGCCTGGGCGATACCCTTACCATAGTTGTAGTCGTCGGTCGAGGTCTCGCCGTCAACACCCATGTTCTGATTATTGTTCTCGATCAAGGGATACTTGCTGGGGTTGTTCAGGATCTCGGCGATGGCATTGCGAGCTTCACCAGTGAGGTCACCATTGGTGGCCAGGTGCAGGGCGATGCGCAGACGCAGCGAGTTGACATACCTCTGCCACATCTCGGCCGAACCCTTGGCGCAGGAAATGTCCTGACGGGCCAGCGAGCTGAGACCTGCAGCGTTCACGTTGCCACTAGCGAAGTAGTCACCCACTGCCTTGAGGTCGTCGAGAATCATCCTGTAGAGATCAACGTCATCGTCGTAGGCAACAGCCTGCTTGGCGGCGTCATAGTCACCCGTCATCCACAGGGTACCGGCACCCTTGTAGGGCACGTCACCCCAGATGGAGAGCACCTCGTGCAACTGAGCCTCTACCAGGGTGCGACCCAGCAGATAGAAAATCTCGTTGGCGGGTTTCTCGGTCTCGTTCATGTTGTCGTAGTTATACTCAAGCAGACGGTACTGGGTGAGCATCTTGTAGTAGTCCTGCCAACGGATGTTGAAGTAACCCTCGCTGGCACCACGGAAACGACCGCGGCCATTGGAATTGCCGATTACGCCCGAGAAGCAGCCGGACGTGGTGGACTGGGTGTAGTAGCGCCAGTAGGTGGGATTCATCCAGCGGTTACCATTGTGCATGATGCCGGTGAATACCTGGGGCACACCCACAGTAGTGGTCTTTGACGGATCGGGATACTTCTCGTTGAAGTCATCATCAGAGCACGATGAGAGAGCGGTCATCAAACCAACTGCGGCAAAGAGCAATAAAAATATCTTTTTCATATACATTGTCTTCTTAATTGTTTGCAATTTTTACTGGTTCACGCATTAGAAGTTTGCACGCAGGGATACACCAAAGGTGCGGGTGCTGGCGGTAGAACCACCAACCTGTGCTTGGTAGATCCAGTTGGTACCATCGGTGGTCTCAGCATCAAAGATCTTGAGAGCACGATATACATAGAACGGGTTGCGGGCAAATGCCGAAATCGACAGGCGGCTGCAAGCGAACTTGCTGGTCAGCGACTTGGGCAACATGTAGGTGAGGCTGAGCTCACGGCACTTAACGTAGCTGTTGTCCTGGATAGCCTTGGCATAGCTCTGGGTGGAGCTGGTACCCCAACCATACTGCATGTCGTTGATCTCGAACTGGGTAACGATGGTCGTGTTGGGGGTGCCATCCTCGTTAACACCGGGCTGGATCACACCATTGTCCCAAACGTAGTGACCGTCGATCATGGTCTCGCCGCGCTTGTAGTCAGCGGGAGCGCTAACTTGAACGATGCTGGACTTGTCGTTTACATCATCAACAGTGCTGTAGTAGAACAGACCGCCGCTCTGGGCATCACGAGCACCAACGGCCTCGCCAATGATACCGGTGTCCATGTAGTACTGCCACGGCAGGTTGAGCACGTCACCACCGATGCGGAAGTCGAAGGCGGCATCCAGGGTCCAGTTCTTCCAAGTGAAGCTGGTACCGAAACCACCCACGGCGTCAGGCATAGCGTTACCCACCTTGTGACGGGTCTCGGTATCGGTGATGTAGAGACCGTTGCTGGTCAGGTAGTTGCCCTTGTCATCGGTCTTCCAGGTGTAGGTGTACCAGTCACCCATAGGCTCACCAACGTGAGACTCGAGCTGAGCGGCACCGTTATCAAAGTTCTGATGGGCGAGAATGTCAAGACCATCGGCAAGCTTTTTAACCTTGTTCCTGTTGAAGGCAATGTTGGCGCGCAGATCCCAACGGAAGTCGGTAGTCTGAACGGGAGTGCCGTAGAGGCTGAACTCAACACCCTTGTTGGTCAGCTCACCGACGTTCATCAGCATGCTGGCAGCACCCATAGAGTAAGCAGCAGTGGTTTGCAGGATCTGATCCTTGATGTCGTTGCTGTAGAACGAGAACTCGAAGCCCAGACGATTGTGCAAGAACTTGCCCTCGAGACCAACCTCAAACTCGTACTTCTTCTCGGGACGGATGCTCTCGTTACCAACCCTGGTGTCAATGTAGTTGTAGATGTAGGTGTCACCACGGTTGATGGTACCCTGGCTGTAGGCGTTAACGGCGCTGTAGATGCCGGGGGCGTTACCCACGATACCGAACGAAGCGCGGATCTTACCATAGTCAAACCAGTCGGGACGCTTGTCCTTCAGCATCTCAGAGAACAGAATGCTACCGCTGACCGAAGGATACCAGAAGGAGTTGTTGCCCTTCTTCAAGGTCGAGGTCTTCTCGTTGCGGATGGTACCCTCGATGTATGCCCAGTAGTCATAACCGTAGCTTGCGGTCAGGAACATACCGGTGCGGAGCAATTCCTGCTTGGTCATGCCGGCGTTCTTGGTGCCCACCGAAGCGTTCAGGTGGAACCAGTTCTCCTGGCTCAGACCCTGACTGGTGCTCACGTTCGAACGGAAGTAGTTCTCGTGACGAGCGTTGTAACCGATGTTAGCGGTAATGTTGTGGACATCGTTGAAGGTCTTGTCCCAGCTCAACATCACGTCGCCGTAGATAATCTCATACTTGCTGTTAGCCAAAGCGTAGCCGTCGCTGTACTGACCGTTGGTCGAGAACATGTGAGAGTTCTCACTGTAGTTCTTGTTCTCAATCTTGTCGTTGGTCAAGTCGGTAGCGATGCGGGCGCCCAGGGTCAGGCCGGGGATGATTTCCCAGGTGGGGTTCACCGAACCGATGAAGCGGTTGTGGCGCTCCTCCTGTACCTTACCCATGATGTTCCAGAAGTACTCGCTGATCAGTGAGGTCGAGCCCATGGGCGAGTAGAGGAACTGCTCGTCGGGAGTCAGGGTGTTGGACGAACCGCCGTTGATAGCAGCGACGCTGTTCATGTAACCCAGGCTGGTCATGGTGTGCTCACGGATGTACTTCACATCGGTGAAGCCGCCGAACATACCCGAGTAGTTGCAGACGATACGGCTGATACGGTAGGGACGGTTCTTGATGTACTGGCTCATGTAGGTAGCAGCATAGTTCAACTTGATGTTCTTGGTGATACCGAAGGTACCGCTCAGGTTGAAGTTGTGCTTGTTGTTGTTCGAGTTGTACTGAGTAGCCTGTACGTCATTGTAGGTGTAAGAGAAACGAACATTGTTCTTCTCGGTGGCGTTGGTGATGGCCACGTTGTAAGCCTGGTTGAAACCGGTGCGGAACACCTCGTTCCACTGATTACCACTGATGGGCTCGTAGGGACGCTTGGTACCGTCGAAGTAGGTCATCTCACGGCCGTCGTAGCGGGCACCATAGCTGTAGTAGGTCTCACGGTTGGGAGTCCAGATCTTGTTGCCATCGCGGTCGAAGCGGGTCTGACGGAAACCGGTCAGAGCGTCGGGGTTGTCGTCGCCCAGTACCCAGTTGTCATAACCAGGACCAAACTCGCGCTGGATGTCGGGCATATAGGCCACCTTGTCCCAGCTCAGGTTAACACCGAACTCGACATTGGTGCCAGTGCCGGCAGCACCCTTCTTGGTGGTGATCATGACAACGCCGTTAGCAGCCTCTGAACCGTAGAGGGCCGATGCGGCGGCACCCTTCAGGATCGAGATGTTCTCGATGTCATCGGGGTTGATGTCCACCAGACCATTGGAGTTGATGCGCTGGTTGTCCCAATAGCCGTCGTTGTTGGTGTCGCCATTGTGGATGGGCACACCGTCCAGAACGATCAGCGGCTGGGTGGTACCAGTGATTGACGAGAAGCCACGAACGTTGATGGAAACAGCCGAAACGTTACCACCAGGAGCGGCGGCGATACGCACACCTGCTGCCTTACCATAGAGGGCGGTAGCAAAGTTGGGAGCACCCGTCTTCACGAGCTCCTCGGCTGTTACCGAGCTCACAGCGTAACCCAGCTTCTTCTGGTCTTTCTTGATACCCATACCAGTCACAACGACTTCACTCAGCGCGTTAGCGGCCTCGTGCATCTCGATGCTGACGGTGCTGCGGCCCTTCAGGTCGACAGCCTGGGTCTGATAACCAATGTAGCTGACCTCCAGCGTACTGGTCGTCGGACAGTTCAAGGTGAAGTTACCTCCTATGTCGGTAACTGTACCCATGGAACTGCCTAAAACTTTGACTGAGGCACCGATGACAGGCTCCCCGTTCGGGTCAACAACCACACCGTTCACTTGGGCCAGTGCAATCATTGCCATAAACGCGAAGGCAACCGTCAAACCGGTTCTCTTGATGAAGTTGAAAAGGTTTTCTTTCTCTTTCATGCCTTTTAGTTTTTTGGTGAATAAATATGGTTAATTATAAATAATGTGATGATATCATGTTAATCAACTGGTAGTCACAATAGCAATAACTTATTAAAAACAGCCCGCTAAATTAGCATTTTTTTAGAGTTTACCGAAATTTTTCGGAGAAAATAGGACTCTTTTAACAAAAAAAACTGATTTTTCGGAGCAAAACAGGCACATTATTACTGGTTTTGTACCTTTAGCCTCAGTTGCTGACGCATGGAATCACATCATGTTCTTTCGTTAAACTGACGATATAATTATTAATTATTGCGGGGTGGCTCGGTTATTGAGCCACCCCGCAACTTATCAGTCACTGCGACAGTACAATTACTGCCAATGAATGTCATTTATCATTCAACGCCTTCCAACAGCATGTTGATCAGAGCGGTAACATCAGCAATCGACAAGCGATTATCCTGATGTACGTCTGCTTCGGGGAACACATTTTCACCTGAGAGCAGCAAATTGATAAGCTCAGTCACGTCAGCAATGGTAACACGTCCATCCTTGTTCACGTCACCGACGATAACAATCTGATCCTGAGGCAAGGTGATGGTCTGGGTATTACTCCATGCACTCTCTGTTCCATCGACATAGAGGGTTTTCACCTTATAGGAATAGGTGGCCCCTGCGATGAGGTGATTAAGCGTATAACTCTTGGTGTTGATGTTGGTAATCGTTTGAGTGTTGTCACCAGTCGAGTACTCGAAAGTATAGTTGGCCACGCCAGGAGCGGAAGTGCCATCGGTCCAATCAGCACGGAAAGAGGTGCTGGTGAGATAAGCACTATCAGCAGGCAGCATCACAGGATTGGCCTTGATAAAGAATGCCGTACCATCGAGATGCACATAAACCGTTTCACCTCCAGTAACAACCAACTGGACATCTGCAGAATGATTACCGATCGTGGTGGGCTTATAAGTCACAGTCACTTCCACACCCTTGTTGGCAGCAGCCTTGGTAATGTTACTCTTGTTGATGGTGAAACCACCTGTGGAATTGACAACAGACAGCTTGACGGCTCCCTGCAGGTTATATCCCTTCACCAAGAAGGTACCAGTCACCGGTTGGTTAACCTCGGTGGTAAAGCTCAGTTCGTTGGGATCTACCGTAATTAAAGGAGTGGAAGAAGACGCACCAGTAACAGTAACCTCCTTAGTTTCGGCAGCACCGCCAGAAATGACAACCTTGCTCGTGTGAGCACCGGCAGTCGTGGGTGCATAGGTTACAGTGACGGTAGCGCCAGCCTCAACCTGAGCTGCAGTGAGTGTGGTGGGAGAAACCTGATAGGCTGCACTGTTGCAGCTAATCGTAATGTCACCCAAGATGTTTATTCCAGAAACGGTGAAAGTCTTGGTCACAGTCTGGCCACTGTTGATTGTACCGAAATCAAGAGACGTGGGGTCAACGTTCAGAACCGGGAAGGTAACCACGCCACCAGGAGGCTGGATACCGATAACCATTGACTGGTACTGGTTGTAGGTGTCACCTTCAGAGTCGGTAAATGCGTTGAGGGCAAAGTCACCATTACCTGAGCCACTCCAGCCCCAGTTGATATGGTACTTGTTGGTCGATACGGTATAGCCGTCAACATTGAAGGCGTGACCGCCATTGTTAGACAAGCCGCAATAAACGATGGGATGACCGGCCTCAAGTTCAGCCTGGATCATAGAAGCCCACTGCGAGTCGCTATAGATATTACCGCCGTAATAGTTCTGTTTATAGATTGCACGAACATTGCTATCATAGCCGAAGGTCTTGCAAGCGGTAGAAATCAAGTCGGTACGAGAAGAGCTGATACCACTGCCATTGGGGCCATAATCCATGTGCTCGGCCTGACCGATGTAACGCATCAGTGTGGCAACGGCAGCTTTCTGGGCAGCAGTACCTGAAGTACCCCAGTAGCCATAGAAGTCCTTCATGTTTGCCCAATCAAAGGTGGTAGAAGGCAGTGAAGGAATGGTATAACCGCTGGAAGTATAACCTGACAAAGTGGGAGTCGCAGCCGTCGGATATTTCCAGTAGTAGAATACCTGAGCCAGTGAGGTGGCAGGGCAACCCGTCAGACACTGAACGTTGTTGAAGATACACTGGTTATAGAAAGGAGCTGCCTGGTCCCAGCGAGCGGTGAGCAGCGGTGACACGTTCTGTGCACGGCTGGGAGCCTTCATGCTCTGGGACATGGTTTGTACCACCATACCAGGATGAGCCTGGAGATACTCAATCTGCTGCTTGTAGTTATCCAGCCAATACTGCATGTTGGCAGGGATATTGTTCAAATCAATGGGAGCATCACCCACAGCAAGGATTTCCTCACCACGGGTTTCACCCGAAACGACGATAAAGCAGCTCTCGGTGTTGAAGATGTAATACACCGGAACTGTCACATTGGATGAATTGGTAACCGTTCGTTCAGACACGAACTTCACGGGAGCAGATGACATAAACCTGCCTTGTGAGGCTTGAGTTTTAAGGAATGTCTCAGCTTTGGCTTGAGCCGTGATGCGATCCACATTGGCGGCAAAGGCCTGCATCGTCACTACAGCGACGATTAAGAGGAAAAAAAATCTTTTCATGTAGCTTTTAAAAAAAATTGTAATTACTTTATAAAACGCAGCAAAGATACAACAACAATAAAGTATTATCCAAATTTTTTAAAGTTTATTAAAACTGTTTTACAACATACATCATTGTAGTTAAAATCTAAGCAATTCAAAACTGTACGTAACCACAATTGCGGGGTGGCCCTCAAGAGAGCCACCCCGCAAAATTTAAGAATTATCGTTCCGAATCACATTCAGAAGGCAACGTACCTGAATACTCTGTCGGCCGAAGGCTGAGCTTCACCGCTTGACAACAATTTGTTAATCAAGTCGGTAACATCCTTGATGGATACAGTGTAATCCTGGTTTACATCGGCGCAAATCACACAGAAACCTGTCTCATCGCCGCTCAACAGGTAGTTGATGAGGTCGGTGACATCCTTGATGCTTACCTTACCGTCGTGATTTACATCACCCAACTCAAAGCCATGGCCGTTCTCGAACAGGGTAACCTCCTCGATATTGCTCCAGTCGCTCTCGGTACCATCGATATAAACCGACTTAACTCTATAGAGGAAGGTGCCCTCGGCAAGGAGGTTCTCAACGGTATAGAACTTATCGGTAATACCCGTGATCAGGCGGCTGTTCTCATCGCCAGTCTCGGTGGCCAACAACATAGCCTGGGCGTTGATATCACCAGCGTAGATGGTGATGCCCGAAATGCAACACAGACCGCTCACACCGGTAAAGGTCACCTTGTCGCTCTCGGCACAATCAAGGACTACCGTGAAGGTGGTAAAGTCGGTGCTGTTGATAGTGACATCCTGCGAACCAGCGCTAGTGGCCACATTCAAGGTGATGCTGGTGCCATAATTCTCGCTGAAAATGCTGGAATTGAATACCACGGTCACCTTGTCGTAGCCAGTTAAGTCATAGGTCTTGCTGGTAACGGTGAAGACATAGGACGAGTAGTTCTGCGTCAACTGACCGGTAATGATGCATCCGTCATCAATGAACAAGCCTGTGGTTGCACCCCAACCTGCAGGCAGGAAGTTGCTGGCGTTATTCACCTGGTTGGAGTACTGGCCTGAAGTGTTGGTCTGTGCTGTAAGACCAGTGAAGTCGGCGTTCTCAAGCTCAGTATAAGCGGGCGTGGTCGGCTTGGGCGTTACCTCGAGCGTGTAGCTGGCTACATTTGCATCGGGAGTAGCGTCAGTCCAGTCAGCACGGAACTGAGTCAAGTTAATGTACTCCTCGTTAGCAGGCAGCATCACTGGAGTTTCCTTGTGCAAAGTTGCGGTACCATTCAGGGTGACTGTCACATCCTCAGCATCAACACTGCTCAAAGTGATCGTAGCATTGTGGTTGCCATGAACCGTGGGAGCATAGGTAACGGTAACGTCCTTACCATTCATTGCATCGGCAGCGCTGATGGTCGTCGGCTCAATACTGTAAACACCATTGGCATCCGTCAAGGCCAGGTTCACATTGCCGGTTAGATAGGCACCAGAAACACGGAAGGTGGCTGTTGCGCTTTCTCCAACAGTAGCAGCCATGTCCAGAGTAGTGGGATTCACGGTGATTGCAGGATTGGTGCTCTCAAGGAGCGTTACTTGCTCAATGTTGCTGTTTCCGACTGCACCATTGGTGTAGTTGGCCATCACATAGAAATTAAAGGTACCACCCTCGGTAAGACCATTAATGGTGTAGCTCTTGTCAGTAATACCGGTAATGACACGATAGGTAGCATCACCAGTTTCGGAGGCCTTGAGCTGAGTGGAAGTGAGATCGCCGGCATAAACCTTCATGTACCTCAAGTCAGGCATACCCACCGAAGTGAGCTTCACATAGTCGCTGCTTGCACAATCCAGAACGAAGGTGTACCAGTTGAAGCCTGAGCCGTTAGTTTCAGTAATGGTCTTAGTGTCAACGCTTGTTGCCACCGTTAAACTGTTGGTTGAACTCTGGTCGTAAGGCTGAGAGTAAACCATCACCGTCACCTTGTCATAGCCAGTGAGATCATAGGTTTTGCTCTGTACATAACCGCCATTTGAACTCAAATAGCAAGCACTGGTGCTTTCGAAATACTTCAGATTGGATTGAGTCCAGCCAGCGGGTATGGTATTGTCCTTGGACCAATCGGTCGTGTCAAGCAGTTCATAAGCAGGCTTGAAAGGCTCTGCGCTCACATAGAGAGTGTAGCTCTCCACGTTCTCAGCGGGAGTTGCATCGGTCCAGGTAGCGGTAAACGAAGTGGTGGTGATATTGCTGGCCTCGAGCATCACAGGAGCGTAGGTCACCAGTGGAACAGCGTCGGCAGTACCGTTGAGCTTGACGGTCACGCTTTCGGCATCGGTGCTGGTCAATGTGACAGTAGCCTCATGGGTACCTACAACCGAAGGATTATAGGTTACAGTGACTGTCACACCATTCTCGGCTTGAGCTGCACTGATGCTGGTAGTACTCAGCGAGAAGGCATTGTCGCCACTGACGGCCAAGTTCACGTTGCCAGTGAGGTTGGCACCGGTAACGGTAAATGTTGCGGTAGCAGGAGTTCCCACATAGGTATTCATCGTGAGCGTTGCGGGGTCAACAGTAATCCTGGGATTGTCAAGGGCACCAGCAGGAGGCTCAATGCCGATAATCATGGCCTCGCCATAGTTGAAGACATAGGAACCAGACTGACCGGTTGCACCAGTAGCAGTGGTGAAGTTGTGCAGCGTGCAATAGCCATTGCTATCACCGCTCCAGCCCCAGTTCACATAGTACTGGCCGTTGGTGTTTACACCAAACACATTGAAGGCATGGCCTGAAAGCTGAGAGTTAGTGTAGTCATAAGCCAAATACTCAACAGGGCGTCCGTTATGCAATTCATTCAATATCCATTCGTTCCACTGGGCATCGGTGTAATTCTGTGAGCTATTAGTGTACCCACTCCATCCCGATTGCTGTACCGTGGTGAGGGTATACAGCTTGGCATCGGTATAGCCCATGTTTTGGCAGCCCTGGAGGATTTCGGGGTCATCGGCACCGCTGCCACTGGTGCTGTAATAATAATCGGGAATAGCCTGGCCGGCATAACGCATCAGCCATGCCACAGCGTTGGCCTGGTCAGTTGTGTAGGAGTAGTTGGTGGGACCGGTGTACTCATCAATGATGTTAGCCCAGTCGGCTGCACGTGCAGGTAGAGCTGAGGCAGAGACACCTCCTGTTCCCGAGATGGCAGCTACTGCAGGATAAGTCTCGGGCCATTTCCACTTATAATAGCACATGCTCAACGAGGTAGCTGGGCAACCAGTATATACACGTCTGCTACCACTAGTGGGGCACTGGTTGTTATATGGTTCACTCTGGTCCCAGTTGGCGGTTACCAGTGGAGCAACAGGAGTGGTGGCAAACTTGGGAATCTTCACCGGTGCCAAGGTTCCTGCCTTGATGCCGTCGATCTGATATTTGTACTTGTTGAGCAACCACTGCATAGCAGGGGGAATGTTGTTCATGTCGAGAGAACCCTCCTCACCGTACATCAGAATCTGGGGAGCCAAGTCATCACCAGATACTACCACATAGGATTTTGCAGAATTGAAAATGTAGTAATCCACAGCGGCAGGCTTAGCTACCGAGGCCTCAGCCTTGACGAGCCGAAGGTTAGAAACTGCCGAGCTTTTTAGACGGCCAGCGGCTACTTGCTTTCTAAGAAACGAGTTGGCTGCAGCTTGTGCCTGAGAGAGGGGCACATCGGCGGCCGACACTTGCAGAGTCGTAATGACAGCTGCAATAAGAAATAAAAACTTCTTCATAAGCATTTGTTGATTAAATAAAAATGATGTTCTAAAATGACTGCGGCAAAGTTAACCATATTGCATGAATACCCCAAATAATCATTAAAATCTATCATTTAAAATAAATAAAACGCACGAATATTAAAGTAAAATGGCCTATCTAAAGGACAAAAAGGTCATTTCTAATCTTCAAAGCAAGCCGTCAACTACCATTGATAGAACTAATTTTTTAACGTTAGCTTGATGAAAATATACTCAAGAGCGCAATAGATTAGCCAAATGCGGCCCTAGAGACGCAAAATTTTGCGTCTCTACATCGCAGACAAATTGAGTATCTGCACTTTATTTTCGTAGAACTCCCTTTATTATATGAGGAAGGGGCTATCTTGAATGGCCAATAGTGGACCATGAAACATGCTGGAGAAAACGAGCGATACGGATTGAAAAATTGCAGGGCAGCTCACTGGTGAGCCACCCCGCAATTGGGTCATTTTCAGTTCCCGCACTTTAATGGCGGGACATTTTCATCGTCTATAGGATCTGCTTATTCGTTGCCCAACAGCATGTCAACCAAGGCTGAAACATCCTTGATGGAGACAGCACCATCCTGGCTGACATCGGCGCAATCCACATAGAAGCCAGTCTCATCACCACTCAACAGGTAATTGATGAGATCATTAACGTCCTTGATGCTTACCTTACCATCGTGGTTGACATCACCCAGTGCAAACTCAGGACCGTTCTCGAACAAGGTAACCTCTTCGATATTGCTCCAGTCGCTCTCAGTGCCATCCAGGTAGAGGGCCTTCACCTTGTAGAGGAAGGTACCCTCGGCAGTCAGGTCGTTCACGGTGTAGAACCTGTCGGTGATATCGGTAATCAGGCGATAGTCAGCGTCTCCAGACTCGGCAGTGAGCATCAAGTTGGTAGCGTCACCGGCATAAACCTCTATCAGAGCGATATCAGGCGAGTAGTTGTTATCGGTCGTGGTGATAGTAATCTTCTGGCCAGAGCTTGCAGTCACTACCCAGCTGTAGGTCTCACCGATAGCGAAATTGTGGCCGACAGCAGGCGTCTGAGGCGTGGAAACTGTCAGGTTACCAGCTGCGTCAGCAGTGTTGGCCGTGGTAATCTTCATCGTGAAGGTAGCATTCTCGTAACCGGCAGGGATGGTGTAGGTGATGTTGCCATAGACACCATCGTTGTTGTAATTGCTCCTGAAGTAGATGATAGAATTCAAACCGCCACGCACACTGGTACCGCCCCAAGGAGCAGGCAGCGTGATAGCATAATAACCGGTAGCGCTTCCAGTGAAGTCGGTACCAGCAACGGAGCTGAGGAACTCATAGGCAGGAGCAGTGGGCTTAGCGCTCACCTCAAGGGTATAGCTGGCCACGTTCTCGGCGGGCGTCTGGTCACTCCAGTCGGCACGGAACTTGGTGAGGTTGATGTATTCCTCAGCAGCGGGCAACATCACGGGAGCGAACTTCACGAGATCGGCCTGACCGTTCAAGTTCACGGTAACGGGCTGGGCATTGGGAGTGGTGATGGTCACAACGCCCGTGTGGGTGCCGTAAGCCGTCGGTGTGTAAGTGACATTGATAGCGGCATTGTTTGCAGCACCGGGGATAATATCGGTCTTGTCGATAGCGAACTCATCGCCCTGGACTGCCAAAGTCACATTGCCTTCAAGATTAGCGGCACTCAGCGTGAATGCCTTGGTCACAGGCGTGCCAACAGTGGTCTGGAAGTTCAGTGTTGTAGGATTAGCAGCAATGGTCGGAACGGTAGAAGCAATACCAGTCAAGGCAACGTCTACACGCTCGGCACCAGCACTGGTGAGCGTTACGGTACCCGTGTGGGTGCCACCAGTCGTCGGCGTGTAAGTCACCGTTACGGTAGTGCCATTGGTAGCCTGAGTCCTGGTGATAGAGGTCTTGTCAATCGAGAAGCCAGCACCTGTCACGGCCACATATACAGTACCAGTGAGGTCGGTACCCGTTACGTTAAAGGTCTTGGTCACCGACTCCCCCACCGTGGCGTTGAACGACAACGACGTGGGATTGGCTGTAATAATCGGTGTGCCCACTGCGGTACCGTTCAAGCTGAGGGTGACATCTGCAGCACCTGAACTTGTCAAGGTAACAGTACCCGTGTGGGTTCCAACTTCAGTAGGATTATAGGTCACAGTAACCGTTGCTCCCTGACTGGCAGCAGTCTTGGTGATGTTGGACTTGTTAATCGTGAAGCCTGCGCCACTGCATGTCAGGTAAACAGTGCCATTCAAGTTAGTACCGGTAACCGTGAAAGTCTGCGTCACAGGAGTGCCCACGGTAGTACTCATGTTCAGCGAGGTGGGATCGACTGTGATCTTGGGCGTCGTGGTAGCGGTACCCGATACGGTCACGGTCTTGCTCTCGGCAGCGCTGCTCGATATGGTAATGGTACCATTCTGGGTACCTGATGAGGTGGGCTTATAGGTCACAGTCACGGTAGCGCCAGCCTCGGCCTGAGCTTGGGTCAGCGTCGTGGGAGATACAGCAAAAGTACCATTGTTAGACGAGATTGTAACATTGCCACGCAGGTCTGAAGCGCTTACCGTGAAGGTCTTGGTATAGGTCTCACCTGTGGTGCAACCGGTGAAATTCAGCGAGGTGGGATTAACGTTCAGTACAGGAGTTGTCGAGGAGCCACTGGGCGGCTGAATACCGATAACGGCCTGTTGACCGGAGTTGAAGGTGTAACCGCCATAGGAGAACGAGTTCATCGAGTACCAGCTGTTACCGTCACCACTCCAACCGAAGTTCACGTGATACTTATTAGAACTGCTGTCATAACCATCGACGTTAAAGGCGTGGCCACCGCCAGAGGTGCTCACGGCCATGAACACGATGGGACGGCCTGCAGCCATCTCGGCCTGAATCAGGCTGGCCCAGCTACTCTCGTTGTAACTTGATTTTTGAACCACGCGACAGGTGGTGGCATCATATCCGAAGCCGGTGAACATATCTACAATATTCTGGGTATCGGAAGTATAGATACCGCTACCACCAGCAGCCTCAGTGCCATACATCATCTGCTCACCCTGGCCGACATAGCGCATCAGTGTGGCGACAGCATTACCCTGAGCGGTGGTGTAGCTGCTGTAGCTATCCTTCATGTTGGCCCAATCAAAGGTGGTTGCCGACAAGGCAGGATAGGTAAAGCTATAACTGGAATAATATGAAATCTCAAGAGTTCCATTATAAGAGGGCATCGCAGCCACCTGGGTCGTCGGGTATTTCCAGTAGTACATAACCATCGAAGCCGACGTTGCAGGGCAACCCGTCAAGCACTGGTAGGTAGTATTACCACGCGTAAACTTGCACAGGTTCCAATAAGGAGCCTCCTGGTCCCAAAGTGCCGTCAACAAGTATGACGTGGCACGCAGCGACGTGTTGTTCTTGGGTCTTACAATAGGATCAACCTGCAGATTGGGATGTTCCTGCAGGAAGGTAATCTGCTCCTTGTACTGGCCAAGGACGTCCTGCAAACCGGGAGCCAGATTGTTGATGTCCTTTAAGGGACGGTCACCGACCATGAGGATCTCCTCGGCGCGGTCATCACCAGCCACCACGAGGAAGGTCTCGGAGGTGTTGAAAATGTAATACACGGGCTGATTCAGCTTGGGATTTCCCATCTCTGCCTTCAGCAGGACAGGGGTCACGGCTGCAGGAGCCATCAATTTACCTGCAAAAAGCTCGTTGGTCAGATAGCTTTTTGCTTTTCGCATCGCTGTAGCCTGATCCACAGGTGCAGCCGTCACTGACATTGCCACCATAGCGGCAGTCAACAGAAATAACAATTTCTTCATAAGCTTAAGTTGAATAATAATTTAAAATAAGATGTTGTTTTAAGATTGACACGCAAAGATAATGAAATTATTAGTTGTACTGCAACTTTTTCTTGAAAATTATTACCGAAATGCATCATCATACCAGATTTAGTAGCAAAACAGCCCTATTTTTCATCAAATCGTCAAATCGGTTTCATTGATTAGAAGTCATGCATATAAAAATCGTTAATTTCAACATCACAATGCAAGGAATTAAGTAATTTTGCAGCCAATATCATAAAGAATAATGATGTATATGAAGACCGATGTACAAGGTATCTCTCAGGAGTCAGCACAACGCAACCAAGAGGAGAAACGCTGTACGCTGGTGGGCATGACTAGTGACGTGTGCTTGTCGGCATTGAAAATCGGAACGGGCATCATCGGACACTCGAGTGCCATCCTCGCCGACGGCATCCACAGCATCAGCGACACAGTGACCGACGCACTGGTCTATGCTATGGTGCGTCTCTCGGGAAAGGGTGTTGATGAGCGCTACCGCTACGGCAGGGGGAAGTTTGAGACGTTGGCGGCTTTCCTCATCAGTATCATTCTGGTAGTGGTCGCTTTGGGGCTGATGACCGAAGGCTTAAAGGACGTCTGGGCCGCTATACAAGGCGAGACCCTTGAACGTCCCCATAACATAGCCCTCATCGTGGGCATCATTGCCATCGTGGTCAAGGAAGGTCTGTACCAATACACACGGCTCAAGGGTCGCAAGACAGGCAGTTCGGCCTTGAAAGCCTATGCCTGGCATCACCGTGCCGATGCGCTCTCGACAGCCGCGACGCTGCTGGGTGTGGCGGGAGCGATGTTCCTTGGCGAGCGTTGGCGTGTGCTTGACCCGATTGCCGCCATTGCTGTGAGCGTGCTCATCCTGGTACTGGCCTATCGTCTGGGACGTCCTGCCGTCGAGGAACTGCTCGAGGTGTCATTGCCCGATGACGAAAAAGGCAGGATTATCACTATCGTGACCGAGACACCCGGCGTGAAAGCCTTTCACAACCTGCGCACACGCCGCAACGGCAACCTGCGCGTGGTCGATATCCATGTCAAGGTAGATGGCGACCTCACCGTAGCCCAATCTCATGACATCACTCGCGAGATAGAAAGGCGATTGAGCGATGATCTGGGCGAAGTGATGACCAACATCCACGTCGAACCTTATCGCGGCACCAACGATTGCGAGAAAGCACATGAATATTGAATTCCTCTAGATGATCTAGATTAAATATCAACTGAAATTGGAAAAGATAACACTACATAACACCCTACCCCGCGTGTTTGCGGGCCACGATGGCATCCACAGTGACGTGTGGCTGCAGGACATCACTTTGGAACGTGGCAAGCGCTACCTTATCAGCGCTGAAAGTGGTACCGGCAAGTCATCAATGTGCAGCTACATCTATGGATACCGACAAGACTACAGCGGTGACATCGCCTTTGACGGTCAAGATATCCGCTCGCTGACGGTTGCCCAGTGGTGCGACATCCGCCAGCGACACATAGCCTATCTGCCACAGGAGATGCGCCTGTTCGGTGAATTGACGGCGATGGAGAACGTGGAACTTAAAAACCGACTCACTGGATTCAAGAGCTGTGATGCAATCATCAAGCTATTCGAGGTCATGGGTATTGCCGACAAGGTGGATAGCTTGGCCAGCAAACTGTCTATCGGTCAACAACAACGTGTAGCCATTATCCGCACCCTGTGCCAGCCGTGCGACTTTATCCTGCTTGACGAGCCTGTCAGCCACCTTGATGACGAGAACAACCGCATCGTGGCCGACCTCATCATCCAGGAAGCTGTCCGTCAAGGTGCTGGCGTCATCGCAACCTCGGTGGGCAACCACTTGAAGATGGACGTGGATAAAACCTTCAACCTCTGAAAACTGACAACTAACAACTGACAACTGAAATTAATGAACGATATCATCTGGAAGCTGCTAAGGCAGCACATCAGCAAGGGGCAACTTATCGGCTTCGCCATCGCCAACCTCATCGGGTTGACAATCGTGCTGCTCGCGGTGCAGTTCTACCGCGACGTGCGCCCCGTGTTCAACGATGAGGAGAGCTTTATCCGCAAGGACTACCTCATCATCACACGCGCCGTGACGGGTGCCGGAGCGATGATGGGTAGCAACGGTGAATTCAGCGATGCCGACATCAGTGACCTGGAAAGTCAACCGTGGTGCCGACAGGTGGGCGAGTTCCTGAACAGCGACTTTGCCATCGATGCACGCCTGGGCGTTGGCAGCGGCCACTCCATGCGCAGCCAATTCTTCTTTGAGGCTATTCCAGACGAGTTTATCGACATTGACCCTGACGAGTGGGGCTTCTCTCCCGCCAAACCCGAAGTGCCTGTCATCATCTCGCGCGACTACCTCTCACTCTATAACTTTGGTTTCGCCGCTACACAGGGAATGCCCAAGATCAGTGAGGGGCAGGCTGGCATGATTCCGCTGGAATTTACGCTGAGCGGCAATGGCCAACGCGACAATATGCCTGGACGCATCGTGGGCTTCTCCAACCGCTTGAACACCGTCATTGTGCCCGAGGAATTTATGGAATGGGCCAACCAGCGCTATGGCACGGGCATCCTGCAGCAGCCCCAACGCCTTATCGTCGAGGTGAGCAGTCCAGGTGATGTCAAGATCGAGCAGTACATGGACGAACACCACTATGAAGTAGCAGGCGACAAGATGTCGTCAAGCAAAGCCAACTACTTCCTCACCGTCGTCAGCGGCATCGTCATTGCGGTGGGCATCATCATCAGCCTGTTGTCGTTCTTCGTGCTCATGCTCAGCATCTACCTGCTGCTGCAGAAGAATACCCAGAAGATCCAGGACCTGTTGCTGCTGGGTTACTCTCCAGCCCAAGTATCCAAGCATTACATCATGCTTGTCGTGGGTCTTAACGCCGCCGTACTCGTGCTGGCGATCGTGCTGATGCTTATTGGACGTCTAGCCTATATGGACATGATACGCGCCTTCGGCGTTGGTGGTTCGGGCATCGGCGTGGCTATCCTCGTCGGTCTGCTCATCATGGGCGCCATCACCGTTGGCAACATCCAAGCCATCCGCCAGAAAATCTCCTCTCTCTGGCTCCACGAGAAGTAAACAGAATCCTATCAAAGAGACAAATGCGGTCGTCAGTTGTGATATTGACAACCGCATTTGTTTTATTAAGATGAACAATCCCGGTAAGGCCTCAGACCTGAAAACCACGAGCTCTTGACGCCTCAGAACTAAAAACCGACACCGACTCACCTGACAATCAGAAGACTCGGTGTCAGCCTTTATTCCCCAAAATAACAAACAGAAAAATGACTTAATGTTATTTAAATATTAAACTGGAAAGTTCGAGGGAGAAAAATTTGTTCAATATTATATAATGTAGTACTTTTGTTGCAAAATTAACCTACTAACATAAAATAACAACTTAAACTACTGATTATCAAATGAGTATGGAGAAGAAAATCGTGGAATGCGTGCCTAACTTCAGTGAGGGACGCAATATGGCCATTATCAAGCAAATCACTGATGAGATTGAACGTGTCAAGGGCGTGAAGCTGCTCGACGTGGACCCGGGTGAGGCAACCAACCGTACGGTGGTGACCTTCGTGGGCGAACCTGATGCTGTCCTTGAGGCTGCCTTCCAGGCCGTCGGCAAGGCCGGTCAACTCATCGACATGCGCAATCACCACGGTGCTCACCCCCGCATGGGTGCCACCGACGTGTGCCCGCTCATTCCCGTGGCTGGCATCACCCTGGAGGAGTGCGCCGAACTTGCCCACAAACTGGCCGAGCGCATTGCCCGCGAACACAATATCCCCTGCTACTGCTATGAGGCTGCTGCCATGAAGCCTGGCCGCCAGAATCTGGCTGTTTGCCGCGCTGGCGAATATGAGGCATTGCCCGAGAAGATGAATACCGAAAAGGGTCCCGACTTCGGTGACCGTCCCTTTGACGAGGGCGTAGCCCGCACGGGCTGCACCGCCGTTGGTGCCCGCGACTTCCTCATCGCAGTGAACTACAACCTGAACACCACCTCGACCCGCCGTGCCAATGCCATCGCCTTTGACGTTCGCGAGAAGGGCCGCCCCGTTCGTGAGGGCAACCCCATCACCGGCAAGATCGTCAAGGACGAGAACGGCAACAACGTGATGAAGCCTGGTACGCTGAAGGGCACCAAGGCCATCGGTTGGTACATCGACGAGTACAAGATTGCTCAGGTGTCGATGAACATCACCAATATCAACGTGACTCCGCTGCACGTCGCCTTTGACGAGGTATGCCGCTGCGCCCAGAACCGTGGCATTCGCGTGACGGGTACCGAGATTGTGGGCCTGATGCCTAAGCGCTGCCTCATCGAGGCTGGCAAGTACTTCCTGGAGAAGCAACAGCGCTCAACCGGTATCCCCGAGGAGGATATCATCAACATCGCCATCCACTCGATGGGTCTGGACGATCTGAAGCCCTTCGACCCCAACGAGAAGGTAATCGAGTTCATGCTCGAAGCCGACAATAAGACCGGCAACCGTCTGGTTGACCTGACCGTGACTGGTTTTGCCGATGAGACTTCACGCGAATCTCCTGCTCCTGGTGGTGGTTCCATCAGCGCTTACATGGGTGCTCTGGCTGCATCGCTGGGTACCATGGTAGCCAACTTGTCAAGCCACAAGCCCGGTTGGGACGACCGCTGGAATGAGTTCAGCGTATGGGCCGACAAGGGCCAGGCACTCAAGGTCGAGCTGCTGCACCTCGTTGACGAGGACACCGACGCCTTCAACAGGATCATGGCCGCCTTCGGCATGCCCAAGAAGACCGAGGAAGACAAGGCAGCCCGTACCGCCGCTATCCAGGACGCTACGCTCTATGCCACCCAGGTGCCCCTGCGCACGATGAAGGCTTCGTTCAAGGCATTTGAAATCTGCCGTGCTATGGTCGAGACCGGTAACCCCAATAGTGTAACTGACGCTGGCGTGGGTGCCCTCGCAGCCCGTGCAGCCGTTATCGGTGCCGGCATGAACGTGAAGATCAACGCACAGAGCCTGACCGACCGCGCTGTTGCCGAGAAACTCATCGGTGAGGCCAACGAACTGGTTGCTAAGGCCAATGCCGAGGAGGCTGAGATCACCGCAATGGTAGAAGAGAAGATTAAATAAGCCTTCGGCTTAGTTTAGAGTTTAGAGTTTAAAGTTTAGAGAACAACTAAAAACTATTATAACATCATGACCAAAGAAGAATTCATTGCCGACATTCGCGGTGGTATTCCTGAGGAATTGCCCGAAATGCAGGCCTACGACACCGAGATTAACCATGCGCCCAAACGCAAAGACATCCTCACCCCCGAGCAGAAGAAACTCGCCTTGAGGAATGCCCTGCGTTACTTCCCCAAGAAACTCCATGCCGCTTTGGCGCCCGAGTTTGCCGAGGAGTTGAAAAAATACGGCCGCATCTATATGTATCGCTACCGTCCCAAGTATGAGATGTATGCCCGTCCCATCGACGAGTATCCCGCACGCTCACGCCAGGCTGCTGCCATCATGCTGATGATCCAGAACAACCTGGATCCTCGCGTGGCCCAGCACCCGCATGAGTTGATTATCTACGGTGGCAACGGTGCCATCTTCCAGAACTGGGCTCAGTACCGCCTGGTGATGAAATACCTGAGCGAGATGACCGACGAGCAGACGCTCGTGATGTACTCGGGACACCCCCTGGGCCTGTTCCCCTCACACAAGAATGCGCCCCGCGTGGTGGTGACCAACGGTATGGTTATCCCCAACTACAGTAAGCCTGATGACTGGGAGCGTGACAACGCTCTTGGCGTCAGCCAGTATGGCCAGATGACCGCTGGTTCCTATATGTACATCGGCCCGCAGGGTATCGTACACGGCACAACCATCACCGTGCTCAATGCTGCCCGCAAGCAACTCGTGAAGCGTGGTCAGAAGGGTGGCGACATCCACGGTATGCTGTTCGTGACCGCTGGTCTGGGTGGCATGTCGGGCGCACAGCCCAAGGCTGGTAACATCGCTGGCGTAGTCAGCGTCACTGCCGAAATCAACCCCCTCGCAGCCGAAAAGCGCTACGATCAGGGTTGGGTAGATGAATTGCACTACAACCTCGATGAGTTGATTCCTGCCATCCGCAAGGCCGTGGCCGACAAGAGGACCGTATCAATGGCCTATGTGGGCAACGTCGTTGACCTGTGGGAGCGTCTCGCAGCCGAGGATATGCACGTTGACCTGGGTAGCGACCAGACCTCGCTGCACAACCCCTGGGCAGGCGGTTACTATCCCGTGGGCTTGACCCTCGAGGAGAGCAAGCAGATGATGGCCGAGGACCCCGACAAGTTCAAGGAGTGCGTACGCGAGTCACTGCGCCGCCAGTGTGCCGCCATCAACAAGTTGGCCGATAAGGGCATGTACTTCTTTGATTATGGCAATGCTTTCCTGCTGGAGTCGAGCCGCGCTGGTGCTGACATCATGACTGCTGATGGCAAGTTCCGCTATCCGTCCTACGTTCAGGATATCATGGGCCCGATGTTCTTTGACTACGGTTTTGGTCCCTTCCGCTGGGTATGCACCTCGGGTGACCCCAAGGATCTAGAGACTACCGACCGCTTGGCCGCACAGGTACTTGAGGAAATCCGCAAAGATGCTCCCGAGGACATCCAGGGTCAGATGGACGACAACATCCACTGGATCAAGGAAGCCGGTCCCAATCACCTCGTTGTTGGTTCTCAGGCCCGCATCCTGTATGCTGACGCTGAGGGTCGCGCCAAGATTGCCTTGGCCTTCAACGACGCCATCCGCAGCGGCGAGCTGAGTGCTCCCGTAGTGCTGGGTCGTGACCACCACGACGTGTCAGGTACCGACTCACCCTTCCGTGAGACCAGCAACATCTATGACGGCTCGCAGTTCTGCGCCGACATGGCTGTACAGAACGTCATCGGCGACTCCTTCCGCGGTGCTACGTGGGTAAGTATCCACAACGGCGGTGGTGTCGGCTGGGGCGAGGTCATCAATGGTGGCTTCGGTATGGCTATCGACGGCAGCGAGGATTCGGCACGTCACATCCGCGAGATGCTCTTCTGGGATGTGAACAACGGTATCGCACGCCGCAGCTGGGCACGCAACAAGGGCTCGATGGACGCTATCCGTCGCGAAATGGAGCGTACGCCCGAATTGACCGTCACCATGCCCAACCTGGTTGACGACGACGTCATTGACAACGCTGTAACCATTTTCTAAAAAGTTGAACTACCAAATAATATCAAAGCATATATGACACATCAAATCAGTGCCGAGCATCTCACGGTCCAGAAGATCGCCGAGATCATCGAAGGCCATCATACGCTGAAACTCAGCGCCGATGCCATCAAGCGCATCACCCATTGCCGCGAATACCTTGACAAGAAGATTGCCGAGAGCGAGAAGCCCATCTATGGTGTGACCACGGGTTTCGGTTCGCTGTGCAAGATTTCCATCAGCAACGACCAGCTGTCGCAGCTGCAGATTAACCTGATGATGTCGCACGCCTGCGGCGTGGGCGAACGCGTACCCAACGACATCGTCAAGATCATGATACTGTTGAAGGTGCAGTCCCTCAGCTACGGTTACTCGGGCGTGAAGCTCGATACTGTTGAGAGGCTCATCGACCTGTTCAACAATGACGTTTATCCTGTAGTGTACAAGCAGGGTTCAGTGGGCGCTTCGGGCGACCTCGTACCACTGGCTCACCTGTGCCTGCCCATCGTGGGTCTGGGAGAGGTGGAATACAAGGGCGAACGCATGAGCGGTGCCGACCTGTGCAAGAAGATGGGCTGGGAGCCTGTCAAGCTTGGCTCCAAGGAAGGCCTCGCGCTGCTTAACGGTACCCAGAACATGAGCGCTCACGCTGTGTGGGCTCTCATCAAGGCCGAACGCCTGAGCAAGTGGGCAGACGTCATCGCTGCCATTTCGCTGGAGGCTTATGACGGCCGCATCGAGCCGTTCACCCACGCCGTTCACGCCGTACGTCCCCACCAGGGTCAGATCGAGACCGCAGCCCGCATGCGCGAACTGCTTGACGGCAGTGAGCTCATCAAGCAACCCAAGGTCAACGTGCAGGATCCTTACTCGTTCCGCTGCATCCCTCAGGTTCACGGTTCGGTGAAGGACACCATCCGCTACGTCGGTTCGGTTATCGACACCGAAATCAACTCGGCAACCGACAATCCCACCGTATGCCCCGATGAGGACCTGATTATCTCGGCAGGCAACTTCCACGGTGAGCCCATCGCCATGCCCATGGACTTCCTGTGCATCGCTATGGCTGAGCTGAGCAATATCTCGGAGCGCCGCACCTACAAGCTGGTGTCTGGCACCCGTGACCTGCCCAGCTTCCTCGTGGCACAGCCCGGTGTGAACAGCGGTTTCATGATTCCGCAGTACACCGCTGCAGCCATCGCCAGCCAGAGCAAGACGCTGTGTATGCCCTCGTCGGCCGACACCATCCCCACCTCACAGGGTCAGGAAGACCACGTGAGCATGGGCGCCAATGCCGGTGTTAAGCTGTGCAAGGTTGTGGAGAATACCGAGCGCGTGCTAGCTATCGAGCTGTTCAACGCTGCCCAGGCACTGGAGTTCCGTCGTCCGTTGAAGTCGTCGCCCGTGCTTGAGCACGTCTTTGCCGACTACCGCAAGGTGGTTCCGTTCATCAACGAGGACCAGCCCATGTATCCGCACATCGCCAAGTCGGTAGAGTTCTTGCAGAACAACAAGATTGACTAATAACTATCCTACTATCGCTAAGTCGCAAAGACGCTAAGTCATCCATTCTAATCTTAGCGACTTTGCGACTTCATCGTAAAAATCAAATTAGCTATTAGAATGAAAAAATTAATTAAGAATATCGCCTGTCTAGCAGGCATTGATACCGACAAGAAACACTGCCTGCGCGGCAGCGAGATGGCAACGCTGAATTGCATCAACGATGCCTGGTTGCTCATTGAGGGTGACCGCTTTGACTCATGGGGTGAGATGGCAACGATGCCCACCCCCGAAGAGGATTGGGAGGTTATCGACGCTCAGGGCGGCACAGTGTTACCCTCGTGGTGCGACAGCCACACCCACATCGTGTATGCGGGCAGCCGTGAGGGAGAGTTCGTGGACAAGATCCGTGGATTGTCCTACGCTGAGATTGCTCGCCGTGGTGGCGGCATTCTCAACTCGGCCGACCGTCTGCACCTCTTGAGCGAGGACGACCTTTACGAGCAGGCTATGCGCCGCGTGAGGGAAATCATTGCCAAAGGTACCGGTGCTGTTGAGATCAAGAGTGGCTACGGCCTCAATACTGCAGATGAGCTGAAGATGTTACGCGTCATCCGCCGCATCAGCGAGACTTCTCCCATCAAGGTGGTCAGCACTTTCTTGGGAGCCCATGCTGTCGGCCGTGAGTACACTGGCCGTCAAGGCGAGTATGTCGATATGCTCATCAGCGAGATGATTCCCGAGGTAGGCAAGCAAGGCTTGGCCGACTTCATTGACGTCTTCTGTGACGAGGGCTTCTTCACCCCTGATGAGACCTCACGCATCCTTGAGGCCGGTGCCAAGTGGGGTATGCGACCCAAGATCCACGTACAGGAGCTGGCACCGTCAGGCGGTGTAGAGGTGGGTGTGAAACATAATGCTGTTTCAGTTGACCACCTTGAGAGCATGATTGACGAGGACATTGAGATGCTTAAGGGCACCAACACCATCCCTACAGGTCTGCCCGGTACCTCGTTCTTCCTGAACATGCCGTTTGCTCCCGCGCGCAAGATGATTGAAGCAGGACTCCCCGTAGCCACCGCCAGTGACTACAACCCCGGCTCAACTCCCAGCGGCGACATGAAGTTTGTCGTCTCCCTGGCATGCATCAAGATGCGACTGTTGCCTGCCGAGGCCATCAACGCAGCCACCATCAACACAGCTGCCGCTATGGACTTGAGCAAGGACTACGGCAGCATCGCCAAGGGCAAAGTCGCCAACTTCTTCATCACCGAGCCCATCCCCTCGATTGACTTCATCCCCTACTCTTACACCACGCCCATCATCGCGAGGACCTTCCTCATGGGCTGCGAGATGAAGTAACCGATATCACACATAAAACAAAGCAGGCGGCACCACGATAAAGTAGTGCCGCCTGTTTAGTTATTATCTTCTCTAACGTGTTGTCCAAGTTTTGCGAGCTACCAGCTCGCAACAACACCCCTCATTCCTCCCTATAATACCCCATCACTCCCCATCAACAAAAAACGAGGGAGCCGCTGTTTAACCAGTGACTCCCTCTTAGGGGGCGGTTACCTACTCTCCCACTTTCGCAGTACCATCGGCGTGGTGAGGCTTAAC
>ONLH01000015.1 GCA_900318645.1 uncultured Prevotellaceae bacterium
CTATCAGAGAGGTAATCCCTACTTGAAGCCCACCTACACCCACAGCCTGGTATTCAATGCCGCCTACCAGTGGATGAACCTGTCGCTGAACTACGCACGTATCAAGGACTCCGAGACGATGTCCACCGAGCCTTATCCCGGGTCAGAAGATCCGCTCATCAGCCTCGTGCATCCCATCAACAGCAAGGAGAGTTATAACCGACTGACCGTCATCCCGTCGTTGAGACCCGTCTTTGGTTGCTGGCATCCCACTTGGACCTTCCTCGCTATCTTCCAGAACTACAAGACACCGACCGCCGATGGTTCCATCCTCACGCTGAACCACCCGTATCTGGGCTTGACATGGAACAACGACATCGAACTGCCGCACGCCTGGCGCCTGAATGCCATGGTGCAATGGACATCACGAGGTGACTACGACAACTTCCGAATCACCAAGAGCAGGTTCTATAGCGGCATCGGAGTGCAGAAAGATATCAGCTTGCAGCACCTTGGCTCACTGACTGTTGACGCGCGCTGCATGGACCTTCTCAACACCAGCAAGGCTAGGGCTACTATCTTCGGCCCTCGCGAGTTGACCACCAGCAATCCTGCCCGCCGCACGTTTATGATCGACCTCACTTGGAAGTTCAACAGTGCAGGCAGCAAATACCGTGGCACCGGTGCCGGTGAGAAACAGAAGGCAAGAATGTAATAATCAGCAGTTAGGGTCGTTAAAGACTTTAAAGACCTTAACGACCCTAACGCTACAATCAATAGAAAGAACAATGACTATCAGATTAGAACGACCAAGTGATTACCGTGAGGTGGAGAACCTCACCCGCGAGGCCTTCTGGAACGTTTACCGTCCGGGCTGCACCGAACATTATGTGCTCAACCAGTACCGCAGCAATCCCGATTTTGTACACGAGCTCGACTTGGTGATGGAGGAGGATGGCAAGATCATCGGCCACATCATGTTCTCGCGGGCTGAACTCGTCCTCGACGACGGCACGAGGGTGCCTTCATGGACCTTCGGACCCATCAGCATCCACCCCGACTATAAGCGTCAGGGCTATGGTCTCAAACTGCTGAACTATGCCTTGGAGAAAGCCCGTGAACTGGGCATCGGCTTCCTGTGCATGGAGGGCAACATCGATTTCTACCGCCATGCGGGATTCGGCTTGGCCAGCAAGCTCGGCATCCATTATCATGCTGAGCCGCGCGATGCCGAGGTACCTTATTTCCTTGCCCAGGAGCTCATCCACGGCTGGCTGAAAAGAAATGGTGTCACCGAGGCCACCTACGGCCCTCCCAAGGGCTACTTTGTCGCTGATGAGAATCCCGACGCCTTTGAGGCCTACGAGGCGACCTTCCCCAAGAAGGTGAAACTTCGTTTGCCAGGACAACTGGTATAGTAATCAAGGACATGAAACAGGAAATCAACCCAAAGGATACGAATCGGGCGGTGGCATTCGAGTTGTGGATGAAATCACCCATGCCGATGGTAACGTTCACCAAGACCTTCGACGCGACTCGGCTGTATAAGGTAAGTCGGCGGCGCGGGCTCAAATTCAACATGCTCCTGTGCTGGTGTATTGGCAAAGCTGCATCAAAGATTGAGGAATTTTACATGTTGCCCCAGAACGGGAAACTGTACAAGTATGACCGCTTAGCCATCAATGTGATAGTGAATAACTGCAAAGGTGGCATTAACTCTTGCGACATTCCCTACACAGACAATTTGCAACAGTTTTGTCACGATTACCAGAAGCTGACTACAAAAGCAGCAAGTGAATGCCAGAGTACTTTTCTCGATGACCATTTGGTTGTCGGCACATCTTCCATGATACAGACTGAACTGGACTGCATCGTCAACCAGTACACCGATCAGTTCTGCAATCCGATGGTGATGTGGGGCCGATACCGCAAGAAGTGGCTAAAAGTCTCCCTTCCCATTTCCTTCCAGTTCCATCATGCACAGATGGACGGTGGCCACGCCGCACGTTTTTTAGAAGAACTACAAAAGGTCATAAAAACAATTTAGCAAATGCTCCAATTGTTTGGATAATTTAGCAACTGTCTATAATTTTGCTTAAGTAAACTAAAAAAAAAATATGGAACAGAAATTTTGTCAGAGCTGCGGAATGCCGCTCACCGAAGAACTGCTCGGCACCAATGCCGACGGTAGTAAGAACGAGGATTACTGCATCTATTGCTATAAAGACGGTAAGTTTCTACAGGACTGCACGATGGACGAGATGATTGAACATTGTGCCCAGTTTGTGGACGAGGTCAACAAGGGCCTGCCGCAACCCATCACAAGGGAGGAATACATTGGCCAGATGAAGATGTATTTCCCTCACTTGAAGCGCTGGCGCAAGGAGTTGACTATCAATGGAACTCCAGAGAATCCTGCATTGGCTGGTGTTAAAGACCTGATTGCCAAGATGGCCGACACATTGCCCGTCACATTTATCTCCTCGGTGGACGGAGAGGGCTATCCCTGCACCAAGGCCATGCTGTCGCCTCGAGTACGAGAAGGCATTAAGGTCTTTTACTTTACCACCAACACATTCTCCCTGCGTGTGGCACATTACAAGGCCAACTCCAAGGCATCCATCTACTTCTGTGATGCCGAAGGGTTTAAAGGCATGATGCTGCGCGGCACCATGGAAGTGTTGACCGATGCCAAGAGCAAAGAGATGATTTGGCGAGACGGTGATACCGAATACTATCCCGGAGGCGTCACCGACCCCAACTATTGTGTGCTGAAGTTCACCGCTACCGACGGCCGCTTCTACAGCGACTACTATCCCCGCACCTTTGTAATCGAGTAACGGTTAGGCCTTAGCGCTGATGAGACGCACGAGGTCATTGAGTTGAAGGCACTGATCACGGTTGATGATCAGTGCCTCGTCGTGGTGTTCCCACAGGGCAAGGAATTCATTGACTTTCGCTTGAATTTCTGCTTCGGTGAAGCGGCGTGAACATAGCACTTGGCGTTTGACCGGTCGATTTAGCAAGAATCGGTTGCCGAGGGCCGAGATAGTTCTTCTAGCTACTGCCACATTGCGCTGGACACGGAACAAGTCGGGGTGCCCTCGCTTCATCAACAACCGAGTATTATCTTCAAGGTAGTGTAACCATTTTTCAAGTTTACCGGATCGCAGCAGCTTGTCATTATAGCCACGTGCAAAGGGCATGCCGTGTGTGCGATTCTCGCCACGGCGGTCTTTCTTGGGTTGTACCGTCTGTTGCGTTGACAACGCAACAGACGGGAAGCATGGGTTTAGTCCTTTTTCCAGAAGGAACGGGTGAAGATGACCAGGACGGTAAATAGCTCTAGACGACCGACCATCATCTCGAAGGCAAGTACCCACTTGGCACCGGGATGCAGCGATACCCATGAACCGTTAGATCCAGTCACACCGTAGCCGATGCCTACGTTGCTGATAGCTGACATTGAGGTGTACATTGCATCAAATACGGGAACGCCGTAGAAAGTGAGGTAAAGCGCAACAATCATGATGATGCCCACATAGACAGTGAAGAAAGTGTTGACCTTGCTCACCACATGATTAGGAACCGGCTTGCCGTCAATGTGGACAGAACGTACCGAGTTGGTGTGCAGCACACGGTAGAACTCGTTGGCTGTGTGTTTCAACAGAACGATGAGGCGGTCCAACTTGGCACCACCCGAGGTGGAACCTGCCATGCCGCCAAAGAACATCATCACCATCAGGATGACGGTAACAAACTCACCGCTGTTCTCGTAGTCAAATGTAGAGAATCCCGTGGAAGTAATGGCCGACAGCGTGTCAAAGGCACCATAAATAATGCGGTCACTATGAGTATCGAGGAACCCCATATAAGCCATATATAAGAAGATGGCAACTGTCGTGATCAATGTCGTCATGCAATACCAGTGTAGGGTATTGTTGTGCTTGATGCGCTTGAAGTTGCCGCGCATGGTGGCCACAATAACCGAGAAACTGACACCGCCGATGAACATAAAGATAATGACCACGATGAACACATAGCTTGACTGCCAATAGTCGAGACCTATATTCTTGGTCGAATAACCACCCGTAGAAGTCGTTGTCATCGCGTGGCACACAGCATCAAACCAGTCCATGGGGCCAAAATAGAGCAATGCCGTCAACAAAGCGGTTAGGCCGATATAGATGAGCCACAGGTCCTTAGCGGTCTGGCTCACACGGGGACGCAGGCGCTCGTGGGTGATGCCCGTCACCTCGGCATTGAATAGGGCAATGCCGCCTTTCTGGTTCAGCATGGGGATAACGGCCAGCGTGAACAAGATGATTCCCATGCCACCGATCCACTGGGTCATGGCGCGCCAAAAGAGTACCCCATGAGGAATCTCCTCTACATAGCGGATAACACTTGATCCCGTAGTGGTAAAGCCCGCCATCGTCTCAAAGAAGGCATCGGTTACATTGTCAAACGTATTGGAAAACAGGTAGGGCAGCATGCCGAATACCGAGAAGAATACCCAAATGATGGCAGTGAGCATCAGGCCTTCACGCTTGTGCATCGATGAGCTGTGAGGCTTAATGCCGAATGCCATGACAGCACCCGCACCGGCAGTGATTAGCGTGCTGTAGATGAAGGCACGCAAAGACGTGGGCTCATCGTATCCCCATGACACGGCAAGAGGCAAGAGCATGAAGGCTGCTTCGATGAGCAGTAGCCAGCCTTGCATTCTCAGAACGATGGCAAAATTGATATCTTGATTCTTGCGCCTGGGCATAGCTGAGATTATGAGAAATATTTGTCAAGTTTGTGGATGGCACCTTGCAGACAGAAGACCACGACATGGTCGCCCGCCAGGATGCGTGTATTACCGTCAACAAGTTGTCCCTTGCCGTCACGCACGAGGCCAGCAATGGTGAAGTCGCGACTTAGCTTCAGGTCTTTGACATCGGATCTGGTCACGCGGTCTCCTTCTTGGACAATGACCTCGGCCACTTCGGCATCGGCAAGAGCGAGGCAACGGGCGTTGTCCTCGTCAGCATCAATCATGATTTGGTAGATGCGGCTCGATGCCAACAGTTTCTTATTGACGATGGTGCCGATGTTGAGTGCTTCGGCCTCAAAGATGAACTGGATGTCCTCGACTTGTGCAATAGTTTTGGGAACACCATTGGTCTTGGCAATCATGCAAGCCATCATGTTAACGGCGCTGTTCTCGCCCAGGGCGATGAAAGCATCATAATTGCTCACGCTTTCTTCCTCGCTCAACTCGGTGTCGCGGAAGTTGCCTTGCACGATCTTGCAGTTAGGATAGCGTTGTGACAGTTCATCACAGCGATTCAGGTCCTCCTCGATAATCTTGATGTCAACCGTCTTGCCCAGCCGTTTGATGAGTTGCTCGGCGATGTCGTTGCCGCCCACGATTAGCACATTGTCAACGGGTGTTTGCACCTTACCGCAGGCATCGCGCACCTCATCGATGTGGTCGCGTGTAGTAGCTATATATATAATGTCATTCTCCAGCACACGGTCGTCACCGCGAGGAATGATGATTTCGCGGTTGCGCTTGATGGCCGACACATGCAGGTAGTGGCTGATGTTAGACACGTCCTTGAGCATCTGGTTGACGATGCGTGCATTGTTGCGGATTTTCACGCCCACAACAATCAATTCACCATCGAACAGCTCAAACCAGTTTCTTGCCCAAGTGCGTTTCAAGGCACTGGCGATTTCCTTGGCGGCGAGCATTTCGGGGTAGATGAGGTGGTCTATACCCAGGTTGTTGATATGGTCGCGCCACTTGGGGTTGAAGAACTCGTCATTGTCAAGCCGGGCTACAGTCCTTTTGGCTCCTAGCTTTTTGGCCATAGAGCAAGCCAGGATGTTACGGGCCTCACTCTTGGTCACAGCGATGAACAGGTCACATGCACCAGCCTTGATGGCATTCAGGTCGTTGAAGGAGATGGCGCTTCCCTGATGGGTAAGCAGGTTGTAGTTCTCCAGGGGCTCGAGCTTCCTGTTCTCTACATCCATGACGATGATGTCCTGCTCCTCATTACTGAGCATCTTGGCCAGATGGGTCCCGACTTCTCCAGCGCCGGCAATAACGATTTTCATTGTCTTTTTATTTGGTTATAGTCTTTTTTCTTCAGTCGTGCGGATTAGGGCTTCGGTGCAGCCTCTAATTCCTCGTTGATGGCGGCTTCGAGCGACTGGGCATCCATGCCGCAACGTTCATAGAGTTCGGCAACGGTGCCTTGGTGTACAAACTCGTCTTGCACGCCCAGCATCCTCAATCGGTTGGTCTTGTTGTGGCGTGTTAACCATTCGGCGACGGCCGATCCCAGTCCGCCCACCACTGTACCATCCTCTATGGTAATCAGGCTATGGTAACGGGTGGAAGCTTCCTCCAGGATGTTCTCGTCGATGGGCTTGAGGTAGATCATGTCATAGTGTCCCACCTTGATACCGCGCTCAGCAAGACTGTTGACCACCTTGATGACCTCGTTGCCGATGTGACCGATGCTGAGAACGGCAACGCCTTCGCCCTCGCTCATGCGTCGTCCGATCCCTACGGGCAAAGCCTGCATCTCGTTGTGCCAGTCGGCGATGACACCCTTGCCACGCGGGTAACGGATAGCAAATGGTCCTATGCCGTCTTGTTGGGCTGTGAACATCAGGTTGCGCAGGTCATGCTCGTTCAACGGGGATGCCACAATCATGCCTGGAATGCAACGCAGGTAGGCCAGGTCAAACAGGCCGTGATGTGTCACACCGTCTTCGCCGACGATGCCGCCGCGGTCGATGCAGAAGGTGACTGGCAGCCCTTGGATGGCGACGTCGTGGATGATGGAGTCATATCCACGTTGCAGGAAGGTACTGTAGATGGCGCAATAGGGGTGCATGCCGTCCTTGGCGAGACCGCCAGCAAAGGTTACTGCGTGCCCCTCGCTGATGCCTACATCAAATGCACGCTCGGGCATTGCCTCCAGCAGCATCGACATTGAGGTGCCACTGGGCATCGCAGCCGTGATGCCGACAATTTTTTCATTCTTCTCGGCCAGTTCCACAAGCGTTTTTCCGAAGACGTCCTGATACTTGATGGGACCGCCTTTGCCGCCCTTGACACGTTCGCCTGTCTCCTCGTCAAATTTACCTGGTGCGTGCCAGGTGGCGGGGTCTGCTTCTGCAGGCGCGAAACCCTTACCCTTAACGGTACGCACATGTACCAGTTTGGGGCCAGTCATGTCCTTGATTTCGCGGAACACCTTGACCAGGCGTTTCACGTCGTGACCGTCATACAGGCCGAAGTAACGGATATTCAAACCCTCAAAAATGTTCTGCTGGCCCGAAAATAGTGATTTCAACGCGTTGCTGAATCGCATGATCAATCCCTTGCGGTTGTCGTTGATGACATTGTGGCGGCGCAGGAACTGATAGGTCTTATAACGTAGTTTGTTATAGCGTCTAGACGTGTGCAGGTCGCTCATGTATCCACTCAGGGCACCCACATTGGCATCTATCGCCATATCGTTGTCGTTCAGTACAATGATTAGGTTGTTGGGGTTGGTGGCAGCATTGTTGATGCCCTCAAAGGCCAGACCGCCACTGATGCTTGCATCACCGATGACAGCCACCACCTTACGCTCATGGTTGTGTTGCAGTTCAGCGGCAATAGCCATGCCCAACGCTGCCGAAATAGAGTTAGATGCATGGCCGGCTGTGAAGGTGTCATATTCACTCTCGGCGGGGTTAGGGAAACCGCTCAAGCCGTCAAGTTTACGGTTGTCATCAAACTGGTCGCGACGTCCTGTCAAAATCTTGTGGGCATAAGCCTGATGGCCGACATCCCACACCAATCGGTCGTCGGGTGTGTTGAATACGTAGTGCAAAGCCACCACAATCTCCACTGCACCCATGCTGGATGCAAAGTGGCCCGGGTTGCTTGACAACTCGTGTATCATGTATTGTCGCAACTCATGGCATACCTGTGGCAGTTGGTCAACGCTGAGCTTTCTCAGGTCGGCGGGACTGTCGATTTGTGCCAGTAGTGGACAGTGTTCTTGTATATAAGGTTTTGTGGTCATGTATCAGTCTTTTTTTCTCACATATTTTTTGTACAGTGGTACAAACACGATGATGCCAGACGCCACGATGGTGAAAATTACCATGAAGTCAATTTTTGCAGCTCTGGTGAGCAGCAGCCAGCACAGTCCTACCCATAATAGCAGGATGCACACAAATCGGATTAAATTGCCTGTCGTCATAGCATTCAATTCTTTGCGGTCTTTATAACCTGCAAAGATAATGATATTTTTCCTAAACCACCATCATTTGTCAAGATTTTCGTTTGTCATAGAACAAAAAAAGGGCGGATGCCGTAATCGTGGCATCCGCCTATTCAAATGATAGTAAACTCAATGATCAATAATTACCATGTGCCGTTCAGCAGGTAGTTGATAAGAGCAGATACGTCACCAATCTTTACCTCACCACTCTGGTCACAGTCGGCTGCCTGCATATTGATAGCGGTATTGCTGCCGAGCAGGTAGTTAATCAGAGCTGTTACGTCAGCAATCTTCACTTCGCCGCTGTTGTCAACGTCGCCACGGATGAATCCGGGTTGAGGATCATCGGGAATAACATAGCCCTCATAGGGGTACATACCGATAATCATCTCATTACCACCGTTGCTGCCTTGGCTGAAGTCCCACACCTCTGAGTCACCATAAGGATGGAAGATAAGAGCATTAATTTCAAACCAACCGTTGAATTTACCGTAGAAACCCCAGTTCATGTGGAACTTACCATCGGCATCAACACCATCAAGTACCCAAGCATGACCTTCATACATGTCATGGTAGGGAATCGGACGATTGGCCTCTAATTCGACACAGATAAGATCAATCCATTCCTCAATGGTATACTTGGTGCCAAAATTTGCGTTGTAGTAGGACGGATCTTTGCCAATGAGCTGAGCCCCAGAGTTGAAGCCAAAGAGATAAAAAGCGTCACGCTGATCGTAAGTATAAGAACCAGTTTCTGTCTGGTTTGAATTACCATAGCGAGCCTTGCAAGCTTGTCCGCAATAGCGGGCCAGCTTGGAAACTTCACTAGCCTGTTCTTCAGTAAAGGTTCCAAGGTGAATCTCGCCAGTCTCGGGGTCAACGACGTGGTAGGCGTCAATCATCTTGCTATAGTCAATCGTGGTAGCGGGTAGATCGGACACCTGAATGCTCCAGCTAACACTGTAACCGGTCATAGCTGGCAACTCGGTTGGATATTTCCAGTAATACATGATTTGTGCCATGGCAAGGGGGCCACAACCCACCGAGGTGCGTTTCGTGCCGTTCATGGGACACAAGCGGTTCAGGGGCTCACCTTGTCCCCAGGTGGTCTTCAATAGCGGTCCGACAGGGGCCGAGAGCTTAGGCGCCTTTGCGGGAGCGGTTTTACCCTTATATGCCTGTGCTGTTTCAATCTGGCCCTTGAGCATATCAAGGTAACCCTTCATATTGTCGGGCATGTTCTTCATGTCAATGCTGCCGTTCTCACTGTAAGCAAGGATTTGCTTGGCGCGGTCGTCACCAGCGGCGATAACCCAGCCACCACCCTCGATGTTGAACACATAGTAGGCGTTGCCTTCAACCTTAGAAGCCTCTGTGTAAATCAGCTTGATATCTGACACACTCGCGGGTGCCTTAAATGCGTTCTTTGCACCAACATGCTCGTTGATGAAGTTCTTGGCTGCCATGCGTGCGGCATTGGCATCAACGTTTCCTGCATTGGCATTAAAACCAAGCAAAGCGAGTGCTGCAATAGCACCTGCTGAAAGTAATTTCTTCATTTTCATTTGATTAAAGATATAAAAGTTTATAGTTAAAGGTAATAAGCATCTCTTTGAGCGCAAAAGTAAGTAAAATTATTCAATAAAAGCAAGTTTATAGAAAAAAAACATGAATTGCTATTGAAAATCAGAAGGAACTGTTGGACAATCAAGTCTTTTTGAATCGCCAGATAGCAGCGGAATAAGCCCCGAGAGATAGGGGGAATATGCAATCTCCTTGTAGGGTAGTTTCAACATCCGTTGCAGTGAGCACTTCAGTGCATGTGTACACGCCTTGTGACATGTGGGCACAGTCAAGGGCATGTTGAGGAATGCGTATGGCGGTGGATACAGTCTGATTGCTGAAGTTGGCGACAATCAGCGCCATTTCTCCATCGCAGTGCCGCAAGTAGGCATACAGCCTCCTCGTGTCAAGTGTGTCCTGGTTGACGTACATCAGGTCGAAGAACTCACCTCGGGACAAGGTCTTCTCGCTGTTGCACAAGTGCAGAATCTTGCGATAAAGCGTGCGCAAACGGCGCTCGTCGCTCGTCGGTTTGCCTTGGTGCCAGCGGCGCAGGGTTGGGACACTCCAATAGTCAAAGATGGTGGTACGTCCGTCCTTACCGCTGTAGCCCTCGGCATCGTTAGCCGGCTCTCCCAATTCCTGCCCTGCATAGAGCATGAACGGACATCGTGACATCGTTGCGCTCACAACCAGTGCGGGCAACGCTTTCCATGGGTCGCCGCAGAATTGCCTCGAGGCGATGCGCTGCTCGTCATGGTTCTCAAGAAAGTTGAGCATGTGGTCACCGATGCCCTCTACCGTTTGCCAGCAGCGTGTCAGTTCGCTGGCCGACCAGCCGTCACACAGGATGCCACGCAGTGTGTCATAGAGCGTCACCTTGTCATAGAGGTAATCGAAGCCACCGTCAAAGATATGGCTGCGATAGAGGGAGACATCATAAATCTCGGCAATGAATACCAACGGTGGATACTGGGCCTTGACTCGGGCAATCGCCCAGTGCCAGAAAGCCACTGGCACCATGTGCGCCATGTCACAGCGGAAACCATCAACCCCTTTCCCGGCCCAGAACAGGAGGATGTCAAGCATCTTTTTCCAGGTGGGTGGAGTGGGAGAGAAGTGGGTGCTGCCGTTCCACGGGTCAACGCCGTAGTTGAGTTTAACGGTTTCAAACCAGTCGTCGCGGTTGGGTGAAGCGGTAAAACAGTCGTTGCCGGTAGCACGCGCGGGAAATTCGCGGTAGGCATCTTCTCCTTGACCTAAATCAACACCGACAGGAGCAAATTCCTGCCCAGTGATATAGTAG
This sequence comes from uncultured Prevotellaceae bacterium, assembly GCA_900318645.1. Lineage (GTDB taxonomy): Bacteria > Bacteroidota > Bacteroidia > Bacteroidales > Muribaculaceae > Sodaliphilus. The sequence continues at coordinate 11,134 of ONLH01000015.1, forward strand.
AAGTTATTCTTCGGGTCAAAGAACATCATCGGGTTATCGCCCTCGCCCAGGTCTTGAGTGTCTGCAGGCTTGGCGTCGCTCTCATACTCGCGAGCCACGTGGTTAGGAACAAAATCGATGATGACCTTGAGGCCAGCACGATGGGTTCGCTCGACCAACGCCTCAAACTCAGCCATACGGTTTTTCACTTTCACGGCAAAGTCGGGGCAGACGTCATAGTAGTCTCGAATGGCATAGGGGGATCCTGCCTTGCCTTTCACCACATGGGGATTGCAGGGCGTGATGCCGTAGCGGGAATAACTGGTGGCGGTAGCGTGCTCGATAATGCCGGTGTACCACACATGGGTCGCTCCCAACGATTTGATGGACTTCAGACACTTTTCATCGATGTCGTTGAACTTGCCGACGCCATTTTGGCGGATACTGCCGTTAGGTGTGCAGTTTTCGCTGCAGTTAGTGAACCATCGCGGCATTAATTGGTAGATGATAGCCTTTTTCTTCTCTTTCATGCTGCAAAGATAGTGTATTTTTCCCTTTTTTGAACTACCTTTGCGCCATAATTGATGCGAGCTGGCGCTCGCAGTTTAAAGTTTAATGTTTAGAGTTTAGAGAGGCCTGCGCTTTCTGACAACTGACAACTTATAAATCTTACATCAAAATTATGATTTCATTTGAGAGCGATTACAATAACGGCTGCCATGAGGCTATCCTCAAGCGCTTAATGGAGACGAACGGCGAGCGTGCCACTGGCTATGGCCTTGACGATTACTGCACCGCAGCTAAGGAGAAAATTCGCATGGCTTGTAATAAGCCCGAAGCCGATGTGTTCTTTCTTGTTGGCGGCACCCAGACCAATGCCACCGTCATCGATGCGTTGCTAGACTCATATCAGGGTGTGCTGTCGGTCGAGACGGGACACATCAATGTCCATGAGTCAGGGGCTATCGAGTTTGGTGGTCACAAGGTGTTGGCTCTACCTTCCCACGACGGTAAGATGGATGCTGGTGAGTTGCGAGAATGGCTTGAAGCCTTCTACGATGATATTGCTTACGAGCACATGGTTTTCCCGGGCATGGTCTATATCACTTTTGCCACCGAGATGGGTACTATCTATACCTTCGAGGAGTTGCAGGCTATCAGCGACATTTGCAAGCGTTATAAGTTGCCGTTGTTTATTGATGGTGCTCGTCTGGGCTACGGACTGATGGCCGAGGGCTGCGACGTGACCTTGCCCCAGCTTGCCGACCTGTGCGACGTGTTCTATTTGGGTGGTACCAAGTGTGGTGCCTATTGCGGAGAGGCCGTCGTTTTCCCGCACCACAATGCTCCGGCCCACTTCTTTACCATCGTCAAGCAGCATGGCGCCTTGTTGGCAAAGGGTCGTCTGCTCGGCATCCAGTTCGACACACTGATGACCGACGGACTCTTCTTCAAGATTGCCCGTCACGCTGTAGAGCAGGCGATGAGATTGCGTGCCGCTTTTATCAGCAAGGGCTATAAGATGTACTCCGACTCGCCCACCAATCAGCAGTTTGTTCTCTTGGACAAGGCGACGATAGCGCTTTTGGAGAAGGATTTTGTCTTTGAGCAGTGGTTCCCCGTCGGTGACCTGATGAATTGCCGTTTTGTCACCAGTTGGGCTACCCGTCTTGAGGATGTTGATGCCCTCATTGCCGCTTTGCCTAAACTCAGTTAAAGTATTTTTACCAGTAAAAACTATTAACTCATTTAAAGTTGGATGAAATTGATGATTGCGGCTTTTGCAGTCGCGAGTTGCACTTGTGCAGCTTGGCCTTCGCTTGGCTTTATGACACCCCAACAGTGATAGGTAACTGATTAATGGCGGGAACGGGATGTTAATACCCTGTTTACCCGCCATTTTTTTTGTCGCACAAGGTGTTGATGCCTTAGAAATTGCTCTGAATTACAGAGACTTAGTATTTTGTCAAAAAGTCATGAGTATTCCTATTGGGTAGTATGGTAGAGAGGTCATTGGTGTTGTTACGGGGTGTTAAAGTTGTTTGACATAACAGCCATGTCAATAATTTTTTGTAACTTTGCACGTTTTTTAGATAGAGAGAATGGCGAATATCCTGAACATAGAGACTTCAACTGACGTGTGCTCGGTGGCATTGACCAGCGAGGGACAGGTGCTGGACCACCGTGAGAACTACGAGGGCCAGACCCATGCTACATTGTTGAGCCAGTATGTGAAGGAGATGCTGGACTATGCCCGTTCCCGCGAGATGAAACTCGATGCTATCGCCGTGAGCATCGGCCCAGGCTCTTACACGGGATTACGCATCGGCTTGAGCGAGGCCAAGGGGTTGGCTTTCGGCCTGGGTGTACCCCTCATTGGAATCAATACCTTGAAATTGATGACAGTGAGCACGATGTTCAACCATTTTATAGAGGATGAAAAGGTGCTTTTTGTTCCGATGATTGACGCCCGTCGAATGGAGGTCTATACAGCCGCCTACACATCAGCACTCCAAGCCGTTGTGGAGCCACAGGCGATGATTCTTGACGAACAGTCATTTGAAGCCCAGTTAAAGCAGGGTTACACTCTCGTGCTGATGGGCAATGGCAGTGACAAAGCTCGTCAGGTGCTTACCCATGAAGGCGTGCGCTTTATCGAGGGCATCAAACCAGTGGCTGTCGATATGCTGGCGCTTGCCGAGAAAGCTTACCGCGAGAATGATTTCATTGATGTCGCCTACAGCACGCCGCTCTATCTGAAAGAATTCCAGGCTACGAAGCCCAAGAGCCCCCTTTAATGCTCGCTGTGCTCGCAGTTTATAGTTTATAGTTTAGAGAGCATCTGCTTTCTGACAACTGAAGACTGACAATTGATATTTAACACAGATATGCTGACATATAATTCAGATCTCAAAAAACTGGTGCTTCCCGAGTACGGGCGCAATATCCAACAGATGGTGGACTACTGCCTGACCATTGAGGACCGCGATGAGCGCACCCACTGCGCTTACACCATTGTTCAGAACATGGCAAACATGTCACCTCAACAGCGTGCCGAGACTGACTACCAACACAAGTTGTGGGACCACCTGATGATCATGAGCGGTTTCCAACTGGATGTGGATTTCCCCTTTGATGATATCATCAGGGAAGAGAACCTTGACACCAAGCCCGAGCCCATCAAGTATGAGCTCCAGCCCATCCAGTTCCGCCACTACGGCAAGAACATTGAGCGCATGATCGCCCGTGCAGCTGAGTATCCTGAGGGTGAGGAACGCGATGCCCTGGTCATGCTGCTTGCCAATCACATGAAGAAGCTCATTTTCCAGATCAACAACGAGGATGTGGAAGATGCTAAGATCTTCAAGGACCTGGCCTATTATAGCCAAGGAGTGATTCGCCTAGACCCTGAAACTCACCATTTGCATGAGTATCAGGTAGTGAAACCTGCCCAACCGACAGGTAAGAAGAAAAAGAAGAAGTGATTTTATGCGAGCTGAGCTCGCAGTTTAGAGTTTATTATGCGAGCTGGCGCTCGCAGTTTAGAGTTTAATGTTTAGAGTTTAGAGAGCATCCGCATTCTGACAACTAACGTCTAAAGTCTAAGGTCTAACGTCTAACAACTAAAAAATGATACAACGCGAGGAACTCATACTGATCGGACACTACAATAAGCCGCATGGCGTAGTCGGGGAAATCTCGGCAACTGTCGATGTGGACTTTGATGTATTGCAGTCCCTCTCGTGCCTGGTGAGCGAAATCGATGGTATCTATGTGCCGTTTTTTGTCAACGCATGCCGTCCCAAGACCACCGAGACCGTATTGCTCACGATTGATGGCATAGCCAACGAGCAGATGGCATCACGGCTTGTTAACCATGACATCTTTGCCCTAAAGAGAGATTTCAGTGATGCTAGTGAAGAGGCTGATGCCGACGGCTACCCCTTGGATTACTTCATCGGCTTTGAACTGCGTGACAGTGATGATTGCAGGGTGGGGGACATCATTGATGTTGACGAACAGACCGAGAACGCCATCTTCATTGTTGACCGCGATGGCACCGAGCTGATGGTGCCTGCCAATGATGACCTGATTGTGGAATTTGACATAGATAAGCGACTGATGGTCATGGATATTCCCGAAGGACTCCTTGACTTGAATGACTAAATAAATGCAGTAACTGAATCATGCTACGTGCTACACATATCCGATTGACGATATTGGCCTTGCTTCTCATAGCCGGGCTGCAAACCATCAATGCTAAGGACGATTACGACATCTATGATCTCTCGCTTGACGAGAACCTTGTCTTGCCCGAGATCAAGAATGAAAAGCAAGCCGATAAAATCCAAGATTACCAACTTGATATGGCGGTTGCTTTTAAGAAATCGAACTATGATGTGGAAATCATGCGTGACGATGAGGTCATTGTCATTACAATCCCTGCCAGTCAGCTATTTGACGCTAACGATACGGTGCTGAACCAGGTCGGTGAGGAGAGGCTGAAACCGTTCCTCAGGATGATAAAGAATCCAGGCTTCTACAAAATGCTACTGGTGATGCATAGTGACAATACCGGCAGCGAATCCTATACGCTCAACCTTACTCGCCAGCGGGTCAATGCCATCTTTGACTGGTTTGACGAGAATGGTAGCGTGGATTATGTGGTTCCCTATGCCCTGGGTGATACCGATCCCATAGTGGACAACAACTCGGTTGAGAACCGCAAGCGCAACCGTCGCCTGGAAATCTATCTTGTACCTGAAAAGACGATGATACAGCAGGCCAAGAAAGGCGTCATCAACATCAGCCACATCGCTAAGAATTAGCTCTTTACTCAGTGGCAATCTGTGCTGTGGCTCATTAACGATAGAAAAATCAACAACTAACAACTAAATAATAATGGCAAAAGAATTAAAGGATTTAACGAAGAGAGCCGACAATTACTCTCAATGGTATAACGAACTGGTAGTGAAGGCCGACCTGGCCGAGCAATCGGCCGTACGCGGCTGTATGGTCATCAAGCCCTATGGCTACGCTATCTGGGAAAAGATGCAGCGCCAGCTGGACGACATGTTCAAGGCCACTGGCGTCCAGAACGCTTATTTCCCCCTGCTTATTCCCAAGTCATTCCTCAGCCGTGAAGCCGATCATGTTGAAGGCTTTGCCAAGGAATGTGCTGTGGTTACCCATTATCGCCTGATGAACGATCCCGGCGGCAAGGGTGTCGTTGTCGATCCCTCGGCCCGTCTGGAGGAGGAACTGGTTATCCGTCCCACCAGCGAGACCATCATCTGGAACACCTATCGCAACTGGATCAATAGCTATCGTGACCTGCCCCTGCTCATCAACCAGTGGGCTAATGTCTTCCGTTGGGAAATGCGTACGCGCATGTTCCTTCGCACTGCCGAGTTCCTCTGGCAAGAAGGTCATACCGCTCACGCCACCAAGGAGGAAGCCGAGGCTAAGGCTATTGAGATGCTGAACGTTTATGCCGAATTTGCCGAGAAATATATGGCTCTGCCTGTTATTAAGGGTATCAAGACCGCCAATGAGCGTTTTGCCGGTGCTCTTGAGACTTACACCATCGAGGCGATGATGCAGGACGGTAAGGCTCTGCAGTCGGGAACTAGCCACTTCCTGGGCCAGAATTTCGCCAAGGCCTTTGATGTGAAGTTCATTGACAAGGAGAACAAGTTGCAGGATGTTTGGGCCACCTCGTGGGGCGTATCCACGCGCTTGATGGGTGCTCTCATCATGACCCATAGTGACGATAATGGCCTCGTACTGCCTCCGCATCTGGCTCCCATCCAGGTGGTTATCGTTCCTGTCTATAAGACCAATGACCAGCTTGATGAAATCAACAAGGTCGTTGAACCCATTGTGGCTAATTTGCGTGGTATGGGCATTTCTGTCAAGTATGACAACGCCGATAACAAACGTCCGGGCTTCAAGTTTGCTGACTATGAACTGAAGGGCGTTCCTGTGCGTCTCGTGCTCGGTGCCCGCGACATTGAGGCCGGAACTGTAGAGGTAATGCGCCGCGACACGCTCGAGAAGAGCAGCGAGCAACTGGCCGGTATTGAGAATCGCGTCAAGGAATTGCTTGAGGAGATCCAGCAGAATATCTACACCAAGGCTCTGAACCAGCGTGAGCGCATGACTTACAAGGTTGATACTTGGGACGAGTTTAAGGAGCAGATTGAGAAGGGTGGCTTCATCCTTGCTCACTGGGATGGAACCGGCGAGACCGAGGACAAAATCAAGGAAGAGACCAAGGCTACCATCCGCTGCATCCCTCTGGATGCTCCCGAGGAAGAGGGCAAGTGTATCTATAGCGGCAAGCCCAGCAAGCGTCGCGTCATTTTTGCCCGCAATTACTAAAGATTGTTGAGTAAACGATTGCATTGCCCGCCATCTTGTTGATTATCAGCGAGATGGTGGGCGATTCTTGTCTCGTTGCGCTTTTCCTTAATGGGTTGACTAATAGGCATTTGACATTATTTATAGTATAAAGTGTGTGTGATTTGGTGAAAAATTGAGGATTTTTTTGTACCTTTGTGCCCAAATTTTCAATATTTAACTATCAAGTTATGTTGGACTTACTGTTTGAAACTAGTTGGGAGGTCTGTAACAAGGTGGGCGGTATTTATGCCGTGTTGTCCACCAAGGCCAAGACACTCCACAAACGATATAAGGATAACCTGATATTTATCGGACCCGACCTGTGGACCGAAGATAACCCGTCCCCGACCTTTATCGAGACACGCACCCCGCTTGCCTCATGGTTGCGCCAGGCTCAGTTACCCGAAGGGATGCACGTGAGGCTAGGGCGCTGGGATATCCCTGGCAAGCCCATCGCTGTGCTTGTGACTTTCGGCTCGCTCTACACCTACAAGAATGCCCTGTATTCCGAGATGTGGAGCAACTACCGTGTGGATTCGCTTCATGCCTATGGCGACTATGACGAGTCCTGCATGTTCTCCTATGCTGCTGCTATTGTCATTGAGAGCATTGTCAAGTGGAAAAATGACTCCAAGTTGAGGGTGGTGGCCCACTTTGATGAGTGGACGACGGGAATGGGACTGCTTTATGTCAAGACCCATCTGCCGCAGGTAGCCACCGTCTTCACAACCCATGCCACAAGTATCGGCCGCAGCATCTGCGGTAACGGCAAACCACTGTATGACTATATGCAAGGCTACAATGGCGATCAGATGGCAGTAGAGCTCAACATGCAGTCCAAGCACTCCCTCGAGAAGGCTGCAGCCCATGCCGCTGATTCATTCACGACTGTGAGCGATGTCACTGCTCGGGAGTGTCGCCAGCTATTGGAGCGTTATCCCATGGTAACGCCCAACGGCTTTGAACAGAACTATGTTCCCAAGGGCGCCATGTTCACCGCCAAGCGGAATGCCGCACGTCAGCAAATCATGAAAGTGGTGTCTTGTCTCACGGGACAACACTACGCCGATGATACACTGATCGTTGCCACCTCGGGCCGCCTTGAGATGCGCAACAAGGGCATCGACGTCTATCTGGATGCCGTCTCTTCGCTGCGTAATTCACTCAAATTTGTGTCGAGCAAGGAGCGCAAGGTGATTGCCTTGGTACTTGTGCCCGCCTGGATGAAGGCGCCTCGTGTTGACCTGATTGAGAACCTCCATGCCGACAGTCCTCATCGCCTGTTCGACCCGGTCATCACACATTACCTCCACAACCAGGACAGTGATCCCATCTATAACCGCATCAATGCTCTGGGTTTCCACAACGAGCCTCAAGACAAAGTGACCGTCATTGACGTGCCTTGCTACCTGAACGGTAACGATGGCATCTTCAACATGGCTTACTATGACCTGCTGCCTGGCCTTGATGCCGCTGTATTCCCGTCCTACTATGAGCCCTGGGGTTACACTCCGCTCGAGAGTGCTGCCTTTGGCGTTCCTACCATCACTACCGATCTGGCCGGCTTTGGCCAGTGGGTACTTGACCGCTTCGGTGATGACTCCGACCGATACGGCGTGAAGGTGCTCCACCGCACCGACAGCAACTACGACGAGACCTTCAGGGCTATCGCGATGAGCCTGATGAACCTGTATGTGATGAGCGACAAGGACAACCGCGCTATCCGCAATGCCAACCGAACGACCAGCAAGGCCGCCTCGTGGGATAATTTCATCGCCAGCTATGACGAGGCCTATAGCCATGCCATCGACAGGGCTGCTCAGCGCATGAAGAACAGAATAAAAGACAAAACTAACAAAACAACATAACTACTACAAAATCCAATTATGAAATTTAAAGTCAGCAACACCAATGATCCTCAATGGAGGAGCATTACTGTAAAGTCCGAACTGCCGGGCAAGCTCAACAAGCTCAATGAACTGTCACGCAACTTGTGGTGGGCATGGAATACCGAGGGTAAGACCTTGTTCCATGACCTGGACCGCGATACCTGGCGTGCTACCAGCGAGAACCCCGTGAAGATGCTGCAGCGTCTGTCCAATGAGAAGATTGAAGCCATCCAGGCCGATTCCAAGATGATGGCACGCATCGATAGCACCTATGAACTCTACAAGGAATATATGAAGAAGCCCTTGCGCAGCGACCTGCCGTCGATTGCCTACTTCAGCATGGAGTACGGCCTGTGCAATGCCATCAAGATTTATTCGGGTGGCCTCGGCATCCTTGCCGGTGACTATGTGAAGGAAGCCAGCGACCGCTGTGTGAGGATGACCTCCGTGGGTTTCCTCTATCGCTACGGCTATTTCACTCAGACGCTCTCGATGGATGGCCAGCAGATTGCCAACTACGAGGCGCAGAACTTCAACCAGCTGCCCATTGAGCCTGTGCTTGACGAGAACGGACAGCAGTTGGTGCATGAGGTGCCTTATCCCGGCCGCACTATCTATGCCAACGTGTGGAAGGCCAACGTGGGACGTGTTACCCTCTATCTGCTGGATACCGATTTGGATCTCAACAGCGAATATGACCGCGAGATCACCCACAAGCTCTATGGTGGCGACTGGGAGAACCGCATCAAGCAGGAATATATGCTGGGCATCGGTGGTGTGCTGCTGCTCAAGCGCCTGGGCATCAAGGCCGACATCTACCATTGCAACGAGGGCCACGCCGCGCTGCTCAACCTGCAGCGATTGGTGGACTGTGTTGAGGATGAGGGTTTGACCTTTAACGAGGCCCTGGAAGTGGTACGTGCCACTTCGCTCTATACCGTTCATACGCCTGTTCCTGCTGGCCACGACTACTTTGACGAGGAACTCTTCGGCAGGTACATGGGTGGATATCCCGAGCGCCTGGGCATCTCTTGGCAGGAACTCATGGACATGGGCCGCGAGAACCCTGGCAGCGACGAGCGTTTCTGCATGAGTACCTTCGCTCTGAACACTACCCAGGAGAGCAACGGTGTGAGCTGGCTCCATGGCGAGGTGAGCAAGAAGATGTTTGCTGGTCTGTGGAAGGGCTATGCCCCCGAGGAGTCTCACGTGGGTTATGTCACCAATGGCGTCCACATGCCCACCTGGGCAGCCAGTGAGTGGAAGGTCTTCTACCGCGACGTGCTGGGCGAGGACTTCCTCGACCACCAGGAGCTGGAGTCGGCATGGGCACCCCTGATGAATGTCCCCGACGAAAAGATTTGGGAGATGCGCATGATGTTGAAGCAGAAGTTTATCCGCTTCGTTAAGCGTGACTTCAAGGAGAGTTGGCTCAAGAACCAGGGTGACCCCACGCGTATCGCCAACATCGTTGACAAGATCAACCCCGATGCACTGCTCATCGGCTTCGCCCGCCGTTTCGCCACCTATAAGCGCGCCCACCTCATCTTCAACGATTTGGAGCGTCTCAAGAAGATCGTCAACGACGAGCGTTACCCCGTCCAGTTCATTTTTGCTGGTAAGGCCCATCCTGCCGACGGTGCAGGCCAGGGACTGATCAAGCGCATCATCGAGATCAGCAAGATGCCGGAGTTCTTGGGTAAGATCATTTTCCTCGAGAACTACGACATGACGCTGTCCAAGCGCCTCATTACTGGTGTGGACGTATGGCTCAATACCCCGACTCGTCCCATGGAGGCTTCGGGTACATCGGGCGAGAAGGCCGAGATGAACGGCCTGCTCAACTTCTCGGTGCTCGACGGCTGGTGGTATGAGGGCTATCGTGAAGGCGCCGGTTGGGCATTGACCAGCAAGCGTACCTATACCGACCAGGCTCAGCAGGACCGTCTTGACTCGGCAACCATCTACTCCATGCTCGAGAACGAGATTATCCCTCTGTATTTTGCCAAGAACAGTAAGGGTTACTCTCCCGAGTGGATCCAGTACATCAAGAATTCGATGGTTCACATTGCACCCAACTACACCATGTCGCGCATGATGAGAGACTATTTCCAGAAGTTCTACTGCCCGCAGGCTGAGCGTGCCCACAGTCTCATCAAGAACAAGTACGCCCTTGCCAAGCAGATCGTTGCTTGGAAGGAGAATGTGGCCAAGCATTGGGACGACGTGCAGCTCGTCGGCGAGATTATGGGTAACCGCGAAGCCATTTCGGCCGGTTCTGCCGACATCAACGTGACCATGCGCCTCGACACTGCAGGGCTGGGACGTGACGTGAAGCTCGAGCTCGTCGTTTATAAGGAGGAAGACGGCAAGACCGACTTCTATCGCAAGGCCCAGTTTGACGTCGTGGCCGAGGATGGCAACATCCTGACTTATAATTGCAAAGTTCCTTTCCGTGAGAACGGTGTCTTCCGCTATGCTTATCGCGCATTCCCCTGGAATGACCTGCTTCCCCACCGCCAGGACTTCGCCTATCTGAAGTGGTTCTGATATCTTATGCTCGCTGCGCTCGCAGTTTAGAGTTTAAAGTTTAATGTTTAGAGAGGCATCCGCACACGGGGCCTCTCTAATCTTTTTATCTAATCATGAATCAGCGAGCATAGCGATCTCTATGATACGACTTAGCGACTTGACGGCTTTGCGTGAGATTATTTCAGGCGTGGTCGTGCGTGAGGTTAGTGACGGCCGTGTGTGTCGGAAAAAACGGAAAATTTCTTGTTGTTCATAAAAGTTTTGTATATTTGCAAGTTAAAACCGAAGCAGTCGAGATGTTTGGCAAAAAGGGAAATATGTTCAGTAAGCTCGCCAAGTGGGCGTCGGCTGGCATTGTGGGCATGATGGCAGCGCTGCCATTTGCCCTGTATATCCCTTGGGTGCAGAACAAAGTTGCCGATGCCGCTGCCGAGTATGCCAGCGAGAAGACGGGCATGGACATCAGCGTGGGCGACGTGCGTGTGAGATTCCCGCTCGACGTCACTGCCACCGATGTGCAGGTCATTGACCAGAACGGTGACACGCTGTTCAAGGCCGACGAGGTGAAGGGTAACGTCAAGCCCGGCCCCCTGCTTGACAAGCAGGTCGAGGTCGATAACGCCTCGCTCAAGGGCGCCAAGAGCCAGATCAAGACCGATGACGGCTCGATGGACCTGGACGTGGACCTGGACGATGCCAAAATCGACAAGGCCAAAGTTGACCTGAACAACAATAAAGTGGACGTGGGCAATGCCGCACTCAAGGGCGGCAAGGCCAAGATGAGCTATAAGCCTGAAAAGAAGAAACCCGAGCCCAAGAAGGAACCTAGCAAACCTTGGAAAGTCAATGCCGATAAGGTCACTGCCGACGACGTGGACTTCAAGATGGACATGAAGCCCACCATCGATAAGCTGGACGCCAAGGTAGGCCACGCCGAGGCGAAGAACGTGAAGGTCGATACCGACAAGCAGACCGTCGATGTGGACGAGCTGAATGTCGATAAGGCCGATGTCAACTACGAGCACCCCAGCGAGAAGGACGCTAAGCAATACAGCAAGGACCATCCCATGCCCAAGCAGGAGCCCAAGGCCGACGGCGAGGACAAGCCCTGGAAGGTCAAGGCGGGCAAGGTGCGTCTCAACGACAGCAAGGGCCGCTATGCCCAGACGGGCAAGAAACCCAATAAGCCCGGCACCACGCTCGACCCCGACAACATCGAGGTGAAGGACGTCAATGCCGCCGTCGATGACTTTGAGTATGACGGCGAGAACCTGAAGGTGCCCGTCAAACACCTCAGCGGCAAGGAGCGCAGCGGCCTGGAAGTGATGGATGCCAGCGGCACTGTCAATAAGAACAAGAACGGCCTGGACCTCAACGATGTGAAGCTCAAGACCAAGGGTAGCGACATCAAGATGGATGCCCACGTTGACCAGGATATGCTTGACGGCAAGCCCAACGGCAAAGCCTCGATTGACACCGACAGCAAGGTGGACCTCAACGAGGTCGAGAAACTCGTTCCCGATGCCCGCAAGGCCCTGAAGGACATTCCCCATAACAAACCCGTCAAGATTAAGGCCAAAGCCCGTGGCAATGACAAGCGGGTTGACATCCACTCGCTGGATGCCGACGTGCCCGGCATTGGCCGCATCAAGGGTAAAGGCACCATCTACAACCCCACCGATATGGACCGCATGAAGGCCGACCTCGACACCGAGGTGGACCTACGTGACCCTAGCGCCCTGAACAAGATGCTGGGTCTGGACGGCGTGAAGCTGCCGCCCATGAAGATGAGCGGTAAGCTGGGCAAGGAAGGCTGCCGATGGGTAGCCCGCAACCTGCGTGTGACGACCGGTGGCGGCACGATGCGCGGCGACGGCTATTATGACGTGTGCCGTGAGGACTATGACGTGGATGCCTCGTTCAACAAGTTCCCCGTTAAGTCCTTCCTGCCAGACTATGACGTCAAGGATCTCACCGCCAATGTCAAGGCCCGTGGCCATGGATTTGACTTCACCGACTGCGGCTCCACGTGGACCGAGGCGACTGTCAACCTTGCCAGCGTGCGTTATAACGGCAACCATTATAGAAACCTTAAGGCTAGCGGCAGGCTGCGTGGAGGCTATGCCGACGTCTACGCTGCGAGCGCGAACAAGGGTACCGACCTGGATGTCAATGCCCATGGCACCATCTGTGATGACCATTACGTCTTCACTGCCGACGGCAATGTGCGCGATCTGGATCTCAACCGCATGGGATTGTATAACGGCGAGTGCAACGGAAAGACCAAGTTCCACGCCAATGGCGATATCAACCTGCGCACCCAGGAGTGGGATGCCGACCTGACGCTCTCAGACCTTGACTGGCGTCTAGACAGCAACCTGCTCGTTGCCGATGAAGCCCGCGCCATGCTGCACAGCACGCCGTGGCAGACCTGCTTCCTGTTTGAGAACGAGGACAACTATGCCCACCTCAATGCCCCCTGTGGCATGATGCCGTTGATTGAGGACTTCCAGAAGACCGCTGCCGAGTTCCAGCGCCAGTACAATGACCGCTGGATAGATGTTGAACGGTTGAAAGCCCCCATGCCCCACTTCGACTTTGACATGCACATGGGAGCCGACGGTATCGTTCAGCGTTACCTGCAGCAGAAGGAGATGGACTTCCGCCACGTCAGCTGCGAGATCAGCCGCGACACCAGCATTTATGTCAATGGGCGAGCCCTCGGCATCAGCATCGGCCAGACCAATATCGACACTGTCACCATCCATGCCAACGAGCTGGACAACAAGTACCTTGCCTTCAATGCCCACATGGGGAACCGCCCCGGCACGTGGGACGAGTTTGCAACGGTAGACATCGAGGGAGGTATCAAGGGACCAGCCATCGACTTCATGCTGCATCAGCAGAACATCAATCAAGAGACAGGTTACCGCTTGGGCTGCAATGCCCGTCTGGCCGACGATGAGATCAGGATGCGCCTGTTCGGCAAGGATCCCGTCATCGGCTACCGCCACTGGACCTTCAACGAAGACAATTACCTGAATGTGGATTACCGCACGCGCATGATTGATGCCAACCTCCACTTGAAGAGTGACAGCAGCAGTGTGGAACTGTTGACAACACGTCTACCGGGCGACAGTACCGAGAATGTGCAGCTTGTCGTTGATAACCTACGCCTTGAGGAATGGACCCGCATAGTGCCCATGCTGGACAATACCAGCGGCACCATGAATGCTAACATCGATATCAACTGGGACGGAACCAATGCTGACGGTGACGGTACGATCGATATCAAAGACTTTGTGTATAACGGAAAACCCGAGGGCGACGTGACATTGAACGCCGACTTTGACCTTGACCCGGCCACTGCAACGACGAGACTGACAGCCGACCTCATTCTTGACGGCAAGAATGCAGTGACTCTGCGCGGCTCCCTCAACGACGTCAACTCCGATTCACCGCTGAATATCGAAGCCGCCTTTAACCGCTTCCCGCTGGTACGCGCCAATGCCTTCATCCCCGGCAGCTACATCTGGCTCGAAGGCTATGCGCTGGGCAACATGACTGTCAGCGGTTCGATGGATGACCCACATGTGAACGGCTATTTCATTGCCGATTCGGCCACAGTCGACCTGCCGCGCTACGGCAGTTCGCTGAAGTTTGCTTCCGACCGTGTGCCGATTGAGGACAATGTGATTACCTTCAACGACTACAGGCTCACGGGTTCTAACCGCAGTCCTGTTTACCTTAACGGTATTGTTGACCTGCGGGATCTGGATAATATGGTCATTGACTTGAAGACCAATGGCCGCGAGGTCCAGTTCATGGACAGCAAGCAGGATGATGTGACGCAAATCTTCGGCAAGGGACTGGCCGACATCAATGCCACCGTCAAGAGCATAGGTAACATCATGAGCGTTCGAGCCGATGCTATCTTGCTCTCGGGCTCCAATATCACCTACGTCATGAAGGACGATATCTCGCAGCTCTCGACCAAAGTTGATGAGAATATGGTGACCTTCACCGACTTCAACCATCCAGCAGCAGAGCAGACTATCCTCGTGACAGGAACGGGCAGTAGCGCGACCTGTATCCTCGTCAATCTGGATATTGAGCAGGGAGCCAAGATTAACGCCTACCTGTCAGATGACGGTCAGAATCGTGCCTCGATTGACGGTAGCGGCAGATTGAAGTATTTCCTTGACTTTGCCGGACGCGACAACCTCACGGGCGTTTATACCGTTTCCAGCGGAAACGTGCGCTACAAGCCGCCCTTGCTCTCACAGAAGGACTTTGACGTCAACAGCGGCAGCACGATCACGTGGAACGGAGAGATGCTCAACCCGCTGCTCAACCTGACGGGCACTGAGCGCATGAAGACCAGCGTCCAGGGTGAGAAAGACCCCGTGGAATTTATCATTGATGCCAAGGTGGGTGGCACGCTCAACAACATTGATTTGAGCTTTGACGTGAAATGCGAGGGCTCCCTGGCTGTGCAGAACGAGTTGCAGTCGATGACCGAGCAACAACGGTCCCACACGGCCATTAATCTCTTGCTCAACAATACTTATATGGGCACCAATAGCGCTGGCATCTTTAACGGGACGATGGCTTCATCGGCACTGTTCTCGTTCCTGCAGTCCAAACTGAACGCTTGGGCTGCCCAGACGTTGCCCGGTATAGACCTCTCGTTCGGTATCAACCAGTATGAGGGGGGTAAAACCGGTACCAGGACCAGTTATAGTTACCGTCTTGCCAAGTCCTTGTTCAACGACCGCTTCAAGATTGTCGTGGGCGGTGAGTTCAGCCCCGATGCTGCCAACGAGGAAGGCGTTTCCGGCAGAGGAGACAACATTGCCAGCAATCTGTTTAATGACGTCTCGCTGGAGTATTACCTCAATGACGTCGGCAGCCGCTACTTGAAGTTGTTCCGCCACATGAATTACGGTACTGTCCTTGAGGATAGGGTGGTCGAGACCGGTGTGGCCTACGTGCTCAAGCGCAAACTCACCAACCTCAAGAACCTGTTCACCTTCAAGCACTCGCGTGAATACCTGTTGAAAGATTCGCTTGAGAAAGCCCGCAAGGCTGAATTGAAGCTTCAAGAGAGTGCCATCGATGCCATGAGCCAAGAGGCGGAACAAACCTTTACTGTTCCCCTCGATAGCCAGGACATTGACAAACCAACAGTAACCCGCAAGAAAGATGAAGAGAGCCATGAAGATTAAGACCTGTATCGGCATCGTGCTGACGTTGGCAGTCATGTTGCTGTCGGCCTCCTGCTCTACAACCAGTAAGTTGAAGGAGGGCGAAGTGCTCTACACGGGTGTTAAACACCTCAAGTATCACGAGGACAAAGTCAAGCTTGACGAGGGCGTGAAAGCCGATATCTTCACAGCCATCAATGTGAAGCCCAATAACCCGCTCTACTCGCCTTATTACCGCACGCCATTCCCCATCGGGCTGATGATCTATAACAACATCGATGAGGATGCTACGGGCTTTAAGGGGTGGCTGTATAAGCATTTCGCTGCCAGACCCGTGCTCATTAATCGGGTCAATCCCAAAGCTCGTGTTGACATGATCAACACAATCTTGCACAACAATGGTTACTTCACTTCGTCGGCTAACTATGAGGTCCTACCGAGTGATAACCCCAAGAAAGCAAAGATTTCCTATGATGTGACGGTCAATCCCCCATATACTATCGGTAACATTGAGTATATCAACGAGCAGGACCAACTGATGCGGATGGTGGACTCGTTGGCCCGAGAGAACCGTTACCTGCAGACGGGAAGCCGTTACTGCTTGGACTCGCTGAGTGCCGTTCGCATCGACATTACCAATTTTGTCCGCAACCGCGGCTATTACTTCTTCAGGCCTGAATACATCCAGTATCTGGCCGACAGTGTCCAGGACAAGGGCATCATTCACCTGCGTCTGGTCGAAGCCAACGATATCCCTAACGTAGCCCGGATGCGTTATCGCACCCACGATATTGTGGCCACTGTTGTCAATGACGATGGAGTGGGAGAGCCTGACACCATCTATGATGACCGTTGCACGCTCATCAAGTATCAACCGGTCTATATCAAGGATAACGTGATTCCCAACAGCATCCGTGCCCGCAAGGGAAGACTCTTCAGGGTCAACAGCATCGACCGCACTCAGGTTGCCTTGTCGCGCCTGGGAATCTTCAGCACGGTAGATATTCAGGTGAACCCGCTCGACAGCGTCACGCCCGATGGTGAAGGACTGCTTGATTTGGCAATTTACTGTCAGCTTGACCAGCCCTGGGAGGTGACCTTTGAGATGCGTGGAAAGTCCAAGAGCAACAGCTACATCGGTCCCGGTGTGGAGATCGGTGCTACCCACAAGAACGCTTTCGGGGCTGGCGAGAAGTTCTCGGTGGACCTTTTTGGTGACTATGAGTGGCAGACGGGTGGTAAAGGAGGCTTGAAGGGAACGGAGTTCAACTCCTATGAGTTCGGTATTGAGTCCAAGCTTGACCTGCCCCGTTTGCTGGCTCCCAAGTTCCTTTATCCCTCGAGGCGTTACACCAATTGGACCCGCTTCTCTCTGAGTGCCGACCTGATGAACCGTCCCAACTACTTCAAGATGTCCCAGTTGTCGGTTGCCGCCGCTTGGGAATGGCATGCCAACCGCTATTCCAGCCATGTGCTCACGCCCTTCAAGCTGACCTATAACCGCCTGTTGAGCACGAGTGAGAAATTCAATGAGGATATGGCCAAGAACCCCGCGTTGGAACAGAGTTTCAAGAGCGTTTTCATTCCCAAGATAGAATATACCTATACCTATGAACGCGACATCACGCCGATTGACCATATCACGCTCACGGCCAGCTTTGCCGAGGCGGGAAATATTGCTTCAGGCATCTGGGCAATGTGTGGTGCCAAGGGTTCCAAGGAATTGCTGGGTACGCCGTTCTCACAGTTTGTAAAAGGGCAGGGACAGGTCGTCTGGGCACGCCAGCTCGGCTCGGTATCTACCTTGGCGACCAGGGTATTTTTAGGCTTGGCGCATGCCTATGGCAACAGCAGCGAGTTACCTTACAGGGAACAGTTCTACGTCGGTGGTTCCAACTCGATTCGCGCCTTTGACGTACGTACGATCGGCCCTGGCAGCTACCATTTCATTCCCGACCCCGAAGATACGACTGAGACTCGCCGTTACTACTATGATCAGACGGGTACGATGAAGTTTGAGGCCAATGTCGAGTACCGTTTCCCCATCTTGGGATACTTCAAGGGTGCTGTCTTCCTGGATGCCGGCAACATCTGGCTTCTCAAGGAAGACGAGAATCGCCCTGGCGGCGTCTTCAAGTTCAAGAATTTCTTTAAAGAGCTGGCGTTGGGAACTGGTGTGGGTTTGCGTTTTGACATGTCGATGCTGGTCGTTCGCGCCGACTTGGGTATCGGCATCCATGCGCCATACGACACAGGCAAGTCGGGCTATTTCAACATCCCTAGTTTCAAGAAGGCTTTCGCTTTCCACCTCGCCATCGGATACCCCTTCTGAATGCTCGCTGGCGCTCGCAGTTTAGAGTTTAGAGTTTAGAGTTTAGAGAGGCATCCGCTTTGATGCTCGCTGACGCTCGCAGTTTAAAGTTTATGCTCGCGTTGCTCGCAGTTTAAAGTATAAAGTTTAGAGTTTAGAGAGGCATCCGCTTCTGCTGTCTCCTACAAACGTTAACTGGTGCTGTGTCATCATTGCGACATGGTAATATAACCGTGCTATCGCACGGGAAATTAAACAAAATTTGTATAAAAATTAAACAAAATATGTTTTTATTATAATTTTATTTATAATTTTGCTTAATTTCCCGCCCGCAGGGCGGTTATAATTCTAGCCATTGAATGATGACGCAGCCCCCAGGGTCGCTTTTACCAGGTATCAATAGTAAGGAGTGAAGGATTGGCATTTGCCAATGGCTTCACTCCTGATTAACGTAAGGCCACGTTTGGGTGTGGGCCTATGCTTCTGTGCCCTTGCGGATATGAGTCTCGATCTTGCCGTCCTTGGCGTCGATGACGATGGTGTCACCGGGCTTGGCTTCCTCGCGCAGGAGCATTTCGCTCAACGGGTCCTCGATTTCGCTCTGGATGGCGCGCTTCAACGGGCGTGCACCATACTGGATGTCAAATCCGCGGTCAGCGACCAGGTTCTTGGCGGCATCGGTGATTTCCAGCTTCAGGCAGTTCTCCTCAACACGCTTGTAGAACGAGGCGAGCTCGATATCGACAATCTTGAGGATGCAGTCGTGGTTCAGTGACCCGAAGGTGACGATGTCGTCCACACGGTTCAGGAACTCGGGCGAGAACTGGCGGTTCAACGCCTTGCGAATCACCGAGTCGCTGCGTTCCTTGGTCAGCTCCTGGGTATTGAATCCCACGCCGGCACCAAAGTCCTTCAGTTCCCTCGTGCCGATGTTGCTGGTCATGATGATGATGGTGTTCTTGAAGTCCACCTTGCGGCCCAGACCGTCGGTCAGGTTACCCTCGTCAAGCACTTGCAGCAGCATGTTGAACACATCGGGATGGGCTTTCTCGATCTCGTCGAGCAGCACCACGCTGTAAGGGTGGCGGCGCACCTTCTCGGTCAGCTGGCCGCCCTCTTCATAGCCTACATAGCCCGGAGGCGCACCCACAAGCCTGGAGACATTGAACTTCTCCATATATTCGCTCATATCGACGCGTATCAGCGCCTCGTCGCTGTTAAACAGGAACTGGGCGAGTTTCTTGGCTAGCAGCGTCTTGCCGACGCCCGTCGGGCCCAGGAACATGAACGAGCCGATGGGGCGCTTGGGGTCGCGCAGGCCCGCACGGTTGCGGCGGATGCTGCGGGCGATTTTCTCGATGGCCTCGTCCTGGCCGATGACCTGTTTCTTCAGCTCGTCGGTCATGCCCAGCAGGCGTATGCCCTCGCTCTGGGCGATGCGCTGGGCGGGCACACCGGTCATCATGGCAACGACCTCGGCGATGTGGCCTTCGTTGACCGTCACACGGCGGCTGTCCAGTTCGGCTTCCCATTTGTCCTTGGCTTCCTGCAGCTCGGCCTTGAGTTTTTCTTGCTGGTCACGGTAACCTGCTGCGCTTTCAAAGTTCTGGGCTTGTACCGCCTTGAACTTGTTCTCTTGGGCTTCGGCGATGCGCTGCTCCAGGTCTTCAATCTCCTTGGGGGTATCCACCTTGGTGATATGCACGCGCGATCCAGCCTCGTCCATGGCGTCGATGGCCTTGTCGGGGAAGAAGCGGTCGCTGATGTAGCGGTCGGTAAGGGTCACGCAGGCCTTGAGGGCCTCGTCGGTATAGTTCACGCCGTGGTGCTTCTCGTACATCGCCTTGATGTTGTGCAGGATTTCCAGCGTCTGTTCGGGCGTCGTGGGCTCGACCAGCACTTTCTGGAAACGACGTTCCAGGGCACCATCTTTCTCGATGCTCTTGCGGTACTCGTCAAGCGTGGTGGCGCCGATGCACTGGAACTCGCCGCGTGCCAGGGCGGGCTTCAACAGGTTGGCGGCATCCATCGAGCCGCTGGCGTTGCCGGCACCCACGATGTTGTGGATCTCGTCGATGAACATGATGACGTTCTTGTTCTGGCTCACCTCGTCGATGACGGCCTTGAGGCGTTCCTCAAACTGGCCACGGTACTTCGTGCCGGCCACGATGGCTGCCATGTCGAGCGAGATGATGCGTTTGTCGAGCAGTGTGCGCGCCACCTTGCGCTCCACGATGCGCTTGGCAAGTCCCTCGATGATGGCGCTCTTGCCGACGCCCGGCTCGCCAATCATCACGGGGTTGTTTTTCTTGCGGCGGCTCAGGATCTGTGCCAACCGCTCAATTTCGGTCTCGCGGCCCACGACGGGGTCCAGGCGACCCTCGGCCGCCTCACGGGTGATGTCTTTGCCATATTTGTCAATGACGGGCGTGGCAGACGAGTTGTCACCTCGACTGACATTTCGTCGCTGTCTCGTCTCCCGATAGGAGGGATTGTCGCTGTCTCCGGGAGCGCCACCACCGGGCAGGTCATCTTCCTCGTCATCCTCTTCGTCGGGGAAGTCGGCTCCCGCCACGGGCAGCGTAATGTCCTGTCTCCAATAGCTTTGCTGGAGTCGATGCTGATTGTGTATCATGTTATATCTGTTTTTTCTTTGTTATCATTATCTATAATATCACTTCAAACAATCAGCAAGCATCATGCCAATTTAATCAACCACGAATTGCGCCAATTGAAACAAATATAATTCGCATCAATCAGCGCAATTTGTAGTTTATACCAAGCGGATAAATTATTTACTCAAGAGGATTTCGATTAGTGCAGTGACGTCGGCGATTGTTGTTTCTCCATCGCCATTCACGTCGCTGTTGCCCAGAATTACGGTGTTGTTGTCGAGCAGGTAGCTGATGAGTGCGGTCACGTCGCTGATGCTTACCTCGCCGTCACCGTTCACGTCGCCGACGAGCGGCCCATCGCCATTGCCGGTGAGCGTCACGTGCTGGATGTTGGACCAGACGCTCTCGGTGCCGTCGGTATAGATGGCCTTGACAAAATACTCATAGATGCCACCTGCCAGCTCGTGCACCGTGTAGCAGGTGTCGGTGATGCCGCTGACGACTCGCCATGTGGCATCCCCTTCCTCGGCGATGGCTCGTCGCGGAGCCACTGCCGTGAGGTCACCATTATAGATGTCCACATGGTAGATGTAGAAGCGCTTGGCCGGCGCCGTCATGGCCAGCTTGATGTTACCTGCCTCACAGCCCTTGAGCACTACGGTATAGTCGGTGGGCGTTGTGCTCAGCTCTACCGTCTCGCTGACGTCTCCACAAGAGACGATGACCGAGCTGCCGTCGCTGATGCCCTTGCCATTGACCCAACTGCTGGCATTGACTACCACCGTGACGGTGTTGTCAAGTTCCAAGCCGGGACTAGTGAGCCAGCCTGCTGCTGAGCCGGTGCCCACTTTCACGCCGTGATTGGCAGCCACAAAGACCTTGTATCCGCTCCAGCCCAGGTTGTCGGTGTAGTTATCTAGGTTGGGGCTGATGTCGGCGGTACCATCATCGTTGGACACTACCTTGGAGAAATCCTCGGTCATCAGCAGGGTCGCCAATTCTTCGCCAGGCGCCGCGATGCGGTTCACCTTGAGGGTATAGCTCGACAGGTTGTCCACTGCCGTCCAGTCGGCACGGAAGGCCGCGGGCTCCACTGCAGTGGTGTCAACCGCCAGCATGACAGGCACCTCTTTATCAAACGGATCAACGGGGGTTTCCTCACCCGTCCATGCCACATGCTGCTTGGTGCCCCAGATGTGCTCGGCCAGCTCGGGATGGTCAACAAAGGGGTTGCGGTTGCCCTGACGGCTATAGACCGAGTCGTTGCGGCTGATTTCCTTGTAGCTGACAGGGTCAGCGCGGTGCCACTCCATCAGCAGCTGCATCGACCAGTCCGAGAACGCCTTGTAGTTGTTGCGGGCATAATCCAGCTGGTCACAGCCAGGCCAGTTGGCCACGTCGCTCTTGTAGCAGGTCACCATGTAGAAATAGATGCGTGCAAAGTCGCCCTTGTACTCATCGTCGGGCTCAAACACGGTCGATGTGTAGCCGTTATAGGTACTCTTGCCCAGACGGCCCTTCATGCTCACGCCCAGGGAGTCGTTCACATAGGTGCGTCCGCCGGCACACACGCCGTAAGGGTTGTTGCTACGGCGCTGGTTCACGTAGGCGTCGGTGGGAATGAGCATCGTCAGGTCGGTGAACATGGGATCCACCTCGCCGCCAAACCAGCTCTTGGGGAACGAGTGCTCACGGTTGAGTCCTTGACCCACATAGGTCGCATTGCCCACATGGGTAGAGTAGTAATCATACTTGCAGGTGGAGTACATGTCGATGTAATAGCCGTCATCACCCGTGTCAGTGAAGTTGAAGGCCTTCCACATGTAATTATAGGACAGCAGGGTGTGGGTGTAGATGATGCCCTCGAGCGAGGTCATCAACGCCTCGTCTTGTTTGCCTACGGCATTGGTGTAATAGCCGTTGGGGATGTCTGCCCAGGCTGTCATGCCTAACAACAGAACAGTTAAGAGTGTGGTAATCTGTTTCATCGTAATTATATGGTTTTAAATGGTTAATTGATCATATATGGTGTCAAACAGGCGTCTGAAAGCCTGCTCATCGGCCAGCGTCTGGCGGAACTCCTCGAGTCGCTTGGCGTTGTCTCCCTGTGGAATCCACAGCTTGAGGTAACCGCCGTAGTCATATTTCTCCCGCATGTGGTCCATCAGGCGACGATAGTGCCCCTCGCGGTCAAGGTCTGGCAGCTGCTTCATGCCGTACTGTAGCGCGCGGCGAACAATCGTCTCGCTGTCGATGATACGGTCGGCCTCGGCAACGATGCGGCCATAGATAGTGCGCGGCTCATGGCTGCTCGAGGCGCGATGATCCTCGGCGGCCTCGGCAATCGTGTTGATTTCCTCCTCGCTGAACCACTGGCGCAAACGCCCGTCCTCGCGCACGATGCGGGCGCTGTCGGTGTGGTGATGTTCCCGTCCGTTGATGAGTCCCAGGTCATGGTAGGCAGCTGCTATCAGCAGGAGGCAACGATCCACCTCGGGATAGTATTGCGACAGGCTCATCGCCTGGGAAATGACGGTGAGGACATGGTCGCGATTGTGCCCGGCATCAAAACCGTCATAGCGCGGCACAATCTCACGTTCCACAAACTGCAATATCTCGTTATAATCCCTCATGCTGAATAAAATAACTCCTCACTTCTAACTCCTCACTCCTCACTTCTAACTGAATCAGTCCACCTTATGGAGGTCGTGGCCCATGCGGGTCTTCTTGGTGTGCATGTAGAACTCGTTGTAGCGGTTAGGAGTTACCTCGAGAGGCACATTCTCCACCACTTCGAGGCCATAACTCTCGAGTCCCACGCGCTTGACCGGGTTGTTGGTCATCAGGCGCATCTTGGTCACTCCCAGGATGCGCAGGATATTGGCGCCCACGCCATAATCCCGTTCATCGGGTTTGAAACCCAGATGCACGTTGGCATCAACGGTATCATAGCCGTTCTCTTGGAGCTTATAGGCCTTGATTTTGTTCATCAGGCCGATGCCACGACCCTCCTGGTTCATATAGACCAGCACGCCCTTGCCTTCGTTCTCAATCATCTGCATTGCCATGTGGAGCTGCTCTCCACACTCGCATCGCATTGACCCGAAGATATCGCCCGTGGCACACGACGAGTGGACACGCACCAGCAGTGGCTCGTTGGGACCCCATTCGCCCTTGATTAGGGCGATGTGCTCGCGACCGTTGTTGATTTGGCGGAAGGGAATGAGTTTGAAGTGGCCATACTGGGTGGGCAAGTCCACTTCGTCACCCACCTCAACGACCTTCTCGGTACGCAAGCGGTAGGCAATCAGGTCCTTGATGGTGATGATGGGCATATTGAATTTCTCGGCCACCTTCATCAGCTGCGGCAGGCGGGCCATCGTTCCGTCAGGGTTGATGATCTCGATCAAGGCAGCGGCAGGGTAGAGCCCCGCAATGCGCATCAGGTCGATGGAGGCCTCGGTGTGTCCAGCGCGCTTGAGTACGCCTTTATCGACGGCCCTCAAGGGGTTGATGTGACCAGGGCGGCCGAAGTCCTGCGGCTTGCTGTTGGGGTTGGCCAGCGCGCGGATGGTCATTGCACGGTCATGCATCGATACGCCGGTGGTGCAACCGTCCAGCAGATCAATGGTGACAGTGAACGGGGTACCCAACATCGAAGTGTTGTCATCGACTTGCATATTGAGTTCCAGTTCATGGCAGCGTTCGGCAGTAATCGGGGCACAGAGCACACCGCGTCCCTCACGCAGCATGAAGTTGACTTTCTCCTCAGTGATTTTTTCGGCGGCGATGATGAAATCGCCCTCATTCTCGCGGTCTTCATCGTCAACCACGATAACAAATTCGCCGCGTCGCAACTGCTCCACGGCCTCGTCAATGGTATTCAGTTTGATTTCGTCCATTTATATCTATGGTTTTTGTTTTTTTTATTTTTTCCACACACGCGTGGATGCCATCCCTCTAGACCCTAAACTCTAAACATTAAACATTAAACATTAAACTGTTAACTAATTGTACTCCATCTCGCGGTTATATTCACCGTTGAGGATGGCAACCAATTGGTCACAGGTCTTGATCGTGAGGCTGATGTCACGCTTCAGGTTCTTCTGGTGCCTCAAGCCCACAAGCCAAGCTGGCAGGCCGATGGGGAACAAGGCGGCGAATACCGTTCCGATCGTCTTGTTGCCGACAGGGCAATAAGTGAGCAGCTGACGGATGACGGGGAAATCCATCGCCTTGTTGAGAATCATCTGGTCACGGGAGTTGGAGAGGTAATCCACAACACGATCGACTTGCTCGGACAAGGCTTTGATGGCCGTTTTGTCATAACCCTGTTGCCAATAGTCCATATATTGCTGGCGACCGGGATATTTGTCGAGGAATTGCTGGCACGCATCCTTGAGGGCTGTGATTTGGGCAACGGCCTCGTCGGCAACGACCTCATTGATAATGACTTCTTTGGCCTCCAGCTTGCGTGTCTGGTGCAGACCCGTGAAACGGCGCAGGAAGTTGAGCCAGGCATCGGGATTGAATACTGCCGAGTCGTTGACGGCTTTCTTGGTCAGGAAGATGCCCAACGGTAACAAAACGGCCGAACTGAGCCACATGCCTTGCCATACCTCCCAACGGCCGTCACGCGCCAGTTTATAGCCCATATTGTCAATAATATAGTAGATGATGAACAGGATTACCGACACCACGATGGGCATACCCAGTCCACCCTTGCGGATGATGGCTCCCAGCGGGGCTCCGATAAAGAAGAAGATGAGGCAGGCCAGCGACAGGGTGAACTTCTTCATCAGCTCTATCTGGTGACGGCGGATGATGTAGTTGTCATCGTTGACGGAATAGCCTTGGAATTGGTAATCCTGCATGGCCGATGTCGTGCGCATCAATGCCTGATTGACAATCTGTTGCTGATCGCTGACGGGCAACTCTTTAATCAGCTTGTTGATGTCAACAGGCTTGTCGAGTTTGACTTCTTTGACTTTCTCGTAGGTCGGTTTGCCGTCCTTGTAGATGACACGCTGGGTCGGTACGCCACAGATGGGCTGAGAACGCATTTTAGACACAATGAGCGATGCCGCCGAATCGACTTTCAGCCTCATCGAGTCGATGCTTTGGCGCAATTCGGAGATATCCTTGCCCACATACTGCGACTTCATTGTCTCGTCATCCATGCGGGTGAAATTGGCATCATAGGGAATCAGGATTTCCTTGTCGTGGAACGATTCGCGGCGGTACAGTTCTCCACTCATGCCGCTCACGCCGCCTCCGCCTTTCATTTCCTCATACCACGATCCCTTGTAGAGCGTGAGCACCAGGTGCCGCTTGTCCTCGGTCATGCTCAGGCGTCCCGAGTCGGCAGCGACAATGCGGGGATACATCATGCCGTTGGAAACGTCATAGATGAGCATATTGTAAAGCATGTCGCGTTCCTTGTCCTTGTGCTTGACGTAGATGTTATAGCCGGGAATCTGGCTATAGACAGTGCCCTCGGGAATATCTAGGGTGGGGGATGTCTGGCGCATCGAGAACAGCAGGGTCCACATCTTGACCTGTGACTTGGGCAAAGCGTTGTTCATGAAGAAGAAGGCTCCGATGGCAACGAAAACCATCAGAATGGCGATGGGTTTCATGATGGTCGTCAGCGAGATACCTGACGACTTGAGGGCGGTCAATTCCACGTGTTCACCCAGGTCGCCGAAGGTCATCAGTGCCGCCAACAGGATACTCAACGGTAGTGCCAACGGCAGCAGCGACAGGGCTGCATGGAAGAACAACTCGGCAATGAGGTCAATGCTCAGACCCTTGCCCACCAATTCGTCGATATAACGCCACAGGAACTGCATGATGACGATAAACAGACAGATACAAAAAGTCATCAAGAACCGTGGCAGGAATCTTGATAACATGAATGTATATAGCCTCTTTATCTTCATGACTAGCCAGTATAAGGAAAATAACGGCTGCAAAAGTACAAAAAAACTCTCGCTAAGCCGCTATGCCATTAAGTTTTTTACAAGATGACGCTTAATATCACCTTCCCTTCAAGGACTATCAGTGCCAGTCACGCCAAAACGAGCCCCCACACTTCTAACTCCTAACTTCTAACTCCTAACTCCTAACTCCTAACTGAGCATTGTAGTATCGCGGGTCGCCCGTCACTTCCTCGCCCACGAATGGCGGCAGCTGGTAGCGGTAATCCTCGCTAGGCACTTCCAGTTCGGCAATGACAAGTCCCTGCAGGTCACCGTGGAACTCGTCCACTTCCCAGCAATTACCCTCATGCATGACAATATAGCGGGTCTTCTCAATCACTGGCGGCTCACACATGGTCATCATCTGCAAGGCGTCCTCCAGGGGCACTTCATATTCAAACTCGGGATGTGCCGCCGCTGAGCCTTTTCCCTTGATGGTGATAAATCCCTTGTCGTCCCGCACTCTCACGCGCACGACACGCTCGGGCACCCTCGACAGGAATCCCTGTTTGATTTCACTCGTCCCACAAGCCATCAGCCTGTAGCCCTCCCCCTTCACTAAATACTTATGTTCAATCTCAATTCCCATATCAATTAAAACGTTTTCCAGATACTATTATTATAAATAAAGGTGATTTTAGGCTGTCGTGTACGCTTGACATTCAAAAAATATCTAATTTTGTGGGGCAAATGAGGGATTTTATGCGACATATCGTTTGTGTGGTGGTGCTTGTGCTGACCGTGGCTCTGGCGGCCGTGGGACAGCAGGTGGCGGTGACACAGATTACTGGATACGTCAGGGACTCGCTGTCGCGTGAGGGAGTTCCTTATGCGTCGATTGCGCTGGTGGGTACCAGCGAAGGGACGCTGGCGACCGTCAATGGCGGCTTCACTATCAACAGCCGCGCCTCGTTTAACAAGCTGCGTATCACGGCCATGGGCTATAGCACCAAGGAGGTGGCCATCAAGCCGGGGCAGGGGAGTGTCATCGTCATCGACCTTGTACCGACGGGCGTTGAACTGAACGAGGTGGTCGTTCACAAGGGCAAGGAGAAGTATTCCAAGAAGAACAATCCTGCCGTTGAGATGATCAAGAAACTGCGTGCCCGGCGCGATGACAATGACCCGCGCCGTTTCCAGTACTACGGCTACACTCAGTATGAGCGCATGATGGTGGGATTTGGCGACCTTGACAACTTGATTAACACACCTGATGAGCAAAAATGGGTTGACGAGTATGCCGATACCTCGTTGCTCACAGGCAAACGCGTCCTGCCGTTCTCCATCAAGGAGACGGTGGCCCGCGACTACTACAGCCGTCAGCCTGAAGCTCACAAACAGGTCATCCTTGGCACCAAGAGTGCGGGCATCGATGAACACATCGACCAAGAGAATGTCAAGAAGATCCTGGACGACTTCATGGGTGAGATTGACATCTTCCAGAATGACGTGACCTTGCTGAGCAACCGTTTTGTCAGCCCGTTGTCACGCATTGCTGTGGATTTCTATAAGTTCTATCTCAACGACACGGTGATGGTCGACGGCGAGCGGTGTGCTGTGTTGAGTTTTGTGCCGTTCACGCCTCAGACCTTCGGCTTCCTGGGGCGCCTCTATGTCTCTCTCGAGGATACTACGATGTTCATCAAGCGGGTGTCAATGGGTGTCCCTTACGACATCAACCTCAACTATGTGGAGCGCATGAGTATCGAGCAGGACTTTGATAGGGCCCTCAACGGGTCTCGTCTCAAGGTGCGTGACAATGTGGAGGTGAGCCTCAAATTGCTCTCCAGTCTTCCTGTCATGTTTGCCCGTCGTGAGACCAGTTACCGTGACCACAACTTCGAGCGGCCCGAGGGCGGTGTCTTCAACAATAAGGCTGAGCAGACTGTCGAGTCCAGTGCTGCCTTCATGCCCGATGAATTCTGGCAGGAATATCGCCCTGCTGGCGTGCGAACGACCACGACGACGATGAAAAACCTCATGCAGCGCCTGCGCGGCTCAAGGTGGTTCTATTGGGCCGAAAAAGTCGTGGTGATGTTGGTCAACGGCTATGTCCCGACGGCCAAGACGAGCAAGTTTGACTTAGGTCCCTTGAATACAGTCATCAGTGGCAACTCGCTGGAGGGTGTGCGCCTTCGCTTGGGAGGCATGACCACTGTCAACCTGAGTCGGCATTGGTTCGCTCGGGGTTATGTGGCCTATGGCTTCCGTGACAAGAAGTTCAAGTATATGGGTTCGCTGGAATATTCTTTCGCGCCCAAGAAGGCCCTGGATCAGGAGTTTCCCATTCACAGCCTGCGCCTCACCCATCGCTATGACGTGGACAAGCTGGCGCAACACTATCTCTATACCAACCAGGACAATGTCTTTCTAACCCTGAGGCGGCATAAGGACGTGAGAATGCAGTACCTGCGCACGACACGCCTGGAATACCGCCACGAGTGGTATAACCATTTCTCTATAGCCCTAAGCATCGAGCACAACGTCCACGAAGCCACCCGTTATGTTCCCTTTATCACTGCTGACAGTGCGTTTCATCAGCGTTATTCACAGGCCGGCTTTACGGCGCAGCTGCGATTCGCACCGGGCGAAACCTTCTACCAAGCCCGTTCCTACCGCATCCCCATCAATATGGATGCCCCCATCATCACGCTCACCCAGACCTATATGCCGAAGGAATTCCTTGGCAGTCGATATGAGATTAACAAGACCGAGCTGGCGTTGCAAAAGCGGTTCTGGTTCTCAGCCTTCGGCTACGCCGATGTGATCGTCAAGGGCGAGAAGGTGTGGAGTCGCGTCGCTTACCCCGATCTGCTGTTGCCCAACGTGAACTTGTCCTATACCGTTCAGCCCGAGAGCTATGCCCTGATGAAACCCATGGAGTTCATCAACGACCAGGCCTTGTCATGGGACTTGACCTACTGGGGCAATGGCGTACTGATGAACCGCTTGCCGTTGATCAAGAAGCTGCGCCTGCGCGAAGTGTTCACCCTGCGTGGCCTGTGGGGCAGCCTCAGCGACAAGAATAATCCTGCCCTAAACAACGACCTGTACCTTTTCCCAGCCGATGTCCTCTGCCAACCGATGAACGGCAAGCCCTACATGGAGGCTGGCGTAGGTCTGGACAACATCCTCACCATCTTGCGTGTAGACTATGTTTGGCGCCTCAACTATCGCGACCACGCCGGCACCGACCGCCACGGCATCCGCGTCCAGCTCCACTTCAACTTCTAAACACGCTTGAGCGGTATTTTCCACATTTTCCACCCTTTCCACTATATACGTGTCATTCCACAATTTTTCTACCCTGGAGTGGAAAACACACGCATGTGTGAACAGGGTGGAAAATGTGGAAAAAGTCTCCTGATGTAGAGGGTGTGTCATATTTCGTCTCGCGATTTTTAATCGGCCTGACGGCCGAGAAATTAAACAAAATTATTAATAAAATTAAAAATAAAAATCTATTTTGTTTAATTTTTATACAAATTTTTGCTTAATTTCTCGCGCGAAGCGCGACTCAATTTGCAACGATTGAATTATGACACAGCCTCCAGGAGGCCATATTGTGTCGTACAGGCAAAGTGGAAGAAAAACGTGGAAAAACCGCACACATGTGGAATGGGTGGAAAATGTGGAAAAAGTCTCCTGATGTAGAGACGCAAAATCTTGCGTCTCCAGGGCTGGCATATTGTGTCGCCTGTCGGGAGACGCAAGATTTTGCGTCTCTACAGATGGTATGAATTGATTATCAACGTTTTATTTTCGTTGAACTCTCGTTAGATAAATAATAAAATATTATTTCTTGTGATAACATGCTGTTTTTCACTTTTCCACCGTTTTCACTTCATATATAGTAGAGTGAAAACGGTGGAAAAGTGAAAAACGGCTGATAGGTGTTTTTATAAAGTTTTAAGGGTAAAATAATTACCGTCGCTGCTCGTCAGCAACCCTTGTTCCTTCCCGCTGTTGAACAATTGATAGGCTCGGGTCTTTCCAACGCCTAGTCTTCCCTGTATCAAGTTAAGCACATCGGCGCTTGTTAAGGGCCTGTCGTAACCCTCAAAGCAGTGAGCCAGCTTGGAATGCAGTTTGGCCTTGTCTTCCTGTTTTTTCTGTTCCAGTTGCAGTTGGCGGTCGGTAGCAGCATCCATGGGGATGGCATTGGCGTCGAGTTTGAAGCAGATGCCGTCGCAGGTGCGGTGGCGACTGTTACCGTGTTTTACTTCAAACACGCTGTCGTGCTTCTCGACGTTAAACACGTCGCTGCATTTCTGATAAAGCAAGGTACCCAGGTGGCCCTTCATGTTCTTGTCCAAGATGCTCTTGTTCTGGTGCATGACCACGACGATACAGCAATTGTACTCGTTGGCTATCGTCGCCAGTTTGTTGACAATAATCTGGCTTTCAATCACGTCGTTGTAGTTGTAGATCAGGTCGGCAATGCCATCAACGATGACTAGGTCAGGATGCTCGTGGGCGATAGCACGGTTGATGACCTCATAGCGGGAAGGCTCAGAGTTGTTGTACTTGTCGCTAGTAATGGGGGCTGACTGCAAGCACGCCACCCTATAGTCGTCGTGGCGGCTCAGGGGCGTCATCGCATCTATGGTACCTTGGACACGCTTAGTGTCGCTCTCGGACTGCTCAGTGTCAAAGAACAACGCCCGTCCTGAGTCCCTCAGGCTGCGGCAATTGGTGAAATGGTCGCTGCCCATGAAGATGGCAGTCAAGATGTCGCAGAAGAAGGTCTTGCCGTTCTTCCACTTGGCGCTCACGGCCACCAGGTTGCCCTTGGGCATCGTGGGAACACCGCCAATCTCAATGAGGTACTCAGGATCGGGATATTCAACATTGCGATCGATGAAGTAAGGCTTCATGAAGCGGTTGTAATCCTCGTTTAATCTCTCCTCCGGGGAGAGTGCTGTTTCGCGATTAATCGCGTCAATAATTTCATTAATGTGGTTCATGGTATTACATTAGTTCTAAAAAATAAAAAAATGAATAAATTGGCGAGTCGCTAGTCATTGACTTAGGCTATAGACCATAGACTTGCCGCTGCAAAGTTACAACACGATTCCCCCGAAATCCAAATTATTCCAGCGAAAAGTTTGTAAAATACCAATTATTTTACTTTAATTTACTAATAAAAATGGTATTTTCTCCATTTTTCACTTTTTCCACCTTTTCCACTATATACGTGCCTTTCCACAAATTTTCCGCCCCGAAGTGGAAAACACGCGCACATGTGAACGGGGTGGAAAATGTGGAAACCGTGGAATTACCGAATCACTTGGAGTTACTCATTGATTTGACATTATTGATGTTGTTAATAACTTTTTATTGCCGATTGGAAAAAAAGGAGTAATTTTACAATCCCTAGTTTTTAGGCAAAAGTAATCTTATTCACAACGTTAAAACCTAACACTCAAAGAAAAAGAGCAATGATACCTTTTGTACACCTGCATGTACACTCACAATACTCCATTCTTGACGGTATGGCACCCGTCAAGGCTCTGGTCGATAAGGCGATAGCCGACGGTATGCGCGGCATGGCAATCACCGATCATGGCAATATGTATGGCATCAAGGAGTTTCATGACTACGTCGGCAAGCTCAATAAGAAGCGAGGCGATGATGAGAAGTTCAAACCCATCTTCGGCTGCGAGGTCTATGTCGCCTGGCATGACCGCAACGACCGCAGTGACAAGCGCGATAACGGTAACCACCTGATCCTGCTTGCCAAGAATCTGCAAGGCTACAAGAACCTCATCAAGATTGTGTCCCACGCCTGGACCGAGGGATTCTATTTCCATCCCCGTACCGATCATAGCGAGCTCGAGAAATATCACGAGGGCATCATCTGCTGCTCGGCATGTCTGGGTGGTGAGGTGCCACAACTCATCATGAGCGGCAAGATGAACCAGGCACGTGAGACCATCCAGTGGTTTAAAAGTGTGTTTGGTGATGACTATTATCTGGAACTGCAACGTCACAAGGCTACCGTGGCCCATGCCAACCACGATACCTACGAGAAGCAGTGCCTGGTCAATGATGCTTTGATACAGTTCGCCCGCGAACTGGATATCAAGCTCATCTGCACCAACGATTCCCACTTCGTCAATGAGGAGGATGCTGATGCCCATGAACGCCTCATCTGTGTCTCGACCGGTCGCAAGCTCAATGATGAGAACGTGATGCTCTATAGCAAGCAGGAGTGGTTCAAGACCCAAGAGGAAATGAACGAGGTGTTTGCCGACATCCCCGAGGCGTTACAGAACACCAACGAAATCCTTGACAAGATAGAGATCTACAGCATTGACCATGCGCCTATTCTGCCTGATTTCCCCTTGCCCGACGGCTTTGACAACGAGGACGATTACCTGCGTTATCTGGTCTATGAGGGAGCCAAGGAACGTTGGCCCGACCTTGACGATGAACACCGCGAACGACTTGACTTTGAATTGGAGACCATCAAGAACATGGGCTTTCCCGGTTACTTCCTGATTGTCCAGGATTACATCAAGATGGCCCCCAAGCTAGGCTGTTCCGTCGGCCCTGGCCGAGGCTCTGCTGCGGGGTCGGCAGTTGCCTATTGCCTGGGTATCACCAAGATTGACCCGATGAAGTATGACCTGCTGTTTGAGCGATTCCTCAATCCTGACCGCATCTCGTTGCCCGATATCGACACCGACTTTGACGATGACGGTCGTGCCGCCGTGCTCAACTATGTGACTGAGAAATATGGTGCCGATAAGGTAGCCCATATCGTGACCTATGGCACCATGGCCGCCAAGAGTGCCATTAAGGACGTGGCACGTGTTGAGGATTTGTCAATCACCGAGAGTAACCGTCTTGCCAAGTTCATTCCGTCTTCTCCCAATGAGATGCCCGAAGACAAGAACGGCAAGAAGCCCAAAATCACGGTTAAGAACTGCCTGGAGTGTTTTGACAGCTTCCGAGCCGAATTGGACAACGAGGATCCCAGAGTGGGAGAGACTATCCGCTTTGCCGAGAAGCTCGAAGGCAGCATCCGCAGCACGGGTGTCCATGCCTGTGGTGTTATCATCGGCCATGACCCCATCTCGGACTGGGTCCCCGTGAGCACCGCTACCGACAGTGACGGAGAACGCATTATAGTCACGCAGTATGAGGGTGGTGTCATCGAGAGCACCGGCTTGATCAAGATGGACTTCCTGGGCCTGAAGAACCTCTCCATCATTAAGGAGGCGCTGGCCAACATCAAGCTGAACCATGGCATTGACATCGATATTGAAAACATCCCTGTAGATGATGTCAAGACCTATGAGCTCTATTGTAAGGGCAAGACAGCAGGCACATTCCAGTTTGAATCGGCAGGCATGCAGAAGTACCTCATCGAGTTGCATCCCACCTGCTTTGAGGACCTGATTGCCATGAATGCCCTCTATCGTCCAGGTCCCATGGATTATATCCCGCAGTTTATCAACCGCAAGCAGGGTAGGGAGCCCATCGAGTATGACATCCCATGCATGGAGAAATATCTGAAAGAGACTTACGGCATCACGGTCTATCAAGAGCAAGTCATGTTGTTGTCCCGTCAGTTGGCAAACTTCACCCGTGGCCAGAGCGACACGCTGCGTAAAGCGATGGGAAAGAAGCAGATTGATAAGATGAACGAGCTGGAGGCCCTATTCTATGAGGGTGGCGAAAAGAACGGACACGACAAGAAGGTGCTGAACAAAATCTGGGAAGACTGGAAAAAGTTCGCTTCCTACGCCTTTAATAAGTCTCATGCCACCTGCTATAGCTGGGTCGCTTACCAGACCGCTTATCTCAAAGCCAACTATCCTAGCGAGTACATGGCCGCTGTCTTGAGCAGCAACCTTAATGATGTTGAAAAGTTGTCCAAGTATATGGACGAGTGCCGCTCCATGGGCATTGAGGTTCTTGGCCCCAATATCAACGAGAGTTATAAGAACTTCAGCGCCACAAAAGATGGACGCATCCGTTTTGGTCTTGCCGGCATCAAGGGCGTTGGCGGCGGTTGTGTGGATTCCATTGTCGAGGAACGTGACAAGAACGGTGCCTATAAAGACATCTTTGACTTTGTTCAACGCATCGACCAGCGTGCTTGCAACCGCAAGGCGCTGGAATCAATGGCACTGGCTGGCGCATTCGACGACTTCAAGGAAATCAAGCGAGAGGACTTCTTTGAGTCAAATCCTCGTGGTGAGAGCTTCAGCGAAACGCTGATGCGATTCGGACAACGATATCAGGCCAGTCAGCAGGAGATGCAGAATTCACTCTTTGGTGCCTTTGGCGCTATTGAGGTGGCCACTCCCGCCATTCCCAAAGCCGAACAATGGTCGCAACTGGAACGCCTCAACCGTGAGCGTGAGCTAGTGGGCATGTACTTGTCGGCCCATCCACTTGATCCTTATTATATGGAAGTCACCTACGGTTGTGACACGCTGCTTGCCGAGGTGAATTCCCATAGCAACCAATTGGACCGTGAACTCACGATGGGCGGCCTCGTGGTGGATTTCCAGGAGCGCATGGGCCGAAAAGGCAACCAATTCGGCATCCTCAAGATTGAGGACTATTCGGGCTCGTTTGAGTTTATGCTTTTCGGCAACAAGTTTGTGGAATTCAGGAACTATGGAGTTCAAGGACTTGCCATCGTTGTGCGTGGAGCCTACGAACGTGGCTATGGCGATAATGTCCGCTTCAATGTCCACACCATCGACCTCCTTGAGAACCTCAAGGGCAAGATGGTAAACAATCTTGTCATTACACTCAAGGACAGTGACCTGAATAGTGTTGACTTCTTGAAACCCTATTTGGGAATTTCAGGCGATAACTGCTGTGAGCTTTACTTCCGCATGAAGGATGAAGCGAGCGGTAATTATGTCATGTTGCGTTCCAAGAAACCGATAGCTGTTGACAAACACTTGATGGAAAGCCTCAGAGAAGCAGACATCAAGTTCAAAGTCAATGCCCCGGTTTGACGGTTTAGACGTTTTGGCACCATATTTGCTAATTGATTTTTCAGTGAAATAACTTACAACAAAATTAATAACTAAAGGCCGCGCCGTGGCGAGGCCAAACAACTTAAAAAAGCAATGGCTACTGTAATTAACGACGCTAACTACAAGAGTTTACTGGAATCGGGCAAACCCGTTGTGATTGACTTTTGGGCTCCCTGGTGCGGTCCCTGCCGCAGCATTGCTCCCATCATCGAGGAATTGGCAACAGCCTACGAGGGCCGTGCCATCATAGGAAAGTATGATGTTGATGAGGGAGATGAGCTGGGTGTAGAATATGGCATCCGCAATATCCCGACCTTGTTGTTCTTTGACAAGGAAGGCAATATGGTGGACAAGCATGTGGGCACAATTACCCGCGATGCATTAACTGCCAAGATTGACGCCCTGCTGTAAATCACAATCATGGCAATCACAAGAAACAGGCCCACGTGTCAGTGGGCCTGTTTCTTGATTATAGGTGAGGGGAATCGCCACGGGACCAGTCGATGTGGTAGCCTATGGTGGACAGGTCATCAGACAGTTGCTGGATGCCCTGAGCCGATTCGGCACCGAAGGATGCCTTATTGTCATAGAGGGCATACTTGCTGCGGTTGTCGGTGGGTGACAGATTGGGCATGACAACATTGGCACCCGCGAGGATGCCGCGCAATCTGCCATCGGGTGACAGCGTTGCCATGGCGGTTGTGCTGGGAATGAGTGCCTGGGGCAGAGCTAAACGCAGGATAGCATACAGGCGAGCTGTCATATCTACACTTCCTGCCGGGAATCGGGCAAGAGGTGTATCATGCTGTGGAATGAATGGCCCGATGCCTATCATGTGAGGCTTGAAATCCGCCAGATACATGATGTCCTCAACAATGCTGTTAAGACTCTGGAATGGAGACCCCACCATGATACCTGCTCCTACTTGATATCCCAATTCCTTGAGCCAATCCAGGCATTGCAATCGATGCTGAATGGTCATGCCTTGCGGATGAAGTAAACGATATAACCGCTCGTTATGGGTCTCATGACGAAGCAGATAGCGGTCGGCTCCAGCCTCACGCCACATGGCATAGGTCTCACGGGTGTGTTCGCCCAATGACAAGGTGATGGCATATTCAGGCCATCTGTGACGAATGTCTCGAATGAGATCGGCAATCCATGTTGAACGTTCCTCGCCCCACTCACCGCCTTGCAGCACAAAGGTGCGGAACCCAATCTTGAAACCTTGTTCACAACAGTCCAGAATCTGTTCCCGTGTGAGTGTGTAACGGGAAACATTGGAATTGCTGCAACGGATGCCGCAATACAGGCAATCGTTGCGGCACACATTGGTCAACTCGATGAGACCACGCAAGAAGATGCCTTTGCCGAATTGTGCTTGTGCTACTTCACGCGCCTGAGTGAACAGGTATTCAGTGACTTGCGGGTCTCTCACAGTCAACAATGCCCGGTATTGGTCGGACATCAGTTTGTGCTCCTTCCGCAGTTGATCAATGAGATATTTCATTCCAATTTTCTTACCCAAAAGCCTAAAGCCTAATTATCCAAATTATTGATGACTTTGTTGAACTGTTCGCCCAGTCCGATGGTGTAACCTTGTGAATAGAACATCACACGATTAAACGTATCGGCAAGAATGAACAAGGGCAGCTGGGTCTCGTTCTTCAGTTTCATTTCTTGAACGATCTGGTGGCGGATACTGCCATCGGTGTCGATGCCATAAATGATGTTATTGGGCAAGGTGCCGTAGTTCTCCTGGCGATACTTCTGTGCTTCGGCCTCATTTTCAAACAGCAGTACCATCGGTCTTCCCCAACGATTAAACATACCACTCACCTTGGCAATGTCACGCATGGCATGATTGGTAGGCTCTTGGCCTACGCCCAAAATGCCGAGGATAAAGTATCCGCGCCCGGTCTGTGACAGGATGCTGACGTTGTCCCCAGCTACGGGTTTGAGTTCGTTATTGAGTAATTTGAATTTTGACTCGGAATTGAAATTTCCGATTACCGCTACGATATCATCACTCTGTCGCATCGTCAAGTTGATGGTTGTGGTCTCGTCAGGATTGACCTTGAAAATGCGGTTGGATACGAGCACTTTGCCACTGGCAGCACGGGTGCCGCTGGTGAGCATATAGGTGCCGGCATCGAGCGTCGTTCCGTTTTGGAAGGTATTACTCCACGAGGAACCGTCTTCCAGACCAGAATCACCCTCATCGTAGTTCAGTAGTTGTGTCGTGCCATCATCAAGGATGCGTGATAGCGTGAAGTGGTGATAATACTTCGGGTCATCAAGGACCGGGGTAGGGGTGTAGCGCAGTTTGAGTGTACCCGTCTGGGCATTCTGTTGATTAACGGCTTCAAAGTTCACATCTTGCCAGTTGCCGTTGTTGCGATACTGTACTTTTCCTGTGACTGGATCCATGCGAGCCTCGATGTCGAGTGCACGTGCCAGGTCTACAAAGAAAATGTTGCGGCCACGTTCATCCGCTACGCGTGAACGCCAGACTCCCATCGGCGTTTGGGCAATGTGCAGGGCATTCTCCTCGGGGTGGAGAGCGATAATGTCCCGTACCCATGCCACGAGAGTGGATGGATCATGGCGGAAGCCGTCGGCTGTTGCTGCGTCAAAAGCATCCTGCAAAGTCAGTTTAAACGGTGACGTAATCATTTCATATTCCACTCGTTGGGACAACTGATTGCTACGGGCATTAAAGGCATCCTCAAGAATCATCATGGATACATCGCGCATGTCTTTGTCATTCAGCCCGGCCAGCACTCCAAGGGCACGTTCCATATCATGGCTATGGGCATTGACAAACTCGAGAATGGTTTCCCAGTTGCCGCGGGCTTTGACCAGATAGTCGGCAGCGGCAGGACATTGGGCTTGTGCTTTCTCGCGTGTCATGAACGTGGCTTCGTATGCTTTGCGGATGCTGTCCTCGCTGGCAAAACGTTGCTTGTTCAGTGCAGCCATCTTTGGCGTCACTTTAGGTGAATAGGCCTTCTCCACAGGTGGAACGATGTCAAAGTTCTCGTAGGAGGGACTGCTCTTCAGGCTATTGTTTTTATTGAGGATGACATCCACATTCTTATCCTTGCCAAAGGACACCTTGCGGTATCCATACCAGCCGTCTTTGCTTGCCCAAACGAGCATGTCGCCCTTGCCGGCGGAGAGCGTAGCAGTTCCTTTATTGTCGGAATATTTGGTAGCAGCAGGGTAGAACTCGCCGTAGTTATAGATCCGGAATTCAACGCGTGCGTCCTTGACGGGATTACCGGTTTTGTCCAATACTTGCACTTGCGCCTTGGCCGTGGCAGCATAGTTGCTGATGAGGTTGATTTCAGTGAAATTGCGGGTGCGCGACATCACCTCTTCGGGACCATTGTAATCACCGAAGGCGCGAGTGTGTGTCAATAATGCCCTTGACGCCGGAGCGTTAAACCAGCCTAGATCCAGCACCGCCTCAGGCTCGCAAGCACCCATGAAGTGCCATTTGCCGTTGGCCCATGCCTCAACCCAAGCATGGTTGTCATCGGTGTGTGCCCAGCGGGGAGTATAAACCTGACGGGCAGGAATGCCGATGGAACGCAAGGCGGCGACGGTGAATGTAGATTCTTCTCCACATCGTCCGATGGCAGTTTTCAGGCATGCCAGTGGCGACAGGGTGCGCGAATCACTGGGCTGATAAGTCACATGCTCATGACACCAGTGGTTGACCTCAAGGATAGCCTCCTCCATGCTCATACCAGCCACACGTTCTTTCAGCTCCTTGAAGAATACGGGTCTTGACATGTCGAGAGCCTCATTGTTGACGCGCAATGGCAAGACGAAGTGCTTGAACAGCAGGTCAGGCACTGTTTTTCCCCACGGCATCTGTTCGCGGGCGGCAAAGGTGGCACGTACGTTCTCCAAATGGAATTCGACCGTATAGTCCGTCACATCGGCCAGCGGCATATAAGCATACAGGAAGTTTAATGCCTCCATTTCTTGGGCATTTACGTTGAGTCCGGTAACATCAGGTGTCCTTAGTTGATCAACAGGAGTTGCGATAGCACCACTTGCTAAAGCAAGTATAAGTGCAGATAATACTAATATTTTTTTCATCTTGTGTTGATTGTAGATTTCCACTTACAAAGGTAAAACAAAGTTTTCGGTTTGCAGCAATAGAATAACAAACTTAAATGATAAATGTGTAGAAAAAAATCACTATCTTTGCACCCCAGAAACAAAAAACACGACATCACCTATCGGAATGAAGACAATACGCAACTTCTGCATCGTGGCGCACATTGACCACGGCAAGAGTACATTAGCCGACCGCTTACTTGAGGTCACCAATACTGTCGCCGGCAAGGATATGCAGGCCCAGGTGCTCGATGATATGGACTTGGAGCGCGAGCGAGGTATCACCATCAAGAGCCATGCTATCCAGATGGATTACATGAAGGATGGCCAGAAATATACTCTTAATCTGATTGACACTCCGGGACATGTGGACTTCTCCTACGAGGTGTCGCGCTCGATTGCGGCCTGTGAGGGCGCTCTGCTGGTAGTGGATGCTACCCAGGGTGTGCAGGCCCAAACGATTTCCAACCTCTATATGGCTATTGACAACGGCCTGGAAATCATCCCAGTGATCAACAAGATTGATATGGATAGTGCTCACCCAGATGAGGTGGAGGACGAGATTGTTGAACTCTTGGGCTGTGACCCCGGTGACATCATCCGTTGCAGTGCCCGAACGGGTGAAGGCGTTCCCGCCATTCTTGATGCTATTGTTGACCGTATCCCAGCACCAGTGGGAGATCCAGAGGCTCCGCTTCAGGCGCTGATCTTTGACTCGGTATTTAATTCGTTCCGAGGTATTATCGTCTATTTCAAGATATTGAACGGCTCTATTGCCAAGGGTGATTTTGTGAAATTCGTCAATACCCAGAAGGAGTATAACATCGACGAGCTGGGTGTGTTGAAACTTCGCCAGCAGCCTTGCGATCGCTTGTCGGCAGGCAACGTGGGCTACATCATTTCGGGTATCAAGAATTCAACCGAAGTGAGGGTCGGTGACACCATTACCCATGTGCAGCGCCCCTGCGAGAAAGCCATTGAAGGCTTCCAGGAAGTAAAGCCGATGGTGTTTGCTGGAGTCTATCCCATCGATCCCGAGGATTTTGAGAACTTGCGTGCATCTCTAGAGAAACTTCAGCTCAATGATGCTGCCTTGACCTTCACCCCCGAGTCATCGGTTGCCTTGGGCTTTGGTTTCCGTTGCGGATTCTTGGGCCTGTTGCACATGGAGATTGTGCAGGAGCGCTTAAGCCGTGAGTTCAATATGGAGGTGATCACCACGGTGCCTAACGTATCCTACAAGGTGTATGATAAAAAGGGTAACATGACCGAGGTGCACAATCCGGCTGGATTGCCTGACATCGCCATCATCGAGCACATCGAGGAACCGTACATCCGTGCCTCAATTATTACTCAGAGCGAGTATATGGGCCCGATTATCACATTGTGCCTTTCAAAACGTGGTGAATTAGCCAAGCAAGAGTATATTTCGGGCAACCGCCTTGAATTGACCTTTGACATTCCCTTGGGCGAGATTGTCATCGACTTCTATGACAAGCTGAAGAGCATCAGCAAGGGCTATGCCTCATTTGACTATTATATTAACGGCTACCGTGAGTCCAAGCTGATAAAACTGGATATTCTCCTGAATGGCCAGCCTGTGGACGCGCTCAGCACACTGACTCATGTGGACAATGCCGTATCGTTGGGACGTCGCATGTGCGAGAAGCTCAAGGAACTGATTCCGCGTCAGCAGTATGATATTGCCATCCAAGCAGCCATCGGAGCCAAAATTGTGGCTCGCGAAACGGTGAAGCAGGTGCGCAAGGACGTGACGGCCAAGTGTTATGGCGGTGACGTGAGCCGTAAGCGCAAACTGCTCGAGAAACAGAAAGCCGGTAAGAAGCGCATGAAGCAGATTGGTACCGTGCAAGTGCCTCAGAAGGCATTTCTTGCCGTGCTTAAACTCGATTAATGACCTTATTATTGCAGGGAACTTGTGGCCAACGACGAACTGCAGAATATTGACCTTAACAATCCTGAATTCCAGGATGCTTGGGATGTGTTGCAACACACCCACCGTTCGGTGTTCCTTACAGGAAAGGCAGGAACGGGAAAGAGCACTTTCCTGAAATACATCCGAGATAATACCAAGAAGAAAACCGTGGTGCTGGCCCCCACGGGCATTGCTGCTGTCAACGTGGGTGGACAGACGATGCATTCTTTCTTTAAGATTCCGTTCAAACCCATGGTGCCCGATGACCCTGACTATGCCAATCCGGCACGCATGCGCAAGATGTTGCGGTACACCAAGGAGAAAGTCAAACTTATTCAGCAGTTGGAACTCATTATCATCGATGAGATCTCTATGGTACGTGCCGACATCATTGACTTTGTGGACCGGGTGTTACGTGTCTATTCAGGCAATATGCGCGAACCCTTTGGAGGCAAACAATTGCTGTTTGTGGGTGACATCTTCCAACTGGAGCCGGTGGTCACTCATGACACGCGGGATATCCTGCGGCGGTACTACAGGAACTTTTTCTTTTTCAATGCTCGTGCTTTTGAACAGATCAATCTGGTTCCTATAGAGTTGCGTAAAATTTACCGCCAGAGCGATAATGATTTTATTGCCCTGCTTGATCGTGTGCGTATCAATCGTGCAACTG
The DNA here is from genome assembly GCA_900318645.1 of uncultured Prevotellaceae bacterium. Lineage (GTDB taxonomy): Bacteria > Bacteroidota > Bacteroidia > Bacteroidales > Muribaculaceae > Sodaliphilus. The sequence continues at coordinate 53,804 of ONLH01000015.1, forward strand.
CACCCGATATGACTCAGCTCAACCGGCGTTGCAACCCTGATTATCAGGAGGTAAATGGTGAATTTGCCATCACTCTGGCCACTCGTCGTGATACGGTGGACTCTATCAACGATGAGCACATGAAAGCATTAAAGACACCAGAATATATATATGAAGGTGTCATTGAAGGCGATTTCCCGGAGAACAGTCTGCCAACAGCTTATCGTCTGGCATTGAAAGAAGGTGCGCAGGTCATCTTTATCCGAAATGACAAACAAGGTAGATGGTGCAACGGTACCATTGGCAGGGTGACTCGATTAAGTGATCAGTCGGTCTATGTGGCGCTTGAAGACGGTGCCGAGATGCAGGTGGAATGGGAAGTGTGGGAAAACATGCAGTACACCTATAATGAAAAGGAAAAGAAGGTGGAAGAGAAAGTGCTAGGCTCCTTCTCTCAGATACCCATCAAGCCTGCATGGGCATTGACGGTTCATCGCAGCCAGGGACTCACATTCAACCGTGTGGTTATTGACTTTGCAGGCGGTGCGTTCACGGGAGGACAGACTTATGTAGCACTTTCACGATGCACGTCTCTGGAAGGGATTACTTTGCTTAAACCGCTGAGCGAGAGGGATATCATTGTCAATCCCGCAGTAGTGGAATTCAGCCGTCTATTCAATAATCGCCAGCTCATTAACGAGGCGATGGAGCAAGAGCGGGCCAATCAGCTGTATCGACGCGCTATCCATGCTTTTGATCATCATGAGTTTGAGGATTGTGTGAACTACTTCGCTGAGGCGATGAGAATTAAGGACCAATTGCAGAACGAAGCAGTAAAGCGACTGATTTCCAAGAAATTAAATATATTTAAGAGCCAACTTCGACAGATTGAACGCTTGAAGCAAGTCATTGATAGTCAGAAGAAAATGTTGCATAGCTTGGCTCTTGAGTACGCTGCAATGGGTGACCAGGCATTGGCCCTTGACGACAGTGGGGTAGTGGGAGAGGGTGGAGTGCCCTATGGAAAACCTCTTGACGATATTGCAATCCGCTCAGCTCTAGCTAATTATAATAAAGCGTTGAAGATCATGCCGGAGTGTATCGAGGCAATGATCGGTAAAGCAAGACTGTTAATGACGTTGGACCAGTTGGAGAGTGCTGAGGAAGAATTGAATAATGCCCTCAAACAGGATAAGGACTGTTATCCTGCTCACATGACGATGGCCGAATTGATGGAACGGCAGCGCGATATACCTGAGGCCATCAAGTCATATAAGAAAGCGGCAAAGGCAGACAAAAAGAGACCTGAGCCTCATGAGCATCTTCAAAGTATCTATGAAAAAATCGGTCTGGATGATTTGGCCGATGATGAACAGGAAATTGCAGAGCGTTTACGCAAGAACCTCTATAAAAGTTCTAAAAAGAAAAAGAAATAAGCTCCTCAATGTTTCTTCTTGATGCAAGACCTCCTTTATTTATGGGGGATGAGTAAGGCTTGTTTTACCGATATTGTATTTTACATAATATCAATATTTATTTAAATCAGGACATGAACCCGGTGTAACTGGATTTATGAGATATGTGGATAATACTGGCTGGTATTACGTGAAATATAGGTGGAAAATGGCGACGTATTTCTGATGGATGGCTGGAACGATGCGGAATAGCAAATTCTCATCGAGTTGAGTTTCCAAAAAATTGAGGATAACTCTATTGTTTAAAAGCATGTAGGCTTTGTTTTGATGCCATGAAAAAATTAAACTAGAAAAACAAATTCGCATTAAAAATTTTCAGGTTTAACTTCTAGATCGTATTCAAACAGATTGTACTCAAGGAACGATAATAATCAAACCAGCACCGAGGATGGCTTTATCTCTTGAATTGATAGATTACTAGATACGTGGTTGTGTACGCTAAATGTTGATTACAAATAATTTTAATGTTTGATTTTAAAGTAAAAATTAAAGTAAATAATGGGTTCTGACCATCGCAATCTGCTTTTTTATATCGTAATTGAGTTGATTTAGGCATATTATATATTGTTTTATGATAATAATAGAATAATTTCAGAAAGTAAATACTTGAAATTTAAGTTTTTAAATTGATATAATTAAAGTAATTATCAAATACGTTTATTGCTAAAATCCACCATATTGTGCTGTTTTTTTCGAGTTTTCTTGTGGCAATCAGAGGCACAGTAAGGAATTTCATGATAATATTTGATAATAAAACGCTAAAATACAATATATTAGTATTATATATATAAACTAATTATTTATATTATTGTTTTTTATAAGTACACTACCCTATTTCTTACTATAATTGTCTGTTTTTTGACAAATAATGGAATTGCTACCACATAATTAATTAGAATTTTAGTAATTTTGTTGATTAAACAATTCAGGAGATTCGCAATGCTAAAAACACTACTCAAACAAGTCAAGCAGTACAAAACGGCGTCATTGCTGACACCTGTTTTCATTATGCTTGAGGTCGTGCTTGACGTACTTATACCGTTTGTTACAGCCAAACTCATCGACAATGGTATCAGTGCCGGTCACATGCCCAGTGTCTATAAGTACGGCTTAATTATGCTTGTCATGGCTTTTCTAAGCATGATGGCAGCGATAATGGCTGGCCGATATGCTTCCTACGCATCGTCAGGCTTTGCCTGCAATCTGCGCGATGCCATGTACAAGAACATTCAACGCTTCGCCTTCAGCGATATTGACAAGTACAGCACTTCGGGCTTGGTAACCCGAATGACGACCGATGTAACCAACTTGCAGAATGCCTATCAGCAGATTATCCGCACTTCTGTTCGAGCCCCTTTCAATCTGTTGTCCAGCATCGTAATGTGTTTTGTCATCAGTCCGCAACTGAGCCTGATTTTCATCATTGCCAGCGTGGTACTAGGTGTGATATTAGCTTTGATCATCAGCAAGGTGTCAAAAATGTTTGCCCTGGTTTTCAAGCAGTATGATGTGTTGAACGGCGTCGTTCAGGAGAACGTTTCTGGCATACGTGTAGTAAAGGCTTTTGTGCGTGAGGATCATGAGAATGCCAAGTTTTGGAAAGCCGCCAAGCATCTCTATGACCTCAATGTCAAGGCCGAGAGTCTGATGGCACTTAACCGCCCGTTGATGAATATGGTGGTTTATGGGTGCATCATCGCCATCTCGTGGTTTGGTGCCCAATTCATTGTCGCTGGCAACCTCACTACGGGCCAGCTGACATCGTTGTTTACCTATGTGATGACCATCTTGATGTCGCTGATGATGTTGAGCATGATTTTTGTAACCATTACTCAAAGTCTTGCTAGCGGACAACGTGTTGCTCAGGTAATTAACGAAATTCCTGATATTGTAAATCCCGAGGATGCCATCACCGAGATTCCTGACGGTTCCATTGATTTCAACCACGTCTTTTTCGCCTATAAGGGTGGCAGTGGTGAATATGCGCTTAACGACATTGACCTGCACATTGCTAGTGGTGAATCCATTGGTGTGATAGGTGGTACGGGTAGCGGTAAATCGTCATTGATTAATCTGGTGAGCCGTCTTTACGATGCTTCCAAGGGCGAAGTGCTTATCGGAGGCAACAATGTGAACACCTATGACCTAGAGACGCTGCGTAATAATGTTTCAGTAGTCTTGCAGAAGAATGTCCTGTTTACGGGAACTATCCTTGACAACCTGCGTTGGGGCGACGAGCATGCCACGCTCGAACAATGTCGTCAAGCTTGTAAAACCGCTTGCGCCGATGAGTTCATCATGGAGATGCCCGACGGCTACGAGACCCGCATTGAACAAGGCGGAGCCAATGTCTCTGGTGGCCAAAAACAACGCCTATGTATCGCACGGGCACTATTGAAGAAGCCCAAGGTGATGGTGCTGGATGATAGCACCAGCGCCTGTGACAACACGACTGACGCCCGCATCCGTGCTGCCTTGCGTGACGATCTTCCAGCAATGACCAAAATCATTATTGCTCAGCGCATCAGCAGTATTAAGGATTGTGACCGCATCCTCGTGCTGGATAATGGCAAGATGGTAGGCTTTGATACTCACAATAACTTGCTCAAGACTTGTACGATCTATCAGGAAATCTGTGCCATCCAGGAAGCGGCCGGTGGCGACTTTGACAAACCCCAAGACAACAGAAAGGAGGCCCAATCATGAGAATGCCAGGAGCACCCGGAGGAGGACCCGGACGACATGTGGTAGAAGATACCACTGGTGTGAACAAGCGCAGCACCCTGTGGCGCCTGTTTAAGATTGTGATGAAGAACTATAAGTTCTCTTTCCTAGCAGTGGCCGTGTGTATTGTAGTGACGGCATGTACTACCCTCGCCTCTACCCTATTCACCCGCACCCTCATCGATGATTACATTACACCGATGGTTGGCCAGGCGCATCCTGATTATGGCCCATTGGCCGAGACATTGGTCAAACTGGGCATCATTCTTGCTTTTGGTGCCTTGTGTTCCTATCTGCACAGCCGCCTGATGATCAACGTGACCCAGGGTACGATGCTCAAGTTACGCAAGAGCATGTTTGAGCACATGCAGTCGTTGCCCATCAAGTACTTCGACACTCATGCCCACGGCAGCGTGATGTCTAACTATACCAATGATGTGGATACCCTGCGCCAGATGATTTCCAACAGTCTGCCCCAAGCGTTTAACTCGCTGATTACCTTGGGTATTACCTTCGCCAGCATGATAGTGATGAGTGTGCCAATGACCATTCTGTCGATTGTCATGGCCCTCATTATGGCCTGGTCCACGACTTACCTGGGCAAACGTTCCCGCAAGCATTTCCGTGTTCAACAGCAGAAGTTGGCCGAGGTGAATGGTTTCATTGAAGAGATGATGACAGGCCAGAAGGTTGTCAAGGTCTTCTGCCACGAGGAAAAGGCCATTGAGCAGTTTGAAACCATCAACGAGGAGCTGCGCAGCAATACCTACGACGCTAACCGCATCAGCAATATCGTCATGCCCGTCAATGGCAACCTGGGGCACTTGAGCTATGTGCTCATGGGCGTGCTGGGAGCATGGCTCATCCTCAATGGTCACACTGGAATGACATTGGGTACACTGGTGGCGTTCCTCACGTTGAACAAGAGCTTTGCCCGACCCATTGCCAGCATCAGCCAGGAAATCAACAGCGTGCTGAATGCCTCGGTAGGTGCCGACCGCATTTTTAAGTTGCTGGATGAGCAACCTGAGGCCGATGCCGGTCAGGTCAAACTGGTCAATGCCAAGCGCGGAGAAGACGGCCTGTTGCATCCCTGCAACCACCACACGGGAATTTGGGCTTGGAAGATTCCTCTGGAAGGTGGTAAATTGCGCTATGTCAAGGTATCAGGTGGAGTCAAATTCAACACTGTGGATTTCGGCTACAATGAGGAAAAACAGGTGCTTTTCGATATTGACATCGATGCGATGCCCGACCAGAAGATCGCCTTTGTCGGCGGTACAGGTGCAGGTAAGACAACGATTACCAACCTGATTAACCGCTTCTATGACATACAGGACGGCAAAATCCTGCTTGATGGTATCAACGTTAACGATATCAGAAAGCGTGACCTTCGTCATGGCTTGGGCATGGTCTTGCAGGAGACCCATTTGTTTACGGGCACCGTACTGGATAACATCCGTTATGGACGACTTGAGGCTTCTGACCAGGAATGCATTGAGGCCGCCAAGCTGGTCAATGCCGATGGTTTTATCCGCCGCTTGAGTGACGGCTATCACACTGTGCTCAATGCCGACGGCGGCAACCTCAGTCAAGGTGAGCGGCAGTTGCTTGCCATTGCTCGTGCAGCAGTAGCTGATCCACCCATGCTCATTCTCGACGAGGCAACCAGCAGCATTGACACTCGCACCGAGACCCTCGTGCAACGAGGTATGGACTCCCTGATGAAGGGCCGCACGACGTTTGTCATTGCCCACCGCCTCTCGACCGTCCGCAACAGCGACTGTATCATCGTCCTGGAACGCGGCCGTATCATCGAACGAGGCACCCACGATGAACTTCTCGCCGCCAAGGGCAAGTACTATCAACTCTATACCGGCGGCGAAATCACCAGTTAAATGTCGTCAGAAATTCACATTAACCCGCCCGTCCCCACCCACGGGCGGTTGTTTTTTACAAAAAAACCACTTTAGGGGTTTAAAAAATCGGTTTCTGTGTGTATATAGAGTGTATGACAAGCAGAGAAAGACATATCGAACGGCTATTCAGGCAACATTACAGTGCGATGCATCGGCTGGCTTACCTGCTGTTGCACGACGATGACGACAGTAAGGACGTTGTGCACGACGTCTTTGCCAAGTTG
>ONLH01000021.1 GCA_900318645.1 uncultured Prevotellaceae bacterium
ACGGCGTCTGGTTGACCTTGAGAGTCACCTTCTGCCCTTGTGCAAGCACTGCCAGTGGCAGTATCAGCAGGCACAACAATGCGATGAGTTTTCTCTTGTCCATTTGTAATACAGATTTAGTTTAAGATTTAACTTATTCTGTTTCTAATACTAAGAAAAAATAAGCGGGGTACAAGACTCCGCTTCATATCATTGATTTTAACATTTTTTAATTAATGATGACCATATTGCCATCCACCTCGGCATGGACAACGCCCAAAGCATTGAGGTTGGCAACGGCTTCACGCAGGCTCTTGCTTCGCTCGACAACGAAGTGCAATCGCAGCTGCATCTTGCTCCTATCATCAAACGATACGTTCACACCATACCATCTTGCCAATTCCTGCATGATTGAGAATAGCGATTCATTATCAAAATAGAAAAAACCTTCCTTCCATTGGGTGATGGGGTAAGTGTCCACGGCCTTAACCGCCAGTTGAGATCCTGTAAGTGCAGCCTGCTCTCCAGGTGACAATATCTGGGCCAAGTCTCCCGTTTTGACCTGCACACGTCCTGAAACGAGCGTAACAGACGCATCTTTGCGGGAATAGGCCCGCACATCAAACGAGGTGCCCAACACACGTGTCGACAAGTAATCGGTGTGCACAATGAATGGGCGCTTGACATCCTTTTTTACCTCAAAATAGGCTTCGCCCTGGAGACGGACCTCGCGCGTATTGCCATTGAATCGGTCAGGGAACTCCAAGCGGCTCTCGGCATTGAGCCATACCTTGGTGCCGTCGGCAAGCGTTAGGTGATAATCTTGACCACGGGGAATGGACAAAGCCATCAATTGGGCCGACGTGGTGGCCGCTGTTGACTTGTCAAGTGCCATTTCTTCCTTGATGTGCCGAGCATGGCCATCGGCGGTAGTGATAGTCACCGCATCGATACTGTCAGGTACATGAACAGCAAATGAGTCGGCATTCACATTGACGGGCAAAGATTCCTGTAAACCAGACCAATAGCGATAACCGACAATCAATGTAATAACAGCAGCGATGCCCGCAGCCCAACGGGCAAAGGGAACCATCCTGTGCCATAACGGTTGCGAGACATGACTCGATGCATCTTCCTCTTCCATTACCAGCAAATCCAATCGCCGGCTAACGTCATGCCACGCAGCCTCGACATCGGGCGCACTGGCGTGCTCACGGTTCATGGCACTTTGCAACTCCCATTGTTCCAGCGGGGTCAGTGGCTCTTGTCCTTCAATATGCTTGTTGTCTTGTTCCATTTCGCTAATTCATACACGCTAAAAGCAATAGTGGTACAAACTTTAACATTTTTTTACTCAATGACACGCGCATTTGGGCAAAGGATCGCTGAACGATCTTCTTCACGCCATCGACGGTGATTCCCAACATGTCAGCGACGTCCTGGTTGCTCTTCTGCTCATAAAACCGCAAATATAACACGCGTCTGACACGCTCGGGTTGGCGATTTAACTCATCCTTGAGCGCCTCAATGCGAGCTTCATATTTTTCCCAGTCGGTATCGGTATAGTTTTCCAGCTCATGAATGACCTCATCCAGTAGCGGCACGTAACGGTTCTGGTGACGCAGTTGGTCCAAACTGCGATTGCGTACGCTGGTAAATAGGTAGGACAACGCGGTATCCAGAGCAATTGTCTCGCGCAGTTTCCACACGTTGACAAACACGTCGCTCACCACATCGCGTGCCACATCTTCATCATGAACGATGTCAAGGGAATGATAATACAGCCGCTCAAAGTTTTGTTTGAACAGTTGCTCATATTCACGAACCGTCATGGCCACACCCTTGGTCATCTCTGTCATTATTAATACTATGTTCTAGCCACAAAAGTAATCATTTTTTCATAAAAACCTAATGCAAAATGAAAAAAACGCACAAAACGGGTTACTTGAAAAACAGATGATATCAGAAAAAAATGTACCCCTAAGTTCTATTATGGTGTATAAATGACAAACGATTGAAAAAAATAATTAATTTTGCAACCAAATAACCAAACTACTATTATGATGAAGAAGATTGCGACTTTGTTGACGATGGTGACGGTAGCGATGATGGCTGTTGCCCAGATGGCTAATCCTGTCACGTTCACTTCCCAGCTGAAGACCACTAACGGCTCCAGCGAGGGCGAAATTGTCTTTACCGGTAAGATTGATAAGGGATGGCACGTGTATTCCACCAACTTGGGAGATGCCGGTCCTACCGAGGCCAGCATCACCTTCCACAAGAAGGATGGTGTGGAACCCGTCGGCAAGCTGAAAGCCGTGGGCAAAGAGATCTCACAGTTTGATGAGTTGTTCGGCGCCAAGCTGCGCTACTTCGAGAACAACGTGCAGTTTGTGCAGAAGGTGAAGTTCACCAAGCCCAATTATGATATCGACTGCGACCTGGAATACGGCGCCTGCAACGACCAGTCCTGCCTGCCTCCGTCAAGTTCAAGCCTGAAGAAAGCCGGCAAGTCGCCTGCCGTTGATGGTGAGATCGATAAGAACAAGGAAGAAGAGGACAAGGCAAAGGCTGAGGCCGAAGCCAAGGCCAAAGCCGACTCTCTCGCTGCCCTGGCAGCCGCCGACAGCGCCGCCATGGCTCCGCCCGTGGATAGCGCTGCCCTCGCCGCTCTGGACCACGATGCGCTGTGGAAGCCCGTAGTGGGCGATATCCAGGCCATCGACGGCACCAGCAGCGGTTCCAACCGCTCGCTGTGGTACATCTTCCTGCTGGGTCTGCTGGGTGGACTGGTGGCACTGTTCACGCCCTGCGTGTGGCCCATCATCCCCATGACGGTGAGCTTCTTCCTCAAGCGCGCCAAGAACGACAAGAAAAAAGGCATCAAGGATGCCATCACCTATGGCATCTCGATTGTCGTCATCTACCTGCTGCTGGGTCTCATCGTAACCGCCATCTTCGGTCCCAGTGCGCTGAACGCGCTCTCGACCAACGCGGTATTCAACATCTTCCTGTGCCTGCTGTTGGTGGTATTCGCCCTGTCGTTCTTCGGCATGTTCGAGATCAAGCTGCCCAGCAAGTGGTCCAACGCCGTTGACAGCAAGGCCAGCAGCACCAGCGGTTTGCTGTCCATCTTCCTGATGGCCTTCACCCTGGCACTGGTATCGTTCTCCTGCACGGGTCCCATCATCGGCTTCCTGCTCGTGGACTTCGCCACCAGCGGCAATTTCTGGGGTCCCGCCATCGGCATGCTGGGCTTCGCATTGGCTCTGGCTCTGCCGTTCACGCTGTTTGCCCTCTTCCCCTCGTGGCTGAAGTCGGCACCCAAGTCGGGTGGCTGGATGAACATCCTCAAGGTGGTACTCGGCTTCATCGAGCTGGCATTTGCCTGCAAGTTCTTCTCGGTGGCCGACCTCGCCTACGGCTGGCACCTGATGGATCGCGAGGTATTCCTCTGCCTGTGGATCGCCATCTTTGGTCTGCTGGGCCTCTACCTCATTGGCAAACTCAAATTCCAAAGCGACATCGTCGAGGGTGAGGAGCAGAAACCCATGCCCGTGATCTGCATCATGGGCGGACTGATCTCCATCGCCTTCGCCATCTATATGATTCCGGGACTGTGGGGTGCACCGTGCAAGGCCGTGAGTGCCTTTGCCCCGCCCATGAACACCCAGGACTTCAATCTTAATACCAAGGAAGTGCGTGCCGCCTACACCGACTATGAGCAGGGCATGGCCGCCGCTGCCGCCTCGGGCAAACCCGTCTTCCTCGACTTCACTGGTTTCGGCTGCGTGAACTGCCGCAAGATGGAAGCCGCCGTGTGGACCGATCCCAGCGTGGCGGACAAGCTGAACAAGGACTATGTGCTCATCTCCCTGTTCGTCGATGACAAGCGCCCGTTGCCCGAGCCCATCGAGGTGACCGAAGCAACCGGCGAGAAGCGCACCCTGCGCACCATCGGCGACAAGTGGAGCTACCTGCAGCGCTACAAGTTCGGCAGCAACACCCAGCCCTTCTACGTCTGCGTGGACCCGCAGGGCAACGCCCTGAGCGGCTCCTTCAGCTACAAGGAGGACGTCCCCGCCTTCCTCGACTTCCTAAACGGCGGCCTGGAGACTTACCGTAAGTAAAGAGGCACAAAAACATTTACCGCCCTGACGGGCGGGAAATTAAACAAATTATATTTTTAAAATTATTTTAGGTAATGACAGCCGAGGAGCATAACAAGTTTTATTATTTCTTTCATGATATCACTGGAGAAGCCATGCTTGTTCACAGTGAATATCACGAGGGATTGCTTGAATCAGCTTATGAGGCTGCCTTGGAATACTTACTAAAACATAAGGGCTATAATGTAGAACGGCAGGTCTATTTACCTATGTATTGGAAAGATGTGAAGCTCAACCAACACTATTGCATGGATCTAGTGATTAATAATAATATCATAGTTGAACTTAAAGCATCTAGCCATATAGCACTTCCACATCGCAAGCAGTTATGAAATTATCTGAATCTGACCCACTTGCCTTATGGTATGCTCATGAACTTTGGAGCAAAAAGTTTTTACAGCGAATGGTACCATCGACATGAAGATGGCACCATTGAGAAAATCACATGGCGAGATCCTATTCAGGAACTGATTGATGCCAAAATGGAAGAAGCATTAAAATCCAAACATTCTTAAAAATAATTTTAAAACATAATTTGTTTAATTTCCCGTGCGAAGCACGGTTATATATAGAACCAACTGAAAACTGAAATATGATTGACGAGAAGATTAGAGAGCAGATTATCGCGTTGATGAAGCGCGAAGTAGTCCCTGCAGTGGGCTGTACCGAGCCCATGGCAGTGGCATTGTGTGTAGCCCGCGCTACCGAGGCGCTCGGCTGCCGTCCCGAGAAGATTACCGCCCTGTTGAGTGCCAATATCCTCAAGAACGCCATGGGCGTAGGCATCCCCGGCACAGGCATGATTGGCCTGCCCATCGCCATCGCACTGGGCGCCATCATCGGTAAGAGCGAATACCAGCTCGAGGTGCTGAAGGACGTCAACCCCAAAGCCATCGAGCAAGGCAAGCAATACATCGACGAGGGACGCATCGACATCCAGCTGAAGAAGGACTGCTGCGACAAACTCTATGTCGAGGCCATTGCCGAGGCTGACGGTCACACCGCTACGGCCATCATCCAGGGTTCACACACCCGCTTTGTCCGCGTCACCCGCGACGACGAGATGCTCCTCGACCAGCAAGCCGGCAACAGCGGCGGTGACGACGATGATGAAATCGCCCTCAACCTGCGACTCGTCTATGATTTCGCCATGCAGGCACCGCTCGACGAGATTCATTTCATCCTTGAGACCCGTGACTATAACCTCAAGGCTGCCCAAGAGTCACTCAAGGGAAACTACGGCCACTGCCTGGGCAAGACCATGGACAGGCCGTTGAGCCACGGCATCTTCGGCAACACCATCTTCTCTCGCATCCTCTCCAAGACTGCATTGGCCACCGATGCCCGCATGGGCGGCGCATTGATTCCCGTGATGAGCAACAGCGGTTCGGGCAACCAGGGCATCTGCGCCACCAATCCCGTGGCCGTTTATGCTATGGAGAACGAGAATACCGAGGAGGAGCTCATCCGCGCCCTCACCCTGAGCCACCTGACGGCCATCTACATCAAGCAGAGCCTGGGCAAGCTCAGTGCCCTGTGCGGCTGCGTCGTGGCATCTATCGGCAGCTCCTGCGGCATTACCTATCTGATGGGTGGCAGCTTTGAGCGCATCTGCTATGCGGTGAAAAACATGATTGCCAACCTCACCGGCATGATCTGTGACGGTGCCAAGCCCAGCTGCGCCCTGAAAATCGCGTCGGGCGTTTCCACTGCCCTGCTGAGCGCTGTGCTCGCGATGGAGGGCCGCCACGTCACCAGTGCCGAGGGTATTATCGACAAAGACGTGGACCGCAGCATCCGCAACCTCACCGTCATCGGTGCCGACGCCATGTGTGCCACCGACCAGATGGTCCTCGACATCATGACCCACAAGAAATAACCTGACAGACAATCGTCCAGAACAACATTGAGGGGGATGGCCTTAGGCTCATCCCCCTCAACAGTTTAGCAGATGTTATGCTTCTTGTTTTCCGCACAATTATTCTGCAAAAATAGATTTATGTGATATTCAATGGTTTGGCATTACTGATTCTGCAAAAAAGGGTGTCTCGCTGCGCTTTTCGATGGAATAAAAAGGTCGAAGACCTTGACAAGGCCAGCGGCCTTGAATTGATGTAGCCCCATGGCGTACAGGCCGATAGGTCTGTGCGGCATGGGGAAAGAGTGACCGAATGAGGGGGCCTCGAAGAGGGCCACACACTCCAGGCTAAGGAAATGTCGCGGTTAGTGGCCCCTTTCAGGGCCCGTTATTACTGTCCTGATGGTCCCCAGGCTACACAGACCTCTGGCCTGTGCACCCTGGGGTTTGAGAAAGTCAAGGCCGCTGGCCTTGTGCAGGTCAACGACCTGCTTCTACTCAATATACACTCTGAGAGAATACGGGGTGTCTCATTGCGGAAAACAGGACGGCTCATCCCCCTCAACAGTTTATCCAATGTTATGCTTGATGCGGATTAGAATCCGGTATAGCATTCGCATCAACAGGTAAGCCACCACGGCATAACCTAATAAACACAAACAAGAGGGTGTGCCAGAATTTTGACACACCCTCTTCTCAATTTTTGGTCTCAATCAATTAAGTGATCAATCAACCTTTACATTAGAAACCTGCATAACGGATACCGCTGATCTTGTATTTGGCATAACCATCATCAGGATACCAGGGGTCGTCGGTGTACTTCACGTAGAAAACGATGGAGTCGGCAGGCGAACCGTTACTCTGTTTTCCAGCGCCCTTGAGAATCTTACCATCTTCAATCGTGATGCTGAAATCACCAGAGAAGTTCTCAGCATCGTTTGAAGAGAAGGTGAGGTTGTTCAGGTCAACGTTCACAAGCATCTTGAATGAATAGTTGGGATATGCAGCATTGCCATAATAGGATGACAAATCAAACCAGCCCAAATCATCAATCCACATCTGTGTGTCGGAATTGTCGGCGGTGTTGTACGTGAAAAGAGAAATTCTATCCTCGTCATATCCGAAGTAATGTTCGCCTCCGTCAATGGGATTCCCATTAGCATCGACGGCATCAATGTCAACCATCCAGTGACCAGCCATCTTCTCAACAGCCGTTCCTCCTGCAGGCTCGTCGGTCTCGACTGCACATGAAGCAAATCCGAGACACAACCCGAGGCTCAAAGCAAATATTGAAAAATATTTCTTCATAATTTTAATCATTTAATTAGGTTCTTCGTTATTCGCTAACTCTGTACAGCTCCAGGTCCATATAGATCTGACCGGCATAGCACAAGCTGTAGCTGATCGTACCATCCATAAACATACCATCTTCCAGATAGTCGATGCCATCACCCCAACCAGCAATGTAGCTGCTGAGCAGACCGATGTTACCCTCGTTGTCCACGCTCACGTAGGCCGTCATGTCATAACGGTTACCGTAGCCACGGATCTGGTCATACCAGCCTCCGAAGATGTCGTTCACGTAGTAGATACCAGGAACGACCATATCAAAGGTGATGCCCGTGCACTGAGTCGTGTTGCCATAAAAGGCGGCACGGTCAGCATAGGTGCGGGCACCCTGGTAGAACGAGTTTTCCATGTCAACTTCATACTCACCGCTGATATCAAGCGTCACAGTCGGGTCATACACACACACTGTGCGTTCAACCGAGGCAGGATAACCGTCGCTGCCCTCGGCCGAGTAGGTGATGTAATAGAAACCCAGGGTGTTGGTATCCACCTCATCAGCTCCTTCGATCACAATCTTGGAAGTGATATCTTCACCAGCGAGGGTGCCAGTGCATCCGGGGTCAACAAACTTGCTGCCCACAGGAACAAGCATGAATTCGTCACCCTGCATTTGAAGGTCTGCATAGTAGGTCAGGCGAGAATCGGTCAACTCGTCTTTGTCATCGTTACATGATGAAAGCGCAAGCATCCCGAGTGCCAATAAACCGAATAAATATATTTTCTTCATAATATGTTCGTTTTTTAGTTGTTTCTACTTTCTCTCGTAGTTCACTATTACTTGGCATCCCAGAATACGCGGTCACTGAGCAACTTGGCTGCAGGAGTGTTCTTGTTCAACTGACGAGCAGTGCTGGGATAAGGCACGCGCTTGCACAGGCCACCAGCCTGAATGTAGTTCAAAGCAGGAACAATCATCTGGCCAGCGCTGTAAACGGTGGGATCCTCAAAGATCTGCTTTGCAGTATAGCTGCTGGTAGCGGGCACGTCGGTACGGCGAACCTCACTCCAGGCCTCCATGTGGTCACGATAGAACAGGGCGGCCCACTTCTGCATGTAAATCATGTTCAGACGATTGGCATCGGTGGCCTGAACTTCCCAGTTCACGCGATTGCCGCTCAGGTATGAGCCAACGCTCATGCCACGAGAAGCGAAGTCGGCAGCTACACCAGCCTCATAAGCGGTCTTAGCGGCAGCCTTATCGCCCCAGCGCAACTGGGTCTCGGCGATGAGGAACTGGAGTTCACTCTGGGTGAAGAAGTAAATGGGTGCGAACGTAGCAGGCGTGTAGTCGATGGCGCTCACATCCTTGTTCTTCCAGTCAACGCCCCATGACTTATAGACGGTCTTGGCACCGGGCATCTGACCTACGTACTCGCCAGCTTCATTCTTCATGATAGCGTAGTCGATGCGCGGGTCGTTGGTTGCCAGGTAGTAGCTCACGATAGGATAGGAAGCCACGTGGTTCTTGGTACCCAGGGCGCGTGCAACATCATACCAGGGGTTATACTGACCCTCAGCATTGCTGTAAACGTTCCAGGCAACGTCGCCATCAAAGAAGTCGTCATCATTGACCAGGGCAACGGCCTTGCTCTGATATTCACCGGCATTGATGCCGCCGTCAATCAGACGCAGGTACATGCGCAGACGCAGGGCGTTAGCAAAACCACGCCACTGGCTCACGTTCTTGTTGAGCAGCGGGTCGGTAAGGGTCATCGGGTCGCCCTCGAGCGCTTCCTGAGCAGCGTCAATCTCAGCAAGAACGCCCTTGTAAACGTCCTCACCATTGTCCCAAACGGGATTAGAATTGGCACTACCTTGCAGGGCCTCGGTATAGGGTACCTGATCCAGATTGTCCACCAGAAGCTGGAAAGCATAGGCACGCAGAACGGTGCAAGCAAACAGGTCGCTAGTGTTCGTGGTGCGGTCCATCACGTCCTTGATGTCGGCAAGGGCGCCGGCATACAGCGTGCGGTAGCAACGGTCAAACAGGTTGGTTGACTCGTCAATATTAAGCTCGGCCTCATTGTTGTACTGGTTGGCCTCGGGGCGCTGCTCAAAGTACTGGGCAAAGAAGCCGCTGTAGTTGAACATGGCATCGCCCACAGTTGCAGCGACAGCATTCTCAGCAGCCGGGAATACCAGATCGGGAGTGACGTCAGTGCTCGACGGGTAGTTGGGGTCGTCGTTGATGTCAAGATTGCACGACGACAGGCAGAATACGGCTGCAATAGTCAGCAATAAATATATCTTTTTCATGTCTGTTTCAGTTTTTGATTAGAATTTAACCTGTACATTGAAACCAAACTTGCGTGAGCTCGGGTTAGCGGAGAACTCACCATAGTTACCTTCCAGGTCATTACCGAAGGTAGAAGTCTCGGGATCGATAAAGGTGTTGCTCTTGGGTGTCCACAAGAACAGGTTGTTACCGAAGAACGACAGGTTCACACCCGTGATGAAGCAGTTAGCAAACCACTTGCTGGGCATCTGCCAGCTCAGGATCACACTACGCAGTTTCACGTAGCCCTTGTCAACGAGGAATGCACGGTCCAATTCAGAACCACCAGCATCCCAGTAGGTAAAGATACCAGTCTCGTCGAGCGGAGTGGTGTTCTCACCGTAGATGGGGTTACCGTTATCATCTTCACCCACCTGCTGTACAGAGTTGGGAACGATGAACGGGTTACGGTTGTTGAACGCAGTCTGGATAGCATTACCGGTGAAGTAGGTGATGTCCTTGGTACGAGAGTAGAGCATACCGCCGTGACGAACGTCAAGGTTGGCGGTCAGGCTGACGCCCTTATAGCTCAGCGTGGTACCGAAGCCCATCAAATACTTGTAGTTCATGCTGCCGACAATCTGCTGCTCGGGGTTAACCAGCGGCTGACCCTCGCCGTCGCAGATAATCTTGCCGTCCTCGGTCATCTGGGGAACGTAAGCCTTGAACACACCAAGGGGTTCACCCTCGATAGCGTACAGGCTTGTACCACCGCTCAGACCGTAGATGGTAGCAATGCCGCCCAGCTCTTCAGGCAGTTTAATCACCTTACTCCAGTTCTTGGTGTAGTTCCAGGTTACATCCCACTGGAAGTCACCAATCTTGACGGGAGTCACGTTAACCAATAACTCGACACCACGGTTGCGGATCTTACCCAGGTTCATGTTCTGGGCAGTGTAACCGGTAGCGGGATCCATATTCAGTGAGAAGATCTGCTTGTCGGTGTTGCGATCGTAGTAGGCAGCATCAAAGCTGAAGCGGTTCTGGAAGAAGGCCATGTTCAAACCAAGCTCAAACTCGGTGGTCATCTCAGGACTCAGGTTCTGGCTACCCAGCACGTTGCCCAATGAGTAGGCATTCACGCCCACCTTGGTGAACGGGAACGAGCTACCGTTACCGAAACCACTGGTGGCGGCGGCAGCCTGGGCATATACCGAATTGGTCATATATACACCAGCGTCATTACCAGTGCGACCCCAAGCCACGCGGAACTTACCGAAGGTGAGGAAGTTACGCTGTTCGGGCTTAAGCAGCTCGCTGAACAGGAACGACAAGCTCACACCAGGATAGAAGTAGGAGCGATTGTCCTTGGGAAGGGTCGATGACCAGTCGTTACGGCCCTGGAGAGTCAGGTAAACCATGTTCTTCCAGGCGAACTCAGCACTGCCGAATACGGCCAGATAGCGGCGCTTCCACTCCGACTGTGAGGTCGAGGGAATCTCAGCACTGTTCGACAGGTTGTACCACATGGGGATAGTCAGGTTGGTTACCGACGAACCCAGATACTTATAGCTGCGCTCATTGCCGTTGAAACCGAGCTGAGCGTTCACGTGCCAGTCTTCCAGAATCTGCTGATCATAGGTCAACATGAAGTTCTGGTCAATCTCACGACGACGGGTGATGCTCTGCGATACTTCACCGGTCAGGTCCTTCAAGGCGTCCTCATAGTTGGGGGTATCCTTGAACAACGCGGCCATGTTGGGCGAGCCATAGTTGTGGTGACCCGTGTTGGTATCCAAACCGAAGCGGTAGGTAGCCGTGAAGTACTTCAGGAATGCATAGTCGAGCTGCAGGTTGCCGTAGAAGCGCTCCTGCTCGTACTCGTTCTGGTAATTATTAATAATGTAGTACGGGTTGGTAACACCGTAGGGGGTGTAGTAGTAACCCGGAGTGTTGAACGGGTTGTCCAGATCCTTCATCTCGACGATGGCGATATCGCGCGGGGTCTGCATGATACTGTTGTACATCGAACCCGTCTTCTGACCGGTGGTCACGAAGTGGTTGCGCTGGAACGCGTAGTTCAACGAGGTGCTGAACGTCAACGCGCCTGCAGTATGGCTACCGCGAGCCGATACCGTGTACTTGGTATAGGTGTCGGCATCCTCGGGGATGATACCGTTATCGTTGATCTGTGATAGCGATACGAAGTAGGTGCTCTTGTCGGTTGCACCATTGAACGAGATGCTGTTGTTGTAACGGAAACCGGTTGCGAAGAAGTCCTTCACGTTGTTCTTGATGGGCAGGTAGCTCTTCATGTTCTGGCTATGGTTGTAAACCCAACCGTAGAGCTGATCTGAACCGTCAAAGGCGGGACCCCATGAACCGTTCTCAATCTCGGTGTGGTCACCATACCAACCCATACCGAAGCCGTTCTGCATCTGAGGCAGACGCATAACCGACTCCCACTGCAGGCCACCGTTATACTCGATGCCCACGCCGCGGCTCTGCTTGGAGCCCTTCTTGGTGGTAATCAGGATGACACCGGCGCCGGCACGGCTACCGTACAGGGCGGTAGCGGCAGCACCCTTCAGAATGGTCATGCTCTCAACGTCGTTGGGGTTAACAGCGCTGGCTCCGTTACCGAAGTCGTAACCGCTGTTCAGACCATCACTACTGTAGGTTGCCGAGTTGTTCAAGGGCACACCATCCACTACATACAGCGGCTGGTTGCTGCCCGACAGCGAGCTCACACCACGAATGATAACCGACTTCGAGGTACCGGGGTCGGATGATGTCTCAGCAATCTGGACACCAGCCACCTTACCGGCAAGGCTCGACATGACGTCGTTGGTGCGGGCTTGGGCAATCACGTCACCCTTAATGGGAGTGGCCGATACACCCAGCGCCTTGGCTTCACGCTTGATACCCATTGCAGTAACCACGATCTCATCAAGGGCCGTGTTGTCTTCCTCTAGGGCGACTGTTACAAAACCCGAAATCGCAACGACCTTGGTCTTGTAGCCCAAGCAACTGATTCGCAGTTGCGTCACATTGTCGTTGACGGTTACTGTGAATTGACCGTCTAGGTCGGTAGCAGTACCCTGCGACGAGCCGACAGCTTGCACAGTAGCACCAATCAGCGGCTCATTGTCAACGGCACTGACGACTTTACCATTTACGGTCTTGTTGGCCCATGCACTCATCACGATGAGGCATATCGCCATCAGAGTTGATAAAAGTCTCTTCATACAGTAAACAATTAGTTAACCCATCGGCAGGCTCAAGCGAGCGCAGACCTGAACTTGCCGGTGGATTGATGTTGATTATCTCTAAAAAGTTGTTGAACAGCAAGTGCGCTCTGCTTACTGATTTTTGTCAAGTTAAAGACACAGAATGACATAAAGGCATGGACTGCACCCTCCATTGAGAATACAATAAGGCTAAATCTAGATGCTTCCAGGTTCCTTGTGTCCATTACTACGATGGTATCATCGGTTTTTTATTTCATTCACTTTTCCCATGCTAGTAGCAGAGAAACACGCAAAGATAAACATTTTTTCACTCAAGCAAGAACTTATTGTAAAAAAATCTCAAATAAACGGGACTTTTCAGGGAAAAACACCTTTTTCAATAATAAATCCTAACTATTTTCTCCCTTTTTGGTTGTTCATGACAAAGTATCCGCATCTATATGATTACATATTTGCAGCGGAAGAAGCCCCATTTTCGACATTTGGCTTCTTCCGCTGCAAGTGCAACGGTTATAGAATGTTAACCCGCCCTCTACCTATTTGACAGGGAGAATCTGGATGGCACAGCCGCCACCAGGGGCAAGATGCAGATGCAGCACCTTATTCTTGTCCACGTCAAGACGACGGATGCTCATCGGGTAAGGATTGTTGCGGTAGTCGGCATCTGGACCGTCCTCGTAGATGATGGCCATATACTTGCCGTCACCCAGGAAGTCGAGCGGCAGGTCAAGGTCACGCGCCTCGCTGTCGGTCACACTTCCCACATACCAGTTGTCGGTGCCGCGCTCCTGGCGCACATAGGACACATACTTGCCCATCGCGGCATGCGGCACGAGGGTACGCTCCCAGTTGGTGGGTACTTCCTCGATGAACTTGAAGGCAGGCTGGTGCTCATAGTTCTCAATCTGGTCAGCTGCCATGTGGCCGGGGCTGTAGATGACAACATATTCAGCCAACTGATGGGCAAGCGTGTTCTGCGGACGAGTGCCGGGCACTGAATCGTTGCGGTACTCAAAGATACCGGGCGTGAAGTCCATCGGGCCACCCAAGCCACGGGTGAACGGCAGGATACACTCGTGATAGGGCGGATTGCCGCCACGACGGTCAAAGGCGTTGTACTCCTGACCTCGCATGCTCTCGGTGGCAATCAGGTTGGGCCAAGTGCGCTGGATGCCGCTGGGGATGGCGCCCTCGTGGTTGACAATCATCAGGTGATAACGGGCTGCCGTCTCAATGACCTTGCGGAAGTGCTGCACGCCCCATTGCGAGTGCTGCAGCTCGCCGTTATAGAAGTGCGAGTTGACATAACCTGTCTTGACGGTGTTGATACCCAGCGACTCATACAGCCTGTAGGCATCCTCGAGCTGGTTCTCATAGTTCTGGGCTGCACCGCCGGTCTCGTTGTGGGCGATGATACGCACGCCACGCTCGCTGGCATAGCGGCACAGGCCCTGCAGGTCATAGTCAGGATATGCCTTGGTGAACGAGAAACCGTCGCCATGCTTCGTCCAGTCGGTGTCCCAACCGTAGTTCCAACCCTCGACCAGCACACCACCCAAGCCATGCTTGGCGGCAAAGTCGATGTAGCGCTTGGTGTTCTCAGTCGTAGCACCATGGCGATCACCCTGCGACCAGGTCCAGCGCTGTTTCTGCAGTGCCCACCAGATGCCCACATACTTGGTGGGCTTGATCCACGAGGTGTCCCCGATCTTACACGGGTCGTTCAGGTTCAACGGCATGCGCGAGAGCAGGATATCGGCAGCCGTGTGCCCGATGATAATGGCTCGCCAGGGGCTCACGCGGGTGTTCCCCACCCTCACCTTGTCGCCGTTCTTCCAGGGCACGAGGTCAGCCTTGAGCGTTGTTCCCTGATGCGAGAAGTTCATGGTCGAGTAGTCGGTCAAGTTGGCATCCATGATGGCCATGAAGAGCCCATCGTTCACCTCAAGGGCAACGGGACCCGACATATTCTTCTTCTGGCTCACGGACTCTCTGGTATAAATACCCTCATAGTAAGGCGTCAATGCAGGAATTGACCACGCTTGCGCATCGGTGGTCAGGGCAAACTCCGTCGCCTCGTCCATAATCACAAAGTCCTGCAGACCAGCCTGGCGCGGGAACTCGTAGCGGAAAGCCACACCGTCGTCATAGGCACGGAATACCACGCCCAGCTGACGCTTCTGGCCATTCTTTTCCTGCAGCATCACCCGCATCTCGTTGTAATGGTTGCGTACCTGGGCATCCTCGCCCCAAGGCTGGCTCCACGTCTCGTCAAGCGATGCACGCGTCACCTTGCCCATCTTGAAGTTGTCCTTGAGGTCTCCATCCTTGAGCACCAGGCCCAGTGCCGAACGGCCGATGACGGTCTCGCCGCCACGCGCCACACGATACCACGCCTTGCCACCGTCCACACCGACGGTCACCGTCAGCGACCCGTCAGGCGAACTCACCAACACATCCTTGGCACTAGCTACCGCACTCAGTACCAAGCACATAAACACAATACTTAAAAATCTCTTCATTATATTTTGTTTCATTTGTTAATTATTCTGTTTACAAACGCAAATCCACCCGCCTTTCCTCTCAGCAGTCAATCGCCTTGACTTGAGCTTCAAAGTCGTCCTTGTTGATGGCACGGGCCTTGAGCTTGGAACGGTAGGTGTAGATGGTCGTCAGGCTGGCACGCAGGATGGCGGCAATGCTCTGGTTGTCGGTGATACCGATGCGGATGAGCGCCAGCACACGTGACTCGGTAGTCAAGCGTTTGCCCTGCTTGACCTCGATTTTCCCGTCTTCCTGTAAAAGCTTATTCACCTCATCGACAAAGGTGGGGTAAATGTTCAAGAACGCATGATCAAAGTTCTCGTAGAACAGCCGCGCGTTTTCGTTGCCGAAGTTGGTACTCTTCAGTTCGCGCACCAGGTCTTCAGTCTTGCGGTCGCGGTACAGGCGGTAAAGGGACTTGCGCTGCTCCTCGCCTCGGTCGATAAACCTGCTCGACAAGGCCAAGAAGCGTGCGATATACTGCTCCTTCAACTGCTCCCGTTCCTGCAGCATCCCGTTAGCCTCGTGCAATTCCTCAACGGTCTCGCCCAGTTGAGCATTGACGTGCCGCAACTCCTCGTTGATGGCCTTCTTCTGCTCGTTCAGGCGACGGTAACGTTTGAACAACTGATAGATAGCAACTACTCCACCCACCAGCAGCAGTGCGATGACCGAAATGATGCCCAGCAGCCACATCATCTTGCGATGGCCCTGTTCCTGCTTGGTCTGGTAGGCACTCAGGATCTTGGGCACGATGCGCGACGCCTGGATGTTACGCAGGCGCGTACCATAGAAGTTGGCATCGTCCACCGCCACGCGCATGTAGCGGTAAGCTCGGTCAATGTCACCTTCGTCAAACAGGCGGTCGGCAATCGCCCTCAGCGACGTATTCTCGCGGATGCAGCCCTCCAGGTCGCTCTCGGCGCTCTTGATCAGGTACTCCATCTGGTGCTCCTTGTCGCCCAGTTGCGAATAATAAAACGACATCGTGCTCGTAATGATAGAGTACATGCGCTCGCCACTGTGGTAATTGTCCATCAGCTTGGACAACAGTTCTATAGCCCGCTGGGGCTGGTTGTCGTCTGAAAAGCACTCGGCCTGCGTGATCTGATAGTTGATGTCATCATGAGGCACATTGATGGCTATCGCCCCGCGGCGCACCTGCACCAGTTGCTGCACATATTCCTCGGCATATTGTGTGCCCTGCATATACTCGGCCTGATAAATCAGCAGGTCGGTCAGCGTGCGGTGATACACAACGAGTTGGTCAGCAGACAGCCTAGTGGTATCAATCTGGTTCAGCGTCTGACGTGCCTTATCCATCAGGCACGCGGTGGAAAGGATGTGAGCCAAATTCAAGCGGCTCTCGTTTATCAGTGACTCATCGCCTATCGACTCGGCCAACCGCAAGCACTGGCTCACGTAGGCGTATGCCGAATCATACTGATAAGCCGAATACTCCTCATAAAGCCGTTTCAACGCGGCATAGCGAGCAGGGGCAGTCGTTTCCTTGCCCAAATCGCTTTTCAACTGAGTGAGCCGGGCCTCCTTGGCAGCAACAATCTGGGGCTGCGCGACAATCAGGCTGTCCAGACGTTGAAAACGCCCGCCACCATCCGCAGCCAGTGCCACCAGGACACCAACCGTGACCATCGCCACAAGAATCCCAATTCTCCTCATCTGTCTAAAAACTAATACCTAATATCTAATATCTAACATCTAACATCTAAACCCCCAAAAGAATATCAATCAAAGCCGACACATCACCGATAGAGAGTTCTCCATCCTGGTTCACGTCGCCCCTCTTGACGGTGGCACTGTCAGCCCCACCATCCAACAACAGGTCAATCAAGGCGCTGACGTCACCGATGCTCACCTCGCCGTCACCGTTCACGTCACCGATTATATAGGCAGGTACCGGTTCTCCCTTGACATAGACCTGATAGCCGCCAGCTGGAATAGAGAAACTCTGTGTAGCGGTCAGGGTCACGGGAATGGCGGTCAGACCGGCCGAGATGTTATTCACGTCGATGGCGCGTTTCCACTCACCGGCCTCAAGGCCCGACACAATGCTGTTGACAGCGCTGGTGCCCAAGTTGAGCACCACCAGAGCCGTCTGCTCGTTGTGATGACGGGTATAGGCCACCAGGTTGGTATTGCCTGTGGTCAGGAATGTCACCTCGCTGGCGCGGTCGCCGTTGTCGATCAAGGCGTCACAGCTGTGCTTCAGGGCAGTCAGCGCCTTGACGGTGTTCAGCATCTTGTTGTCAACGGTGTTCCAGTTGATGGGCGTGCGGTTGAAGTAGTCCAGCTTGCGATTCATCAGGTAGCCGGTTTCCTGGCCGTTGTAGAGCATCGGCATGCCATAGAGTGTAAACGTCAGCACCGTGAAGGCATAGGCGTTGCTGCCATACTGGGTGTTCATCGTGTTGTTGTAATTCTGGTCATGGTTGGTGAGATACACCATGCGGCTGACGTCGATAAAGCGCAAGTCACCCACCAGATTGCGGCACTGGTTCAACACGCCGCTGGGATTGGTCTTGTTGTTGACCAGCGCGCTCTGGAAGCCCCAAGCGTAGTCATAGTCCCAACCGCACACCAGCAGGCGCGGCACGCTGTTGGCCATGTCGCCCTCGCCCAGCATGGTGATGGTCTTGCCGGGTTTATACTCCTTGAGGGCCTTGATGGCGCGGGTCCAAAAAGCGGTGGGAATGGTATTGCTGCTGATGTAATCACAGCGATAGCCGTCGATGTCCACCTGGTCAATCCAGTACTGCATGGCCTCAATCATCGCTAGCTGGGTCTCTTCCTTGCTGTAATCCAGCTGATAAACGTCGCCATAGCCGTTGGGGCTGGTGAGCGTTGAGTTGTAGTAGTTGCGGTGCTGAGTAATCCACACGTTGTCTTTGGCGGTGTGGTTTGCCACCCAGTCCAGCCACACCTGCATGCCGCGTTGGTGGGCAGCGGTGACAAAGGCCTTCAGGTCGGCAATGGTACCGAAGTCGCTGTTCACTGCATGATAGTCACGCGGTGCGTAGGGGCTGCCCAACGAGCCGATTCGGCCCTGGATACCACGCGGATGAATGGGCATGAGCCAGATGATATCGATGCCCAGGTCCTTGAGGTAGTCCAGACGCTGCTGGGCTGCAGCAAGGGTGCCGGCGCTGGTAAAGTTGTACAGGTCAAGCTCATAGATGACATGCTGATTGGGGACAAAGGTGCTCTCCCCTGCCCCGATGACCTTGGTCAGCTGACCCATCACATAGTAGCCGTGGTTGGTGAACGAACCGTCAACACGGCCGCCCTGGTTGTTCCAAGTGAAAATCAGGCCCGTAGGCATCGCCAGCGAGCCAGTATAGGTCCACTTGTAGATCTTATTGCCGCTCTGGGTGTCGCCCATATAGGTCATTGACGCCCCAGGCCAGTTGGTACCCACATAACTGTTGCCACCGGTGTTGCCCTCCCACACCCAAATCTTGGGTGCATCGGTCACCGTGTTGTTAGCCTCAAAAAAGACACACACCTCGCTGTCGCTGCTCAGCGTCGGCTCATAAACCGCCGCCATCGCCAGCAACGATACCATCATCAAGATGGAAATTGAAAGAATTCGTTTCATTTTGGTTATTATTGTTTGATGATTTTTCACAAAGGTACACATAATTAATATACCCTCACATCCATCAAACAAAAAATCTAACCCTCAAAACCAATCAATCTATTGTAAACCATAATTTTACCACCCAACCCCCACTCCAAAAATCAAAGTCCATTTCACACCCCCACAACAAAAAAAAGTCGCCGTTCTCGGCGACTCCCCTTATTATCTATTATCTAATATCTAAAGTCTAAAACCTAAACGTCACATACCCCAGCGCGTTAATCCCCGCCATGGGATAGAAGCGCGGGTCGCTATAGAGCGAGTAAGCATTCTCCTTGCTGCCGCCGGAATACAGGGCGCAGGTCTGGGAGTAGCCGTTGGTCTCATACTTCACGTTGAACAGGTTATAGACGGTAGCGCCGACGGTGATGCTGCGGATTTTCGGCAACTTGAAGGTATAAGCCAGATCCAGGTTGTTGACAAAGTAGGGATCCAGCGAGTCTTCCTTGCGCTCGAAGTTGTCGAGGTACTGGCGCGACACATACTGCGACTGCAGGTTGGCGGTGAAGCCCTTGTACTCAAACATCAGCATGCTGCCCACGGTCAAGCTGGGCGAGAAAGCGATGGTGGTATTGCCCTTCTCGATGGCGGTCTGCGTCCACATGTCGTCCCACGTGTCAGCGTCATAGTCGCTCACGTAGCCCACATAGTCCTGGATGCGATTGCGGCTCAGCGTGGCGTTCACCTCCCAGCGCAGCCAGTCGGTGAAGTGCATACCTGCCAGCAGTTCGATACCCATGCGGTAGCTCTTGTCCACGTTCTCGGCCATCAGCTCGCCGATCTCATTGATCTTGCCGTTGAGCACGAGCTGGTCCTTGTAGTTCATGTAGTACAGGTTGGCACTGAACAGGTAACGGCCCGTACGGAACTCATAACCAGCCTCCCAGTCATAGAGTTTCTCGCTCGTGGGATGCTGCAGGAACAGGCCGTCGGTATAGTTGTTGCGCGTGGGCTCCTTCTGGGCAACGGCAAACGAGGCATAGGCACGGTGCTTGGGGGCAATCTGCCAGTTCAGACCGGCCTTGGGATTGAAGAAATTGAACGGCTCGTCGATATTGAGGGCCTGCAGGCGCTCGGGGTCAGCGGTCCAGTCCCACTTGTCGTTGTTGCCCGTGATGCGGTAGCCGATGTGGCGGTACTGCAGGTCGGCATAGGCGCTCAAGCCACCGGTAATCACATAGTTGCCCTTGATATAGATGTTGAAGTCGGTTTTGCGGCCGTTGTTGCGGTAGTACTCGTGGTCGGGAGCCAGCGGGCTGGTGTAGTTCTCCACCCAGATGACCTGCCCGTAGTGGTCGTTGCTGTAGCGGTTGATGCCGCCGCCCAGCGTGGCTGCCAGGCGCTCGCCGGTGTACTGCAGCGAGAAGACACCGCCACCGAAGTTGCTATCCACACATTTCTTCCTCACCAGGCTCGCCTTCTTGCTGGTACCCTCGGCAGTCACCACGGGCAGCAGACCGTACTCCTTGAGCGTACGGGCATTCTTATACTCCTGGTAGTAGCCGTAGCCGTTGGTGTAGTGCAACGCCACGTTGAGTTTCCACAGGGGATTGAAGGTCTGGTTCCAGATCAGCTGGTAGTGGGTCTGGCGGTAGATGTCCTTCTGGTCCTTATAGAAGCCCGTCACCTTGCCGTCGTGCTTGATCTCGCCGTTGGGGTTATAGGTACGGCGCTCCTTCAGGTCGTCGCGGCTGATACCGTCCCAGGCGTGATAGGTATCTTCCTTGCCGCCAAAGGTGATAAAGCGCAACGAGGTCCCGCTGTTGAAATAACCCACCTGACCGAAGTAGCTGAGCAGCTCGCTGCTCGCGCGGTCACGGTAGCCGTCGCTGCCGATGTGCGACAGGCGAGCCTCGATGGACCAGTGGTCGCCCAGCAGACCCGTTCCCAAGCGCAGGGTCTCCTTGTTGGTATTGTACGAGCCATAGCTGCCCGACACCTCGGCATAGGGATCGCGCGAGAAACCTTGGGTCCTCATGTTCACGCTGCCACCGAAGGCGCCCGAGCCGTTGGTCGAGGTGCCAGCACCACGCTGCACCTGGATGTCGCGCACCGACGACGCAAAGTCCGGCGTGTTCACCCAATAGATGCTGTGGCTCTCGGCATCATTCAGCGGGATATCATTCACGGTGATGTTGATGCGCGTGGCGTCAGTGCCACGCACGCGCATCGACGTGTAGCCCACGCCAGCACCCGCATCGCTGGTGGTGATCACGCTCGGAGTCATCGTCAGCAGGAACGGAATGTCCAGGCCATGGTTCTCGGCAGCCAGTTGCTTGCCAGTCAGATTAGTAAACGCTACAGGAGTGCTAGCACTAGCACGAGTTCCCAGCACCTCCACCTCGCTCAGCGCGATAGAGGGCACCGTGTCGGTCGCGGCAGTCTGTGCCACCGCAGCCAGGCCTGCCACTACCATGGCAGCCGTCAAAAAGATCTTCTTCATGCAATAATTCGTTTTCTCAAGTCCCGCAACCCCGTTGCGAAACTTGAATCAATAAATGTTCTCTACGCCGGCATTATCCGGATCAGATCCCATGGGTATGTTCTCAGCCCCCATCTCCCAGGAAGCACCCCAAACTCATTGAATCACGCCACAAAATTACTACTTTTTCCACAATCCCCCACCACAATCCCCCACAATTCTCACCCCACTCCCCAATAAATCCCCCCCGCACCACGACCGTCCCGTCCCCGTATTGCGCGTTACCAACGCGCACCACACATCACCCCCCTCGCCACGACCGTCCCGTCCCCGTATTGCGCGTTATCAACGCGCACCCCACTTCCGCCCCCCTGCCACGACCGTCCCGTCCCGTATTGCGCGTTATCAACGCGCACCCCACATCCGCCCCCCACCGCGACCGTGCCGTCCCGTATTGCGCGTTATCAACGCGCACCACACATCCGCCCCCCGTCACGACCGTGCCGTCCCGTATTGCGCGTTATCAACGCGCACCCCCAGCCTCCAGAAATCCCCCCTCCTCTGCTTTTTAACGTTGCATTTCCACAACCCCATCTTTTATCTTTGCTCATTATTAATAATTAAATTTGATTACCATGCATTACAACAGAACACCACTTATCGGTGACCGCGATCCCTGGTCATCGCTTTTCATCAACATCGACTCGCCATTGCAGCAATACCGTCCCAATCCCATCGTCACCATTTGCGGTTCGGTAGCACTCCACAGGCACGACATCACCTTCCTCACGGGAGCAAGCCACTGCAGAGCACATGCCGTCGCCAAGATGCTCGCAGCGGCAGTCTTGCAAGGCAGCTACCAGTATGTCCCCTCACTTCAGGTCGCCAAGCCTCAAGAAGAACAAGACAACCAGGAGCAGAACAACCGAGTCCTGTGGATTGACTCAGTACATTCTTTCTATACCTGCTGCAGCTTCATAGAAGACCTCAAGCAGCACTTCGGCGCTTCTAACGAAAACTTTCGGCTCATGTGCCTCGACGATCTCGGCACCTTCAACGAGTGCGACGAGGTGATTCTCTGCAATATCACCCAAGCAATCCGCGATTTCAAACCCACCCTCATCATCATCGATGACCTGGATCACCTCACCCCAGAATGTGGCGCCTATCGTGCCGACAACTTCTACCTCGAGATGAGGGAAATTCTCGATTTCTACAGCACTTCCCTCTTGTGCATCGGATACAACCTCATCGGCAGGGCCAAAAGCACTGCCGGGTTCATTGGCAAGCGCCTTTTCCCGATTGCCAACAACGTGTTCCGCATCACCAACCGAGGCACCACGTCCTTACTACAGCGCGTCAGAGCAATCACCGACGACGGTGAGTTCCAGTTCGCCTTCACCATCAATGACAAGAATTTCGCACAAGAAGTCCTCCTGAAACCCGAAAACTCATCCGCAGCAGCACAGTATGCCGAGGCGACAACGGTCCAGGATGTCTTCAATGCCGTCATCACCGAGGACGAGGCAGTTTCTCCCGATCAGCTTGTCACAAGATTAAACAAGCGACAGACCGAATTGAATCGCCTAACCCGCAATCGTCTCCTCATCGCCGACGCCCTCGCGCGAGGTGTAATCATCAAGGACAACCAGGGCTACTACACCATCAATCCCAAGTCAAGCCCTAATAGCTTTTTGACGGAAGCCCACAACCGCCGCCTCATTGATGACTACATTGATAACCTCCGCAGCTACAACAAGATACCAAATCTACTCCCCGACAAGAAACCAAACAATTTTTCATATTTTAACAAACGCGCACACACCACCACCTCATCCCACCCATCTAAAACTCAAGTCTCCCCATAACACCCCCTCATCCCCCATCCACGACCGTCCCGTCCCCGTATTGCGCGTTATCAACGCGCACCCCACATCCGCCCCCCGCTCGCGACCGTGCCGTCCCGTATTGCGCGTTACCAACGCGCACCCCACATCCGCCCCCCGCTCGCGACCGTGCCGTCCCGTATTGCGCGTTATCAACGCGCACCCACCCCCCTCCACTCCTTTTCTTCATTGAATGGATAGCCATTTTAAAAATTTTCATTAAATTTGCGACTTGGATTACGATATAAGAGAGTCACTTAAAAACTAGATAGTTATGGGCAACAAGAAATCGGACATGAATCGCCGACAGTTCCTGCACAAGCTGGGACTTGGCGCCGCCGTGGTGGCAACGAATCCGCTGGGTGTTCTGGCGGGAGAGACCAACAGACGTCAAACCAATGGTGATGGAGATGCGCTGAATCAGATGACCTACAGGGTGCAGCACCGCACGGGTGACAAGGTCTCGCTGCTGGGCTTCGGCATGATGCGATTGCCCGATGACCAGGATGAAGTGAACCGTTTGGTGGACTATGCCATCGCGCATGGCGTGAACTACTTTGATACCGCTCCGGTGTACAAGGGCGGTAACAGCGAAACCATGACAGGCATCGCACTGAGCCGCCATCCGCGCGAGAAATATCTCGTAGCCACCAAGATGTCGAACCAGAGGGACAACATGTGGTCGAAGGATGAAGCCCTCAAGATGTACGAGCGGTCATTCGAGAAGCTACAGGTGGATCACATCGATTACTACCTGCTGCACAGCGTGGGCGGCGGAGGCCTGGATACCCTCAAAGGGCGCTTCCTGAACAATGGCCTGCTGGACTTCCTGCTGAAGGAGCGCGAGGCGGGACGCATCCGTCACCTAGGCTTCTCCTACCACGGCGACGTCAGCGTGTTTGACTACCTGCTTGACCATCAGGAGGAATACCATTGGGACTTCGTGCAGATCCAGATGAACTACCTCGATTGGCGCCATGCCTCGCTCAGCACGTCGGGCTGGAAAAAGGACGCCGATGCCGAGTATCTCTATGACAAGCTGGAGAAGACCGGTGTGCAGACCGTCGTGATGGAGCCCCTGAGAGGCGGTGCGCTGGCCAGCTTGAACGAGGACCTCGCCAAGCGGCTCACGGCTGTCCGCCCCGATGACTCACCCGCCAAGTGGGCCTTCCGTTGGGTGGGCTCTCATCCCAACATCCTCACCACGCTGAGCGGCATGAACCAGATGAGCCACCTGGAGGAAAACATCCGCACCCTCTCGCCCCTGGAACTGACCACCGATGCCGAGGATAAACTCCTGGAAGAGATTGCCGATGAGATAGCGGGCTTCCCTGTCATTCCCTGTACCGCCTGCGAGTACTGCATGCCATGCCCCTATGGCGTCAACATCCCCGGCAACTTCGCCTATTACAACGAGGCGGTGAACCAGAAGATACTGCCCCTGCCCGACAAGCAGGCAGCGGACTACATGGCCCGCAAACAGCAGTTTGCCGACGGCCTGCGCCAGGCATTGCCCGACGTATCGACATGGGCCACACAGTGTGCCGACTGCGAGGAATGCCTGAAGAAGTGCCCCCAACAGATACGCATCCCCAACCAGATGGCGCGTATCGTCGAGACACTGAGAAGACGATAAACGTGATATTGCTTAATGAAATGGTGCCAGCGGCTTACTTGTAGCGGTCGCTGAGGTTGTATATGGCCTTGTAGATGTCGCGGTCGATGTCGGTGAGAGGGATGTTGCGGCGAGCCATAACACGCTCGGCGATGGTATAGAAAGTCTCCAGCGGGACGTTCTTGAAGCCAGCGGCGGCGCTGCCCTCCTGGAAAGAGGCGACGAAGTTGCGCGGGAAACCAGCACCATGGATATTAACGCCTACGCCCAGCACGGTGGCGGTATTGATCATGCCGTTGACACCGATCTTGCTGTGATCGCCCATGAAGAGGCCGCAGAACTGCAGACCCGTACGCTCAAAACGCTTGCTGGCATAGTTCCAGAGCTTGATCTCGCCATAGTCGTTCTTGAGATTGCTGGCGGTGGTTCCGCCGCCGATGTTACACCACTCGCCGATGACGGCATCGCCGAGGAAACCATCATGTGCCTTGTTACTATAGCCAATGAAGATGGTATTCTCGACTTCACCGCCTATCTTGACATGCGGACCAAGGGTTGTCGCGCCATAGACTTTGGCACCGATACGCACCTTGGCGTCATGGCAAGCGGCAAAACCGCCACGGATGCAGGCACCCTCCATCACCTCGACGTCGCGGCCGATGTAGATGGGGCCAGCGTTGGTGTTGAGCTTGGCACCCTCCACATATGCGCCCTCTTCTACGAAGATGCGCTCTGGATCACCGATGACCGTGTTGGTCGATGAAAGCGGCTGCGACTGACGTCCAGCTGTCAAGCGATTGAAATCCTGCTCAAGGACCACGCCGTTAAACTCAAAGAGGTCATACAAGTGACGGACAATGAGGGGGATATCCTTGGCGAAATGCACGCGGGTGTAAAAACGGGCATCATAGTCATGAGCCGTGCCGTAGAAGGCGACGAGTTCCTCTCCCGCCATCAGGGCTTCGCCTTCTTGCAGGGAGAGCACCTGCTCGGCAAGTTCTGGCGTGGGAATGACATGCCCGGCAACCATCAAGTTGGTCGTGCGACGCACGTGAAGCGGGAACTTCTTCTTGAGGTAACGCGCGGTGAGGTAACTGTAGGTTGCCTCGCCCAGCAAGGCCTGCCACTTCTCGCTGATGGTGGTAATGCCCACGCGCAACAATGCTGTGGGACGGGTATAGGTAAACGGCATCAGGTGCTTACGCACCTCGTTGTCGTCAAACAGGATGACATTGCGTGCTGTCTTCTTCATATCTCGGCTCATTTATAAATGGTTGGCAAAAGTAATTGTTTTTCTTGAATAATGTTGCATCGATGGACAAAAATGGTTAACTTTGCCCCAAGATTCATCTAACAGTTGGTAGGAAATGTCTTTTATTGAGCAAGATATCAAGGGCGTATGGATTATCGAGCCGAAACGGTTCGGTGACAAGCGGGGATACTTCAGCGAAGTTTTCAAACAAGCCGAGTTTGAAGACCATATAGGGCATGTGGATTTTGTGCAAGACAACGAGTCATTCTCAAGCAAGGGCGTGCTGCGCGGATTGCATTTCCAGCGCGGCGAGTGGAGCCAGGCCAAGCTGGTGAGAGTCTCGCAAGGTAACGTCCTTGACGTTGTAGTCGATCTGCGACATGGAAGTCCCACATGGGGCAAGCACCTCGCCGTAGAGCTGAATGCCGACACTGGCCGCCAACTGTTTATTCCCAGAGGCTTTGCCCACGGATTTGTTGTGCTGAGCGACGTAGCCCAGTTCCAGTATAAGGTGGATAATCTCTATGCTCCGCAGAGCGAGGCGACATTACGCTACGATGATCCCGATGTGGGCATCGACTGGTGCATCGACCCCGCCGACATGATCCTGAGCGACAAGGACCTCCATGGTCTCCCACTCAGCGCTATGACGCCCGAGTTCCTCGGCTTCTAAGGTCATATATCAGCCAAGAAAAAAAATCACCGTGGGCGACAGAGGTTATTCTGTCGTCCACGGTAATTCAATATAGATGTCTATCAGTTCTTGAAGACAAGGTTGCCATCAACGGCATCGATGATGATGGGACGGTCGCGGTTGACCTTCATGGCGATGATGTCCTTGCTCAACTGGTTGAGCACCATGCTTTGGATGGCACGTTTAACGGGACGAGCGCCGAACTCGGGATCATAACCGGCCTGGCCCAGCAGTCGGATTGCGGCATCAGTAGCCTCAAGGGTGATGCCATTGTGAGCCAACATCTTCTTGACGCCCACGAGCTGCAGCTGGACAATCTGGCGTATCTGCTCCTCATCGAGTGGCGTGAACATGATGATCTCGTCGATTCGGTTAAGGAACTCGGGACGGATGGTCTTCTTCAACATATCCATGACATCGTCGCGCGTGCGGCCGATAACCTCATCGCGGTTAGCATCGGTCAAGTGCTCAAAGCGCTCACGGATGAGGCTGGAGCCCAGGTTGCTCGTCATGATGATGATGGTGTTCTTGAAGTTGACAGTACGGCCCTTGTTGTCGGTGAGTCGGCCGTCATCAAGCACTTGCAACAACACGTTGAACACATCGGGGTTGGCCTTCTCGATCTCATCAAACAAGACCACCGAATAGGGCTTGCGACGTACGGCCTCGGTCAACTGTCCACCCTCGTCATAGCCGACGTAGCCAGGAGGTGAACCGATGAGCCTGGTGACCGAGAACTTCTCCTGATATTCGCTCATGTCGATGCGCGTCATCATGTTCTCGTCATTGAACATATAGTCGGCCAGTGCCTTAGCCAACTCGGTCTTGCCGACGCCGGTAGTGCCCAAGAAGATGAACGAACCGATGGGACGTCGCGGGTCATTCAAGCCCGCACGACTGCGGCGCACAGCATCGCTGATGGCCTTGATGGCATCGTCCTGACCCACTACTCGCTTGTGGAGTTCCTCCTCGAGGTGAAGCAATTTTTCCTTCTCGCTCTGGAGCATCTTGGTCACGGGAATGCCGGTCCAACGGGATACGATTTCGGCAATGTCGTCACTATCGACTTCCTCCTTGATGAGCGCCTTGTCGCCTTGCATATCACGCAGCCGGTCCTGAATCTGGCGATTCTCATCCTCCTTCTGCTTGATGAGCGAGTAGCGGATCTCGGCCACACGGCCATAATCACCATTGCGCTCAGCACGCTCGGCTTCAAAGTTGAGTTGCTCGATATCGATCTTGTTCTGCTGGATCTTGTTAATCAGTTCCTTCTCACTCTTCCACTTGGCGTTGTAATCGCTCTCGCGGTCCTTGAGCTCAGCAATCTGTCTATCCAACTCGGCAATATGCACCTCGTCGCCATCACGCTTGATGGCTGCGCGCTCAATCTCGAGCTGGGAAATCTTGCGGGAAATCTCATCAAGCCCTTGCGGCACACTGTCCATCTCGATGCGTAACTTAGCTGCGGCTTCGTCAATCAAGTCAATAGCCTTGTCCGGGAGGAAACGGTCACTGATGTAACGCTGGCTCAACTGCACAGCGGCAATGATCGCATCGTCCTTGATACGCACCTTGTGGTGATTCTCGTATTTCTCCTTCAAACCACGCAGGATAGCGATACTGCTCTCCTCATCAGGCTCATCAACCATAACAATCTGGAAACGGCGTTCCAAAGCTTTGTCCTTCTCAAAGTACTTTTGGTACTCATCAAGGGTCGTGGCACCGATGCTACGCAGGTCTCCACGTGCCAAGGCGGGCTTCAGAATATTAGCGGCATCCATCGCGCCGCTACTCTTGCCAGCGCCGACAAGCGTATGGATCTCATCAATGAACAGGATGATCTCGCCGTTGGCCTGAGTAATCTCATTGATGACCGACTTGAGTCGTTCCTCAAACTCACCTTGGTACTTTGCTCCGGCAATCAGGGCACCCATATCGAGCGAATAAACCTGCTTCATCTTCAGGTTCTCGGGCACATCACCGCGCACGATACGCTGAGCCAAGCCCTCCACGATAGCAGTCTTACCAGTACCAGGCTCACCGATGAGGATGGGGTTGTTCTTGGTGCGACGGCTCAAGATCTGCAATACACGGCGGATCTCGTCATCACGGCCGATCACAGGGTCAAGTTTTCCCTGGCGCGCACGTTCATTAAGATTGACGGCATACTTGTTCAAAGCATTGTACTGTTCTTCAGCACTCTGAGATGTAGCATTCTTGCCCTTGCGGAGCTCGTCAATAGCGGCCTTGAGGTCATCGCGTGTAACGCCTGCATCCTTGAGGATGCTCGATACCGTTGATTTCACCTCAAACAATGCCATGAGCATCGCCTCGACAGTCACGTACTGATCGCCGTTTTTGCTGGCTATGTCATTAGCTTTTTCAAGCACTTGACTAGCATTGTTGCTCAGGTAAGGTTCGCCACCACTGACACGAGGCAACTTCTGCAGTTCTGCCTCCAACGGCCGTTCCACATTCATTGGGTTGATATCCAACTTCTGAAAGATAAAGCGCACTACGGCATCACCCTCGGTAATCAGCGCCTTGAGCAGATGTTCTGGCTCAATTGCCTGATGGCCACCGTTTCGGGTCAGCTGTACGGCTTTCTGGACGACCTCTTGTGCTTTGATTGTAAAATTGTTAAAATTCATATATATGTTTCTCCTTTCTATAGTCTGAATTAAATCATTTTTCACCTCAAAACAACTCAACACTTGTGCCAAGAAGCAAAAACTGACAAAATGGCAGTTACACAAAAAGCGGCTCATCAATCATGATGAGCCGCCATAATAAAACTATGATTATTAGCGTCTTACTTCTTCGCCAGAACGGTGATAAACGTGATGAGTGACATAGCCGTACCCATCATGCTCAGACCAAACGAGAACAGCGGGCCAGCACTCCAAATACTACGTTTCTTGTACTTGTTAGGCTCAACATAAAGGATGTCATTTTGCTGGAGCTGGAACTCAGGCTGTGACAAGAAAGTAGCATCATTCAGATTAAAGCGCTTGATCGTACGCTGACCTTTTGCATCTGTACGAATCAGCAGCAGATTATCACGTAAACCCGTTGAGGCAAGGTCTCCACTCTGGGCAATAGCCTCAATCAGGTTAAGGCGTCCATTCTCGGCATGAATCACACCCGAATTACCAAAATCGCCAATGCAATATACCCTAAAATTCTGGATACGGCACTCAACTCCGGGCTTCTCGGTGAGATAACGAGGATAGATCAAGCTAGCGATATAGTCCTCTAATTCGAGTTTGGTCATTCCAACAATATGCAATGTCCCAATAACGGGGAAATCAATATTGCCATTATCATCCACAAGGTAAAAAATCGTTGAACGATCGCCAATATTATAACTTGAAGAGCCAAGAGTGCTGATGTACTGAACCTTATTGAACGGTTTTACAGCATCTTCATTGGAGCTAGAGACGTTAATGTGCAACATGTCGCCCGGTTTAATGGTAAAGTCACCTGCCTTGGCGGCGGCAGATGCCAGCGCCGTTGACGGAAGTTGATCGATGTTTGTCATGTAGGCGATGTCTTCACTAGGACTGCAGGCAGCAAGCACAAGCGTGACAATCGCGAGCAAAAATAGGTTACGGATATTCATAACAATTTTTATTTAGTGATTTATATTTTCTAACCTGCAAAGTTAGTAAAAAAAGCAATATTCGGTACTATTTTCAGGAAAAACATCTTTCAACAGCTTTTTTTTCGCTAATTTTGCTGATATGAATGACCATCAACCACACATTGAACGCCATCCGTGGCCAGCATACGTTCCAGGCGGTGCGAAATACCTCTTTTTAGGAACTTTCCCACCGAAAGAAGAACGCTGGTCTATGCCCTTTTTCTACCCCAACAAGATCAATGACTTTTGGAGAATCATGGGGCTTATTTTCCATCAGGACAAAGACTACTTTTGGATCGAGAATGATCGACGCTTTGACCTTACGGCCATTAAAGCATTTCTTAATCGAGAAGGTATTGCCCTGTGGGACACGGCCATGGCCGTGAGACGGCTTAAGGATAACGCCAGCGACAAATTTCTTGAGATTGTCGAAGCGATTGACTTAGTAGCGCTACTTGACCAGCATCCAACCATCACAACCATAGTAACTACTGGAGAGAAAGCTACAAGTGTTATCGCCGCCCAAGCAGGCATTGAAGTCCCCTCAATCGGCATACCCGTGAACTGCCAAGTGGGTATTCATGGCTTTACCTTGTGGCGAATGCCCTCGACGTCTCGTGCCTATCCGTTACCTCTTTTAAAGAAAGCGGAAGCCTATCGACAGGTGTTCGGCAAATAGCCTCCAGGCTGCTGTGTTAATAACTTTTTTGGTGTTTTTTCATGTAAATAATTTTGCTGTAGAGTTGAAACTGTGTACTTTTGTATGATGTTTTCTATAATTGAACATATTGAGTACCTGATAACGCGCCACGATTGTGTGGTTATCCCTGAGTGGGGCGCGTTTATCGCTAATTATAGCTTCTCGAGTTATGACGAGGAGCAGGGATTGATAAGGGCTCCCCAGCGCCTGATCAGTTTCAACGCCAGTGTATCGCACAACGATGGCCTGATTTCACAGTCGATTATGCGACGCGAGGGATTGGATTATCCCGAGGCGATGCGTTTCATCGCCGATAGCGTTACTGCATTCCGCCAACAGCTATCGATGGGATGCGAGGTATCCATGGGCCGCTTGGGTTATTTCAAGAGCAATGATAGCGGACACATTGAGTTTGTTCCGTTCATTAACGATGAGGCCTGCGACAGCTTCTATGGTCTGTCCGATATGGAGATTAAGACAGTTGAAGCACTTGAACAAGAGCTCGTCGAACAAGAAAATGCCCACACTGCCATTATTGCCGAAAAGTCCAACCTGTTTACGCGGAAGGCTGCCAAGATTGCAGCATCGGTTGCCGTGTTGATTGGCCTCGGTGTGATGCTTTCGACCCCCATTATTGTGGACCGCAACCACGGCATGGCAAGTATGACTCCAGAGGTTACAGCTCCTCAGTCCCAGAAACTGGATGTAACTGTCCAGCAGGGTTCCGTTGCACAGTCCATTGAGATGGTAGAGAATTATCCTGGCATCTCAGCTACAGGCAACAGCGCGGGCAAGTATTACATGGTTATCGCCACCTTGCGCGATCAACAGGAGTTGGATGCCTTCAAGGCCAAGTACGCGTCCTTGGTGCCTCACATGAAATTGTTGAGCTACAAGGGATATACCTGCGTCTATGTCGCACGCAGTGATGACTACGGTCAGTTAATGGACCTTCGCGGTGAACTGCCTGAGCGCCTGCGTGATGTCTGGATTTATAACTGACGCCGGCAACATCAGGCAAGTATAACGTTTGCCGTTAAGCATCAGCATTAGTACATCATCTTTCTCAATGATATTACGCACGTCATTCCAACCGATGACGTGCGTTTTCATTCGTTCATCGCTGAAGTTCAGCGAGATGCCCTTGCCATCGATAGTGGCAGTTTTCTCCATGATGGACCAACGGGCCTCGGGCGACAGGCCGTAATAGAAGTAGAGCATTGCCAGCACCATGGGCAGGGCGATGAAGAGCACCATCATCGCTACGATAACGAAGCGCACGTCTATCCAGATGGCCAACAGCGCACACAAGGCGACAGGTGCAACCAGCCACAACCAGTTGTCGGCCAGAAACATGGCGCACAGGTGCCGCATGTAGGCACTTGACGAGACGCTACAATTATCGATGGTGAAATCTCCTCCCACTTCCATTCCTTGTTCAAGAGGCTATGTCAAAATTCACCTCGTGATTTTTAATCGGCCTGACGGCCGAGAAATTAAACAAAATTATTACTAAAATTAAAATAAAAATGCATTTTGCTTAATTTTTATATAAATTTTTGCTTAATTTCTCGCGCGAAGCGCGACTCAATTTGCAACGAATGAATTATGACACAGCCCCCTACGGGTGATGCCTATTTTCTCTTTTTTGACTTACTATAAAGGGCACGGCGGCGGGCGATTTCCTCATAGCCGCGTTTGTAGGCCTGACGGTTCTTCAGGGTGAGGGTTTGGCAATAGCCAGTGCCATCGTTGTTGTAGAGTTTTGACAGATTGAGGTACTGCTTACCGTTGCCACGGACAACAGGGAAGACCTCTTCCTTGCGCTTGTTCACCTTGTCGCACTGGACCGAGTGGTTATCGGCAGTAGTACCTGTCAATTCAGGTGCCACGCCATCCTCGCCAACCCATACGGGATACACTTCAGCACAGGGGGGATAACCTAAGGCAATCCACATGGTGGTCAGACGTGGATTCTCGCCGGGAACAATGCCCTCAATGACCACACTGGCAGTGGATATGCGGCGCGGGATGAAATCCTGATCCACGATCCAATTATCGCCACTACGAGTGTAATCCCTGCCAATCAACGAATTGTAGAACGTGCGTGACAACTCTTCGGTAAATACAGCCGGGGTGATGTCCTGAGCGATGATGTGCGGCTCAAGCAGGTGTTTCTCGTTCTTCTCGCGGACGTATCCCATGCCTTTGTCTTTCTCGCCGCTGTAGGAGTAGTTGGTGCGCGTGAGAATGCCGCTGGTCGCGTCGGCGAGATCAAACTTCACATACTTAAAATTGCCTGTCTCGAAGTAGGCTCCGTTGCCCTGCGCATCGATGACGCCGAAGTTGGCTTCTACGCCGAGGGGCTTGGGTAAGGTCTTCAAGAGGTTCTCAAAGTCATCCACCGTCTTGCAGCGCTCCAAAGCGTAGCGCATCAGTTCTCCCTCACGGTCCATATTTTTGACGCCATCATTGCCGTTCAGGTTATAGGATGCCGTATTCATGATAGCGAAGCCCGCCTCGTTGAAGCCCATCCAAGCAGCCGTGTCCTGCAAGTCACGAGCATCAAACAGGGCAACGAACTCCAACAGACCGTCATGGGCCACGATACGTTCCACGCGATTGTTCAGGTCGTTGGTATCGCGGTTCTTCCACATCAGTGGCCGACCGTTAGCCGTCAACTTGCCACTCACGATGGCCGAAGTACAGGCATCAGCTGCTACAAAGGTGCCCAATAGAGCCACTATCG
This sequence comes from uncultured Prevotellaceae bacterium, assembly GCA_900318645.1. GTDB lineage: Bacteria > Bacteroidota > Bacteroidia > Bacteroidales > Muribaculaceae > Sodaliphilus. The sequence continues at coordinate 33,986 of ONLH01000021.1, forward strand.
CAATCAATAATCTCTTTTTCATATCCTTATAGTTTTGTTATTTTTCTGACGCAAAGATAGTATAAAAGTTTAGAGTATCTGGTTTAGAGTTCAGAGTTTTTTGTCCTTATATGGGATTTGGGCAGTGGATTCACTCAATGAAAATGGCTGCTCAACAAGAAGCAGCCATTTCCATCATAACGAATGTTTATTTTCCACTCTTTACTTGATCGCTATCTTATGTGATTGGCCGTTGACCACCACAATATAGATGCCGCGATCCAGTCGCTGACGATTGATGCCAACCTTGAGAGGAATGTTGCTCACCATACCATTAATCATCGCCAGCTGGGCGGTGCCGTCCTGGCGAGATTCTATGAACAGTGTGCGTCCCTCAACCCAAACGCGGTCAACTGTCGCCGTCATGTCGTTGATGCCACTGGCGTTGTTCACGCGAGCAGTACAATCGCTGACGCGCCATGCCTTGTTGCCAGCATCGGCGAGCACGGCATTGGTCAGCGAGATCTCGCTCTCTGGAGCAAGAGCAGCATCGGCACGCACGGTGAAGGTCATCACAGGCTGGGTGTCACCGACAAACGGCAGTCGGGCCATTGAGTAGTTCAACGCACGGCAGGTGTTGTCGTTTATGCCACCTGTCTTGACAGTGTTGGCACCCGGAGCATAGACGTCCATGAGGGTCAAGCCTGCGGGCAGGACGATGTCGCATTGCAGCGCGCTGTAGTGTGCTGCATGATCAACGGTGACTTGCAGTGTGCGCACGTCACCCGGTTTCATCGTCACATCATCCATGTGCAACAGGTCATCGCAATTCACCTTGAGCATCATGTTAGCAGCAGGATTCAAGATGATGTCAATCACCGCATTGATATCGGCAATATTCACCTCGCCATCACCATTCACATCGGCACGGTAGCGTGTATCTGCATCAGCCTGACCTCCCAGGATGATGTCAATCACTGCATTAACATCAGCGATATTTACCTCACCGTCACCGTTCACATCGCCCTTCTTGCCGCCAACCACGCGGTAAACGAAAGTGGCAACTTCGCTGTCATACAGATCGGGAGCCGTTGCCATTGCCTTGATGGTCACGGTACTGTTGATTATGATGGGTGAGCCATCATAGACCTTGCGTGCAGGTGACAGGTCACACGGGCAGCTGCCATCCAGCGTGTAGAAGATAGTGGCTCCCTCGGTAGCACAGTGAAGGTAAACAGCCGTACCCTTCTCCACCTCACTACCACTGGCAATCGTGGCGGTAGGTATGGCAACTGTCATTTGGTTTTCCATCATCACTTTGACGAGCGTGGATGCTGTCAAGTCATAATCCTCAATGCTGTAGAGCAGTGATGTCGAGCCAGGCAGGTCACCATGCACAGCGATCACCGCTTTACCACTATTATCAATTGTGTAGGTCTCGGCATCGGTCGTGGCAATCATCGGAGCTACACTTCTCACAGACAGAGTCTTTCCCCTTGACGCATTAGCGGGTAATACGGTAACAGTCAACTCACGGCAGTCGCCGTATAGGATCTTCACGGTTGAGTCGGCTTCAATCGACTGGATTTCGAGTTCAACATCGAGCACGGCCTCGTAGTCCTCATACATCTCCAAGTCGGCATAACTCTTCACGTCTTTCTTGACATGGAGCGTTACCTTGTCAGCATTGAACGGGCTGTTAGCATTAAAGCGCACCTTTGAGGCGAAGGTCAAGCCAGTTCCCGGAGCGCGGCGAATTGACGTGATGGCCAGCGGGTCGTCCACCTCGGCGTTCAGCAATTCGATGGTACCACTAACGGGTGATCCATTGACAGTCACGGTAATGTTATTACTATTCAGCATCTCGGGGAACATGAACTTGTCGAACTCAAACTCTACTGCCTGAGGATATGCGCGGGCCTTGATGACCTCGGGCTGGCGCATCTGTACCATACCGATGTTCACGTCCAGTTGGGGAGGAGGCACGGGCAGCCAGTCGCTATAAGTGGTCTCATAACCCTCCTTCTCATACTTCACCTGCCACATGCCGATGGGCACATCCCAGCGGTAGTAACCGTTCGCGTCGGTCAAGAGCGGGTTCTGCTGACCATACTGCTCAGCATCCCAGAGCACAACTTCCTCATGCGTGTCACCATACATGTCCTCAACCGTCTCCTTGTAATAGCAAGTCACTGTCACACCCTGCAAACGGTTTGAAGGAACGCCCTCATAAACGAAGCCAGAGGGGTCACGTATGGGTTCTGTCGGCGGCAGAGGCGGACGCTTCTTGTCATCTGAATTATCGGGTTTGTCTGGTTCGTTCTTGTCTTCTTTGCACTTCAAACTGCGATATTCTGCATACCTTATGGGGTACCAGTTTAAAGAAGCACTACGCGCATTGTTAAACAATGCTTCTGCTGTATTGTTCAAAAAGTCGGTAATTGCCGAGATAAGTACTTGTGCCACAATCTTTGCCGCTTTGTTTGTCATCATATAACCATTGACCACTGTGGTTAATGCCGTAATGGTGAAAGCAGGATAATACCCCTTGCTCCAAGCAATGTCGGACCAGTCGCTCTCGCACCTTGCTTTCAAGGCGACGGCTCTTTCTTGGTCTGCCTTGCAAGGCAAGATGTTGTTAATTAACGAGTGCCAGTGGCCGTGGTCTTGAATGGCTGTAGATACATAAGATACTGTTTTAAAAATTCCTTCGCCCACTTGATATAGTTCGTAAAGTTGGCCGAGAACAGCTGTTACCGCAACAATTCTTGCACCGCATCTAGTTATACCTTGCGTTAATTTATTGATGTTAACACGATTTGCCTTGATTTTCTTTAGTACATTTTCTCTCTCAAGTTTGAGTTGGTTCACCAACTCATCACGCTCAACTATATCAAAGTACTCTTCCACAGTAATCACATCTGGGGTAGTCAGTGCCTGCAGTTCCTTCTCTATCTCATTTATTCGGATCTGCAATCCAGCATTCTCACCCAACAGTACAGCCTGCTGTTGTTCAAGAGAATTCCTCAATGCTTCTTGTGCAGCCCTTTCAGCTTCCTGTTCATTTATCCACCCTTGCACAGCAGATAACACGGTATTGCCAAGCCACATCAATTTTTGCCTTGCGGTTTCCATTGCGGCAACGAAATCGCCCTTTGCCCTTAGCAAACAGGATTTGACAACCTCTTGAGCCACTATCTGGTCGTTCACGTACCACACGCAGTTATTCAGACTATCGACAATGATTACCTCGTCTTCAGTTGAGATATAGATGTAAACGGTACTGTTGTCGGTCATTTCAATGTGGATGGTATCAGCTATCTCAAAGGGAATGTCGCCATACTTCTCCAGAGTAGTTCGGAAAAGTGTAGCAGTGCCGTTTTCCGTATCAACAATAATAGTATCAGATTGGGCAGACCATAACGAGGCCATATAGTCGAATCGGTCATCGTCATCCTGGAGGGACTCATTGACTTGTTCAAGCAATGTTTCAATTTCCTCTGAGTGATCGGAATAATCACTGCTGTCCAAAAGTTCTTGTGCTTTGGTAATAAGCGTTTGTATGTATTGCCCATCTACAGTTTCCGGCGTTTCGACATCAAAGTCTTCTATTGACGATTCCAGGCCGGCCTGGCTTAACCACAGCACCAGCAGCTGGTTCATCTCGTCGTTGTCGGTCGCATTGTTTATTTGGTCCTCTAATCCTGCAAATATTTCCTCATCGATTGTCATCTGCTGGTCAATGGCATTGATAGCCTCCTCCAGTTCATCAATATGGTTTAGAGTCTCCTTTGCATCTTCCCTCTTCTCATCAACCCTATTTGCGAGAAGATTGAATTGTCCTCGGTCAGCATAGGTCGATTCATTTGAATGGATCGATATACCGATATTGACAGGGAGATTGTTTGAATCGAAGTGACTAACAGCTACCCATTTGTCTAAATTCTCGTCGTAATTGGCAACTAACTCACGTACCTCGTTCTCATCGGTGTATATATACAAAGTTACTCCGGACACTACTGTTGGATCGTTGTTGGTTAGGTCGGCAACGAAAGTGAAGTCTGTTGCAGTATAGAAACTATATGAAGAGGGGTTAGTAGTCCCATTTTCAAAGTCAAAAACAGTCGTAACAGTCTTTTCCATCCATCCGTTATAGAACGACATTGTAATTTTCTTTGGCTGGCAGATATCCTTATTATACAAGCAGCTGACAGTTTCTGTCCTCAATTCTAAACCATCTTTTGTTCTAGCTACAGCATAAATGTTATGTGATGATAAGTTGTAAGCCCCATACAATTCACATTTCGTTGACCAAATTCCATTGGCTAGCGATGAGGTTTGACCGATTAATATATCATTATCATATATGTCAATGTTGCATTGACCAATAGCAGTCCCTGAAACGGGAATTGTTGTCTTGGCTACAGTAGTGGGTACATTGATTGATAATCCTTTTGCCGTGAATTGTGCATTGCCGATGGGTTGGGTAATAGTTTTACCATTAAGTTCAAACTTGACGAGAGCACTAGGAGCAAAGTCGCCGGCAACTGTCGGAATAGCGCAGAAGCGCACAACATTCATCAGTTCAGCCATTGACAGCGAAATGATGAGCCTATTTCCTTGTATCGTATAACCTCCTAATGAAGTACTTATCAGCACTGAGTTATCAATAAACGAGCAGGATTCCGGCAGATCTATGATCAATTGCACGTCATTGACCTTGCTTACAAATTCGTCCTTGAAATCAACCTGAACTCTAAAGGTTAGGTAATTGCCAATGACTATATTGGGTTTATTGACTATGAATGAAGTGTGGTCGCCAGTGTAGTAGAACTTGCTCTCGTCAAAGAAGGGCACTTCATCAATAGACACTTGACTGATGATACTGCTATTAACTTGCACTTCGTTCTTGACATAGTCATCGCCTACGGTTAGACCGGCAGCAGCAAACTGCTCTAAGTCATAGATGGAGTTAAAGAAGTCGCTCTTGCCCATGGTAACGAGCGTGTAATTGCCATCAGGTAATTTGTCTATCGTCTGTGTCCTACCCGAATAGTCGGCAGTCTTGACCAGTTTATTTTCTGCATCATAGAGCGAACCTGTCACTTTGGGATTGATGTTCCTATTGAATGTCGCAGTCACTTTACCCAATTCCTTGATATTGAAGGTTGCGGTCGCCTTTTGCTCTGCGATAGTTACAGTTGTCTTGACCGGCTTGAAAGCATTTTTGCGACTTGTCGCTGTCAGTTCAAGAACATCGCCATCGTTAACATCTTCCAATAAGACAATTTGCGGATACTGGACATGGATGTCACTGATCGCACAGTTAGTTATCTTGTTATAGACCTCATAATCTACATTACTGTAGTCACTATACCAGTTCTGGGTGTCGGCTGCTTCGCCCTCGGCATGAGCTGGAGTGTAGGTCAAGTTAATGTTGACCACAGCACCAGTAATGGGGCTTAATGCTACATCAGGAACGGTAAAAGTGCTGCCGCCACTTACCATGTCGCAGTCGATAGTCTGGCTAATGTAGCCAGTAGCGGCAATGGTCAATGTGGTAGGCACTGTAGATGCTTCTAATGAATACTGTCCCTGGTTGTCGGTCCTGGCAGTAATTGTATGGGAAGTGCCACCGCCAAACGACTGCACCGCCGAAATCGTTGCGCCATACAACAACTGGTTATTGGTCGCATCCTTTACCTTTCCGCTTAACTGAGCCTCACCGATGGCTGACAACTGACAAGTGATGTCGTTATTACCCTCCTTGACCGTGTAAGTATTCATTGACGGCAAGGTGAATGCGGTTGCCAAATCTTGCGGTAACGTCACTTGATACTTTAACTTGCGCTCGGCGGGTAATTTCTTGATGGGATTGCCTTGCAACAGTAACTCACCATCCTCATCAAACCAAGAGATTCTGCATGCATCGGTCACATCCTGGCCATTGGGTTTCTTGACTGCTAAGGAAACATCCTGGGGCTTGAGCAGCGAGGAAAAAGTCACAGCAACACTCTCCTCACCAATAACGACATTCTCTATTTTGCCGAACTGATCTCCGTATTGGTTGGTCAGTGTCACATTCCAGGTGGAATTAGACTCAACAGTAAACTTATAAGTTGGCTTATCGGTCAACGTGAAGCAAAGAGTTTGATTATTCTCTATATTATTTACCTCCAAGCGCATGTTAGCATAATCCTGCACATCAACGTTTTCAGGAAGGCTGACAGAAAGTATATGATGGCCATCATCCATCGGCAAAATCTCAAATGCATTCCATCCATTTGCTGATTGATATGCTTCAACAGATATTAATGGAACAAAAACCACCATATCAGATGGCACTTGAGAGAAAACATTTGTTCCTAAACTGGGAGGTTCTATAGCATTGCAAGTTAAACTCATTAAATTTGTGCAACCAGAGAACGCATTGTTGCCTATGGCAGCCACCATTGGTATTGAAAGACTTATTATTTCTGCGCAATCGGAGAATGCGTCATTTCCTATGCTTACGACTTCAAATGTTCTTCCATTGTGTAAAACTTTATGCGGAATATTGAGCGAGAATACTCCGGCCTCGTGATGTCGATAGATTAATACTTCATTATCGGAAATAACTTGGTAACAAATACCATTAATCTTGAATTTATCAGCACAAGGATTATCATCAATCGAGATGGGTAGAACTTGATATATATCAAAATAATTGCTTATAATACCATATACTTTGAGAGGTTGGCCGTCAGTGGGCATTTCTATTTGAAAAGGATAATCATAATAGGGGCAAGTTTCACCATTAGCGGATAAAGTCTTATGGGTTTTATCTATAACTACATTATCAAGTAGAACATACTGGCCCCATGTATCAGGACCAACCTGGCTAGGAGTGATCATATTCGGCTCGAGAATCTCACCAACATTATCTATCATTCCCCTTAAGTTGGTTGGATTGGACAACTCTGGATAGCCTTGATATGTCATTTTTTGTCCGCCATATCCAGCTGGAATAACATCACCAATTTCGTAGTTTTTGCTAAAGTTTCCGTATATCCGACCATAGCCACAGTCAGAATCTTTTAGAAAAAGATAATGGCCGTTCTGGCCAAGCACAATAGCATCATTCTTGATTGTCACGTTTGTATAATCATTCACATCATTCAATTCACACAGTGCGATGCTTGCAGAACGAACAGAATTACCTTCACTGCCATTTGGAACAGGCTTTTTTTCGAATGTCGGGGATGCAATTGAAACAAGATTTTCATAGCCCAAACAACCTTCACCGACAAAAAGCATGTCGCTTAATGCAACTATGTCAACTAGATCTATTACTCCATCACGATTAAGATCAGAGTGGATATTAGTGACCCTATCACTTAAGACAAGATGAATTAAACTTGAAATATCAGTAACATTAATAATTGAATCTTGATTTATATCGGATCTTTCTCGATCATCATCTGTAATTGGTCGACAAGGTAATTCATTTAATATCGGATCATAGCGCATAGCAGTCTTAGATTTAACCGTTATTTCACTCTTGAAATCATATTCATTGGACACCTCTAAACTCAAGAAAAACAGATCTTCATATTCACCTGGAGACCAATAATTAGAGTCGTAAGAATTAGAGTAGTCTAAATAAATAAAACTATTTTTATCACAACTGCTATGTATATTCTTCCCCCGAAAATTTATTGGTGTTAATCCATCAGGATAAATAAAAACAACATGCCAAGCACTGACATAGGTGTCAAAGGAAGCTTTAACTGGAACCTCAACAGTTTTTCCCATATCAGATGGTTTTAACAATGATAAATCGACATAAAACCTATTTGTAGCACATACAGGTTCAATTGATACCATTAAAAATAGTATCAACATTATTCTAGAATATAAACTATTTCTCATAATAAAAAACAATCTAATAGTTATCTTCAATGTCCTCCAAAGATGTAATGGTTCTCAATTTAGGTTGGTTAATGGTATGCGAATAAAAGAAGGGCATGAGAACGATGTCTTGCTAACAATGTGCAAAAACGCCTTTCTTTTCATCCTACTTGAGTCACGCTACAAAAATAACTTAATTCTTTTTAACATGCAAGAGAAACGCAATTATTCTTTAGATATTTTGGGGCAAGGGAATCTTTTTGACATTGACTGATTGTCGAGAGGGAGTGTAACTTTGCAATGGAAGAGTTAGAATCGCTTTTAATACTCATTAATGATTCCGCACCACCCTATTGAGGATGATGCCCAACATGGAATCTTATGATAACCAGCCCATTAAAAAAACGGGGCACTAGACCCCGTTTTTGCTTTTTGACGTAAAACCAGGAGAAGCCTCCTAAGGCCTAAAGCCTAACGCCTGAAGCCTAAAATCAGAAGCCTTTCCAGGATTGGAGCCAGAAGGTGTGGGCCATTTGTTGCCAGCGGTAGGCGGCGGCGCCTAGCATGTCTTGGGTGTAGTCGTTGAGGTATTGGGCGGCACGCTTGGGGTCCTGGGTATTGAGGTCTTGCCAAGTCTTCTCCACCATGGGGAGCTCGCGGAGGCCTTTATCGAGGAAGTGGTCACGGGCGGGCTCTAGGGTCTTGCGGTAGATGCCCCAGCGCAATGAGGCGAGGCGGTTGGCCTTACGGAACTGCCAGAGGGCGGTGTTATCGTTCTCGGCGCTGTGGCCGCAGAGCTTCATCGAGGCGGGCAGGTCGGTGTTGCCGCAGAAGATGGGGAAACGGGGGCTCTGGCCGGGGTTGTCGAAGGCTACCCATGCGACGCCGCCGATCTCGTCGGGGAGCCAGTCGCGCAGCTGGATAACGGTGCTATAGGAACACCAGGGGACGCTGACAGTGCGTGTCCACTTCATGGCGGAGTCGCCCATGGCATAGAACATGGCGAGCTGCTCGTTGGTAATCCAGGGGTTGGCGACGGGCGAGACGATGCTGTCGGGCTCGTTCTCGACGAGGTTGCCCTTTTTGTCCTTGCGCTTGGGGTTGGGGATCTTGTGGCGGGCGCTCAAGTCAAGCGATGTGCCCTCGTAGTAGCTGCCCAGCAGGCGTGAGACATCCTCAACACTCACTTTCTTGTCGGGCTTGACGCTGACGGGGAGGTTCTCGATGGCATCGGTCAGGTTCAGTGAGGGAGCCAGCTGCTGGAGGATGTAGAGCTCGCGGGTGCTGTAGTTCTTTACTTCCTTCTTGTAGTTGGTGCCGCTATAGGCCTTCCAGAAGCAGAAGGGTTCCTTGCCATCCCATAGTTTCAGCTTCTTGGCCACGTCAAATACGTTTTCGGACGCCATATAATGGTCGGGGTCGCTGAGGTCAAGGGCACCAATGCGGGAGATGTTGGCCGAAACAGCCACCTCGTCGTCGGGGATGCGCACAGCAGCCCAGACGCCACCGATGCGCTTGGGCCCCTCGCCGAATACCTCAAAGAGCCATGCCTCGTTCTTGTCGGCAATGGTGAGGCACTCGCCGCTATCACCGTAGCCATATTTCTTGACCAATTCGCCCATAAGACGAATGGCGTCGCGTGCCGTAGTGCAACGCTCCAGAGCGATGCGGGCAAGCTCCTCGATCATAAAGATGCCCTCCTTGTTGCGCAGGGTGTCACGACCCGAGATGGTCGTCTCGCCCATGGCCAACTGCTTCTCGTTGAGGCAAGGATAGGCGGTATCTAGGAAACGGTAGGTGTGTCGCACCTGGGGGATGGTTCCCGTCTGTACCATGCCGGTGACATCGGTGGGCGAGGAGGTGTGAAAACGGTCACGATAGACGGCGGTGACAGTATCGCGCTCATAGTCGCGCGCGGGTGTCATGGTCATCCACGTGCGGTAACGGGCGTCACAGGTGTGTGAGGTAATGACCGAGCCGTCGGTGCTCGCCTTTTTGCCCACCATGATGCTGGTGCAAGATTCTGTCATGCGCTCCTGCTGGTCCTGGGCGCTGATGTTCACGGTAAGGGCCATCATGAGGATGGCAATTGTCAAGAAGGATTTCATATTCAGTCGGTTTTTGTTTTTGGTTAGGGCAAAGGTAGTGAATTTTCTTGACATAGATGATATTGAGGTGGCTTTACTACATTAACGTGAGTTCGACGAAAACAAAGTGCTGATATTCAGTTCCCCCTCTTGGTTAAGAGGGGAACTCCTCCCCCGTCTGGGGGGAGGTGGCACGAAGTGCCGGAGGAGGGGGGAAGGGCGGGGGCGTTCGTGCTACAGCGACTAGCAACTGACATCGGTAGCATCAACGCCCCCCGCCCCCCTCTAATCTTAGAGGGGGAGTTGCTAACGCATTGGTTATCAAAACAATTATTCATCGGACTCACGTTACATTATAGTGGCAGAGCCACGGTCCACTGGACAAGACGCGACTTGACACACGGGGGCCGCGACGGGGAGAACGAGATAATGTATATTGACAAAGCAGCCCCGCGAAACGCAGGGCTGCCATCAATTCACGTCAAATAATGACGGAGAGAATTTACTTCACAAAGTACTTCTTGCCGTTGTGGATGTAGATGCCACGCTCGGTGGGAGCAGCAACACGACGGCCGTCGATGGTGTACCATGCACCGTTATCATTGCCAACCACTACCTCATTGATGCTGGTGGGATCAGCGTAGATTACGATCGGGCCGAAGGAAGCATCGGTGATACCATAGTAGAGATCAGTCTCGGGCAAGTTAACGATGATGAGATATTCACCAACATTAACGGGATCCTCGGTCAGAACGATCTCATTAATGATGTCCTGATAGGTCACAACAGGCTCAGCGTCACCAGCTACTACAGTAACAGTTGCACCATGAGCGTTGCCGTCATACTTCACAGGAGTGTCATATTCAACAGTGATTTGGGGCTGACCCTTGTCTACCATGAACTCAACAGTGGCGATACCGATGGTCTCCATATCATAGTCACCCCAGATGCTCTGTGAATAGGTGCCGGGATAGGTGTACTCACCATCCTCACCAACGATATAGTCAATAACGCCACCAACGGTTACCGTGAAGAGCTTGGGCGTACCATCGTAAGCCTGTACCTCAGGAGAAACGGTCAAGCCAAAGCTGCGAACATCCTCCCACTGCAGACCATCCATCTCTCTGATGTTGTCCAGACCATCGTTGAAGCGCAGCTCCAGCTTGTGGATATCAGCTACGTCGGGATTGAAGAACATGTCGAAGGGCAGCTCAAAGGTCTGACCAGATACCAGCGGAGTCTCAATGCGGGTCCACTCACCAGTCCACTCGCGGTTATTAGCGTCAACCCTGTACTCAATGAAGCCTTCCTGGCCATAGGGGTGCTCATAGTAGCCCCAAACGTGGGCGGGATGGGCAACGGTCAAGTCATTCCAACCGTCGAAGTTGTAAGCTTCTACATCGTAGGTGAAGAGGTCCTGACCAGGCTCGGGCTCGGGATCGGGCTCCTCGAAGTCGATTTCACCAACGCTGATGAGGTAAGCCAGCTCAATGCTCTCACCCGGCTCAATGGGGCGCTCCTTCCAGCAGAAACCAAGACCGCTGTCATAGCCAACATTGTCCGGACCACCATTCTCCTGCATATAGTACTGCGAGTTGCTGGCAGGATAGTTTACAGTACCACCTTCTTCACGGGGCGCATTGTAGACTGTGCTCGAGTACTCACCCACGATCTCATTGGCATGCCAGTTGCTGCTGTAGAAGCCGAACCAGTAGTCATCAACGGGGGTCACACCAGTAACGTGCTCACCAAAGAGGACGCACAGCAACGGGGAGTTGGGATTGGTAGACGCTTTCATCTTGATACCATAGGTAGCGTTGGTAGAGGTGGTCAACATCTCCAGGGGAGCCTCATCGTTGGTACCAATCATGATGTCGGCCCAAACACCGGCATTGATGGTCACAGGCGTGGAGCCATTGTTGGTCACGGTGTAAATAACACGAGCGGCAACATCGCCTTGAGGCTCAAGTCTTGTTGTCATTCTCACATCACCCACATTAGTTCCATTCAAGGCATTCACATAGGTAGGAGTACCATTGTTCACCTGGAGAGCAGCAATGAAACCTGCACCAGGCTTGGGAGTGGGATTCCACCAGTTCAAAATTGAGGGTTCATCTTCATGCTCAAAAGTACTTGAGTAATACTGGTTGCCAATCTTACCAAGGATGCTGACACCATATTGGTTGCCAGGACCTGCAGCAAAACGCTGTGAAATGTTGTAATAGATTGACGTGGGGGGCAACTGCTGATAGCCACTGGGAAGGCTATTGTAGACGTTTGAACGCGACGGACCCTTAGAGGGAGCAGCCACTGCACAAACGCATGCCATTAAGACACACAAAAGGACTGTAATCTTTTTCATAATCAAATTAAAAATTAAAAGTTTATAAAAATGAATAATACTAATATACGGTGGTCAGCTTTTATGGTTTAAAGCATACTTTTATGGTTTAAACCATATACTTTTCTTCTTATGCTCCAAAACATCGGTTACAAAATTACAATAAGTAGCAAAAATAACAAAATAATTTACTGTTAATATATCTTAATGTTAATAACTTGTGCAAAAATACCGTATTTTTTTTAGTAAATAGATGCCATTTCTCAGCAAACAGCAATCATTTTATCGCAAAATCACTTCCAAAATGGTATCAATGCCAGACGGCACATCCTGCAACAGAATTGTAATGCCATCGCCAGAACGGGTGTACTGCAACCTAGCCTTGTCACTGAAGCGGCGCACCTGTTTGACGCTCTTGCTATTGAGGGGCAGGAACAGGGCATTGTCCTTGAGGTTGAGGATGTGGACATAGAGCGTGTTTCCGCGCTGTGTGGTCACACCCCAATCATGGGGCGGGATGATACCACCACGAGTGCCGTAAATGCTCTCGCCATTGGCCCGCATCCACTCTCCCAGGGCGTGCAGACGCTCTACTGCCTCGTCGGGGAGGCAACCGTCGGGTCGGGGTCCCACGTTGATGAGAAGGTTACCGTTGCGGCCTGCAGCGCGGATGAGCGTGCGTATGATCTCATCGCCGCTCTTGTAGTTCTTGTCGGTGATGCGATATCCCCAAGTGTTGTTCATCGTCATGCAGGTCTCCAATGGCAGTTGGCTGATGCCGTTCTCACCCGAGTAGCCTGCAGTATTCTCTCCAGGCACGTCCTGCTCAAAAATCTGGATGTCCTCGCCTGGGAAAGGCACCTCATGGTGGTTGTTGCCGATGAGGCAGGCAGGCTGGAGACGATGGATGAGAGCGTACTGCTCATCGAGTTGCCAATCGAAGGGCGTGGGGTCAGTATCGTGTTCCCACTTGCCGTCAAACCAGATGGCGCCAATGGGGCCGTAGTTGGTCAACAGTTCGGTCAACTGGTCGTTCATGAAGCGGTAGTACTGCGGCCAGTTGTTCGTGGCAGGGTCATGGGGCAGCTCCTTCTGGTGGCGTCCTAACGGATAGTCCAAGCGGTGCCAGTCGAGGTGGGAATAATAGAAATGGAGCTTGATGCCGTGCCGCTGGCAGGCGTCAGCAAGTTCTTTCAAGACATCGCGCTTGAAGGGCGTGGCATCGACGATGTTGTAGTCGCTGACATTGCTCTTGAACATCGAGAAACCGTCGTGGTGGCGCGAGGTGATGGTGATGTAACGTGCTCCTGCATCCTTGATGGCGCGCACCCACTCGTCGGCATTGAAACGCGAAGGATAAAAACCGGCAGGCAACTGGGCATACTCGTCGCGATCGATGTGCTTGTTGAGCATCACCCACTCGCCATCGGCAAGCATTGAATAGACGCCCCAATGGATGAATACGCCGAGTTTGTTGTCCTGGAATTCCTGACGGGCCTTGATATTCTCGTCGGAGGGAGTGTAAACGGAAGACTGGGCTGCCGAGGCAAGGCAAGCGGTTAATGCCAAGGCAAGAACGACTGATTTGATGGGAAGATTGGGAAACATGGGAAAACTGGAATTAATGGGATTAATGTTTTTTTTTCTTTATGCTGCGGCGCAACTTAACGATGAGCCAGATGATGAGCATGAGGATTGTAATCAGGGTGCCAATAGCAATGCCGATATACCATGGGGCTTTATCAAGGAGATCGCTGAAGATGGGCGAGATGTATTCCTTGATTAACGGAGCAATGAGTTGGCGCTGCTCCGGCATCGGGTCATTCTCCAACCTGATGGAGTCACCGAGGAGCATCGTGGCCCGTTGGGTCGGCTCATAGGCGGGCCAGTAGTGATCAGGTGTGCTGGGATTGCCCGTAGATGCAAAGTTCACCCACATCTGTTGCACCTCGCTGGCCAAAACGGGATTGTGATTGTCACCACTCTTAATCTGGCGGCCGGTATTGAGGACATAGGAAACCTCCGCCCCGTGACAAGCGCCATAGATGGGATTACTCAATGGCTTGTTCCACAAGTACATATAGGTTTTTCCGCCAGAAATGGCATGACGCTGTGCCATCTCAATAGCAGGTCCACGGAACATCAGGTCATTCAGCAGTTCGGCCACCTTCCATGGTTTGCTGTCAGGAACAATGTCGAGAAAACGGCTGGCATTCTCTCGCTGCTCATCGTCTAGCGACATGGAAATGTAGCGATACCATAATCTTGAGGCCGTCTCAAAACTCTCCTCGCCTCCCATAGCATCAATCCAGTAGTTAGTCTCATCGGCCGTTGTACCGATGAGCACATCGATGCCCGCGTTGAAACCGTCAAAGCGGCTGTACGGGTCCTCAGGGATGAGGACACCGTCACGCTCAGGGAAACGGTAAAACTTGCCCACCTCGTCGTTGAGGGCGATGATTTCGTCTTGGGTAAGCGCCTGCAATTCAGCGACGGTTTTGGCTCCTGTGGCATCGAGCACGCGCTTGGTCAGGCTCTGGCAGTCCTCGCGGCTACTTGTTAATGCCAAGCTGCCGCTCTGCATGATGGCACGGCGGAAGAGGCCTTGCGCCTCGTCAATGCTGGAAAGAATCGACACACTACCGGCGCCAGCTGAATGGCCGGCAATGGTCACGTTATCGGGGTCGCCACCGAAAGCAGCGATGTTACGTTTAATCCAGCGCAATGCTTCCACTTGGTCTAGGATTCCCAAGTTGCCACTGCGGGAATAAGCCTTGCCGTCGGGTAACGAGGACAGGTCAAGGAAACCCAATAAGCCCAAACGGTAGTTGATCGAGACCATCACGACCTCGGGGTGAGCTTTGACAAACTTATCACCCCAATTGCGCGGATTGACAGTCCCGTCATTGACATAGGATCCGCCATGGATCCATACCATCACTGGACGACGTGCCGTGCGCATTCCCTGGGCGGCAGTCCACACATTAAGCGTCAGGCAATCCTCACCTTGGGGGTAGAGCGAAGCAGCGTTATTCCGGCTACGCCATTGTATTGCCGTGTGGCCAAAATACTTGGCCTCGCGTACGAAGCGACTGTCGGGCTCGGGCTGGGCAACCTGCCAGCGTCGCTCACCCGTGGGCTGCAAAGCATATGGGATACCCTTGAATGCCAACAAGATGCTGTCACGTTGTCCCACAAAAATGCCATTAGCTGCTTCTACCGCCAGTGAGTCGGGATAGTCACCCTCAATGACCTTGTTCTCGCCATAGAGCGCTGCCATTTCCTGCTCCAGCGCCGAGGGCTCCTGTGACTGGTTATCCTGATTAGAGCCACAGGCGGCCAGCAAAGCCAGCAAGACAAAACAAAAAGTGATGCGTCTCATACCAATTGAATTGATGTAATAGAAGAGCACAAAGGTAGTTAAAGTTGGGCAAAACTGCAAAAAAAGAGCATAGTCAACCTTAATCCGCAAGAAATGTTGTACCTTTGTACCCAAATATCCAAATACAAGAAGAATATGGGACTGTTCAAGAAATTATTCTCTCGTGAGAAAAAAGAGACGCTCGATAAGGGCCTGGAGAAAACCAAACAAGGTGTGTTTGAGAAAATCAAACACGCTGTTGCCGGTAAATCGACCGTTGACGACGACGTGCTCGACAACCTGGAGGAAGTGTTTGTCACCAGTGACGTGGGCGTTGATACCACTGTCAAGATCATTGATCGCCTGCAGGAGCGCGTGGCGCGCGACAAATATGTGGGTACCGATGAACTGAATGAGCTACTGTGTGACGAAATCTCGCAAATGCTCGCCGACAACAATAATGCCGAGCTTGAAGACTTTACCGTACCCGAGAACATGAAGCCCTATGTCATCATGGTCGTGGGCGTTAACGGCGTGGGCAAGACAACCACCATCGGCAAGCTAGCCTACCAGTTCAAACAGGCTGGCAACAAGGTGGTGCTTGGCGCTGCCGACACCTACCGTGCTGCTGCCGATGAGCAGTTGGAAATCTGGGGCAACCGTGTGGGTGTTCCCGTCATCAAGCACAAGATGGGCACCGACCCTGCCGCCGTGGCCTATGATGCCGTGCAGAGTGCTGTGGCCCAGAATGCCGACGTGGTCATCATCGATACCGCAGGCCGCCTTCACAACAACGTGAGCCTGATGAACCAGTTGACCAAGATCAAGAAAACTATGCAGAAGGTACTGCCCGAGGCCCCTCAGGAGGTGTTGCTTGTGCTTGACGGCTCAACGGGCCAGAACGCCTTTGAGCAGGCGAAGCAGTTCTCGGCCGCTACCGAAGTCAATGCTCTGGCCATCACCAAGCTTGACGGTACCGCCAAGGGAGGCGTGGTCATCGGCGTGAGCGACCAGTTCCAGATTCCTGTGAAATACATTGGTCTGGGTGAGCAGATGACCGACCTGCAGATTTTCAACAAGCGGGAGTTTGTGAAGTCGCTGTTCGGTGTGACGAAGGAGTAACTAAACTATCGACTGATACTTTGATCGAGCTTCGCTCGAGAAATTAAACAAAATTTTTTTAAAAAATTAAACACGCTATTTGTATCTCCTTAATTTCTTACCCATTTGGGTGATAATTGACGTGACAGATGAGGAAGAACAAGATAGATATTATCTCGTTAGGATGTTCCAAGAACCTAGTGGACAGCGAACACCTGATGCGTCAACTACAGGCAGCAGGCTACACTGTAGCGCACAATGCTGACCGTGTTGACGGCGAGACCGTTGTGGTCAATACCTGCGGATTTATCGCTGATGCCCAGCAAGAGTCAATCGACACCATCCTGCAACTGGGAGAGGCAAAACGTGAAGGAAAAATCCGCAACCTGTTTGTCATGGGTTGTCTGGCGGAGCGATTCCGTGCCGACCTAATCGAGGCATTGCCCGAAGTGGACCGTTTTTATGGCAAGTTTGACTGGAAAGGTATGCTTGCCGACCTGGGGCACGCCTATCGTAACGAACTAGCCAATGAGCGCTGCCTGACCACCCCACCCCATTACTGTTACCTGAAGATTTCGGAGGGTTGCAACCGATTTTGCGCGTTTTGCGCCATTCCACTAATTACCGGTCGCCACACGTCGGTCCCCATGGAGGTGCTGCTTGATGAGGTGCAACGTCTTGTCGAGAGGGGCGTCAAGGAATTTAACGTGATTGCCCAGGACTTGTCCTCCTACGGCATGGACCTGGAGAATCGCATGATGCTGCCCAAGCTCATTGACCGCATGGCCGATATCAAGGGCGTGGAATGGATCAGGCTGCACTATGCCTACCCCACCCAATTCCCCTATGACATCCTGCCCGTGATGGCGAGCCGCAACAACGTGTGCAGCTACCTGGACATCGCCCTTCAGCACATCAGCGACAAGGTGCTGACCAACATGCGCCGCCACATCAGCCGTCAGGAGACGCTTGACCTGCTGGCACGCCTGCGTCGTGAGGTGCCGGGCATCCACATCCGCACCACGCTGATGGTGGGCTTCCCCGGAGAAGGCGAGGAGGAATTCAAGGAACTGATGGATTTCGTGCGCGAGGCACGATTTGAGCGTATGGGCGCGTTTGCCTACAGCGAAGAGAACGGCACCTGGGCTGCCGAGCACTTGAGTGATGATACGCCACAGGAAGTGAAGCAGGAACGCCTGCAACAACTCATGGCGCTGCAGGAAAGCATCTCGCTCGATATCCAAGAGCAGAAGGTGGGCAAGACGCTACGCGTCATCGTTGACCGTGAAGAAGATGACTATTACATCGGGCGCACCGAGTGGGATAGCCCCGAGGTGGACCCCGAAGTGCTCATCAGCAAAGAGCAACCGCTAGCCATTGGCGAGTTTACCGATGTGCGCATCACCGAGGCCCTGCCGTTTGAGCTGGTAGCGGAGAAGGATAGTTAGGAGTTAGAAGTTAGAAGTTAGAAGTTTCTTTTTTTGTTGGACTTGGCGCGGGATGCGTTGAGTGCAATCGTTTGCACAATAATTTGAAATGAAATTATATTATTATATAATGTGACTGTGGAAATAATAAGTAATTTTGAGCGACTTTAAAAGTTTCAGGTATCACGACAAACCAACTTTATTCACATGTTTAATTCATAACTCATTATTCATTTATGAAGAAATTAACGTTAGTTTTATCAATGTTGATCGCTCTCGTTGGCTTCAATGCCAATGCAGCAATGTACATTGTAGGTAGCAACCCCTTCGGTAACTGGAATCCCGGGAACGGTGTTGAGATGACCGACAATGGTGATGGCACCTACACTTATACCGCAACGATCACCGGTACGGTGTACTTCGTTTTCGGTGATGGTCTGAACAGCGACTGGGGAGTTTTCAACCCCGATCACCGCTATGGTCCCGCTACTGGCGACGAGAATGTTGCTGTAGATGAGTGGGTAGCCACCCAGAAGGCCGGCGACCACGGTTCATACATCTTTACCGGCAGTGGTGACGACTATACGTTCACCTTTGACGAGATTAACTCCCAGTTTAAAATCGAAGGCTATGTTGAGCCCATCAATCCCCTGACCGGTCATCTGTATGCACTAGGCCAGGTTAACGGCAACAACTGGAATCCTTCGGCTGGTATTGAGATGAACACCACCGACGAGAATATTTTCACGCTCACCGATGCTGAAATCACCGACAGCGGTGAGGGCTTCGGCTTCTTTAGCTTCACCTCCAAGTTGGGAGAGAACGCTGAGGACTGGGGTTTCTTGCCCTATCGTCGTGGTGCAACTGTCGATGGTGCCCTCATTGAGGACGGTGTTGTTGCAGAACTTGCAGGCTGGGGTAGCGATAAGGCCTTCAAGGCTGTTCCCGGTATCTATGACATCGAGGTTAACCTGAGCGAGAACACCGTATTGTTAACCCGCAAGGGTGGTGATGTTCCTCCCGTAGAGATCACTGTTTACACCGTAGCTGGTCCCGATATCATCTTCGGCAGCAACTGGGATCCCACTGACGAGGCTAACGACATGGTAAAGGGTGCTGACGGCATCTACACCTGGAGCAAGGACGAGGTCGCCCTGTATGGTAACTTCGAGTTCAAGGTAGCCGGTAACCACGACTTCAAAGTCTATGAGTGGCCTCTCGGAAACAACTGGATTGCCAAGGTAAACGAGGAAGGCATCTACACGATTGAGATCACCTTTGACCCCGAGGCCGAGGATGCTGACCGCATCACTTGCACGCTGACCAAGACTGGTGACGTTGAACACGTTGACCACACCTACACTGTTGCCGGTACCGAGAACGTATTCGGCAGCAACTGGAATCCCGAAGACGAGGCCAACGACATGGTGAAGGGTGCTGACGGCATCTATACCTGGAGCAAGGACGATGTTGAACTCGCTGCTCAGGAAGAAGTGCAGTTCAGGATTGTTCAAGACCACGCATGGACCTATGCATGGCCCGTTGGCAACTGGCGTTACACTTGCGAGGAGGCTGGCACCTACAACATTGTCATCACCTTTGATCCCACCGCTATCGATGAGGAGAAGATCACCTTCACCGCAACTCCCGCTGGTGAGCCCACCTATATCCGTGGCGACGTTGACAACAGCGGCGACGTGAAGATTGGTGACGTTACTGCTCTGATCAACTACCTGCTCAGTGGTGATGCAACAGGCGTCAACCTGCAGGGTGCTGACTGCGACAACAGCGGTGACGTGAAGATCGGTGACGTTACAGCCCTGATCAACTACCTGCTCAGTGGTTCGTGGGCCGATTAATCCTAAGTTTTAAAAAGGCCAGGACCCCTCAATGGGATCCTGCCTTTTTTTGTGTTTGTTATCTCGAGATGCAACAAACTGAAAAAAGCTATTGGTGCTTATAGTGTCTCAATAATATAGCGACTCTATCTGTTTCAGGTAAGCATAATCAAATTAACTTTTTATTTACACGTTTAATTAATAACCAACTTATTCTTGTATGAAGAGATTAACGTTAATTATCTCCATGTTGATTGCTCTCGTTGGCTTGAATGCCAACGCGGCAATGTACATTGTTGGTAGCGACCCGTTCGGTAACTGGAATCCCGGGAACGGCGTTGAGATGACCGACAATGGCGACGGTACCTATTCTTACACCGTAGCGATTAATGGCACGGTGTACTTCGTCTTTGGCGATGGTCTGAACAGCGACTGGGGCATTTTCAATGCCAATTACCGCTATGGTCCTGCTACTGGTGACACCGGAATCAGCGCCGGCAACTGGGTGACCACCCAGAAGGCTGGAGACCACGGTGCTTACATCTTCAGTGGCAGTGGTGAAGACTATGTATTCACCTTTGACGAGACGAACAAGATGTTTAAGGTAGAAGGCTATGTTGAGCCGTTCAACCCCCTAACCGGTGAATTATTTATTCTGGGTCAGGTGAATGGCAACAACTGGAATCCTTCAACAGGTGTTGAGATGAACACCACCGACGAGATCACCTTCACGCTCAGCGATGCTGAAATCAGTGACAGTGGTGACGGCTATGGTTACTTCAGCTTCACCACCAAGCTGGGTGAGAACGCCGATGACTGGGGTTTCTTGCCCTATCGTCGCGGAGCTCTTGCAGATGGCACACTTGTAGAGGACAACACGGAAACCGCTCTTGGAGCCTGGGGTACAGCCAATGCCTTCAAGGCTCTTCCCGGCACCTATGACATCACCGTCTCCATCAATGATCAGAATGCCTATGTGAAAATCGTTAAAAAGGCTGATCCCCAGCCTGTTGTTGACGATGTATTCATCATGGGTGAGGTGAACGGCAATGGTTGGGCCGCCAACCTGGGCGTCAAGATGACCTTGAACGAGGGTGTTTACACCGCCAACATCACCACCACTGGTGAGAATGACGGCAAGAGCTACTTCAGCTTCACCAAGCAGCTGGCTGAAGGTGCCGAAGACTGGGACGCTATCGCTCCCTACCGCTTCGGTGCTGTCAGCGAGGGTGACTTCCTGATGACCGAGGAACTCCTGGGCGTACAGTGCGACCTGGCT
>ONLH01000019.1 GCA_900318645.1 uncultured Prevotellaceae bacterium
GTGTGGGCAACACGAAACTTCCAAAGCCTGCCACCCAAGGAACCGTAGTTGGCGACATTGCCCGCAAGCACCAGGGGATTACATTCGCTATGGTCACGGGGTTGTATTCGGCTGCTTCACGCTCCGCACTTCAACCAGCCGGCTGCGCTGGCTGGATTGAGCTGCTCCGCTACAGCCTCATGCCGCTGGGCGACTTCGCCCGGCGGAGATCACCCTATTCCCACCGCTCATCGATGGCGATGCCTTACTTGATTATTCACATTCTTCTACAATTATTGTTTAAAGTGAATTTGAATATTCTTTGGGGGTATTTCGAAGATTTTTAGTAACTTGCGGCATGAAAAAGATTCTGATATTTTTGATACTGGCGGCAGTTGCCGTCACATGGGACCTTGGCGCTAGCGCACAAGGCAGGAGCAAGGGTGACAACCTGTTCTATGTTTTCGCCGAAAAAACGGTGAAAATTGACAAGAAGAAGATCCGGTATAGGGCGGCGTTGACAGCCCCGACCGATACCGCCCGTCCCGCAATCATCATCTACCTGCATGGCGGCAGTGGTGCCGGCAGTGACAACGAACAGCAACTGAGGTCGCCTGGCATCGCCCAAATTTATGACTACCTCGCTGAGCAGGGCATCAAAGCCTATTTCTTGGTTCCCCAATGCGAGGATGAATCGTCATGGTCTGGTTATAATCCCCCGCCCAAACGATCGGGACGCCGCACCCCAGGAGGCCCCCGTCCCCAAGGGCCGGTAAAATGCCCGTCCTACAACCCGTTTGCCAAAGCATTGGCCGACCTGTATGTGCAGGACTTCGGCGCCGACCCCAATAGGATCTACATCTTTGGAGCATCGATGGGAGGCGATGGCGTGTGGCACATCGTGAAAGATTATCCTGACTACTTCGCAGCAGCCATGGCGGCTTCGGGCGCCTACCGTGGAATGGGTGTACCCGACTTGGGCAGCACACCGCTGCTTTGCACCAAGGGAACCCGTGAAGGAAACTACAGCAAGTATGTGCAGATGATTGACGACATCAGGCTCTTGGGTGGTGAAGTCAATTTCCAGCCCTTGGAGGGGTGCGATCACCATTCAGCGATAGATAATGCCTTTACCAGCGAACGTATCGCCTGGGTCTTGTCCCATCAGCGCTGAGCGTTTAACGCCATCATTAAAGGCTATGATAATGGACACATTGTTTGCATATTCTTAGCAGGCATTTCTTTAGGCCTCCGTGTCGCGAATCCATATTGATAGCGGTACGAGGAAGCCTATCTCTGTGACAAGATCCTAATCATCGCCTGTAGCGATTGGCCCACCCGCGAACCCCGCTGGCGATGGGCCGTTCCACTCCGTCTGCGTCCGCTACGAATGACTGACTTATCGGCTGGAGAGTGCCCGGCCAGGCTCACTGTCCGCGCCGACACCCCGCACAGCCGGCTGCTCGCTGTTGTATAACCGGCTAACGTCCTCTTGACGGGCTTTGAAATGATTGTCTTTCCTTCATAACACCAGGTGCTTCATGTCATGACCGCCCCAGTGGTTGTCGTTTACATATCGAAAACCGATTGATGTATAAAGTGCCTCACCAACGGGATTACCTTTATCAACCAGTAGCCCAAGGACAGGCAGACCCATTTGGTCGGCGCGTTCTTTGGTGACGCGTATCAGGCGCCTAGCAATTCCCTGTCGGCGATATTCAGGCAGAACAGCCAACGAGTCAAGATAGAGTTCGCCGGGCTGCGTTTCATCATTAATGCCGGAATGATCCCTACCGATGAGTTCCAAAGCCAATTCGAGGAAAGGACGGCGAAGTTCATGGAGCCTTGAGCCATCATAGCTGACCGAGATGCCGACCACCTTGTCACCGTCCAGGGCAACACAGGTGTTCTTGTAACTGTATTGCGAATCCTCCCGCTCCACCAGCAGGGTCATCATTTTGTAAAAATCATCCAGCCCATAGCTGTCGCCACAGAAACTCAGGCAGCAGTCGTCCGTCATGGCCAACATGATCATGCGGGCAATCTCTGGGGCCTGCTCCCTGCTTGCTTGTCGGATGTCAATCTTCATGTCCTGTCAATTAGATTTGAAAAATGGGCGCCTTGCCGATCAAACATTTTCCACCATTGATTATTTGATGATAGGAACTCAATTCCTATGATTATTCGCAATGGTTTACATTTTTTCAAATAAATAATTGCCACAAAGTTACACTTTTCCTAAGGAATAAACAGGCTGTTTGCACATTTTCCTAAGGAATAAAGTCCTTCCCAGCCTCACGCCGCTGGGCGACTACGCCCGGCCGAGATTACTCTGTTCCCGCCGCCCATCAATGGCCCTGCCGTCACTGCCGCCGTGTCGGGATTACTCCGTTACCGAGAGTGGCTTATCGGGCTGTCTGTCCGCATGGAGGCCTCACATGCACGGCTTGTTTCGTCGCTGTCGCATCAGGTCTCGCTGCGCTCGATTTGATGAACGCTCTTCAATTAAACCCAGCGTTCTCGCTGCGCTCGGAG
This sequence comes from uncultured Prevotellaceae bacterium, assembly GCA_900318645.1. Classification (GTDB taxonomy): domain Bacteria; phylum Bacteroidota; class Bacteroidia; order Bacteroidales; family Muribaculaceae; genus Sodaliphilus. Next base: position 2,515 of record ONLH01000019.1, read on the forward strand.
GTATCGATGCTGCCAGCCCCCATGGCACAATTTTAATATTGATGGGATTGAAACGGGGTAGGGGACAAAGAAAAAAACAGAGGCCGCTGAAAAAATCAACGACCTCCGTTATTACTGTGTCCAAGATGAGAGTCGAACTCACACGCCCAATTGGGCACTACCCCCTCAAAGTAGCGCGTCTACCAATTCCGCCACCTGGACAAATAGAGAGCGAAAGACGGGACTCGGACCCGCGACCCCGACCTTGGCAAGGTCGTGCTCTACCAACTGAGCTACTTTCGCATTCGAAGTACTGTTTCCAGTACCGTACCATTGTTAAGTTCAAAGAACGTGAGCGAAAGACGGGACTCGGACCCGCGACCCCGACCTTGGCAAGGTCGTGCTCTACCAACTGAGCTACTTTCGCAGTCAATTCTGACCCCTCAAGAGGGGTGCTTTCGTGAATTGCGGTGCAAAGATATAGCGACTTTTTGAACTGGCAAAATTTTTTGCCAGAAAAATCACTTTTTTTTGAAATTATTTTTTTACACCAAGCAGAGTGAAGAACTCATTCTGACGGTGAATGTCCTCAAACTCACCACTATACTCAAATGTGATGGTGGTTGAGTCCTGTTTCTCGACGCCGCGCATTTTCATGCACATGTGCTGTGCTTCGGCATAAACGATGACGCCGCGGTTAGGCAGCACGCGAGTGAGGAGTTCGCAGATGTCGTGTGTCATGCGCTCCTGGACCTGCAGGCGACGGGAGAAGGTATCGACGATGCGGGCGAGCTTGCTCAGGCCGACAATGCCTCCGGCAGGGATATAACCGATGGAAACTTTGCCGAAGAAGGGCAGCACGTGGTGCTCACACAGGGAGTAGAACTCGATATCCTTGACGATGACGATTTCGCTGCCCTCGTGCTCAAAGATGGCGCTGTGGACGATGGCATCGGCGTCCTCGCTGTAGCCGCGCGTATTTTCGATGAGAGCCTTGGCGGCGCGCATAGGTGTCTTGGCCAGACCTTCACGATCTGGATCTTCTCCGATGAGTTCGATGATGGCGCGGTAGTGTTCGGCTATTTTTTCGGCGAGTTTCAAATCCTCGTCGCTGAATTTCATTTTAATCATTACTCCAGATGTTGATGCGGTCACGGACGATGACCATTTCACGTGCGAACTTGGGATAAACGCTCTTGATGCGGTTCAGGGCAGCCTTTGCTTCATGCTGAGTCTTGAAGTCACCGATGCGCAGTCTCCATGAGGGAGCCTTATAGGAGATGTAGGAACGGTACTGCGGGAACTTCATGGCGATGTCACGGGCGCGTTGCTGAGTGGCGGCCTTGGCGGTACGGGGATTATTGTCGGTATAGGCTTGGATGCGGTAACCGACGCCACGGTTCTCGATAGTCTGTTGTGAGGTGTGCTGGCGCTTGGGTTTCTTGGGCGTCACTTCCTCTTTCTTCTTCTCTTCGTCTTTTTTCTTCTCCTCTTCCTTCTTGGTGGTATTATCGTCCTCGTCGAGTTCGTTGATCTTTTCTTCCTCGGCTTTCTCTTTCTTTTTGTCTTTCTCCTTGACCTTCTTGTCCTTGCTGTTGGTCTGCTGTTGCTGCTTGCCCAGGTCGGCATTATTGCGCTTGACAAGTTCCTTGGGGGCGTCAACAGTGACCTGGCCGCTCTGGTTCAGGCGGTCGGTGATTAGTGGGCGTTGTGCGCTGGCTGCCAATGCGATGACGAGCATCAGGCACAGGCTCAAGACGCGGATGTGTAATCTCTTGAACATTATAGTTATAGATGTATTGTTTTCAAATTTTGCCGCAAAGATAGTGCATTTTTCCGTAACGGATATAGTTTTTAATAGATTTTAATGACGAACGGGTCTTTGGTTCGACCATACAACTAATAACTCACGCTAAGCCGCCAAGTCGCTAAGTTTTATAATTATTTAAATCTTAGCGGCTTAGCGCCTTAGCGTGAAGCCAGTTAAGTCTCAATAGTTTAGAAGGCGGTGACGATACCCATGAAGTCGCCGGCCTTCAACGAGGCGCCGCCGATGAGGCCGCCGTCGATGTCAGGCTTTGCGAACAGTTCGGGGGCGTTGCTGGGTTTGCAGCTGCCGCCGTAGAGGATGGTCATGTCGTCGGCTACCTGTGCACCGTACTGGTCAGCCAGCAGGCCACGGATGAAGGCGTGGATCTCCTGTGCCTGGTCGCTCGTGGCGGTCTTGCCAGTACCGATGGCCCAGATAGGCTCATAGGCGATAACGATGTTGGCCATCTGCTCAGCGGTCAGGTGGAACAAGGAGTCACGGATTTCGGCACCGATGACCTCCTTGAACGAACCATTCTCGCGCTCCTCCAGGCTCTCGCCGCAGCAGAAGATCACCTTCAGACCGTTTTCCAGCGCCAAGTCAACCTTGGTCTTGAGCATCTCATAGCTCTCGTTGTAGTAACCACGGCGCTCGCTGTGACCCAGGATTACGTAGTTGGCACCTGTCGATGCAACCATAGCGGCAGAAACCTCACCGGTGTAGGCACCGCTGGTGTGGTCGGCGCAGTTCTGAGCAGCCAGGCCTACGTTAGCGTCGCCGATGACCTCCTTAACAGCCATCAGGTGGGTAAAGGGAACGCCCATGATGACTTCACACTTCAGGTTAGCCTCTGCAGCAACAGCGGCACACACGTCCTTAGCGAGCTGTACGCCTTCGGGCACGGTGGTATTCATCTTCCAGTTGCCCGCAACAATGTTCTTTCTCATTTTTCTGTTATTCAGTTAAAACAATAAAAGTGATTTCATTCAATGCCACAAAGGTACAATGTTTTGTTGAAATCGTCAAACAACAGTCTTCTGATTTTTCAAACAACTAGGATAACTTGTGAACAATAGTTACAGCATCTTATTGTATTCATTGGGGGTGGTGGAGGAACTCCATGATGGCGCTGGGTTGGTCGTCTATGGCGAGGGAGACAATGTAGCCGTCGTCGATGGGGTAGAGGGTGGGGGTGAGCTGGTCGCCCAGTTTGGCGGCAATGCGGTACTCCACGTGCATGTCCTGGACCTCGAAGCCCTCTGGCAGCAGTTCCATGGCGATGCGTACGTAGTTAGCGTTGTTCATGTGCCGGTTGTAGTCGATGTCGGCTCGCATGACCTCGACGGGCTCCAGCACGGTGCCGTCCTGCTTGGGCAGGATGATGCGTCGGCCGCGGTAGTTCATCTCCTGTTTGGCCTCGAGGGTGAGCGATGCGATGGCGTCTTCGGAGAGCCGGGCGAGTTTGCCCGTGGCAAGATCGACAAAGGCGCCCATGCTCCATGTTCGGTAGCAGGGTTGACCCTGGGCGTCGCAGATGAACGTGTTGCGGAAGCCGTACATCGGCAATACCTCATAGATGGACGTGGTCACCGACAAGTCCTCCTTGAAGCGCGGCACACGCACGACTTCGACTTGGCGTGTGGCGAGAAGTTGCGTCATGTTGTTGTCGTTGAAGAACTTACGTGCCGTTGGCTCGCTGTCAATCCACATCTCGGAGCAGTCCTGCATCATCTGCAGGGCCGAGTAGAGTTTCAGTTTCCCCTCGCTGTCGCAGCAACTGGTAGTCACTTTATAATTGAGTGTGTACATAGTTTTTTATGATGGTAGTTAAATGATGTGCAAAGTTAGCTATATTATCGGAAATGGGAAGGTAAATCCACATTATTAATATACTTTAAGGGGGTATGGCGGGTGAATTTACAAGATTTTTTGTACCTTTGCGGCGCTTTTTGTGTTTTTAGACACAAGTGGCTGTAAATAAAAAGAATATCAACATAACAACCATAAATTGTAAAATAGAAACTATGGGTTTAAGAATTATTGTTCTGGCCAAGCAAGTGCCAGACACCCGCAATGTGGGTAAAGATGCGATGAAGGAAGACGGCACCATCAACCGTGCCGCTCTGCCCGCTATTTTCAACCCCGAGGACCTGAACGCCCTGGAACAGGCGTTGCAGCTCAAGGACGCTCATCCTGGCTCAACCATCACGCTGCTGACGATGGGCTTGCCTCGCAGCGCCGAGATGGTGCGCGAGAGCCTCTATCGTGGCGGTGATGACGGCGTGGTATTGACCGACCGCCCTCTGGGTGGCGCCGACACGCTGGCTACGAGCTACTCGTTGGCTCAGGCCATCAGGCACATGGGCGAGTTTGATATCATCGTGGGTGGCCGCCAGGCCATTGACGGCGACACCGCACAGGTGGGACCGCAGATTGCTGAGAAGTTGGGTTTGCCCCAGGTGACCTATGCCGAGAGCATTCAGGTTGCTGATGGCAAGGCAACCATCAAGCGCCGCATCGAGCGCGGCTTTGAGACCGTGGAGTGCCCGCTGCCTCTGGTGGTGACCGTTAACGGTAGCGCTGACGCTTGCCGTCCCCGCAACGCTCGTCTCATCCAGAAGTACAAATATGCCGTGACGCCCAGCGAGAAGGCCGCTCTGCCCGCCGACCGTCAGGCGCTCGTTGATGCCCGTCCCTACCTTGCTATCAAGGAGTGGGGTGTGAAGGAGATTGAGGCTGACCCCGAACAGATCGGTATGGCCGGTTCGCCCACCAAGGTGAAAACCATCGTCAACGTAGCTTTCCAGGCCAAGGAAGCCCGCCGCATCGACGCCGCTGCCGATGCCGAGCTCGAGGGCCTCGTTAAAGAACTTATTGCCGATCACATTATCGGATAAACAACTTGCTTTATCGCAAGTTGTGATTAATGATTAGTGATTAGAGACCAAAGACTTTAGGGACTCTGACAACTGACAACTTAAAACTGAAGACTGAATAAAATGGAAGACAAGAATAATCTGATAGTCTATTGCGAGTATGACGAGGGCCGTATTGCCGACGTCAGCCTCGAACTGTTGACCAAGGGCCGCCAGTTGGCTACCCGCTTGGGTTGCCGCCTCGAGGCGCTGGTGTTGGGCGACAAGCTCGACGGCATCGAGCAGGAGCTGTTCCCCTATGGCGTTGACGTGGTCTATAAGGTGCAGGACGAGCGCCTGTTCCCCTACACGTCGTTGCCTCACTCGAGCGTAGTGACCACGCTGTTCAAGGAGATTGAGCCGCAGGTGTGCCTCATGGGCGCTACCACCATTGGCCGTGACCTGGGTCCCCGCGTGTCATCATGTCTGCACAGCGGTCTGACCGCCGACTGCACCTCGCTGGAGATCGGTGACCACACCGACGCAGCCAAGGGCAAGGAGTACAAGAACCTGCTGTACCAGATCCGTCCCGCCTTCGGTGGCAACATCGTCGCTACCATCGTCAATCCCGAGTGCCGTCCCCAGATGGCTACCGTGCGTGAGGGTGTGATGAAGAAGGAAATATTTGATGCCAACTATAAGGGCGAGGTCATCAACCTTGATCCCGACAAGTATATTGACCCCGCCAGCCTCGTGGTGAAGATCATCGACCGCGAGATTGAGCAGAGCAAGGTCAACATCAAGAACGCCCACATCATCGTGGCTGGTGGTTACGGTATGGGTAGCAAGGAGAATTTTGACATGCTGTTTGAACTCGCTGACGTGCTTGGTGGCGAGGTAGGTGCCTCGCGTGCTGCTGTCGATGCAGGCTTCACCGACCATGACCGCCAGATCGGCCAGACCGGTGTCACCGTGCGTCCCAAGCTGTACATTGCCTGCGGTATTTCTGGCCAGATCCAGCACATCGCCGGTATGAACGAGAGCTCTATCATCATCAGCATCAACACCGACCCCGATGCGCCCATCAATGCGATCGCCGACTATGTGATCACTGGCAGTGTCGAGGATGTGATTCCCCGTCTCATCAAGCACTATAAGAAGAATTCAAAATAATAGTTTAAAGTTGTCAGTTTTCAGTTGTCAGCAGCATCCGCATTCAACTGAAAACTGACAACTGAAAACTAAAAACTCAAAAAAGAATATGGCTAACTTTTATACCGACAATAAAGCGCTCCAGTACCACCTGCGTCACCCGCTGATGAAGCAGATCGTCGCATTGCGTGAGCGCGACTATACCCAGAGCGAGAAATTCGACTATGCTCCCCTCGACTTCGAGGACGCCATGGACTCCTACGAGCGCGTGCTGGACATTATTGGTGAGGTGTGCGGTGACATTATCGCTCCCAATGCCAAGGATGTGGACCTTGAAGGTCCGCACCACGAGAACGGCCGAGTGCGCTACGCCAAGGGCACCGAGGAGAACCTCAAGGCCCTGAACCAGGCTGGCCTGATGGGCATCACCTTGCCCCGCCAGTATGGTGGTTTGAACATGTCGTCGATTCCCTACATCATGGCTGCCGACATGGTGAGCCGTGCCGATGCTGGCTTCGTCAACGTATGGGGTCTGCAGGATTGCGCCGAGACCATCAACGAGTTTGCTAGCGAGGACCAGAAGGAGCGTTTCCTGCCCCGCACCTGCAAGGGCGAGACCCTGGCTATGGACCTGACCGAGCCCGATGCCGGTAGCGACCTGCAGTCGGTGATGCTCAAGGCTACCCAGGACGAGGATGGTACTTGGCGCCTGAACGGCGTGAAGCGCTTCATCACTAACGGTGACGGTGACATCTCGCTCGTGCTGGCACGTAGTGAGGAAGGTACCCGCGACGGCCGCGGCCTGTCGATGTTCATCTACGACAAGCGCGACGGTGGCATGACCGTGCGCCGCATCGAGGACAAGATGGGTATTCACGGCAGCCCCACGTGCGAGCTCGTGTTCAAGAATGCCAAGGCCGAGCTGTGCGGTGACCGCAAGTTGGGTCTGATCAAGTATGTGATGTCACTGATGAACGGTGCCCGCTTGGGTATCGCTGCCCAGAGCGTCGGTGTGAGCGAGGCCGCCTATCAGGAGGCTATCGCCTATGCCCGCAGCCGTGAGCAGTTTGGCAAAGCCATCATCAACTTCCCCGCCGTGAGCGAGATGATTTCCAACATCAAGGCCAAGTTGGACGCCTCACGCACCCTGCTATATGAGTGCACCCGCTTTGTGGACATGTACAAGTCGCTGGAGGCCATCAGTCGTGAACGTACCCTCGCCCCCGAGGAGCGCAAGACCATGAAGGCCTATAACCGCCTGGCCGACGCCTTCACGCCGCTGGCCAAGGGTATGACCAGTGAGTTCTGCAACCAGAACGCCTATGACTGCGTGCAGATTCACGGTGGTAGCGGCTTCATGCGTGACTACGCCTGTGAGCGCATCTACCGTGATGCTCGCATTACCAGCATCTACGAGGGTACGACCCAGCTGCAGGTGGTTGCAGCCATCCGCCACGTCACCACGGGCACCTATCTGAACCAGATTAAGGAGTATGCTGCCCGCGAGTACAGCGAGGCCGTTGCTCCCATGCGCGCCAAGCTTGAGGCCATGACCGCCCTCTATGAGGAGACCTTCGCTAAGGTCCAGGCTGTTGAGGATCCCGAGTACATTACCTTCCACGCCCGTCGTCTGGTCGAGATGCTGGGTCACATCATCATGGGCTACCTGCTCATCGGTGATGCCAGCAATGAGCCCGACCTGTTCATGGACAGCGCCAAGGTCTATGTCAATATGGGTGAGGCCGAGGTGGCACGCCACTCACGCTTCATCGGCAGCTTCAACCCTGCCGATCAGGCCGCCTATATGAGGAATTAAGATTCTAATTCTCTTTATGATGAAGAAGTGCTATTATGCATTGATGGTCATGTTGATGGCCCTGGTTTCTGTCGGTTTTGCTGCTTGCGGCGACGACGAGCCCGAGCTTGAGATTGCTGAAATTGTTGGGACATGGCAATACGATGACCCTGATATGTTCGATGATACTGTACTGCTGTTTCAATTTACCAAGGACAGAAAGTATCATCAAGTGGCAAAATTCATCGGGGCGGAAGGCATGCCTGAACACTTTGTTTTTCATGGAACATATAGCGTAAAGGGTAATCAATTGATTGTCACTATTGATCCCACTCCCTTGTTTAGTGATAAGAGTGAGACCATTGAATTCAGCTATGCTGTGGAGGGTGACAAATTAGAGCTACTGTCTGGTTGGGAAACTATCACTCTCACCCGTGTCAATGCCAGCGTCATTGAACCCTATTTGTAAAGGTCTATAGCAATACAAGAATAAGTATAATCACAGAAATTTTAGGTTATTTTTTATTAACTATTTTTTATTTACAATTATCATTTATGAAAAAGTTTTATTTATTCCTGTCAGTCATGATGCTGACTTTGGTTTCAGTTAGTTTTGTTTCTTGTGGTGATGATAAGGATGAGCCCAAGAGCTCTGATCTCGTTGGCACTTGGCAGGTTAAAGCAATCGCTGAAGATGGTGAGTCCTTTGAGAATCTGGTTCAATTTACTAAAGACGGCAAATGGCATTCAGTGGATATTTACGAAGGTGAAATTGGCGTTGAAGTTGAAGTTGAGCATGGAACATATACCGTTTCTGGTAATAAGATGACCGTGACTTACTCTGAAGATGGTGTAACCATTAACGAGAAATTTACTTTTGAAGTGAATGGCAACAAATTGACACTTACTTCCGATGAGCTTCCCGTTGCTGTCATTTATGACCGCGTAAAGGACAGTGTTATTGAGCCGTACTTGTAAATTGTATACAATTTAATCATTATAGCGTGTCCCTGCCGATGTCAGTCGGTGGGGACTCGTTTTTTTTAGATGCGGACAATGGTTGGGTGGGGAAAAAAGTTTTGGTTAGAAATAGCAAGGTGCTGAGCATAAATCAGCAATTTGATTGATATGTGCCGAAATCGGTCAAAATATGAGGGCCTTTTGTGGTCAATTATGGGACTTTAACCCAATAATTGATGATTAGAGATTAGTGACCATATCACATTGCTGTCCTATTCAGATCAACAAAATCAGCCTTTGCCGAGCGCCGTACAGAATATGCTGATTTATATCCTGTCCACAGCATATAAAGCCAAATGTCACCACGTCTTTTTCGTTGAGCTCAAAGATTCCATCGTCTTCCTCGTCTCAAAGGCTTATAACTATAGGTGACTTGTTTTTGGGGCGATAGTACCTCAATCACTCGATCAATAATATTTTGATAATGAAAAACTAATCCCCCACTTGTAATGTACTTTATTAATTCTTCTTTGTCTAGTTTATAAAGGATAGTTAATGAATTTGATTTAATAGGTAAAATGCACCAAAGAAAGCTTTTCACTTCACCCTCTTTTAAAATTTTCAAATGTTCATGGTGAGTTGAGCTTTTGAAGTCCATTATAACTGGAACGTTGCAATTAAGCCATTCCTTAGGTATACATTCATCCGCATGAAATAAATAGAAAATATTTGTTTCGGGAATAAGATGAATGTTGCCATTGTGGAATGCTTTATAGAATCGAGGGAAAGTTAATTTTAATCTTGATCCATCAACTACCCATAACATGTTTTTATAGAACAATTCGCGAGAAATTCTTTCTTCTGGTCTAATCTGAGAATGTTGAAATTCAATGACAAAGCCCTGATCCGTTTTGATGTCGGCCACATGTTTTTCACCCGTATTCTCGTCATAAGCAATAACTTCTTGCCATTCTTCAGGAAAAAGATTTTTCCAAGTTCGATGCCATTCGGTTTCTGATTCCCACCAGCTGTCACAATTATTTGATTTTGAATGCGCCCAATGATTGACTTTAAATTGTCCACATTTTGCAATTACAGGCTGTTTGCAGACAGGGCAGATACCTTTCATGCCTTTTTGTGCTTCAACACGTTGATTATTTACTAAAGCATATTTCATAAGATAATTTTAATTTATTATATAATAACAAGAAGTGTTCCAAAAGTTATACTAGTGTGATAATGTGTTATAATGTCATTTTTTGACGTTATAACTGAAGTCTTGATACACTTGTCACTGACAGATATGTCGGTTTTAGTTAGGTCATGCCAATAAAAAGGACTATCTTTGTCGTGATGTTATGAATCGAGAGAAAGAGATATATAAGGTGACGCTGGTGGGCAGTGCGGGCAATGTGGCGCTGTTGACCTTCAAGTTTATTGCGGGTATCATGGGACATAGCTCGGCGATGATTGCCGATGCCGTTCACTCGCTCTCTGACTTTATTACTGACGTCGTCGTGCTGGCCTTTGTCCATGTGAGCGCCAAACCGCAGGATGTTAGCCATGACTATGGGCACGGCAAGTACGAGACCTTTGCCTCGTTCATCATCGGTCTGGCATTGCTGGCTGCCGCGACGGGCATTATCGTGTCGGGTGTTGCCAAGCTCATCGATTGGGCTGGCGGTAAGAAACTTGCTGCTCCCGGGTGGCTGGCGCTTGCTGCCGCTATCATCTCGATTCTTGTCAAGGAACTGCTATATCAATATACGGTCAGGCGTGGCAAGAAGCTGGATTCACAAGCTGTTGTTGCCAATGCTTGGCACCATCGCAGCGACGCCCTATCGTCCATAGGAACTACGGTGGGCATCGGCGGAGCCATCCTGCTGGGAAACCGCTGGACGGTCCTTGACCCGTTGGCCTCGGTATTTGTGGGCGCGTTGTTGATCAAGGTGTCTGTTGGCTTGTTGCGTTCAAGCGTGGGTGAACTCACTGAGTCTTCGCTCTCTGGTGATATTGAGAAGGAAATTGAGGACATCATCTGTTCATTCCCCGACGTGAGTGAGCCGCATAACCTGCGTACACGTCGCATCGGCAACCGCTTTGCCATTGAGGCCCACGTGCGAATGGACGGTAATCTGCCGCTCTCAGTTGCCCATGACCGAGCTACAGCCATCGAGCAGCGAATCAGACAACGCTTTGGCGCTCAAACCCACGTTACCATCCACATGGAGCCTGTTAAGTGAGGCTTCCCCAAAAAAGCAGAGGCGCAAAATTTTGCGCCTCTACACATAGTCAGTATGTCGTCAATACTACTTTAATCGTAATCCATATTGTTGGCCGGTGAAACGTTGCCGTTGATGGTCACTTTATAGCCGATGGACTTACCACTCTGCTTATCAAGGGTGCTGAGTACCTTGTCCTTGGCAACGCCCTTGGCATCGATAATGGTCACCGTGTTAGAGTAGCTGGCCCCATTGGAGGTCATCATTCTGAACATGATGGAAGCCTCGAGGTCATACTTCTCTTTGATCAGCTCTGCATCCGATTTGGTGCTGAACTTGTACATCACACCAAATTCGGCGGGGAACTTGTCGCTGGTGATGGACTTGGTCCACCAGGGACTGGTGATTGCTTCCATGACGTTGCGTCCGTTCTCGGCCTTGTAGGTGATGAACACGTTGCAAGCATCAAGCAGGTCCTGAGAGAACGTCATGTTGTAGGTAGCGGTAGCCGTGACATGCTCTTTGGGCTCATCGCTGCCGCACGAGGTGAATGACAGTGCAGTTGCGATCAAGAGGACTGCCATGTAATAGAATCTTTTCATTGCAAAAAATGTTAAGCGTCCAACTTATTTACTCAGGATGATATCAACCACGCGGTTCACGTCGGCGATATTGACCTCACTGTCCTTGTTCACGTCACCCTCAAGGCCTTCGCTGGCTGGAGCAACGCCAAAGATTGACACGCTGATGATTTGGTTCATCGTTGAGCTCAGGTCGATGAAAAGGTCTCCGCTGATAGCCGTGTCAATAAAGCGGGCGGTAGCAACGGTGGGAACCGGGCCGAGCATCGGGCCCATCCAGAAGTCATACTGGGGGTCATTACCCTCGGTGATGTTGATTGTGCCATTGAAGTTGAGCTTGGTAAATCCATGCTCGTCAACGCCCTCAACACCCGTCACGGTGACGTTGCCCACGGGCATGGCTACACCTTCTGAGATGAGGACAAAGTTCTTCAGGTCCAGGTCATAAGCTCCATTGTTCTCATTGACCTCCACTTGCACTTCTTCCTGCTCAGTAACAGTACTGTTGATAGTGACTTTAACGTGGCAGGTGTAGATAGTGGCATTCAGTGCCATAGCGCAGCACGCGGCTGCCATAACTGATAAAAACTTCTTCATTGTGATAAAAAGTATAATTTCAATTATTAATGTTGTTCGATAGAAATTGAATTAATTACCTGACAACAGCAAGTTGATCAAGGCAGTCACATCACTGATGTTGACCTTATTGTCACGGTCCACGTCGGCAGCCTGGAGGTTGACACCCTCGGCATTGCCGCTCAAGAGGTAATTAATCAGGGCAGTCACATCACTGATGTTGGCAGTTCCGCTATTGTCCACATCACCGAGAACGAATTCCTGAGCAGGCTTGGTCACGTTGATGATGTAGCAGGCTGCGTTCTGCAAGTCGGCCGAAACGATGCTGATGGCGATGCGGTAGCTACCGTCGGCGTTCTGTTCCATCGACTTGGTGAGCACGGCGCTCACGCCCTCAAAGGTGCCATCAAAGTCGTCCAGGTTGGGCTCGCCGTCGATCTCCATGCTGTATTCAGTGACAGCGGGATTCCAGCCAGCGATGGTGGTACCCTGGTAGCGCAGGTCGGTCATGTTGCCCAGATAAACCAGCTCCATGTCATCAACATAGACAGCATCATTCTTGCTGCCATGACCGGGAATGCCGTTGGTCGAGAAGGTCACAAAGATAGCATTGGTGCTGGCACCATTGGCAGCGTAGCTGTCGTAGTCAAAGTCAAATGAGAAATGGGTCCAGTCACACACTGCGATGGGGCCACCCACAATGCTGCCCGACAAGTTGGTGTAGGTCTTGTCGGTGGGCTCCTGATAGTAGGTGCCGTCAAAGGTCTTGACGCTTACGTTAGCCTTGTTGTTGGCATTGGCAGTGCCCTGGGTGTATTTCAACCATACGTTGAACTTATCAGGCTTGGCATACAACGGCATGTAGAAGTCATTAGTGCCGTTGGCCATATCCATCTCGGCATGATTGTCGGGGCTGGCGGCTTCATATGATCCTGCCATGAGTTTACCGTTGGTCATGGTGCCATTGGCAACGATACCAATGAATGAGCCAGCGGTAAGGACTGTACTGTGGCCTGTTGCACCAGGACGAACGTCAGTACTGGAGCCAAGACTGGCAATGTTAGCCGATGTGCTGGCAAAAGTGCCGCCAGCGCTCTTGAAACCGTGCCAGCGGTTGGGCTCGTTGGTATAGCTGCTGTTCCAATCTTCCATGTCGCTGTTGGGCATCTGGAAGTGGTCACCCACGGTGTTGAACCGCATGGTGGTGTTCTGGGCGGGGATAGCAACATCGGCGGTCATCATGCCGTCGATGGTGCGGGCAAACAGGATAGTGCGCATAGTGCCAAAGTTGGTAGCCACTTCGCGCTCTGCGCTATAGACGGTGAACCCTCTGCGATAGGCAGAATGTACGTCTGTCATTGTCATAGTGCCAAAAGTGGGGACTTGCAGCACGAGTGTGTACAAACCATTAGTTTGCTGTGTCACGTTTACTGTGACGTTAGCGTTATTGGTCTGTCCGTTCCTGTTCACAACGATGTTGCCGGTGAATGATTCAGCTTGGAGGGCCAGCACGGCCGTCACAGCCAAACAAATTGTCAAAAATAATTTCTTCATCTTAAATCTTAAAATACTATTATTAAAAGTTTCAGTTATTCTTCAGTTGAGTAAAACTCCTCCTCTAATCTTAGAGGGTTAGGGGATGTTGACCCCAGGCTCGTCCTTTTTCAGATGTTGAGCCGTTTTGTCCAGCTCCCCCTCTAAGATTAGAGGGGGCTGGGGGGCGTTGATCCCAAGGGCGTCCTTTTTCAGATGTTGAGCCGTTTTGTCCAGCTCCCCCTCTAAGATTAGAGGGGGCTGGGGGGCGTTGACCCTCCCACTAGAGCAGTTCGTCGATTTATCAAGCTCTGCTAATATAGCATTGATTATAATCCTTGGATGCTCAAACACAGTTTTGTTCTCAAAACGGAGCGTTTTGATTCCGTGTTTGCACAAGAGTTCTTGGTCTCGCTTCCAGTCTTGTTCAGGCATGGCCATGTGATAGTGGTAATCACCATCAAGTTCAATGGCAAGTTTCAAAGCAGGACAGTAAAAGTCCAAGATATGATGGCCAACACTGAATTGACGACGAAATTGGAGGCCTCTAATCTGCTTGCTTTTCAGCCAGTTCCAAAGAGCTCGTTCGGCTGGAGTCCCATTAGCACGGAGTTCCCGTCTGTGGGCTTTCATCTCGGGAGTATTGAAAACGTGGACAATTCTTTCTTGTTCGTTGGTTTTCAATGCCCCCTTGCCCCCTCTAATCTTAGAGGGGGAATATTTAGTAATCTCCATATTTGAACTGGATGCCATCTATCTTTGATTTTTTACTTGATGCGGTAAGAGACGCCCAGTGAACCGTACATCGGACGCAACGGCTGAACCGAGTGAAAATCGCTCTTGAACAGGCCGCTGAAGCCATAGGTCAACTCGGCGAACAATCCCCAACGGCGGGTGAATTGCCAGTCGGCACCGACGTCAAGCCCCCATTGCATGTGACGCATGTTCTGGTCGAAGTCAAAGTCACCACGGTCACCTGGCTCACGTCCCATCTCGATTTTGGCACCGACGGGCGTGCCTTCACGCAGGTAACCATCGTAGGCCCAGCCCCAGAACTTGCGGCTGAAGAGCCATCCCATGAACAAGCCACCGCGCAGGCAGAACTCGTCGCTGAAGTTGTATTGTGCCTGCAATGGCAGGGATAGGCGGCGCTGAGTGGTCTTGATGCGAACGTTGCCCATGAAAATGCCACTGAGTGACTCATCGCCTCTGACGACCTCGATTTCATAGTTCTTGACGCGGCTGTCCACGTCCATACTACCCAGCTCCAAACGCAGTCCAGAATGCAAGGACCAGCGGCCTTTAAGCGGCAGGGTGGCCTCGGCAGACAGTGAGAAGTTTAAGCCGGGGTTGAAGCTGTTGATGCCGCGTATTTCTTTGCCGATGTGGGTGGGTATAGTGCCGCCCACCGTGTAGCCCAGACGTGCATCATAACTCAGGCTGTCGAGCACCGAGGCACTGGCACCGAGCGTTGAGGCGGCAATCATCAAAGCGATGAACAATATATGTTTGATATGAATCTTCATGTTTGTCATCATCATTAACTCCTATAACTCTATTCCTCGTGTGTGCAGATGAGGCGCACCTTGTCAACACACAATCGGCTGCCAATGGCTCCGATAAACTTACCGCCTGCCGAACTCGACGAGAATACGATGGCAAGGCTATAACCACGGTTGGCAAGCAACTGCTCATCAACCTCCTGGCGATATACAAACTTGATATCCCATGGTGTCCATTGGTCCGTTGGTGCGACGTAATCCATTTCGGCCACAGCGACAATCAGGTCACTCGAGAGCACATTGTCGCCGTAGAGTACCACCTCGTTGCCTGCTGCATCGTGGTTGCGGTAGAAGACGGCATAGACGTCAGCCGAGTCCACCCTGCCGACGATGGGATTGCCGTAGAAGTCCTGTACGGTCGCGCCCGGCTCAAAGGTATAGTAGCCCGTGAAGCGGTCAGGACGGCTCGTGAACGGCAGTCCGAAGCGGGTGGCGTGCAGATGGTCGCTCATCGCGATCTTGATGTCAAATGTGCCAAGGAACATATTGCCGGCGGCCAACCGCTTATTGGCCATCCTGCCGAAGGGTCCCGTGTCACGGGTTGTCAGGCACACTGCAGCACCGTCATATCCATTTTCCAGCGGGGTAGTGGGGTAGTCCATAGGGGCGGCACTACCCATCGAGATGCGGAAGCCGTCGTTGGCTGTTGCCCAGTCATTGCCCAGTGAGCCATCGGGCAGTGTATTGTGCCACATGTAGAAACGACGGTAGGTAGGCTCTAATTCATAATGCTCAAAGTTGTAGAACAGCGTGTCGGCGACAGTAATCATCGTCGGCACCACGCTGACGCGATAATGGCGCTGCCACTTGCCGTCCTGTGAAGTCACCGTATAGCGTACAGGACCACCAGAGAAGTCATGGACGCTACCGCTCTCAGGACTCACGGTCGCACCTGGCGACAGCGTGAAAACGGGAGCAAGCGCACTCACGTCGGCATCGCCACGCACAGTGAAGGTGATGACGCTGTCGGTCGAGAAAACGGTCTGGGTGGAGTCGGTGGCCTGGAAGAAAAACTGTGAGGGATCGTCCACATGCAGTGTTGCCGTCTCGATGTCGGCCTCACAGTATTCAGGCTCTTCGCCGAAGCATGATGTAAGCATCAGGCTTGACAAAAACACCAGCGTCAGAACCAAGGGTGAATATCTGTTTGATTTGAGTTTCATTGCTATCTTTTTGATTTTAAACTGACAAAATTAGGAAAATTATTAATATCGGAAGTGGTTTATGTCGATATTTTTTGTGCTAAAGATGATTTTTTCGGGATATTATTGTCGGATGAAATAAAATCATTACTTTTGTGGCTTAAACCTTTGTGATCTGATTTGGAGATTGTGTGTCATTATACAATGTGACCACGCTACATGAAGGAGCACTTGAACTAGTATTCGCAAAAGATGGAACAATTGATAGATAAACTACTGGATTTGAGGCTTTTCAGGGCCTTTAAGGTTAAGACAACACCTCGTTGGATAATCTTGTTGCTCGATATGCTTATCGTCTTGGTATGCTACATCGCGACAGTGATTGCCGACATGTACTCATTGCACACCGTTCTGCCGTCACAGACGATTCTGTTGAATGCCTCTATTGTCCTAATTGTCTATTTCGCAATCACTTATATTTCCAAGAGTTATACCTGCGTCATCCGCTTGTCGGTCATTGAGGACTTGTATCGCATCTTCATGGTTATTGTCGTTTCTACGTTAGTGCTCACCGGCATTAACATAGTGAAGGTTGCGGTGACTGGAGCACCATTCATGAAGTTCTGGGATATCCTCATCATCGGTGCACTGTCGTTCTCCATTATGATGATTGAGCGTCTGTGTATCAAATACTTGTATATGCGGATGAACAGCGCTACCACAGGTCGAAAACGTGTCCTTGTATTGGGTACCTCGTTCTCGTCGGTCTTCCTCGCTAACGCCCTCAAGGGCGAGATAGGCGGTAAGTACCTTCCCGTGGGATTGCTTAGCATCAAGGCGGGGCCCGAGAATTCCGAGATTAACGGCTTCAAGGTCTATCGTTTTGACCCGACCAGAATGGGTGATTTGTTCGCTGAGAATAATATTGATGCCTTGATTTTTGACTCAAAGAGCACCAACCTGATGAGCAGCGGCTTTGCCGACTTCTTCATCAAGAATGATATCGCCCTGCTCTCCATGAACAGGGTCGCTGAATTTGAGCAAGCAGGCGACAAGGAATCCAATAATGGTATCTCGACCTATATCAAGGAAGTGCAGATCGAGGATCTGCTTGGCCGTGATCCCATCGTGCTGAATAATCCGTTGGTGAGCGAGCATATCAAGGGCTCTTGTGTACTTATTACTGGCGCGTGTGGCTCTATCGGTAGCGAAATCGTTCGTCAGGTCGCCAATTATGGTGCAAGCAAGATCGTGCTCTATGACCAGGCCGAGACGCCCATGCATGACATCTCATTGGAGATGAAGAAGAGTCACCCCAACGCCCACATTGAGCTGTTTATGGGTGATGTTCGCAACCGTGCTCGTGTGGAGGAAGCATTTGTCAAGTTCCGTCCTCGATATGTCTTCCATGCCGCTGCCTACAAGCATGTGCCCATGATGGAGATCAACCCTAGCGAGGCCATCCTGGCCAATGTGATGGGCACTCGCAATGTGGCTGACCTGGCATTGAAGTACAATGTCTATAAATTTGTGATGATTTCTACCGACAAGGCTGTCAATCCCACCAATGTCATGGGCTGCACCAAGCGCTTAGCTGAGATCTACTGCCAGTCGCTGTTCTATCAAGCTCGGAAGGAGGGCAAGAAGACCCAGTTTATTACCACCCGCTTCGGTAACGTGTTGGGCAGCAACGGTTCGGTGATTCCGTTGTTCCGCAAGCAGATTGCTGCCGGTGGTCCGGTAACCGTCACCCACAAGGAAATCATCCGCTACTTCATGACCATCCCCGAGGCCTGCTCGCTGGTGCTTGAGGCTGGTTGCATGGGCAGTGGTGGCGAGATTTACATCTTTGATATGGGCGAGCCAGTCAAAATCTATGACCTGGCACGGCGCATGATTTCGTTGGCAGGACTCAAACCCGATGTTGATATCAAGATTGAGGAAATCGGCCTCAGACCCGGTGAGAAACTCTACGAGGAACTGCTCAACGACAAGGAGAAGACCACTGCCACCGTCAACAAGAAAATCATGATTGCCAAGGTCAAGACCTACAATTACAAGGATGTGTGTGCCAACATTGAAGCCATCATCAATTTTGCAGCTAAAGGTGACATCCACAGCATGATTTATGCCATGAAGGAGTTTGTGCCCGAGTACAAGAGTCAGCATAGCAAGTTTGAAGCCATCGACAAAGAAATTGAGAGCGGTGACAGTTCCTCACCCGCACCTGACCGACTGCAGCCCACTGCAGAGTGATTTTCGTACAGAGGGACGGTTCTTTTGTACGAAATAGCATATAGATATGGAAGATTTTGCAGAAAAATTACTTGAAGACCTGCATCGCTACTTGGTTAAACGCGATGCGGTAGATGAGCGTATGCCCGAATGTCCTGACGTGGAGAGCAAGTGGCCAGCCATTGCCGAGGCTTATTTGCCTGACGGAGCACGTGAATTTGCCAGCTATCCTGTTGCTTCACTGGGATGGATGATGTTTATCGCGATGGCGGTGGCAAAATTCTGGGATACTGACTGGGAACGCTATGACAAGGTGGATGACCTGTACCTGATGCTCAGGGACAAGCGGGGATATGACAACCTTGATGAGTATATCCTCGACGAGGTGCTTGACCTGCATGGCGATGATGCCGAGCAGATGCAGAACCTTGTGGGCGACTGCGCCGAGCGTGTGAAGCGTGCTCTGTTTGCATTGGACATTGAACCAGGCACTGTCGAGGCGTTCAAGGCCTATGTTGCCTGCTTGCACACGATGTTCCAGATGGGTATGGCTGTCCAGCTCAAGTCGATGGGCTACCACATGGTGAAAAGTGAAGATACAACTCTATAGGTACTGTAGCCACTATAGACTATAAATATAGACAATCATGAGAAGTGATCAAGACCCGATGGGCCAAGCCATCGCCGACTATCATGCTACGGGCAAGGCGTCACAGCTGCGTGTGTTCTCCCCGATGTTTGACGAGGACGAGATACCTGTCGCTACACTTTTCCGCACCCTGGATGAGATGCCTGCCATTGAGCAGGAGGCGCTCAAGGTGGCCAGTGGCCATATTCTTGACGTGGGAGCCGGAGCCGGTTGCCACACGCTGGTATTGCAGGCGATGGAAAAGCGTGTGACAGCCATTGACATCTCACCGCTGGCGGTTGAGACGATGCGCCAGCGCGGTGTCCGTGACGTGCTCGAGCAGGACTTTTTTACTTTTGACGGTCAGTATGACACGATTCTCATGCTGATGAACGGCATTGGCATCGTGGGCACCATATCCCGCCTGCCGGCCTTCTTCATGCAGGTGAACCATCTCTTGGCTCCTGGCGGACAGTTGCTGTGTGATTCCAGTGACTTGTGCTATCTCTATGAGGACGAGGACGGCATCATTGACCTAACAGGCATAGAGGGATACTATGGCGAGTTGACTTACCAGATGCAGTACAAGTCCATCAAGGGCGAACCGTTCCCCTGGCTCTTCATCGATGCCGAGACCTTGCGCGAGCAGGCCGCTGCCCATGGCTTCCACTGCGACATCCTCATGCGTGGTCCCCACTACGACTACCTTGCCCGCCTCACCCGCCACACTTAAAATCGGACAAGAGGGACAACATCAAAGACAAGCCACCTGTTGGCGAGATCAAGCGAACAGCTACTCCCACGACTTGACTCCGCCTTTTCCCCACGGATTTAAAGGGTCATTTTAACCTTCGTTTTTTTTATATATCTTTGTAGCCATGTTGAAGCAATTATTATCCTTAAGGTATATCCAGTGGCGCCGCAACTTCAGTTGGAAGAAATTCCTGGTGGTGCTTTATCTCGCTGGTGTCATGCTGCTGATGATTGTGTCCGTGCTCTACGTAAGTCGCGATTTGTTGGCCGATCTGTTGGACAAGTTGCCGCTTGGCGCTCTGGCTGTTGCGGTGATATCGATGCTGGCACTGCCCGATTTCATGTTGAAGCTGATGTGGAACACCGATGCTGTGGTGATGGATGACTTCCTGCGCACCAAGCCCGTTCCATCTCAAGTGTGGAACCGATTCATAGCCATCGTGCTCGCTGCCGACCCTTGGAACTTGCTTATGCCGATGTTCATCGCTCTGGTGGGCGCATGGCTGCTGCCCGCCGGAATTACGGTTCTGGCCGTTGTTGCCGCATTGGTGCAGACGTTGATGCTGTCGTGGCTGGTGGCTGGCATCCACAAGGCTCCTGACATCAACCATTCGCTGCCGTTGTGGGTCGGAGCGGTGGTTTATTACTTGGGCATGATGGGCTTGGGCTACTTCCTGGTTGTGATGGCCAAGATGTTTCATTTGCCCGGTTCGCCGTGGACCGAACTTGTTCTGTTCATCGTGCTGGACATTGTGCTGACGGGCTTGCTCTACCTCTACTTCTGCCACATGCGCGCCTATGACGAGCATGAGCAGCATGCCAACACCGTTCGCTCGGTGGGCGACGTGACACTCTTTTCTACTGAATACCTGAGCGTGTGGCGCAGCAAGCGTTTTCGCTTCCCGATAATCTTTTTCACCATCATATTTCTTCTGCAGAGCTATACGATGCCTGCCGATGGTTCAGTTCGTGTTTTCATCCCTCTGTACTTCCTATTATGCTGGCCGACGCTGTTTCTGGGTCAATGGGTGTTCGGTATCGAGGGCAACTACTTCCACGGTTTGTGGACCAAGCCTTATTCCATCGAGCACGTGTTACTGAACAAGTACAAGTTCTTCATCCTACTCACGTTGTGCACGGCAGTATTGCTTATCCCAGCTATTTTCTTCATGGGGCTGCGGCCTACGGCGCTATTGGCCCTGATTCTGCTATTGGGTTGCGGCCAGAGTCTGTTGATGATGCCCACGTGCCTGTTCTCCACACGCTTGGACCTGTTCACGTCGTCCTTCTTTAACTATCAGGGAGCAAATATGCGCGTGACCATATATTCGTTCGTTCTGTTTATCCCGTTGGCTATTTATGTAATTTGTACCCTCGCGTTGCCACCGCTGTGGGGTGACGCCGTAATGGCAGCCATTGGCCTTGCCGCACTGGCTATTCACCGTCCCTGCATCCGCCTGCTGGCGCAGAAGTGGAAGAACAATCGGTATGAGAATATGGAGAGGTATTTGAAATAATTTAGAGTTTTAATATTTAGGACAGATGGATATCAAGATAACAAACCTCAAGAAAGTGTATGACTGGGTCACGGTGCTCGACATTCCCGAACTGACGCTGGCCTCGGGCGAACTGATTGGTCTGGTGGGGAATAACGGTGCTGGCAAGACCACGCTGATGCGTCTTATCCTCGATGTAATCGGTGCCAGCTCGGGCTATGTGGAGAGCGACGGCCGGCGGGTGGATCAGGACGATCTGTGGAAGACCTATACGGGTTCTTTCATTGACGGCAATTTCCTTATCGACTTCTTCACCCCCGAGGAATATTTCTCCTTCATCGGACGCCTCTACGGCATTGACAAGGACACGCTGGAGCAGCGTCTGAAGCCCTTCGAACCGCTGATGCACGGTGAAATCATGGGCACCAGCAAATTCCTGAAGGACTTCTCACAAGGCAACCGTCAGAAAGTCGGCATCATTGGGGCTATGATGATTCAGCCCAAGGTGCTTATTCTCGATGAGCCCTTCAACTACCTGGATCCGTCGTCCCAGATTATCGTAGCCCGCCTCATCGAACAGCAGAACCGCGAGTTGGGTTCCACCGTGCTCATCTCCAGCCACAACCTCAGTTTCGTCACCGACATCTCCTCCCGCATCCTGCTCTTGGAGAAAGGTGTTGTCGTGAAGGACCTGGACAACCGCGAGGGCATGGCAGAGGGCATACTCAAGGCTTACTTCCAGGAACAGAATCCCATGCCTCCTGCCCAGGAATAGAAATCAGAAAATAAGCTCCGTGAGCGGGGACAGATGGTCTGTTGGCATTTTTTCCCCGCCAAAGGGTCAAGGTGCTGTGTCATAATTCATTCGTTGCAAATTAAGTCGCGCTTCGCGCGAGAAATTAAGCAAAAATTATTAATAAAATTAAATAAAAATGCTATCTTGTTTAATTTTTATATAAATTTTGTTTAATTTCTCGGCCGTCAGGCCGATTAAAAATCACGAGGCGAATTATGACACAGCTCCTTGCCTAAATAATCAAAGTGTGCTTTTCATGGTATGTAGGGTAAGGTTCATGTGGTGGCTTGCAGCAGAGCGGCGATGGCGTCGGCGGTGTCGGGGTTGTCGATGAGGTACTGCTTGGCGGCCTCACGACCCTGGCCCAGGCGCATGTCCTGCCAGCTGAACCACGCGCCGCTCTTCTTGACGATGCCGGCCTCGACGCCCATGTCCAGAATCTCGCTCTCGCGACAGATGCCCGTGCCGTAGATAACGTCAAACTCGGCCTTGCGGAAGGGTGGGGCGACCTTGTTCTTGACCACCTTGACGCGCGTCTGGGCACCCAGAACGCGTTCGCCGTCCTTGATGTGTGCCAGGCGGCGGATGTCGAGGCGCACGCTGCTGTAGAACTTCAGCGCATTGCCGCCGGTCGTTGTCTCGGGGTTGCCGAACATCACGCCCAACTTCTCGCGCAGCTGGTTGATGAAGATGCAGCAGGTGCGGGTCTTGGAGATGGTGGCAGTGAGTTTCCTCAGCGCCTGGCTCATCAGGCGAGCCTGCAGGCCCATCTTGCTTTCGCCCATCTCGCCCTCGATTTCGGCCTTGGGGGTAAGGGCGGCGACGCTGTCGATGACGATGACGTCGATGGCGGCGCTGCGGATGAGTTGGTCGGCAATCTCCAGGGCCTGCTCGCCGTTGTCGGGTTGTGAGATCCACAGGTTGCGCGTGTTCACGCCGACGGCTTCGGCATAGGAGCGGTCAAAGGCGTGCTCGGCATCGATATAGGCAGCGATGCCGCCCATCTGCTGCGCCTGTGCGATGGCATGCAGCGCCAGCGTGGTCTTGCCTGACGACTCGGGGCCGTAAATCTCGACGATGCGTCCTCGGGGATAGCCTCCCACGCCCAGGGCGCGGTCCAGCCCGATGGAGCCGGTGGGGATGACGTCAACGTCCTCAACGCTCTCGTCGTTCATTCGCATGATTGCACAGGTCCCGAAGGCCTTCTCAATCTTGGCCACCGCGTTCTGCATCACCTGAAGTTTCATGGGGTCTACCTCAACGGTGCGCGGAGTGTGGGGTGCACTCTCGGCTACTTGGTTGCTCACGATGTCGGGCGTGGCGATGCTCAATACCTGCTGCCCGTCAATCATCACTTCTTGTTTCAAAATCTGCTCAGTCATAGTCGTTATAAGTTTTAAGTTGTTAGTTGTTAGTTTTAGTTTTTTTTAAGGACCTTAGGGTCTTTAAGGTCCTTAAAGTCTTTTAGGCCCTCGGGTGGCCTTGCGACCTTTTCACGCTGCAAAATAACAACAACAGTGTGCAAGAATTTGGCATCATCAATAGAAAGAAAGTTAAATCAATTCAAGTCAAAATGTAGAGACGCAAAATTTTGCGTCTCCCGGGCAGTCGCGCCGCTTGACAATTCATAGTCTCTAGCAACGAGACGCAACATTTTGCGTACAGGTAACATAGAAAAGAGACATCCGCGCTCCGTTTGACAGGAGCGCGGATGCCAATTCATGTAATCTTAGCGACTTAGCGACTTAGCGTCTTAGCGTGAGACCAAGGAAAGCGGATGTCTCACTCATCACTGAACTCTAATCAGCGAGCAACGCGAGCATTACCAACTGTGAGTCAACAGGTAGTTGATGAGGACTGTCACGTCGCTGATGGTGACTGAGCCACTCTGGTCACAATCGGCACCAGAGACATTGACGTTTGTAGCGTCGTGGGTCAACAGGTAATTGATCAATGCTGTGACGTCACTGATGTTAACCGTGCCGTTGTTGTCAACGTCGCCACGCATCGCGGTAGGCTTGCTGATGACAACATTGGTGCCTGAAATTACCATACCGCCGCTTGACACCACAGTGCCCGCACTGTTGAAGTAGGCTCCTGCAGGTTCGGTGATAGCAAGGCCATTGTTCAATGTGGCCTTCATGCGATAGATCGAAGCGTTGTTGGTACCCTTAGCTGTCAGCTTGGTCGTTGCTCCGCTCACGACCAGTTTGCTCGTGGTGCCGCTACCAAAGAGGCCGTAGTTAAGGCCCGAGATGTTGACTTTAGCTCCGCCACTGATGGTCAGCGTCTTGCCATCGCCCACGCGGCAACCGGTTTTTTGTGTGCTGATGAAATTCACTTCTCCCGTTCCCGTTATTGAGGTCGACTCGCTGGCAACGAGTGAAGCAGAACTTCCTGATGTATCCCGGAGCGTGTTGGTCCCGATAACGTTGATCTTCAAGTCGCTGATTTGATTGATGATGTTAGCTGCCAAATCGGTTGACGTGGTGGAGACAATGGTGGCGTTGCTCAGTTTCAACGTGTTGGTGCCAGGGGTATAGGTCACCGTGCCGCTCACGCCGTCAATGACAGACAGGTTGTTGCAGTTCAGGCTTGTCACCATCACACCGTTGATCCACAAGTTGTAGAGCGTGGCGGTGTTCTCGATATAGACGGCGGGCACTGACGATACCGGACCGATGACGTCGGATGACAGCTGCACGTAGGCCGAACCGCTGTTCAGCGTTTTAGATGAGGTCACCTTGGCGAACCTGTCTGAGCCGTTGAATGTGTAGTACCACGGTCCCGCTGAGGTATAGGTCAGCGTCTGGCTGGCACCGGTCACGCCTTTCAGAATGTTGTTGGAAGGTTCTACATAGGTGTAGTTGCTGACGTCCGTCTTGCGGCGGAAGCGGTAGATGGTCCCCACCGTGCCCTTGAGCAACATGCCCTCATAGCCCTTGATGCCCTTGTTGTTGTTCAAAAGGGTCTTGACCAGCGAACTATGGGGCCTGCTGTAGTCTGTGGCGATATAGAACTCGCCGGTGGCGGGCAGCAGTATATTATCATCGACAGGAACCGAGATGGGGGTCCACTGGGTGGTGGGTTTTACCCATGGCAACAGCTTCTTGGGCGCAGTAGTGGGTGACGAGGAATAAGTGTTTGTCTTCATCTTGGAGTAGAAATCGTAGAATTGGTTGAGAGGCACATAGCATGCAAATCCTTCAACGCTGGAGGGATAGAAATCCCTGCCAAACGTGGTGGCTTCGGTCCTGTTCACGAATATGCTTTGCAGACCGGTGCAATTGACAAATGCTGAGGCGCCGATGTTGGTCACCGTCGCAGGCAATGAAATCTCTCCAGTCAATGCCTTGCAGTTGATGAATGAGGAGACGCCAATGCTTTCAAGACGGCTACCCATATTGAACGAACTCAGTGCCGTGCAGTCTTCGAACGCATCCTTGCCGATACTCACCAGGTTGTGGAAGTTTACCGTCGTCAGCGACAAACATGTCGAGAAGGCCTCTTCGCCAATCGTTTTCAAGCAGTCACCACCATAAATTTGTTTCAGGCTGGTAAAGACATAGAATGCTCTATAATCAATCTCGGTAATTGCGAAGTCATTAAAATTGTCGGAGTAATACCGCATGGGAATATCTATCGTTCCGCTGTAGGTGTCCGACATTTCGCCGCGAACGATTTTCACTTGACCATTCATCGTGAGGTAGGTGACCGCCGGGTCGGTATAAGAGCCTACACTGGTCACGGTATAATACAGCCTTGTGTTGCTCGCATCGTCAAGCTTGGACAGGTCATAGGCTTTGCCGTCGATGCCCCCAGTGAAGGCGCTGGACCAAGTCGAATTGCTGGAATAGTTACTCCTGCTTTGGTAGGGAACGCTCAGTACGCACCCGCTTTTCAGTCCATTGAATGACACTCCCGAGGTGGGAGTGGGCTTATTGTAGTAGAGATGTTCAAGATAGCTCATATAGCAGAACGCATAGCTGCCAACCGACGTTACTGAACTGGGAATGAGCAGACTTGTGATAATGGCATCATAGAATGCATAATTGCCAATCGTCGTGACGCCATAGGGAATCTTCAGCATATCGGTCGCGGTGCAACCGGCAAAGCACCAAGGCTTGATGGTCCTAGTGATGCCGTAGAAGCCGCCGTTGCCCACTCTGGTGTTGGCAGCGCCCACCTGGTAGATGGTCTCGTAGTCCTGGCTGCACAGCCAGCCGGCAAAGGTCTCAAAGAGCGTGTTATTGCTGCTGACACCGAAGTTCTCCAGGTTGCTGCACATGGCAAAGGCTCCATCTCCATAGTCAGTCAACGACTGCGGGATATATTGATAGGAGACAGCGGTGCGGGCAAAGCAGCGCTCGCCCAGCTTCTTTGTACCATAGCTCTCGTTGCCCTTGAGGTACAGGTTGACGGTAGCAAGGTTGGAACAATTGTAGAAGGCAAAGTTGTCAATTTCCTGGGCCGAGATATTGACCTCGGTCAGTGCGTGGCAGCTGTTGAAGGCATAAGCGCCTACCTTCTTGAGACGGAAGTATGAGCCCAGGTCGCTGCGGCCAATCGTTTTCAAGGTCGAGTGGCCATAGGCAGCATAGGGGGCAATTTCGGTCCAGTTACAAAAGATGTAAGAGCCGCCACCGTAGGTGCTGTTGGTATAGTCATTGACCGAAGAGGCCATAGGCAGATAGGTCACACCTGACGAGATGCCCACCAGCGTGACGTCGACGTTGTTGCTCGTTGTAGCGGGACTGGTGATGACATAGCACATGTTGTTCTCGACAAAGTCGTTGGCCTTGGTGCCGCTATAGGAGACCGAGCCGTCGCTGTCGGCATTCTTCCATGCGGTCACAGCATTGTAGCTGCTGGCGTTGGTCTGTATCGCCGTGACGATCTCACACGTCTTCATGCCCGACAAGGCATAGGTTGACAGCGTGGGCGGTGTCGGTGCTGCCACACCCATCTGGGTCATCGACGAGCAATTCTGGAAGGCATAGTTGCCGATGTACGTCAGCGTGCTGGGCAAGAACACATACTTCAAGCCCGTGCAGCCTGCGAAGGCATAGGGGTCGATCTCCTCCACTCCCCAGCCCAGGCGCACACGCTGCAGCGTAGTCACGTTCTGGAAGGCATTGTTGCTGATTGCGGTCACGCGATATTCCCTGCCGTTGTAGGTCACTCGGCCAGGAATCGTGATGTCGGTCAAGCCATCATAGCCGCCATAATAGGGGCTATCGCGCACCCAGCAGGTGCCGTCGTCGGCCTGTTCGTCGGGCTGATAATAAATGTTGCCCACCTTGAAATAAGCACTGGCGTACATTGTCACCAACGCAAATGATAGCGTGAGTAGAATCTTTTTCATAGCTCAATACGATTTAAAAGTTAATAAAAAGTGTTGTTTTCGATATCGCAAATTTACAATATTGTTATTGAATACAATGAACATTTTTAGTCAAAATTCTGAACATTTTTGACCAAAACAACGAGAAAGGCTATTTTCTTTCACAAATCAGTAAAAATAATGCCATTTCCGCATTTCCGGCATGAATGCATGTCAACTCCCCTAAATTAGAGCGGGCTGGGGGGCGTTGAAAGGTGTCTCGGCTGGGGCGTTGATGGGTGTCAATGTAGAGACGCAAAATCTTGCGTCTCCCGGTCAGTCGCGCCGCGTGTCAATTTATTGTCACCGGTAGCGAGACGCAAAATTTTGCGTCTCTACAGGGCTGTCGCGCCACATGTCAATTCATAGTCTCTACAGGTATCATAGAAAAGAGACATCTGCGCTCCGTTTGACAGGAGCGCGGATGCCTATTCATGAAATCTTAGCGACTTAGCGTCTTAGCGTGAGACCAAGGAAAGCGGATGCCTCACTAATCTCTAACCACTAATCTCTAATCAGTGGGCATCGCCCACTTAGTTACCAAGAGCCTGATAGCAGATAGTTGATGAGAGCAGTCACGTCGCCAATCTTGATCTCGCCGTTCTGGTCGCAGTCGGCAGCCTGCGGGTTGATAGCCGACTCATCACCGCTGAACAGATAGCTGATCAGGGCAGTCACGTCGCCAATCTTCACCTCGCCGTTGTTGTCAACGTCACCACGGATGAAGGAGGGCTCGATGGGAATGCCAGTGACGACAACATCTTGACCACCCACAGTTATACCGTTTAATACCACATCTCCTCGAGTGGATAGCCAGAAGGCTCCGGCTGGCTCGGTGATGTAGCCAGATAGGTAGTTTTTGGCCTGCAAGGATACATTAGTGCCGTTGGATGTCAATACTCCAGTACCGATTACACTCACGCCATTGGCGGCGGCCGTGCCAATATTTCGACATGTCACATCGACATTTGCACCGTCACGGACGACGATATCCCTTGCTGCGAGACCCACGGCTTGCGCTGAGGCATTGCGGTTACTAACCAGCAGGGTTCCAGTGCCATCAAATACCACACGTCCCGTTGAATAGATTGTTGCTGTATTGCAGTTCGATTGTACTCTTGTTTGTTGTAACACTTTGATTATCAGTGTTTTCATACCACTGGCGATAGCAGGGTTTGTGGAGGTTGCAGTTCCCACTGTTCCACCGCTCAAGTAGAGCGTACCATTATTGTAAGAGGCAAAACCATTGCCATTGCCCAGGATGTCAAACTTGTTGAGGCTGGTCACACGGGTGCCACCTATCCACAGATCGTACTTCTCGCCGCCGACATGAACCACGCAGGTGTCGATAAAGTCCTCGACTTGGGCTGTGATGTAATAGGTCTCGCCTAATGTGTTACTAAGATTGGTCAAGGTCACCAGACCGTTCTCATCGACCGAGAGGTAGCTTGGCGAGCTGGAGGTCCATACCACGTCGCCCTCGGCATACTCGGGATAGATTGCGGCCTGCAGTTGCAGTTGACCCACCTCGGGATCAAGCGTCACTTCTTCGGGCGTGATGATGACGCCCTCGACAGGACGTTTGTCAACGACAACAGACATATCGGCTAAAGTGTGGTCGCCATCCTTGAAGATAAAGCGGTATTTGCCATCGTTGTCGGCTGTCGCGTCATAAGCACTGATTGTGAAGGTCTTATTCTGGGCGTTGACGGTCACTGTCGGTGGGGTGGGGTCGGATAAGGAGCCTGTATAACCGGCGTACTCCACGGTCACGTTGGAGATGTCGG
The DNA here is from genome assembly GCA_900318645.1 of uncultured Prevotellaceae bacterium. Taxonomy (GTDB): domain Bacteria; phylum Bacteroidota; class Bacteroidia; order Bacteroidales; family Muribaculaceae; genus Sodaliphilus. The sequence continues at coordinate 31,760 of ONLH01000019.1, forward strand.
CAACGGCGGGCATTACAACGATGGCCTGTGTGACTGAACAGCCTTTCGTCACATGATGCTCGTATGGAACACTGGTGGACAGTTTAAATTTCCAGGGGTTCCAGGTGCCGTCCTCGTTGGCTACCACAAAATAAAGATCGGAGGTGTATCCTGCAAGGTAGGCACGGATGCTAACATTTCCATAATACTCATTGTCCCTGTTGGCCTTGAGTTTGGCATACACTGTCTTGTAGTATTGGCCTGACACAAGTGACTGGGTGCAGGCAGCATCGGCATAGAGGGTTCCACACTCGTTATCCCAATAGGTGCCGGTGCTACCGGATGGCTTGGAAATGGACATGCCGCTACCCAATACACCATTGAAGTTGGTGGCGTTGGAGGGCACTGGCGACAGGGTGAGTTTCACGACGGTGTTCTTCAGGCAGCAATAGCCAAGTTCATCAGGAATCAGTGTCGCGCCATTCATGGGCGTTGCGGTCATTGAGATACCCGTGTAATTCACCGATGTGCCGCCCGAGATAGAGGAATAGAGCACCTGGGTGCCCGGAGCATGGGTAGCGGTCTCCTTGAAGCGGGTATAGACATAATAGACTTGGTCATAATTGGCCTGGCAGAGCTGCAAGAGCCCGATACTGCTACGGCTCATGGCGTTGGCCCAGTCGGCTTCGGTCAAGGCATCGACTGCCTTTGGGGTGGTCATCACGATATACTCCTGAGTGGGGTAGGCCGAGACATACACATACCGGGTCGATGATCCGCTGGGTGTACTGATCTGTAGGGTGGGTCGATTAGGCTCATTGTTGTTCTGCTTGACCACGACAGGTAACTCGTTGCTGTAAACGGCACCCTGGTGAGAACTGTAGAAAACCATTGCCTTTATCTTGTAGCCCACGTCGGCTGCAGTGGGTATGTAGGTGTCACCCGTTCCCACTTTTGTTATGTTACCGGTGTTATTGACGCGATACCATTCAACGGTGCGCACAGGTTGCGGGTTGGGAAAATAGGTCACCGGGTTGTTGGTGGGATTATGAAGCACATAATCGGCCAGGAGTTGGGGCTCGACGAACTTGACATGCTCGCCCTTGTAGGCTGCCACCGGGCGGGTCTGGTAGTAACCGTTGTATTCGGCCTGCAGCGTCTCGTCCATGTTCACTCCGGCCTCGGTGATCGAGACGCCCTTGATGGTTACACGTCCTGGAGTAGCCGTCGTGTTGGTCGATGGACCGCTGCCGGCATAGACGACAAAGTAGCGCTGATCGCTCGAGATGTCAAAACGATTGATGTCCGTCAACATGGAATAATCCTGATTGAAGCGGTCGTTGAAGGGCTGGTACATGCGGATTCCGCCCTGGGCATAGAAAGGACAATTGGGCGAATAGGCATCATAGATGCTATAGGGATTGTTCTCAATACTCAGTTCAGCCATTGACTCGACAGCTCGGCAGTTACTGCGGCGCGCCACGGCATAGAGGTATCGATTGGCAATCCGGATATTGGCATCGCCGTGGATGCCGCTATAGTCGCCATTGGCAAAGACCTGACTGCGGGTGCTATAGCCATTGAAAATAAGAAAACCGCTCATACCAGTTGAACCGGCAGGCTTGTCCCTTCCGTAGATGCCATGGGCTTTGGTGCCGCCATAGGCATAGAAATAGGTGTTCATGGCTCTGAGGTAAGTTACCTCGATACCATTGCCAACGCTGGTGACAGAAATTGAACTCTCGTTGGCCTCAAGCCAGACGACATCGATACCGGCATACCTATCGTCATTGTAGGCATTAATACTGGCACCGGAGTCAAGGTAAAGTGAAGAGCATTCAATGGCTTTGCGCTGACCATAGACGTTGAGCGTGGCTCCGTTCATAGTCAGAGTACCGTAGTCGTCGGTGCCGGTGCCGCTGTAGATGTGGATACCATCCTGGTCGGAGCTGATGTTGACCACCGTGTTACTGCCCGTAATATTTACCTTTCCTTTACCTCCGATACCCCAGCCATCGGTGGTCTGGCATTCAACGGTACCACTATTGATATTAACAGTCGCATTGTCTATTATCGAGATTGCATGTGCCCAGTCGCCGTCGCGACCATGGAATGCTGCTGTGCCAGTGTAGTTGTCGATTAACAATTCGCCGCCACGAATGTAGGCGCCAAAGTTCCTGCCGGTACTCAGCAGGTTACCGGTACCCCTGATTTCCAGGCTTGCGACATCGATAGCTCCCAAATTCTTCTTGTCCTGGTCCACAGTGAGGGTGTAATCACCGTTGAGGACGAGCGTCAACTTATAGTTAATACCCGAAATTTCACGCAGGTAGTAATCCTGATTAACGATAAGTGTCGTGTTACCGCCCAGCGCGATTCTGGTGTCGGTGAGCGAACCGACAGACACGGTTCCCGAGATTGTCTGCGTGGCATGGGCCACACTCGGGCAGAGTGACACAAAGGCCACTGCCATCAATAGGGTTAGTAAAATCTTTTTCATAACTCATGGGATTTTAAAGTTAATAAAAATTGTTGTTTTGATATCGCAAATTTACAACATTATTATTGAATACAATGAACATTTTTAGTCAAATAACTGAACATTTTTGACCAAAAACAACGCGAAACGCTATTTTCTTTCATAAATCAGTAAAAATAATGCGATTTTCATATTTCCCGCATTTATGCCTGTCAACTCCCCCTCTAAGATAAGAAGGGGCAGGGGGGCGTTGATGTTACAAGAGGACTTATCATACTCATCTGCCCTGATGGGCACCTCGAGGAGTTGATCATGCTTTCATGGCATCACTCCCGACCGCAGTACAAAAAATGTAGAGACGCAAAATCTTGCGTCTCCCGGTCAGTCGCGCCGCGTGTCAATTCATTGTCATCGGTAACGAGACGCAAAATTTGCGTCTCCTGGGCAGTCGCGTCGCTTGGCAATTCATTATCATCGGTAACGAGACGCAAAATTTTGAGTCTCTACAGGGCTGTCGCGCCGCGTGTCAATTCATGGTCTCTAGTAGCGAGACGCAAGATTTTGCGTCTCTACATAATCAGGCCCGGGTGCGGTATTGTGACGGGGTGAGGCCCAGGACGCGCTTGAAGGTGCGGGTGAAGCTGCCTGGCTCGGTGAAGCCGCATTGCATCGCCACATCGGCAATCTGCAGGCCGCTGTCGAGCAGATTGCAGGCCCGTTGCATCTGTATGGCCTGGATGTAGGACTTGGGCGAAACGCCGGTAGCATCCTGCAGACGGCGGCGCAGGGTGGAGACACTCATAGCGAAGTGGTCTGCCATATTCTCCAGCCCGAAGTCTCCCTCCTCCAGATGGTCGTTGACAAAGTCGATGACGCGTGTCAGGAACTCATTCTCGGTGACACCGACAATCGTTGGGACTGGTTCGTCGTCGGGCCAGGTTTCTTCAACATCGGTGATGTCCGGCTGGCTGCTGGCCATAGCTGCACGTGCCGCCTCGCTCTCGGCCTTCAGTCGCTCAATTTCGTGCATCAGCTTGTTGATGTGCTGTTGCTGACGGTGGCGCTGGCGCCTGATGATCCACCACGAGGCAGCGGCAAGCAACAGCAGCAGGGCGACGGCAATGATGCGGTCGCGTGTGCGGGCGTTGCGCACCTGCTCATTCTCCATCGTCAATTGGTCGTTGCCAAACTCGGCATTGAGGCGTGCCAGCGCCTCGGCCGACTCGCTGGAGTAGAGCGAGTCCTTGAGGAAATTGAAACGGTTCAACTCGCTGCGGGCACTGTCGGGGTTGCTCTCCCACAGGCTCAGGCACAGGCCGCGACGGGAATATATCTCGTTGACAGGGTCACCCATCTTGACCAGCAGGTCGGCGGCCTCGCGGAAAAACGGGAACGCCTCGTCGTTGCGTTTCTGCCAGATCAGGCAGGTGCCCAGGTGGTTGCTGGCAATAGCGAGCGAGTGCAGGTCGCCGTGCTCACGCATCACAGGGATGGCTTCGCGCAGGGCCTTCTCGGCTTCCTGATAGCGTTTTAGGCCCATGAGTGCCGATGCCTTCTGGTCCAGGCGGTAGGCAGCAGGCAAGCTGCGTCCCAGTTTCTGCTCCAGGTCATAGGCTTGCTGGGCATAGTCCAGGGCTTTTTCCTCCTTTGTCAGTGTGTGGTAAATCTCGGATGCCATACCCAGCAGCACGGCCTTACGGGCAGGGTTCTTGGCCAGGTCGGCATGCTCGATGGCTTGAACGATAAGTTTTTCGGCTTCGTCGGCCTGATGGGCTGCCATATAGATGCCCGCCAGCGTATTCATGCTCGATGAGATACGGTCATGGTCGCCGCTGGCCATGTCGATGTTGAGGCATTGCTTGGCATAGGTGGCAGCATTCTGGAAGTCGCCCAGCCTGACGTAGATGCATCCCAGCAGGTTCAGGCAGTCAGCTTTGCTCTCGCTGTCGCCATGATAGAACTTGAGGGCCTTGAGGCCATAATCCTTGCCCTGATTGTAATCCTGCTGGTCATAGAACCACTCGCTGGCCCAGTACCACACTTGCTGGCGCACCGAGTCGGTAGGCACCTTGGATGAAAACTGTATCTTTTCCTCGGTGAACTGCTCCCGGTCCAGCAAGGCAAAGAACTGGTTAGCGGCATCTACCGTCAGTGCACGGTTATACTGTTCAAGAGCCTTCTCAACGGCATCGGACTGAGCCAGAGAAGCAATCGGGCATATCGCCATCAGAGCGACAAGAAGGATTATCTTTTTATACATCGGTAGTTTCAGTCTCATGAGTTGTCAACCAGGCATTCCTGATAGACAAAGTCAAATGGTGATGCAAATATACTGTTTTTCCCCCAATCAAGGATGACAATCGCAACATTTTTTAGACAATAAACCAAGCCAGCCGCGGCAGCATAGATCTGTCACGGCTGACTCTATCAGTTAAAGGATGTCTAGTGAAAGGAAGGCGGATGTCCTCACTAATCACTAATCCCTAATCTCTAATCACCAAGCGAGCTTGCTCGCTTGGTTTTAAAACTCAGCATTGTTCGGCGTGCGCGGGAACGGGATGACGTCGCGGATGTTGGCCATACCCGTCACGAACAGGATCAGGCGCTCAAAGCCCAGACCGAAGCCGCTGTGAGGCACGGTGCCGAAGCGACGAGTGTCGAGGTACCACCACATGTCCTTCATGGGGATGCCGCGGCGCTCGATCTCGCTCATCAGCTTGTCGTAGTCAGCCTCACGCTCGCTACCACCGATGATCTCGCCAATCATGGGGAACAAGACGTCCATGGCGCGAACGGTCTTGCCGTCCTCGTTCTGCTTCATGTAGAAGGCCTTGATCTCGCGCGGATAGTCGGTGAGGATGACAGGGCGCTTGAAGTGCTCCTCGACGAGGTAGCGCTCATGCTCGCTCTGCAGGTCCACGCCCCATTCCACGGGGAACTCAAACTTCTTCTTGGCAGCTTTCAGGATCTCGATGCCTTCGGTATAGGTCAGGCGAACGAACGGCTCCTTGAGGACACTGTGCAGACGCTCGATCAACGTCTTGTCAAAGTGCTCGTTCAGGAAAGCGATGTCGTCCTGGCAGTGCTCCAGCGCATAGTTCACGCAATACTTGATGAACTCCTCGGCCAGGTCCATGTTGTCGGTGATGTCATAGAAAGCCATCTCGGGCTCAATCATCCAGAACTCGGCCAGGTGGCGCGGCGTATTACTGTTCTCGGCGCGGAAGGTGGGGCCGAAGGTATAAATCTCGCCCAGCGCGGTAGCGCCCAGCTCGCCCTCAAGCTGACCCGACACGGTCAGACTCGTGGACTTGCCGAAGAAGTCCTTCGAGTAGTCGGTCTTGCCGTCCTCGGTCTTGGGCAGGTCGCCCAGGTCGAGGGTCGTCACCTGGAACATATCGCCGGCACCCTCACAGTCACTGGCAGTGATGAGCGGGGTGTGCAGATAGAAGAAGCCCTTCTCGTTGAAGAACTTGTGGATGGCAAAAGCCAGGTGGTGACGGATGCGGAAGACGGCGCCGAAGGTGTTGGTGCGCATACGCAGGTGGGCCTTGGTGCGCAGGAACTCCAGCGTGTGGCCTTTCTTCTGCATGGGATAGTCGTCGGCACAAGTGCCATAGATCTCAATGCTCTGGGCCTGTACCTCAACGGTCTGGCCCTTGCCCTGTGACTGGACGAGCTGTCCCTCGACGTGCAGGCTGGCGCCTGTGGTGATGGGACGCAACTCCTCCTCGCTGAACTTCTCGAGGTCAACGACAATCTGCAGGTTGTTGATGGTCGAGCCGTCGTTCAAAGCGATGAACTGGACAAACTTGTTACCACGGCGGCTGCGTACCCAGCCCTTTACACACACCTGTTGTCCCACCAGAGCGGGATCAAAGATATCGACGATTTTTGTGCGTTTTAAAGCCATTTTTTGTTTTTGTATTCTGATTTAAACTCCGATACAATTCTCTCGCTAAGCCGCTAAGTCGCTAAGAAAAAAATTGTTGTCATTTTAAATAATGAACTTAGCGTCTTTGCGTCTTAGCGTGAGCCTTGTGGAATCGGATTTGTTGTTATGTTTATTCAAATGAGTTCTGTTTCAAGAAGTTGACCTCTTCCTGGGTGAGGTAGCGCCAGCGACCGCGGGGCAGGTTCTTCTTGGTCAGACCGGCGAAATATACGCGGTCGAGCTTCACCACGTGGTAACCCAGCGATTCAAAAATGCGGCGTACAACGCGGTTGCGACCTGAGTGGATCTCGATACCAGCCTGCTTGCGGTCGGTGGGGGAGACGTAGCTCACTGCATCGGCATGGATGGGACCGTCGTCCAGTTCAACGCCGTCGGCGATGTGCTGCATGTCCTCTTCGCTGATGGGCTTGTCGGTCCATACCTGGTAGATTTTCTTCTTGACATATTGCGGGTGGGCGAGTTTGGCAGCCAGGTCGCCATCGTTGGTGAGCAGGAGCACACCAGTGGTGTTGCGGTCAAGACGGCCAACGGGATAGATACGCTCCTCGCAGGCACCCTTCACGAGGTCCATAACGGTCTTGCGGCCATTGGGATCGTCGCTGGTGGTGACACAGTCCTTGGGCTTATTGAGCAAGATGTAGCACTTCTTCTCGGTGGTTACGATCTCGCCGTTATATTTCACAATGTCTTTGGGGGTAATCTTCATACCGAGTTCGGTAACGACTACATCGTTGACCGTCACGAGACCCTTCTGGATATATTCATCGGCTACGCGGCGTGAGCAGATGCCGGCATTGGCCATGAACTTGTTCAAGCGAACCTCCATGTTGGGATCGATTGCGGGCTCTTCATAAATGACACGTTGGGGCTTGGGCGTGAAGCGCATTTGGGGCTTGGGACCCTGCTGGCGTTTGGGGCGCTGTTGCTGGAATCCACCTTGGCGCTGCTGGTAACCGCCTTGACGTTGCTGGTAACCACCTTGTTGGCGCTGCTGGTAGCCACCCTGTTGACGCTGCTGATAACCACCCTGGCGCTGCTGGTAGCCGCCCTGGCGCTGCTGATAGCCGCCCTGACGCTGCTGATAGCCGCCCTGACGCTGCTGGTAGCCACCCTGGCGGGGCTGGTAACCACCCTGGCGGGGCTGATAGCCACCCTGGCGGGGCTGGTAACCACCCTGGCGGGACTGATAACCGCCTTGACGAGGCTGGTAGCCTCCTTGTTGCTGCTGTTCGGGGTTCATAGCGTTGCCCTCGGCGTTAGGGGTCTGTTCGCCCTCTTCTTGGGGCTGTTGATAGCGTTGTTGGTAGCGAGGCTGGTATCCACCCTGACGCTGCTGGTATCCACCCTGACGGGGCTGATAGCCTTGGCGCTGCTGGTAACCGCCTTGACGTTGTTGATAACCTTGGCGGGGCTGGTAACCACCCTGGCGGGGCTGGTAACCTTCCTGCGGCTGATAACCATCACTGGGTGTTGACTCTTCTCCCTGATGCTGCTCGTGGGCGCTATATTCTACTTTTTCATAGCGTCCATTCTCAAAATTCTCATCAAGATTGGCATTGCTTTCTCCGATTCTGGGCCTTTTTGGTTTCTTCAGATTCTCGTCCATCGTTTTCTGATTTTGAATAGATTGATAATAATAATGTTAATTCTGGCCTCGCGGCCGTTGATTTAATAAAAATAAGTGTAGAACAATCTTTTGTTTGTCTTTCTCTGTTTTGTGGGCAGTGAGGGATTCGAACCCCCGACCCTCTGCTTGTAAGGCAGATGCTCTGAACCAACTGCGCTAACTGCCCGTGTATGCGCGTCTCCCGCGAAATTCACTGCAAAAGTACTCCAAACTTTTTGATTCCCCAAATAATTAAGGAAAATTATTATAAATGCCCGGTAAAGCTCGCGTTGCTCGCAGTTTAGAGTTTAAAGTTTAGAGTTTAGAGAGGCATCCGCACTGTAGGGCCTCGCCTTGGCGTGGCCGCCCGTCTCTCGATACAAACTTCACGCAAAGCCGCAAAGCCACAAAGTTGATTGCTCGTAAGAGGCTCGCAAAAGTTTTTTTATTTCTTGCGAGCAATCTGTAATAGCTTAGCGGCTTAGCGTGAGGCCAAAGAGCGCGGATGCCAACTCCTAACTTCTAACTCCTAACTCCTAACTTCTAACTTCTAACTCCTAACTCCTCACTCCTAACTTATCAGCTGCCTGAGAGCAAGAGGTTGATGAGAGCCGTTACGTCGGCGATGGTGACCTTGCTGTCACCGTTCACGTCGCCACTGCCCGCTGTCGGTTCACCGCTCAGCAGGTAGTTGATCAGTGCTGTCACGTCGGCGATGGTCGTCTTGCCGTCACCGTTCACGTCGCTAGGCATGTAGTCCACCTTCCCTGTGAAGTAGCCGGGGTTGGAGGGCCCGCCGTCGATGTGGGCATAGTCGGCATTAATATGACTGGAATCATAGGTCGTACCTTTGCCTCCAACCAGTTTGGTGCAACGATAGAACATCTTATCAGAATTAGTGACTGCGGCGGTGCTCCAACCATTACCAACGTAGATAGTGGTCAAATTGTTGCAGTAATAGAACATGTAACGCATATTATTCACAGTTTCGGTAGTGAAATTGCTCAAATCGAGGCTCGTCAAACCTCGGCAGTTACCGAACATGTTATTCATATCTGTTACATTCTCAGTATTGAAGTTGCTCACGTCAAGGCTTGTCAAGCCGATACAACTGATGAACATACCGTTCATGTTAGTCACTTTATCGGTGTTGAAATGGCTTACATCAAGGCTTGTTAGAGCACTACATTCCGTGAACATGCTAGCCATAATTGTCACATCTTCAGTATTAAGGTAATTCATACCCGCAATAGAAACGAGGTTGGACATGCTTTCGAACCATGAGAAGGTCGTAGTGGGGCGCGCTTCAGCAAAAGACGCATCAAACACTACATGGGAAACAGACGTGCCATGCTGTTGCCAATCTGGTTGAACATAACCCGTGTTCAAGTCATAGGCCGTACCTGAGCGAAAACGTCGTCTAGAGTCGAAGTAGAACGTCAGCGTTGAGTCAGACGGAGTAAAGCAAGCATAAGCCTCTGGTTCTGATGGCACAGCTGGATCAGTGAAATAGCCCGGGTCGCTGGGGCCGCCGTCGATGTGGGCGTAGGTCTTATCCACGTGGTTAGGATCATAGGTCGTGCCCATGCCGCCGACCAGGCTCGTGCAGTTGGTGAACATATCCACTGATTGAGTAACTGCATCCGTGCTCCATCCGTCGCCGACATAGATCGTTTCCAGGCTGTTGCACTCCAGGAACATGCCGCTCATTTTCGTCACGCTCGACGTGTTGAAATTGCTCAGGTCAAGGCTTGTCAAACTTCTACTATCATAGAACATATATCCCATGTCGGTCACGTTAGCGGTGTTGAAGTTGCTCAGGTCAAGACTCGTCAACCCAGAGCAGTTACTGAACATGTCATTCATGTTAGTCACGTTTGCAGTGTTGAAGTTGCTCAAGTCAAGGCTCGTCAATGATTGGCAGTACGTGAACATGGAATTCATGTCTGTCACATTCGAGGTGTTGAAACTGCCCAAGTCAAGGCTCGTCAAAAATTCGCTGCCATGGAACATATTACTCATGTTTGTTACCTTAGTGGTGTTGAAATGGCTCACGTCAAGGCTTTCTAGACTAATGCCAGTGAACATGTAAGACATGTCTGTCACTTCGCTGGTGTTGAGGTATTCCATGCCCGTGATTGATCCGACTGCAATCCTATAAAACCAAGCTTTGGTTGATGTGGGACGGGCATCGGCAAACGACGGGTCAAACACCGCCTTGGTGCATTTGTTGTCCAAGAGCTGGACATACCACTCAGGGAGATCACCTGCAGTGTTCAGGTGATAGATCGTGCCCGGCCGGTTATTAATCTGGTCGTCGTAGTAGAACGTCATCGTCCTGTTGTCTGCCGTGAAGCAGAGGTAGGCCTCCTTATGCACGCTGAAGTAGCCCGGGTTGCTGGGGCCGCCATCGATGTGGGCGTAGGTCTTATCCACGTGGTTAGGATCATAGGTCGTGCCCATGCCGCCCACCAGGCTGGTGCAGTCCTGGAACATGCCCTCGGAATAAGCATCGGCTGGCAGGTTCCATCCGCTGCCGGCATAAATGGTGGTCAGATTGCTGCATCTATAGAACATGTACGGTATGAAACTGGCTCGGGCGGTGTTGAAACTGCTCAGGTCAAGGCTCGTCAAGGCAGTGCAGTCCTCGAACATGTCGCTCATGTCGCCCACATTGGCGGTGTTGAAACTGCTCAGGTCAATGCTCGTCAAGCCAGAGCAGCGAAGGAACATACTCTCCATATAAGCCACATTGGCAGTGTTGAAACTGCTCAGGTCAAGGCTCGTCAAGCCACTGCAGTTATTAAACATGGAAGTCATGTTTGTTACCTCAGACGTGTTCAGGTAACTGAGGCCCGAGAAGCTTTGCAGATTTCTCATACCGAGGAACCAATATGCGGTTGATATGGGACGGGCGTCGGCAAACGACGGGTCAAAGACGACCTGTGTAGCCGGGTGAAGATTGTTTTCAAGGTCTAACCAGTCCATGATCCACCCCGGTAATTCAAATTCTCCATTCAGGTCATAGGTAGTGCCTTCGCGGGTGCTGCGCAGGTTGTCGTAGTAGAACGTGAGCGTCGTGTTCTCGGGCGTGTAGCAGGCATAGGCTCTGGGCGCATTCGCGTCACTGAAGTAGCCCGGGTCGCTGGGACCGCCGTCAAGATGGGCGTAGCCATAATGCGCGTTGTTGTAATTGTAGGTCGTGCCCTTGCCACCCACCAGACTGAAGCAATCAACGAACACGTCATTACCATAAGTAACTGATTGTGTGGTCCACAAGTCACTGGCATAGATTGTCGTCAGATGGTTGCAGCCATAGAACATGTTATCCATGATTTGCAAATTGGGCGTATAGAAGGTGCTCAAGTCAAGGCTTGTCAAGGCACTACAGTCTCTGAACATGTTTTTCATGTTTGTCACATCTTCGGTGTTGAGATATTCCATGCCTGACAAGGAACTGAGGTGATTCATCCCATAAAACCAACCAAAGGTCGATGTGGGACGGACTTCGGCAAACGAGGGGTCAAACACCACCTGAGTGGCATACTTGGCGTTGACGTCCACATACCAGTCAGGATTATAAGTAAACCAAACTGGATAATATACGGTACCTTGTCGCGTATTTGCCAGATAATCATAGTAAAAGGTCAATGTCGTGTTGTCTGGATCAATAATTACATAGCACTTACCGGTCATGTAACCCGGCATTCCCGCTGAAGGGTTATCGGCTACAGCATAGATATAATCCTCCGAGAAAGGGTTATTGTTGTAATGCGTACCCTGTCCGCCCACCAGGCTCGTGCAACCATAGAACATATTGTTGGTGTCAACATTGTACGTACCATCCAAAAACCAACCGCCACCCACATAGATGGTAGCCAAGTTACTGCAGCCACGGAAAATGTTAGACAAGTTTTCTACCTTGTTGATGTTGAAGCTGCCCAGGTCAAGCATCGTCAGGCCAGAGCAATTCTGGAACATGGAGCCCATAGTAATGACCTTGGAGGTGTTGAAGTGGCTCACGTCAAGCGTAGTCAGACCAGAGCAATCCTGGAACATGCCGTACATATTAGTGACCTTGGAGGTGTTGAAGTTACTCACGTCAAGGCTTGACACACCGCTGCAGCCATAGAACATGCCGCCCATATTCACAGAATTAGCGGTATTGAAGTGCCCCACGTCAATACTGGTCAAGCTGCTACAGTAAGCAAACATGCCGTTCATGTTGGTCATGTTCTCGGTGTTGAGGTAATTTAGGCCCTCGATGGTCGTGAGATTTGTCATCTCATAAAACCAGTAGAAGCCCGATGTGGGACGGGCATCGGCAAATGTCGGGTCAAATACTACCTTTGTGACCGATGTCCTGATATCATACCAAGGAGCATTACCGGTCAAAAGATATGTCGTGCCCGGGCGGGTACTGCGCTGGTCGTCGTAGTAGAACGTCAGCGTCGTGTTCTCGGGCGTAAAGCAGGCATAGGCCTGTGCAGCCCGCACAGCCAGTGACGAGAGCATCACCAGCAACAGCGCCATGAGCCACCGGCCCATGGATCGCGAGAAAAGTCTTGTAATTTGTTCCATTTTACTCAAGTTATAAAAGGTTAAAGATAATAGTACTGTTATTCCGCCACAAATATAGTAAAAATATTTTAGATATTAGACATTAGACGTTAGATTTTTAATGCTCGCGTTGCTCGCAGTTTAGAGTTTAAAGTTTAGAGTTTAGAGACGCATCCGCATGAATGCTCGCGTTGCTCGCAGTTTAGAGTTTAAAGTTTAGAGTTTAGAGACGCATCCGCATGAATGCTCGCGTTGCTCGCAGTTTAGAGTTTAGAGGGAAAAAGCACAGTAGGGCCTCGCCTTGGCGTGGCCGCCCGTTCGTCGATACAATCCTCACGCAAAGCCGCATGTATGCTCGCGTTGCTCGCAGTTTAGAGTTTAAAGTTTAATGTTTAGAGAAGCATCCGCACTGTAGGGCCTCGCCTTGGCGTGGCCGCCAGTCTCTCACGCAAAGCCGCAAAGCCACAAAGTTGATTGCTCGCAAGAGGCTCGCAAGAGTTTTTTAATTTCTTGCGAGCTCTTGCGAGCAATCTGTAATAGCTTAGCGACTTAGCGACTTAGCGTGAGGCCAAAGAACGTGGCCGCCTGTCCGTCACGCAAAGCCGCATGTATGCTCGCGTTGCTCGCAGTTTAGAGTTTAGAGATGCATCGGCGTTGACGGGCGCAGCTTGGTGACTGTTTACCCCCCCCTAGTGTTTGATCTGTTTGTCCGTTCTGGCCAAAATCACATGATGTGCCCAACTGAATAGGATGACAGGAATAATAAAAAGAACGGTCATGATAAACGGGTGATAAGGATGCCAAAAACAATTCATAAAAAGCATTCTGATGAAAGGATGGATGACAAAAATACTTGGGGATAAAATGCCAAGATAATAAACCCATCGGTTATTACATGCATAGGAGATGCTGATGAAACACAGAATTGTTGATAGCTCAATGAATGGGGTCAATGGCTTGGTTATCAAGCTGGCACATAGAATGATGAATGAGAATAAACCAACCAGACTCTTGTGTCTCTCAATGATCGATATATTTGTTTTTGCAGCAATCATTCCAAGGACAAAAGGATATCCCCAACCCATGAAATTGAGCCTGCACCAGAGCATGGTATCTTCGGATACAAAATATAGAATGAAGTAATTAAAGAGGAGGAACACCAATGCCAGAGCCCATAACCATTTGGTGCTCAGCTTCCGGATAAAAACAAAGAGTATATAGAGTTGAAGAATAAGCCCAAAAAACCAATAAACCCCAGGCGATAAAATAAAGGGACTATCACCGTACATCAATATATTGATAGTACAGGTCATGTGGGCTAATACCGATATGATATTAGTGCTGTGATGGAATACTCCCCAATCGAACAAGACATAAAGCACGTATATCGGTAGAAGGAGCTTTAATAGCTTAATAATGTGATTCTTTAGATATGGGAAAAGTTTAAACTCGGTTTGATGTTGATTGTATTTTTTGGTTAATCCATAGCCGCTTAGGAAGATAAAAAGAGCTACTCCTATCCATCCTGCATAGGAGAGAATGTACCAAATCGAGGAAGTGGTAAACAGATTAGCGAGAAAAAGACTAGTGCGTTCATAATCATAACTCCATTCATTACACGGGATGTTGAGCAAGAGGTGCACAATGTTATGGAGCACTATTAGGGATATGGCTAATCCTTTAATGATGATGCATTGCTGTTTAGTCAGGTTCATAGGATTGTACTATTGTGAATACCATTTCTACTTTGCCGATATTTTTGTCTAAAAACCATTTACCTTAAATGTTAGTGATAATTATGTTTTCAACATGAATATCTATTGAATCTGGTTTAATTACTTGCGAGCAACTTATGAAATGCTTCGCACCTTAGGACCTGATTTGTTTGTCCATTTACATTTAGCTAATACTTCATGATGTAACCAACTTAATAGGATGACGGGAATAATATAGATGATTGTCATCAACAGGGGATGGTTAGAACTGCAGAATGTATTGAAATACAGAAGTCTTATGAATGGATGGATGACAAATATGCTTGCTGAAATGGCACCAATCCAGTAAATCCACTTAGCTTCGCATTTATTTGAGATAATCAGGAACAGGGTGATGGTGGACGGATCAACTAATGGTGACAATGGTTTTACAACTAGGCTGGCTGAAAGTAGAACTAGTGACAACAAGCCCATAACAAGTGTCCAGCGCTTAGGTAACGACCATGTTGACTTGGCTGCAATCATGCCCAGTACAAACGGCAACCCCCATCCTATAAAGTTGTGGCGGCACCAGTCCATTGTATCTTGGGAAGCGAAGTAGAGGATGCTGTAGTGGATACCGAGAAAGGCTAACGCAAGCACGCACAGCATTTTTATGTTAAATTTCCTGATAAAAATAAATAGGATGTAGAATTGCAAGATTGCACCGAAAAACCAGTATACTTCGGGTCTAAGATGGAAAGTGCCTTGTTCACCATAGTGGAAGAGGTTGATGGTGAAAGTCACATGAGCAAGGACTGACTTTAGATTGTTGGGATTGTGGAAAATGAAACTGTCAAAAAACACGTACAGCGCATATATGGGAACAAGTAGTTTCAATAGTTTTACAACATGTTTTTTGAGATAAGAAATCGTGTCAAAAGGATGACTTGTGCTATTGTACTTCTTGGTCAATCCATAACCGCTCAGGAAAAAGAATAGAGGTACACCAATCCAGCCAGCATAGGATAGGATATACCAAATGGATTGACTTGAGAAAAGACCGTTACAAAAGTTCTCTGTTAACTGCTGGTTGAAAGACATCTCGTTACAGTGTATTCCCAGCAGTTGATAGACAAAATTGTGGACCATGATCATTGAGATGGCTAACCCCTTAAGGAAATTGCCTTGTTCTTTGCTCATGTTCATGGACTTTATGGTTTAAGAAAGTCGAGCCCAACCGATTATTGATGTGTTGGGCTCGACTATAAGGTTAATCAATAGGTGAAATTACAGGTTGGGATTGATTTTGTTCCACTCGCTGATGGGAGGAACGATGCCCAGGTCAACCAGCTCGTCGCGCATCTTGCACAGGTGCACGTAGCTGGCGTCGAGGCGCTCGTTCTCGCTGGGCAGACCCTGCGGCACCTTGTAAGTAGCGCCGTTCTCGTCGAGTGTAGTGTCCATAGCCATCATGATGTGGTTGTACTTGTCGTTGTTCACGTAGGTGCCCACGGGGAAGCGGAACTTCTCACCGCCCATCGCTGCACGGATCATCTCTACCGACAGGTAAGCGGGGCTCTGGAACGAGCTGCGGCCGCGCAGCTTGATGATCTGGGCGCCACCCTTGGTGACGTCAACCTTCATCTGCTCCCACTCCTCGGCGGGGAACTCGTCGGTGCCGAGGATGTCGGTCAGCTTGCGACCGGCAATCTCGACATGGCTGCCGAACACTGCCATCTGCTCACCGTGGCCACCGTAGGTAGCGCAACCGGTGATTTCGCTCTGCATCACATTGAACTTCTTGGCCAGCGCGCTCTGCAGACGGGTGGTGTCGAGGGCCGCCAGGGTGGTTACCTGGCAGGGCTTCAAGCCACTGTACAGCAGGGTTACCAGACCCGTCAAGTCGGCGGGGTTGAAGATGATGACGACGTGCTTCACGTCGGGGCAGTAGGTCTTGATGTCCTTGCCGAGGCCCTCAGCGATCTCGCAGTTGCCCTTGAGCAGGTCCTCACGCGTCATGCCCTCCTTGCGGGGAGCGCCACCGCTCGAGATGATATATTTTGCGTTGGTGAATGCTTCCTTGGCATCGGTGGTGGCGACGATGTTCACGTCACCGAAACCGCTCTGGCGCATTTCCTCGGCCACGCCCTCGGGCGAGAACACGTCATAGAGGCAGATGTTTGTTGTCAAGCCCATCATCAGGGCCGTTTGTACCATGTTTGAGCCGATCATGCCGGCAGCGCCGACGATGACCAATTTGTCATTTGTTAATGCCATGATTTTATCTCTTTTAAAATTACTGCAAATTGTTTGTTTGAAATTTTACCACCGCAAAGGTAGTCATTTTTGCCGAATTATACAAGCATTTTGCAAGTTTGTAAAGTTTAAATATTGTGAATTAGGTATAGTTCACTAGCAATTTGCACAAATCAGAGATTGGCGCTATCTTTGTGACGACTTTAGAATACAACAGACGGCAATGATGGAAACAATCGTGCAATATTTCAGTGATTTCACTTGGGTCCAGGCCATTGACTTGGCGGGCCTGGTGCTGGGACTCATTTATTTATGGTTGGAGTTCAAAGCCAGCATCTGGCTGTGGCTCGTGAGTGTCATCATGCCCATTGTGCATGGTTACCTCTACTGGGAACGAGGCCTGTATGCCGACTTCGGTATGGAAGTCTATTATGTCCTCGCCGCCATCTACGGCTATGCCGTGTGGCGCTGGTCCAAGGCTCGTACTGTAGAGACGCAAAATCTTGCGTCTCCCAAGGATGAAGATGGTGCCACGCAAAATCATTCTTCATCCGATGGCGAGCGTCCCATCACCCGTTTCCCCTTGCGCCGTGTCCTGCCCGTCGCCATTGTCGGCCTGGCATTGTGGGCCGTCATCTATTGGGTATTAATCACGTGGACCGACAGCAGTGTCCCCCTGTGTGACAGCTTCACTACGGCCCTGAGCATGGTGGCGCTGTGGGCGCTGGCCCAGAAGTATGCCGAGCAATGGCTCCTGTGGCTCGTCGTTGATGCCGTGTGCACCGTCCTCTATATCTACAAGCAGATACCTTTCACCGCCTGCCTCTACGCCTTCTACACCGTGATGGCCGTCCTAGGCTACCGCCAGTGGCTCCGCAAAATCCCTTCTTCTCAACCAACATAGGCTCCCTTTTTTTCTCAGACAACAGTGAAACAAGATTGACAACTATGACAACTTTTAATTAATGTTGTCTTTGTTGTCTGACGGTTTGGATATAGTTGTAAAGTTGTTTGTAGAAGGGGTGACGAGTTAGGGTGGGGGCGTCGCCCAGGATGAAGAGTTTCATGCGGGCACGAGTCATGGCGACATTCATGCGGCGTAGGTCGCGCAGGAAACCGATTTGGCCCTTGTCGTTGGCTCTCACCAGCGATATAAGGATGACATCTCGCTCCTGACCCTGGAAGCCATCGACCGTGTTGACCGAGATGAGGTGGCGGAAGGGCTTGAAGAAAGTGCGTTTCTTGATTAGGCGCTTGAGGTATTGCACCTGTGCGCGGTAAGGCGAGATGATACCCACGTCGATGCGGTCGTCAAGGATGCGCTGCTTGCCGATGCGCTGGAAATAGATTTGCAGCAGGCTGATGGTCAGGTCTGCCTCGCCCTTGTTGACGCGGCCGAAGGTCTCCCCGACAAATTGTTCCTTGAAGTTGTCCTTCTCATCCTCGCCGAGCTCAATCTCGGAGGTGTCAAACCACAGGATGGGCGCATCGCCCTCGTGAATCAGGCGGTGTGCCACCTCGGGAGCCGACCTCATCTTGCCATGATAGAAATAGTCGCTGCTGAATTGCATGATCTCGTCGTTCATGCGATATTGCACCTCGAGTAGCGAGACACACTCGGGTTTGTTCTCGACGATACGTTCCATGAGTGTCTTGCCCAGGCCGCCCTTCAGCGCCTCGAGGCTCTTGACTGTGGGCGGCAGTTGGCAATGGTCGCCGGCAAAGATTACGCGGCTGGCGCGACGGATGGGAATCCAGCACGCCGCTTCCAGGGCTTGGGCGGCTTCGTCAATAAACAGGGTGCTGAAGCGTTTGCCGTCCAGCAGCTTGTTGCCTGCTCCCACGAGCGTCGAGGCGATGACGCGCACCTGACCGAAGATGTCGGCATTGATGCGTACCTCGAGTTCGACCGCCAATTCCTTGAGGCGATTGAGTTTCTGGTGGAAATGCTCGCCCGACTCGCGGCGGCGACGTCGCATCTCGCGCATGTTGCGCCTCACCTGCCACAACTTGGGATAGTCGGGGTGGTCGGCGAAACGGTGCTCATAGGTGAAACTCAGCATCTTGTCGTTGACGCGTGTGGGGTTGCCCAGGCGCAGGACCGGAATGCCACTGTCCACCAGTTTCTCGCTGATCCAGTCCACTGCTGTGTTGCTCTGGGCGCACACGAGCACCTGCGTCTCGCGCATCAGTGTCTCGTTGATGGCCTCGACAAGCGTCGTCGTCTTGCCTGTGCCCGGAGGACCATGCAGTACGAGCACGTCCTTGGCCCTGAGTACCTCGTTGACGGCGCGCTCCTGGCTTGGGTTGAGCCACGGGAAGCGTATCGCGTCAAAGCCGAAAGCCTCGGCATGCTGGTGCGAGTAGAACAGGTCGCGCAGGTAGGCGAGGCGAGTGCCCTTGGCGTTCATGACGCGCTCCAGGGCATCAAACATCATGCGGTAGCTTGTCTCGTCGAAGAACAACTGCACGCCCACGGGCTGCTGTGCGTTCTGCAGTTCCAGCGTGTGGCCCTCGGGTATGGCGACGACCATACGATTACCGTCAACAAACGAGACGCTCCCCGTGAAGCCATAGTAGTGAATGTGCCCCGCCTGCTTCAAGTCGCCGGCAGGGGCCTCGGCATTAAAGAACACCACAGGCTTGCCGTACTCAAAGTTGTGGTCTATCTCCTCGTCGCCCTGGCGGGTCACCTCGATGCAGAATTGGTTGAGCGAGTTGTAATAGGTGCGTCCCACATGCAGCGGGAACCAGGCATCGCCGCGTGTCACCTTGCGCGCTAGCCCCATCGACTCGCTGTGCAGACGATAGGCTTCCTTCTCCTCCTGGTATTCCACCTGGAGCAGGTGCCGCTGCTGTTGCAGTTGTACTATGGCTGACGCGTGACTCATCTATTTGTGACTTTTCAGCCACAAAGGTACAATATATTTTTCTAATTAGTGGATGCAGAAGCCCGTTAGGGCTGCAAAGTGTATAGGCAGGTGGTGAAGTGAGGTGAAGCCGAACGGAACCCCTGCGACGTGTTGGTATTCTATTGCTGTCCCTATCGGTTGTCGAGGAGCCAGTGCATGAGGTCGAGGCTCATGGCCACGTCGCCTTGGTGGATATATTTTTCTCGGTTGGCTTCGAGTTTCTGCAGCAGGGCTTCGGCCTTGGGACGGTCATTCTCCAGTGCCAGGGCGACGGCTAAGGTCGTGAACTGCTTGTCGCTCTGGGTGGGAGCGTGGCGGGCAATGTGCTTGGCCAGTCTGTCGCTGTAGTGCTGTCGCGCCTCATCGTCGCGTCCGGTGAGGATGCACACCTGGGTCATCATGTTTTCCATCTCCAGTTGGTACAGCTCCATGTATTTGTCTTTGTTGTAAAGGGCTTCGGACAGTAATTGGTATGCCTCTTCCCACTGGTGGACAGCCATCATTCTCGTGGCGGCACCCAATACCGTCCCCACGTGCATACTGTTGGCCCAGTCGATGGGCTTCGGCAGGGCGAAGATGCGCTCGGGCATGTCTGCATATAGTTCTCCTTCCTGGCTGCGGGCATTCACCTCAAGGATATTGCAGAAGCATTGTTTCGTGGGGATGTCTTTTTCCAGTTGCAGCAGGTTAAGACCGTCGTTGGCGACACCGCCCATCTTCATGGGGATGCCGTTCCCCACTCCGAAAAAGAGACCCAGGATAATCATCATCACCAATAGTACGACTAGCCAGTAGGGCAAGTCAAAGGCCCACAGCAGTAGGGCTGAAATCACGGCGATGAGGATATTGGCCAGCACGCCACCGGCATTATACCAACGCGTGTCAATTTGGTCGATGGGCCGGTCGGGTGGGGTCATCAGGCATTGGCCGCCCGAGCCCGCCAGCTCATAATTGCGCCACTGCAGGCGTCCGCCCTTGCGGATGAGCGTCCAGTTCAGGAAGCGGAACGACACGAAGCGGTAGCCCGTCAGCAGTCCCGCCACCAGGTGTCCGCCCTCGTGGAGGACGACACTCAAGATGAAGGCAATCATGACGGCTATCAGTATCCATGCGATGTCCATCACGTCTTGCAGGGAAAACTTGGTGAAGATCGTTCTCGCTACCGTCATGATTGACTCGCCTTCAATGACGGCAATAAGTGGGATGACAATAATCAGGCCGAAACAGGCTCCGACGAGCATTCCCCCGATGAGTCTCAATATGGTTTTCATTTTCGTGACTTGATTTGGAATTACTATCCGCAAAGGTAATATAAAAGGCTTTAGGTTTTAGGCGTTAGGCTTTAGTTTTTTGTGTCCGCAATATTTAGCCTCACGCTAAGCCGCTAAGTCGCCAAGTCTTTTATTTCACGTGAGTTCAATGGAATTATCGATTGTTAATCAGTGCGTTAACAAGTCCCCCTCTTAGATAAGAGGGGGCTGGGGGGCGTTGATGCTACAAGAGGAAGTGTTTTGAGGGTAAATCATACTCCTCCGGCGCTCTGCGCCACCTCCCCTATCTTAGGGGAGGAATTGAGCATCAGCACTTTTCTCCTCCGTCGAACTCACGTTATTTATTGCTCGCAAGAGGCTTGCAACTTTTTACTTCTCTAATCCCTAACCACTAATCACTAATCACTAATCTGCGAGCGAAGCGAGCATTTTATTGTTCATTAGCAAGATTGTATTATATTTGCAGTTGGAAATGAAATGGCCATATTGATGCTTATTCTTTCTGCAGCTATTTTGGCTATCGGCTATGTGATTAACAGAACAGCTACTCAGTATCATACTAAAACTTAACAATCATGAACGTGCACCAACAGCAACAATTGGAGAAGACTCGCAATTACGTGGAACGCCTCAGGAGAGAGCACCCCTTGCAGGATCTGTTTTGGGAATGCACCCTGCGCTGTAACATGGCCTGTCGGCATTGCGGGAGTGACTGCCTCAAGGAATCCATGGTGCCCGATATGCCCTTTGCCGACTTCGTGCCGGTGCTGGACGAGGTGGCGGCCCATTGCGATCCCAGGCAGGTGATGGTGCAGACTGTGGGCGGCGAGCCTCTGGTCAGGTCCGATCTGATGGATAGCGGACGTGCTATCCGTGAACGGGGCTTCACGTGGGGACTTGTTACCAATGGCCTGATTCTGGATCGATCCTTAGCCCGCGAGATGGCCCAAGCGGGTATCAATTCTATAGCCCTTGACGTGGACGGCATGCGTGAGGAGCACAACTGGCTCCGCAATTCAACGGTCAGTTTTGATGCCACCATGCGGGCTATCGAGGCGGTGCAGACCATCCCGGGGCTCACCTGGGACGTCATCACCTGTGTAAACGGCCGCAATCTGCCGCGGCTGGATGAAATCAAGCAACTGCTCATCGAGGCTGGCGTTACCAACTGGCGCTGCTTTACCATTGACCCGATGGGACGCGCAGCACGGGACAAGAGCCTGCTGCTCAACGATGAACAGTTCCGCGACTTGCTCAACTTCATCGTCACCACCCGCATCGAGGGGAAAATCAACATGAGCTATGCCTGCGACGGGTTCCTGGGCGCCTACGAGGGGCTTGTTCGCGACTACTTCTTCTACTGCCAGGCGGGACTCACCGTCGCCAGCGTGCGAGCTAACGGTGACATATCGGGTTGCTTGAGCATCCGCAGCGACTACAGTCAGGGCAACATCTACCGTGACAGCTTCTGGGACGTGTGGGAGAACCGCTTTGAGCAATTCCGTGACCACGAGTGGATGAAACGCGGTGCGTGCAAGGATTGTGAGGCCTTTCGCTATTGTCAAGGTGACGGTTTCCACCTGCGTGACGGCAATGGCGACCTGATGATGACCTGCCACTACAATCAACTCAAGAATGTTAGAATTCAAGATTCTAGTGCGGAAAAACCACTTTGAAATCTTGAAGTTGAGAACTTATAGTTTAGAATTTATATTTTATTAAAAAACTAAACATTTTAGCATGATGAAAGAAAAAAACAAAGGAAAAAAGACGCTCGCCGCTGTGGGGGCCGTGGTTGCTGCCGGGCTCACACCTGGCATCGTTGCCTCTACTCCCCAATGTGCACCCATTCCCGATCCCAATATTGAATTAACAGCTGCCGACGTAGTCGCCATCGGTGGCACAGCTTACAGTTTTGACGAATTATATGCCATGCAACGTGGGGACACTGTGGATGTGCAAGTAGGGCTGCCTGAAATCCAAGTTGAATCATTTCCATATGCTACAAGGTATGGCGCTCTCTTAATTTCACCCTCTTTTGACAAGGCTGATGGAAATAAAAACACTGTCTATCGTAGCGTTGAGCAGATGCCCCGGTTCCCTGGTGGCGAGGCCGCACTGATGAAGTATCTCGAATCTCATATCAATTATCCATCCGAGCCAGCCAAGAACAAGATAGAAGGTCATGTCATTGTACAGTTTGTTGTGAAAAATGACGGTAGTATAGGTGAGGTGAAGGTTGTCCGCTCGCTGGAAAAGGACCTCGACAAGGAGGCCATCCGCGTTATCAAGTCGCTGCCCAAGTTCACCCCTGGCCGTCAAGATGGTAAAGAGGTGAGCGTATGGTACACGCTGCCCGTGAAATTCAAGCTGAAATAAGCAAAAATAGGAACGACCAAAGGGCATTAAACCCTAATGAGGTATTCGAGTCTAATAATTAAAAACACTCTGAACGCCATAATTATGAAGAAGGACAAAAATAAAGGAAAAAAGTCAATCGCTGCGGTGGGTGCCGTGGTTGCTGTCGGGCTCACGCCAGGCATCGTTGCCGCTACTCCCCAATGTGCGCCCATTCCCGCTCCCAATATTGAAGTCACCGCAGCCCAGGTGGTCGCCATCGGCGGCAATACTTATAGTTTTGACGAATTATACGCTATGCAACAACGTGACGACTCGCAGGGGCGTCCAACGATAAGCCATCAATATTCTGGAGGATCAAGGTATGGTGTGATACGCCCTCAACAACGCCCTGTGCCGCCTCAGAAACCCGTTATCGTCATTGAAGCGGTGGAAGGCTTAGACACGATTCAAGCGGGCCTCTTGGAATATTGCACCAAACTGCTTGATACAGACTTCTATACCAGAGGTGTCATCATTTCACTTGACAGAGACTTGACTCGTGAAATAGGAATGAATGATCGCCAATTAAAAGAGCTCAAGGCATTCATCGAGGACTACTATGGCGTGGAAGTGTCCTACCACCGATTCAGCCTCAACGGCCAGCTCAACACCTTGCGCCTCATCTCACATTACATCTTCAAGATAAAAACCGTCTGGGACTAACCCAACGAAAAAAAAGGGACGGTTCTTTTGATGTAAAAACATGAATGTCCATGAATGCTCCACGAATGGGGCCATGAATATAATTAATGATGGTTCATTCGTGTGATGGACAATTTGTTTTCAACGCCCCCTGACCCCCTCTAGTCTTAGAGTGGGATTGTGTGTCAGTACTCCATTTCATTTAACCCGTGTTATTCATGGTTCATTTGTGGGCATTCATGTAAATTAATCTTTGTCCCAGTTGTTTGAAAAAGGACGCTGGAAAGCATAGTATTTTTTGTATTTATTGTTTTCATTTTAAAAATGTTGCCCAAGTTGTATGAGAAGTGTTGAGAATTCTTTGTAACTTTGCAGTTTGAATTGTTGTACTGTTGTAGGGTACGACGCAAACATTTAATTATTAACAACTTATTATGATTAACATTAAGTTTCCTGACGGCAATGTACGCCAATACGAGGATGGAGTAACCCCTCTGGACATTGCCAAGAGCATTAGCGAAGGCTTCGCACGCAATGTGCTGGCCGCATCATTAAACGACGAGGAATGGGATATCTCACGCCCCATTTGTATGGATGGCGATATCAAGTTCTTCAAGTGGGAGGACGCCGAGGGCAAGCACGCCTTCTGGCACACATCGGC
>ONLH01000073.1 GCA_900318645.1 uncultured Prevotellaceae bacterium
TGGGCATAGGCATCATCCCACAGTTTCTTTTCCAGATAACTGTTCCAAACGCTTCCTAATGTTTCCATAACTTGCCTCCTTCCGTTAATGTGATTCATCATACTGTTTAATCATTTCAAGCAGCCTGTGGGCGGCAAACAGCCGGTCATACGGATCGGCGATGTCCGTCTCTTTGAGCATTACATACACGATGTCAAACCGCCCGCCCAACTGCACGTCGAGCATTTCGCCATAGGTGTATCTGGCTCCTTGGTTACTGGTACACCCGCACATATTGTTTTCAAACCATCGTGCCACTCGGCCCTGCATTTCCTGCCCGGCATCGCTGTTGAGCCACTTGGCATAGGCTTCGTCACGCAGTTTGGCTTTCAGTAACAGGTTTTCGGCCCTGCTTGGTGCAATTAATCTCAACATATGAATTCCGTTTTAAGGGTTAAACATTCACTTGATCTGCGAATCAGCCGTTAATGCGGGGGTATTCCAACCCGTTGTCGGCAAACATTCGCATACCGCTGATTGAAGAAGGGGACTCAACACCCTCAAACACAAATGGTCTATCGCTTTTCTTTACATAATGGGAATAAGCTTGCCCCACCTTGTCCATAGTGATGTTGCCGCCGATTTTCTCAACCGTTCCGCTTGGGTAGATCACATTGTAGTCGCCACCGTTGTTGTGAATGATGCCGCAGTCCTGCGCCAAGCCGTCAATGGTAAGCAGGTCAATGATGATGTGCCTGAATTCACTGTATGACATATCTGCGGGGCGGGCAATGAAATAAGAACGCTCAACAATGTCCGTGAGTACACTTTTCTTTGCGTCCTTGTGGTTGCCCCCTTCGGGTGCTTCCTGCCAATGACCGACCAACTGATGAACACCCATCTTCTTATCGTTGAGAATCCCACGCAGTTTGCGGTTGCGCAAGATGTTCTCTTTCTTGGTTTTCTCTTTGCGGTAAGCGGAGATGATTGCGAAATCCGTGCTGTCCATCTGTTGGAGCAGGCGATTGAACGACCCCTCCAAAATGATGTTGTTGTTTGCAGAGTCAGCATATACCTTTACTATACACCCGTATTTTTCGGAGTAGCTTTCTGTAAATGTTGACGAAAAGTCCTCAAACGGCAACATCCCGTCAACGACAATGTTCTCTTGTTTGTATTTATAATTTCGTTCCATAATCAAATCTCAAGATATGAGCTCCGTTTTAAGGGTTGAACATTCACTTGATTTGCGTATCAGGCGGTGTGAAAACCGACTGACTTGGCAACCGTCTTGCTGGCCAACTGCTCGCTCTTGCAGTAGTCCACCAACTGCTCCAGACGAGGCTTGGCACCCGCTCCATAGAGGATGCCGCTGATGGCATACTTACGGGCGACATTCTCGATTTGCCCTCCGCTGAAGTCGAAGATTTTGGCCAGATGCCCGGCCTCGGCCTCGGTAAGGTCTTTTATCATCTCTTGCCAAATCTTGGCGCGGACTGTGGCATCGGGCGTCTCGAACTTAATCTTGTAGAGGAAGCGGCGCTCGAATGCGCTGTCAAGATTACCCTCGAGGTTGGTCGTGGCGATGAGGATGCCGTCAAGGTTCTCCATCTCCTGCAGCAGGATGTTCTGGAGGGTGTTCTCCATCTTGTCCACTGCATACTCGGCACCGCTCTTGCGCTTGCCGATGATGGCATCGGCTTCGTTGAAGAACAGGATGGGCGCCACCTCGCAGCGGTTCACCGCCTCACGGTAGCGTTCAAACAACGCCTTGAGGTTCTTTTCGCTTTCGCCCACCCACTTGCTCTTGATTTGCGGCACATCGACCGTCATAATGGGGCGACCCGTGCGTCGCGCCAACTGATAGACGGTCTCGGTCTTGCCCGTGCCAGGGCCGCCGTAGAACAGGCACGCAAAGCCCTGGCGGAATCCCTGCTGCTGCATCCGCTCGTGAATCTCGCCGTATTTCTCCTGCGAGAGGAACGATGACAGTTCCACCACCTGCTTTCCGACTTCGGCGGGATAGAACATCTCCTTGGGGGTGAGGTCGGCAGGATGGCGCAAATCGGAGATTCTGACATCGCTGGTCTTGAGATTGAGCTCACATGCTTGGCCGAACTGGTGAGGCAGTAGGTCGTGGGGTCGGCGATGCCGTCATCACAAACGTGTTCGATGAGTTTCTTCACCATCAATGGATGGTCACCACTTCGCAGCGCACTGCGCGCTTCGCTGAAATGGCTCTGGCGGGTGAAGAGCAGACTCAGTTCGCCGTAGCGGATGCGGTTATCGTCCTTATTGACACAGAGGTGGATGAAGTAGAAAAGAATCAACCAGTTGACTCCTCTGAGCTTGAGTGCACGAAGGCGCGTGACAAACTCCAACTTGGGATTGGCGGCGACAAGCTCCTCGAGTCCCTGCCGCACGTCATCGACGGTGGCGGCATCATCAATCAGGTCGTTGAAGATGCGGTTCACCGCCTCGAAGAACTCAAACACATCGAGCCCCTTGATTTTGGGCAACTCGGGAACCTCGTCATTTTTCAAGGCCTTGAGCACATTAGTGGGGACGCCGACAGTATCCCCGTCCTCCACATTGCGGTAGCGGAGCAGGCGGCGTCGCACCAGCGCGTCAAGGTCCTTTCCGTAGCTCAGCACCCTCACATTGCCCATATCGAGATGACAAGCCAGGTCGCCATAATTGACGCGGTAAGGACCGCAATCCAGGCAGATGGAAAACAGCACAGCCTGGACAGGAGTCACACCAAGTCGTGACGACAATAGGGTCAGTTCAGGCTCAGCGCTCTCCAGGAATTCATCATCCAGCTCGCTGTCCTTGGACAATTCCACCACGCGCTCAATGGT
>ONLH01000050.1 GCA_900318645.1 uncultured Prevotellaceae bacterium
GTCAAACACCACTCGAGTCACATTGGCTTTGGTGCCATCGGTGTCCCAACCGGCATCGTTGTTATCGGTATTCAGAAAGTAGGTTGTGCCCGGGCGGATATTGCGATCGTCGTCGTAGTAGAACGTCAGCGTCGTGTTATCTAACGTGTAGCAAGCGTAGGCCTCTTGAGCCCTGGCGCCGAGAGCGCACATCATAGCCGTCACCATGACGGCCAAATGAAAGAGCATTGTTTTCTTCATATAATCAGCTATTTAAAGTATATAAAACGTAATACGCTGCAAATTTAGTAAAAAAAATACATATTCGTCCTCCTCCACACGCATTTGGATGAAAGGATAAAACAACTGATTCATCTGATTATTTCTGATGGCAGCGGTATTCTTACCGTGAGGCTACAGGCAAGCAGAAAAGGGTAAAAACAAAAAATCCCTCACACTCGGGATGAGCATGAGGGATATAACTTTAGAGATTGTTGGAAAATTAATCCCAGCTGCCGTTCAGCAAGTAATTGATGAGGGCTGACACATCACCGATTTTAACGCCGCCGTCCTGGTTGCAGTCTGCAGCTTTCAGGTTGATGCCAGTAGCGTCACCGCTGAGCAGATAGTTAATCAGGGCTGTCACATCATTGATCTTCACATTGCCGTCATCATTCACGTCGCCACGCAGGAACTCAGGCTCGGGCTCAACATACTTCTGCCAAGCAACGGGTTCGAATACCAATGCGCCGTTAACCTTCCAAATAATACCATAGATATTGTAATCGCCGGTGGCGGGCTGATTTCCTGTCCCGGTTAGCGTAATGGTCGTGCCGTCAGGCAATGGTATTACGCGGATAGGCACGAAGCCCTTGTGCACATTCTCAACGTAAACATAAGCGTTGATCATGCTCTCATCGACAGCACCAGTGAGCTTTTGGGCAGCAGCCAGCTCAAGATCAGTCTGATCGCTGGCGCTGAGGTTTGCAGCATCGATGTACTTAACCCAACCGTCATCGCTGGTCTTGGTAGCACTCCAGCCCTGGTTCAGCACCTGACCGTTCTCGAAGGTGTCTTCAACGTTGGCAATTTGACCGTAGCCACTCGCGTCGCGCAGGTACACACTGCCGTTCCAGCAGACGGTAACGACAGCGTCGCCGTTAAAGGTGAACTCGCTATTGTCCTCAAGAGCGTTAGCGGCTGCCAGTGTTTCTACGCCACCCTCAGGGGCAACCTTGTAGTAGGTAGCGGTGAAAGGTCCACTATAAACACCATCCTTCTCGGCGTAGCCCATAATAAGCGCGAAGTCATATATGACAATGGTAACAGGAGACGGTGCTGCTATCATTGGTCCGTCGTTCACGATGTAGTTGATGATGGCACCCTCGGTGGGGCTGGTAATGGTTACAACCAGGCTGTCGGTAAACTCGGTACCGTCGGCAGGGTCGCACACTGGAAGGGGAAGTGAGGGATGTTCGGATTCGTCTTCCAGGGTAATCAACATCGATGCGACGCGCACCTGGCTGGAGGTCATATTGGTGAAGACAATGCTGGTAGCCTCACCGGTCCAGGTTTTGTTGTTAATCTCACCGACATCGACACAACCTGAGCTGAAAGAGCCACTGTCATAGGTGAAGACAATCTTGGTAATCAACTTACCGCTAGGAACAGTTACCGTCATGCGGTTGCCAGTGTAAAGACGAACCGCATTGCCAGTATTGTAATATGCTGGCGGGGTCTGGCCTAAAGCCTTAGCAAAGTCGATAGTCACGCCATCGACAGTGAGGGTCTTTCCATCGAGATTCTGTGCATTCTCGTAGCCCTGCAAAGCAAAGATGATGTTCACATCTTCCTCATCAACGGGGTCAACGGGACCATCACCCAGGGTAACCTCAACCTTAGAAAATCTGCGGTTGCCCGAAGTGCCGCCAACAGTGAAAACCACCTCGTTGGCCTCACCAGTCCAAGTCGGGCTTTCAAAGGTGCCCACATCGCAGGTAATCTCGTTGCTGCCATCGCCGGAGCCATAAGTAAAGGTGATACCGGTGATAGCTTCGGCGGCCGATACGGTTAATGTGCCTCCAGCATACAAGCGAACGGCATTTCCACTGGTGTAGTACTTGGGAGTAATGCTGTTGGTTCCCTTGTCAAAGGCCACTGTCACACCATCAATAGTCAGTTCAGAAACCTCATGCTGGTTGTCGTAACCTTGCAGCGTGAAGTCAAGGGTCACAGTCCTGGCAGCCCATGCCGTCATAGTCAGCATGGCAAGAGCAAATAGAGCAATTAATTTCTTCATAATAAAGTAATCACATTAATTTGATAAATATATACTAATACACACAAATAACTATTTACGCATCCTTGCAAGCGGGTTTGGTTATGAACTGCAAATGTACTAACAATTAACGAAATACGCAAATTATTGTGCGGGAAATGAAATAGCTGATAATCAAAAAGCCGAACGGCCCGTCACAGGTCATTTGGTACTCCTATCGGTGACGTCAGTGGGTACTGATTTCTACCTAACGCCAGCTCGACGACAATAATAGGTTAGCCTAATGCGGCTTGTAGAGACGCAAAATTTTGCGTCTCCAATCGTTAGGCATTACCAAAATGCTGCCCCGAGAGACGCAAAATTTTGCGTCTCTACATAGCGGATGAATTGATAATCAACACCTTATTTCCGTTAAATTCACGTTAAATAACGTGAGTTCGATGAAAATTTGTTTTGATAATCAATGCGTTAGCAACTCCCCCTCTAAGATTAGAGGGGGGCGGGGGGCGTTGATGCTACCGATGACAGTTGCTAGTCACTGTAGCACGAACGCCCCCGCCCTGACGGGCACCCCCTCTTAACCAAGAGGGGGAATTGAGTATCAGCACCTTATTTACGTCAAATTCACGTTAAATATGAGGATTCCTGAGGCGGCTTACTTGAAAATTTTTTGGGCAAACATGGTCAAGTAAATGCGCCAATTGCGCCAGATGTGGCCTCCATCGGTTTCCACATACTCATATTTGTAGCCCTTGGAATCCCAGTAGTTGCGTAGATCGACGGTACTCTGATAGAGGAAGTCGGTCTTACCCATGCCCATCCAGTACAGTTTGGGCTTGCTGGCGAACAGCCGCGCCGACTGCTGTGCGAAGTCGGGGTCGTTCTTGATCTGCTCGGCGAAGGACTGGTTCCTGGACCCCGTGCTCAAGTGCAGACCGGCTGAGAACAGACCATAGTAGTCAAACGTTTTGGGATAGGTCAGGCTGATGGCAAAGGTGTGTCCTCCACCCATCGACAGGCCACAGACAGCACGGCCCTCACGTTTCTTGACGGTGCGGTAATTGGCATCGACATAGTTCACGATATCCATGAAGCTGGCAGGGATGGTAGCAACGGCAGGTTCCTTGGGACCAGTGCCGCTGTTCCCGAAGCCAGGGGTGTACATGCCCCAAGACCACTCGCCCGGTGCAGCCTGGCAGTTGGGGTTACCGTTGGGCATGACAACAATCATCGGTTTTGCCTTGCCCGTGGCAATGAGGTTGTCAAGAATCTGAGCAGCACGACCGAGTTCGCTCCAAGCATTCTCGTCACCGCCTGCTCCATGCAGCAGATACAGCACGGGATATTTGCCGCCCTTGTCATAGCCTGGCGGGGTGTAGATGGTCATGCGGCGTTGCATCTTGAGCGTCGGGCTGTTGTACCACACCTTGGAAAGATTGCCATGAGGCACCTCGTTCACGCGGTAGAGGTCGCCCTTGTCACCCTTTTGCTCACTGACAATGAAAATGTTGGTAAACGACACAATATCGCGGTTCACATAAATGTTGGCAGGGTCTTTCACTCCCGTCATGCCATCGATATTGAACGTGTAGCTGTACAACTCTGGAGCGAGTTTGCCGGTGGTGTAAGTCCATACGCCTCCAGACCCCTCGGTCAATGCAGCCACCCCAGGGGCATCAACCATGCCGCGACCAGGTACCTCGATGGTGCGCGGGGGCAAGAAGTCACCGGTCACCTCCACCTTGACGGCCTTTGGAGCAAAAAGGTTGAAAGTTACTGTTCCGTCGGGGTTGACGACGGGTGATTGAACGTTGGCACTATTAAAGAGTTTCTCCTGTGCCGTGGCGCTGATGCAGCACATTGCCGCAAGAGCCATCATCAAGATTATTCTTTTCATGAGATTACTATTTTTTAAAAATCCGTTTGTTCATTGAATTTGTTTTTATTGCCATATCTTCAAAAGATGCATATATACCTGAGAGTGAATCCCGTTAATGGGTTTAAAAGTTTAAAAAACGTACAAGAACTATGTATATTGCTGATTTTTAATAACTTATAATAATGAAACATTAAAATCTAATCATCGCATGCACAACATGTTCGCAAATTTCGCAATTATCCTTAGAGCATGCAAGCATTTTGCCCAAGAATTAGTGAATAAACTGTGGTCATGTGCTTAAATGTATCGTCAATCCAGAAAACATCGGCCAATTTAACATCATGCATTTACAGCATCGCTGATGTGTAAGCTTGCCAAAGCAAGTGTCCATCTAGGGATAATTGAGCATGAGGCAAAGTAGAATGATGATCACATTGACTAAAAGACATCATTTTTAGGGAAAACCATAGTTGAACGAGAGCAGATATGGGAAATAAGTGTTACTTTTGCGGGTTCAACTTAAAAAGTAGACTTATGATAAAATTCTGCGTGCGATTAGTGCAACGTTGGTTGCCCGAACCGTTTATATTCGCTATACTGCTCACCTTTGTGGCTGCATTGGTGGCAATGCCATTGTGTCACCAGACTCCCCTTGAGGTGGTTGAGCACTGGGGTGGCGGCGTATGGAATTTGTTGGCATTTGCTATGCAGATGGCTCTGGTTCTTGTATGTGGATCGACCTTGGCTGCAGCACCGATTGTCAAACGCGCCATTGATGCCATGGCTCGCTTGCCCAAGAGTGCCCCTGCGGCAATAGCTCTTGTGACTGCCGTGTCGGCATTAGCCTGCTGTCTCAACTGGGGCTTTGGCCTTATCGTGGGTGTCGTGTTCGCTAAGGCAATAGCACGTCAACGTTCTGATGTAGATTATCGGTTGCTCATCGCATCGGCATACAGCGGCTTCGTAGTGTGGCATGCCGGTATCTCCGGCTCCATCCCCCTCACAATGGCCACACCTGGCGAGTCACTCTCAATGGCTACCAATGGTGCGCTCACCGACCCCGTGCCATTGGCGCAAACCATCTTCGACTGGCACAATCTGGTGACTGTGCTCTTTGTAATCATCGGCATCACCGTCACTAACACCTTAATGCACCCCAAGCAAGGCATCCTCACCATCGACCCCATGCTCCTGAAGGACGATGATCATATCGCGACCGATGTTTCCACCTCGGCTAAGACCCCAGCTCAACGGCTCGAACATAGCAAAATACTCTCGTGGCTCGTGGCGCTGATGCTCGTGGCCTATCTCGTCATTCATCTCGGCATGCGCGGTGCCGGTTTAGACCTTGGCGGAGTCATCATGATCTTCCTTGCGTTGGGACTCATGTTGCATTCCACACCCGTTGACTACGTGCGTGCCTTCGGAAAAGCGACCACCGGCGCTGCCGGCATCATATTGCAGTTCCCCTTCTATGCCGGTATCATGGGCATCATTACAGGTGTCGGTGTCAGCGGCATCAGCCTGGGTGGCGTCATGGCCGAAGCCTGTATCCAGATCAGCACTCCCGTCACCTACCCATTGCTCACCTTCCTTTGTGCCGCTGTGCTCAACATGTTTGTGCCCAGTGGCGGCGGCCATTGGGCTGTGCAGGCACCGATCATGTTCACCGCCGGTGCCAACCTCGGCGTGGACCCGGGCTTGACGGGTATGGCCATTGCATGGGGCGACGCATGGACCAATCTCATACAACCTTTCTGGGCGCTTCCGGCCTTGGCTATAGCTCGCCTTGATGCAAAGGACATCATGGGCTACTGCCTTATCGATCTTCTCGTCACCGGTGTCATCATCTGCGCTGGTCTGTTGATTTGGGCAATATAAAAGCATTTGCCAACAGGCAAGTTTTGAGCGGAAAATGCTTACCTTTGTAATCTCATTGAGATAGATAAGGCATATTATATCCACATTAATACAAATTATTATGAAAAAACTGGCATTCTTATTGATTGCATTATTCACAGTCTTGACCGTCAATGCACAGCAGAAAGGATATGTGTGCACTGGTGATCATGTGAACATTCGCACTGGAGCAGGAGTCAAATACCCTGTCATGGATGAGGAACTTGGGCACAAGCGCCAGTTGTCAAAAGGCGACGTTGTGTTAGATTGTGGACAAAAGAAGAATGGCTTTTGCCTTGTTAATGGGCCACAAGCATGGGGCGGTGACGAAAGAGACGGTTGGGTTTCACAACAATATCTGCGCCCGGTAACGATATGCCCCACGTGTGGAGGAACAAAACAAGAAAACATTGCAAAGGAAGACATAGACCTTGTCACCTGCACCAAATGCATGGGCAAAGGCTACATAAAATCTGGTCACTAAAGAGATAAAAAAGGGACGGTTCTTTTGATGAAAAGAAGCGCAACGGCGCCATCACAAAGACCCGTCCCAATAGATGCACCACCCCCGCATCTGCCACCAACCCATAAACTACATCAAAAGAACCGTCCCTTTTTTCCCTGAGAGCTTAAGAAAAGCTGCAGTTTAATGATAAGCATAAACGATGATGATGAAAAAAGTGCAAATATTGATGCTGCTGGTTGTTGCCTGCATCGGGCTCATGTCGTGCAGCCAGCGACTCCATGAGGGGACTGCAGGGCAAGCAGGGCGCGCCGATAAGATCGTCGCGGTGCTGCATGATGCCTCGACGCGCTATGTGGTCGTGGTTGCCCACCGCGGCGACTGGCGCAACTATCCCGAAAATTCCATCCCCGCCATCGAGTCAGTCATCCGCATGGGCGTTGACGTGATGGAACTTGACGTGAAGATGACGCGCGACAGCGTGCTGGTACTGAGCCATGACTGGACGCTGAACCGCACAACGACAGGCAGCGGCAACATCAGCGACTACACCTACGAACAGTTGCTGGCCTTTGACCTCAAGCGGGGCCACGGCATCGCCATCCCGGGCTTGAAAATCCCCACCCTGCGCCAGGCACTGGAAGTGTGCAAGGGCCGCATCGTGGTCAACGTGGACCAGGGATTTGACTATTATGACCAGGTGCTGGCGATTACCGAAGAGCTGGGCATGACCGACCAGGTGCTCATCAAGAACGGGCAACCGCTTGACAAAGTGCAACAGAGGATGTCACGGCACGCCCACAAGATGATGTATATGCCCGTGGTGAGCGTCGCCGGAGGCTCGGACATGACCACCTTTAACAGCTATCTCGCCAGCCCCGAGGCGGTGCCCATCGCCTTTGAGCTGTGCTTTGACACACTCAACGACAACGTCAAGAACACCGCCAAGCGAGTGCTGGAAGCCGGATCCAAGGTATGGGTGAACACCATCTGGGGGTCCCTGTGCGGTGACCATGATGACGACAGGGCCTATGACAGCCCCAATCCCGACAAGATCTATGGCCCCATCCTCGACCTAGGCACATCCATCATCCAGACCGACCGCCCCGAATTCCTCATCAAGTACCTTGAGAAAAAGGGAAGAAGGAGGTTTTAAGTGAGAAGTGAGGAGTGAGGAGTTAGGAGTGAGAAGTGAGAAGTGGCTAACGACTAATGTCTAAAGTCTAATGTCTAAAATCTAAAGTCTAAAAATGAGGCTAAAACTGTTCATCTTATTACAACTGCTGGCGATGCTCGCCACGGCACAAGAGCTGATGACGGGCTTCCAGGAACCGCCTCAGGAGGCACGCCCTCGCGTGTGGTGGCACTGGATGAACGGCAACATCACCCGCGACGGCATCAACAAGGACATTGCGTGGATGCACCGCGTAGGCATCGGTGGTTTCCATTGCTTTGACGCCGCATTCTGGGGCAAATCCATCGTGGAACATCGGCTGGTCTATATGAGCCCCGAGTGGCAGAAAGAGTTCAGGCATGCGGTGTCGATGGCCGACTCGCTGGGTATGGAGGTGGCGGTCGCTAGCTGCCCTGGCTGGAGCAACACCGGAGGGCCCTGGGTAAAGCCCGAGCAGGCGATGAAGCGGCTCGTGTGGAGTGAGACGCGTGTCCAGGGCGGCAAGAAGCTGCACATCACCCTACCCGAGCCCAATAAAGATGAGCGCTGGTATGCCGACATCTGTGTCCTCGCCGTGAAGGCAAACCCTGCCGACAAGACGATGGAGGAACTCGGTGCCACTTTCTCGACCAGCGATAGCCTACTGCAGCCCTATTGGATCCAATACCAGTTCGAGAAACCGACCGTCATCAAGGCCTTGAGCATCAAGGACGGCAACTATCGCAGCATCTGGGCAGCCCAGCCCGCCCCCGTGACAAAATGGCTAGAGGTGAGCGACGACGGTGTCACGTTCAGGCGCGTGTGCGGCATTCCGCACGGCAGCGTCGGGTGGCAGACCATCGACATCGAGCCTACCAGGGGACGGTGCTTCCGCATCACATTTGAACAGAAACCCGGCATCACACCCCAGCTGAAACTATACACCACCCCCCGAATCAACCACGCCGAGGAGAAAGCGGGCTTTGCATCGCCGTCAGACATGATGGACTTCCTCACGACCGCCGAGGCAAGTGAGGCCATCCAGTTGACCGACGTCATCGACGTTAGCGACCGTGTCGATGCCAATGGTGTCCTGACGTGGAAAGCCCCCAAGGGTAATTGGAAAATCTATCGGTTCGGCTACACGCTCACGGGCAAGGAGAACCATCCCGCATCGCCCGAGGCGACCGGACTGGAGGTAAGCAAAATCGACAAACAGGCCTTTACTGACTTCCTGGAGTATTACCTCAACACCTATCAGGAAGCGACGGGCGGCCTGATGGGTGAGCGGGGACTACATTACCTGCTCATCGACAGCTATGAAGCCGGATGGGAAACCTGGTGTGCCAGGATGCCCCAGGAGTTTGAACAACGCCGCGGCTACAGCCTGATGCCATGGCTGCCCGTGCTGACAGGCGAAATCATCGGTTCGGCCGAGCAGAGCGAGGAGTTCCTCTATGACTGGCGAACGACCATCGGCGAGCTGATTCAGGAGGGCATGTACGAG
Source organism: uncultured Prevotellaceae bacterium (assembly GCA_900318645.1). Taxonomy (GTDB): domain Bacteria; phylum Bacteroidota; class Bacteroidia; order Bacteroidales; family Muribaculaceae; genus Sodaliphilus. The sequence continues at coordinate 9,159 of ONLH01000050.1, forward strand.
AACGCGGCGCGCATTGCCCGTGAACACGGCATGGAGACCTACTTTGAGTCCCACGAGAACGGCAGACTTTACCTGGCCGACGGCATGAGCGTCAAGCGCCAGGCCGACATTCCCATGGCTGCCATGTGGACGATTCCCAAAGGCGCTAAGGCCAATAACTCCAATGCCAGCATGGCCGAGAGCGACATCCGCGAGGCGGCCTCGGTTGCCCACCTCTACGGCAAGCCGCTCGTCGCCACCGAGTCATTGACGGCCAACGGCATAAGTGGCGGCGCCTATAGCTACTATCCCGGCAACTTGAAGGCGACAGCCGACCTCGAGATGTCCTGCGGCACCAACCGCTTTGTCATCCACGAGAGCGCCCACCAGCCCGTCGATGACAAGAAACCTGGACTGGGGCTGATGGTCTATGGCCAGTGGTTCAACCGCCATGAGACCTGGGCCGAGATGGCCAAGGCGTGGACCGACTATCTGGCCCGCAGCAGTTACCTGCTGCAACAGGGCCGCAACGTGGCCGACGTCCTCTATTATTACGGCGAGGACGACGTGATTACCAGCCTGTTTGCCCATGAGCACCCCGCCATACCGCCTGGCTATAACTTCGATTACCTAAACAAGGAGGCCCTGCTCGACCTAATCGCCTATGACGGGGAACACCTCGTCACGCCATCGGGCAACCAATACAGCGTGCTGGTCGTTTCAGAGAAATGCCGGCACATGTCCGATGCTGTCCGAGCCAAACTTGCCGCCCTGCAGCAACAGGGAGCAACAGTCATCGACGAGAAGACACAACCGATGGGAATGCCGCTTCTTGAAATCCAGCCCGATGTGATGACTGCCGACATGAGCAACCTGCGCTACGTCCACCGCACAACCGGAGACAGCGAGATCTACTGGCTGAACAACCGGGCAGAAGAAGCGAGGACCTGTGACGTCTCATTCCGCGTCAGCGGTCTCAAGCCCACCCTATGGCACCCCGAGACGGGCGAGATTGAGGAGGTCTCCTACGAGATGAGCGATACCGAAACCACCGTCCACCTCGACATGTTGCCCGAGGACGCCTTCTTTGTCGTGTTCCAGGGAAAAACCCGTGACATGATGAAGTCCGTTCCCAAGAAGCAAGTGATCCAATTGCGACAGATTAACACCCCGTGGACCGTCTACTTTGACCAGCAGTGGGGCGGCCCTGCCAGCATTGTGTTCCCGAAACTCATTTCCTATACCGAGTCCAGCGATGACAGCATCAAGTACTATTCAGGCACCGCCGTCTATGAGAACAGTTTTAATGTCCAGAAGAAAGAACTCGACAATGGGAGCATCCTGCTCGATCTGGGCGAGGTGGGATGCATGGCTCAGGTGGTGCTCAATGGCAAAGAAGTGGGCACACTGTGGAAGGCGCCCTATCAGATTGACATCAGCGAAGCTGTCACAGCCGGCGAGAACTGCCTCGAAATCAAGGTGGCCAATCAATGGGTAAACCGCATCATCGGTGATTTGCAGCCCGATTGTGACAAGCCTTATACCTACACGCCTACCGACTTCTACAAGGCCGACTCACCCCTGCTCCCGGCAGGTCTGATGGGCCCCGTAACAATCAAGAAGCGCTTCATTCCAATTGAGAAATGAGGCACCAAGAGTTATCAACCATCATAGCAACAATGATGAAACTTATGCCGTCATGAGGGCACGGACTCCTCGACACGGAATAAAGCTTGGTGATTTCAGTTATCTGTAAGGTGGGTTGACGCTTTCACCCGGCAAAAGACTCGATTATTCGGAAAAAAACTTAAATTTGCATCAAGCATTTATCATATAACCATTTTGAATAGTAACTATGGCCAACAAAAAACAAGACAACCGAGTGCAACCACGCTTGAAGAATAAGGGTGTTATCGTAGACCTGTTCGTTCTATGGCTCGCTTTGACCGCACTTTCATGTGCCGCAATCAATCTTCATATTTCGCTGAATAAGCTGGAGCCAAAAGAAGAAGAATAACCCACTCATCCTGCAACAGGCATGGTATTTGGGCAAAAAACAGCTCACCGAAGTCATCGGTGAGCCTTTAATCATGGATATGGCTTTATGCCACTTCTTTTGACTTGAAAAGTAACTTGTATAGGCGGCAGCACAGGCAGCAACTCAGCAGCGCTGTGACTGTGATAACGCCTAAGATTATGGCGCCTGAAACATCCATTGGACCGAACGCACCGGAGAACAGGATTAATATTGCGCCAAAACACAGCAGCGTCAATGTCGTCAAGATGGCACTAATCATGAGCAGCACACTCGCCCACTTCTTGTTTTGGTATATCAATCGCGGTAAGCACATCAGAACGACGCAAATAGGCCCCACTATACGACTATAAGAAAAAAATTCAACTGTACCAAGCAGGAATAAATGAATCCCATTACCAGGAAATATATCCCAATGCTTCGTATGCTTTTTTCAGTCTTTTCCATCATTACTCAATAGTTATCAATAAATTAAAAAACCGGCCTAATTTCCAACGAAAATGAGTTTAGCAAAGATTTTGAACACGTGCGTTCAAAACTCCAAGTCTTTGAAGTAGATTGCTAAGGTACTACAATTACCTCAACGAGTGCCTATTTTGATTGCAATTATTTGCGTATTCAAGCAAAATCACTCATAATGCCTGCGCAGGCCTCTCCTACGTTCTCTTCTAGGAACTCCTTCTGTCGCATCACTGAGGCGTAATACTTGCGAGAGAACCAACATAATATTTGCTGATTTCAGTTTTGGATAGAATCGGCTGCGCCTCGGCAATGCTCAAACTTGTTTGGCATTGCATTCGGCTTGCAAGATTTTTCAGCAAAAGTAGAAAGATTGGGTGGTGTGGTAAAAGACAAGGATTAGGGCATGAAAATGTCCACCCGAAGGCAAAATATTAACAAACATTAACAGATTTCCATTGAATTCTTCCTTTCAATGTTACCATAAAGAAAGTGGGCAGGTTTGCCCATCGAATAATAACAACATTAAATTATAGCATTATGGGAAGAAAACGAGAACACATCGCTCCTAGTTTGAAAATTGATTTGGACGGAAATCTGATTTCAGAGAAGAAAGAGAAAGACGTCAATGAGTTGACGCTGTTGCAAACCATTGAGCGCGTGGTGGAATTGTCCAAGGACAGCGAGCTGGATGATGAATTCCTG
>ONLH01000046.1 GCA_900318645.1 uncultured Prevotellaceae bacterium
AGACTCGACTTTTATGGAAAACACCATGCAAGCTCATCGGAGATGAGCGCAGCTTGGTGGCTGCCATATCAAGTGGAAAGTGCGTCGAAGACGAACTTCTACATCCGCAAAAAGCCTGTCAATCACAAAGTTCCTCTTCGAGGCACTTACAATGTTCAGCTCATGGACCAAGCTGCGAACCTCTACGAGGTTCTTGCATGGTCTTTATCATTGAAATCGGTTCTTCGAACCGCTAACATCTTACGATGTTTCCCCGGACACTAGTGAATGTAAATAACGTGAGTTCAACGAAAATAACGTACTGATACTCAATTCATCCGCAATGTTGAGACGCAAAATCTTGCGTCTCAAGGGGCTGCCATTTTTGATTCATACGATTGGAGACGCAAGAATTTGTGTCTATGAAGGATAATTCCTTAATTATCAGAATACATTTTCTGTTATTGATGCAAATATCAGTTAAGTCAAGGGCTTGTTTGACAGCTAGCTCATTTACTTTTTTTATTTCACGTATTCAAAGATTATTAAATCCATTTATTGCGGATTTGGCAGAAAACTTGTAATTTTGTAAGTGGAATTGGATAGATATCCAGCATTATTCCAAACCATGATATTTTAATCGGCTAACTGTCAATGGATTCTCAACAAAACGAAGCATTAAATAAAGCGAATGGCAATGTGCAGTCAGACAATGCACCTGAGGCTTACGGTTTGATCGCTAATCCTCACATTCAGGTGTTGTGTTGTAGCGGTATGTCCTGCTATGAATCGGGCAGCTTGAAAATCATTGACAGATTTATTCGTGTGATTGCAGAGTATGGACTGGGCAGTCGTGTGGATGTCGTGGCAACAGGTTGTTTTGGCTTTTGTGCCAAAGGGCCGATTGTCAGAATCATGCCCGATAATACGACCTATGTTCATGTCCGCCCCGAGGATGTAGAAGATATCGTAAAGACGCACATCATTGACGGCAAATTGCTTGACAGGCTACAATATGTGGATTTCACCGCCCACCAACTGATGGATGACTCCAAGCATTGGAGCTCTTATCCCAAGCAGTTGTCGATGGATGCCATGTTGCATGACTACATCTACGAGATCGGTGGGAAGAAATTCCTGTCGGTGCTGTCCTATGAGATTTCAGCCGAGAAATGTAAGGGATGTAGTGCATGTAAACGTAATTGCCCCAGTAGTGCTATCGTGGGTGATTTGAGGCATCCTCATCTCATCAATCCATATAAATGTACCTGCTGCGGACATTGTACAACCAAGTGTCGTTTTGATGCCATCCATGGTCCTGTGGGCGCTTTGTGTGAACGCAATTATGTGGAAGACTTGCTCGTTGATGTCGCTGACCCTGACAAGATTGTGGTTGCCCAGACGGCTCCTGCTGTGAGATATGCCCTGGGCGAGGAATTCGGTATGCCTCCAGGCACGATCGTTACGGGCAAGATGATCACAGCCTTGCGCAAGGTCGGTGTGGATTATGTTTTTGATACCGACTTCGGTGCCGATATTACAATCATGGAAGAGGCGGCCGAGGTGGTTGACCGCTTGAGAAAGTTCATTGCTGGTGATCGCAATGTGAAGATTCCCATCACCACATCTTGTTGCCCCGCTTGGGTGAATTTCTACGAGAATGAGTATCCCGACTTGCGTGAGTACCCGTCAACCTGCAAGTCTCCTGCCCAGATGCTTGGCGCAGTCCTCAAGACTTACTGGGCTCAACGCATGGGAATTCCCCGTGAGAATCTCGTGGTCGTTTCAATCATGCCATGTATTTCCAAGAAATATGAGTGTGCTCGCGACGAGTTCGTCAACGAGGGCACACCTGATGTGGACTATTCAATAACGACCATTGAGTTGGCCGAGTTGATTCGACGGATGAACATCAACTTTGACCGATTACGTGACACAGAATTTGATATGCCGTTGGGTGACCCATCGGGAGCCGGTGCAATCTTCGGCACGACAGGCGGTGTGATGGAAGCGGTGTTGCGTACTGTCTATGAGGAATTTACGGGTAAGACCCTTCCGCACATCGAGTTTGAGCAGGTCCGTGGTCTTGACGGTATTCGTGAAGCGACAATCGATTTGAACGGATTTGACTTGAAAGTCTGCGTTGTCAACACGTTGGCCAATGCCCGCATCGTGATGGAGAAATTGCGTGCCGGTGAATTTGATTATCACGTCATTGAGGTAATGGCTTGTCCTGGCGGTTGTATCGGTGGCACGGGACAGCCCTATCACCATGGCGATATCGAGGTCATTAAGGCTCGCCAACGTGCCATTTACAGTGAGGATGTCGGCAAGAAGTTGCGCAAGAGCCATGAGAATCCTGTTATCCAGCGCCTTTACCGCGAGTTCCTAGGAGAACCTCTCAAGGGTAAAGCCCACGAGCTCCTCCACACCAAGTACCGCGACAAGTCCATCCTGTGATGGTCTTCTCGCTAAACCCTCTTAATGATTATCATTGATGTCCGGTATAACTGTTGCAAAGCTGTAACAGCGGCTGGACGTAGGGCCTCGCCTTGGCGTGGCCGCTGAGCGAAAAAGGTAAATCGCTTTCAAATAGCCGTTATCCTTAGTTATGCAAAAACAATCCTATGAAATCAGGGCGTTGCCAACTATCCAGTGGGAACGGCCACGCCAAGGCGAGGCCCTACAGCTCTGATGATGTATCTAGATTAGCATTAATCAGTAAATTACGGCGTATGTCCAAATTTATAGGCGGACAATGTTAAATGATTATATTCTTTGTTTTACGGTAAAGAGACCTTGTCGAGGATACCCTTGACATGGGCGATGGTGATGCCGTAATTGGTCATAGGCGTGCCCTGGCGTTGGCATTGCTCTATGCGGGAGAGCATGAACTTGCGGTTGAACATGCAAGCACCGCAATGGATGACGAGATCATAGCTTGTCAAGTCTTTGGGGAAATCTTTGCCGGCCACGATGTCCACGGTCAGACCTTGTCCCACACGCTGTCGCAGCATGCGAGGAATCTTTTCGCGCCCGATATCCTCGGCCAGCGGGGCATGGGTGCAAGCCTCGGCAATCAGTACGCGTGACTGTTCTGTCAACCGATCAATAGCCATGGCGCTCCTGACAAAAAATCGGATGTCACCCTTGTGGGCGGCCATAAGGACTGAGAATGATGTGAGCAGACTGCCTTCGTGCTTTTTCTTCTCTACGATGTCAAATACCTGTGAGTCGGTGATGATCAAGTGAGGTGGTTCTTTTAAAGCAGCTAGAGTGCGGTCTATGTCCTCGGTTGTACAACAGATGGCAATACATCCCTTATCCATCAGGTCACGCAAGGTCTGTACTTGTGGCAAAATGAGGCGACCTTTGGGGGCTTGCGGATCCTGTGGCATAACCAGTAGTACAGTATCGCATGGTTTTGCAAGTGACCCCGTCAATGATTGCTTCTCGCTTTCAGGTATCAGTCCTGCTAACGTCTGCCGCAGCAGGTCAAGTCCAGTGCCGTTCAGTACGCTCACAGGAATCACATCGCATCCTAATCGCTTGGCGATATCGGCAAGTAGGGTAGAGGGTACTTCCTGCCTCAAGTCCACTTTATTCAGTACAGCGACGTATGGCACATCGGCCTGTTTGAGCAGCCCCGCCCAACGTATCTCGTCCTCGAGTGAGGTGGCATCGGTGACAAGGATCGCTATGTCGGTTTGTTTGATGACTCCGCGGGTGCGCTCAGTACGCAAGTCACCCACTTTGCCGCTGTCATCAAAGCCTGCCGTGTCAATCAGCACACAGGGGCCCAGCGGCAGGATTTCCATTGACTTCATGACCGGATCCGTCGTCGTTCCCGGTTCATCACTTACGATAGCAATCTGCTGTCCTGTCAGCGCGTTGATAAGCGATGACTTGCCTGCATTGCGTCGTCCAAACAAAGCTATGTGCAACCGCTCACTCTGGGGTGTCCTGTTAAAAGCATGATCTGCCATAAAAACGAAATCTATAATAAAAAGGAAAACAACAAGTACAATAAATACAATTATCTAAAAATTATTAATTTGTATCTATTGTACTTGCTGTTTTCTTTATGGTTGTTTATAAGTAGAAGTCGCGTTTGCCTCCCGCAATTTCTTGGATATGCTTGGTGGCGATTTCGCGAACTCGCTCATTCGTTATCTTAGTCAACTCTTTCTCGATGAGAGCATTACCCTTAGCGACGGTGTCCTCGCTGGCGAAGTCCATAAGGTATTCTTTAAGCGTCATCAACGCATTCGGGGTGCAAATGTCGCCAATCTTGCCTGCCTTGCACAGTGCCATGAAGCGGTCGCCAGTGCGGCCCGAACGGTAGCAAGCGGTGCAGAAACTGGGTATATAACCGATGGACAGCAGCCAGTTGATGACTTCATCGAGGGTGCGCGTATCGCTCACGTCAAACTGGGCCGTCTCGTCATGGCGCTCAACGGTGGTGTAACCGCCCACGCTAGTACGGCTGCCGCCGCTGATTTGCGAAACACCCAGGTCAAGAACCTTGGCGCGAACGCTCTGACTCTCGCGGGTCGAGATAATCATACCAGTATAGGGCACTGCCAAGCGGATGACAGCGATGATGCGGCAGAAGATGTCGTCGGGCAGCACATCGGGGAACTCGTCAAGCGTGATGTCCTCGGCAGGGCAGATGCGCGGCACGCTGATGGTGTGCGGGCCCACGCCGAAGCGTGCCTCCAGGTGTTCAGCATGCATGAGAAGACCCACGAAGTCATAACGGTAGGTCGTCAAGCCGTAGAGCACACCGATGCCAACGTCGTCACAGCCACCAAGTTGGGCACGGTCCATTGCCTCGGTGTGGTAACAGTAGTTGCTCTTGGGTCCCGTGGGATGCAGGGCCTCGTAGTTCTTGCGGTTATAGGTCTCCTGGAACAGGATATAGGTGCCGATGCCAGCAGCTTTGAGTTTCTCGTAGGCCTCGACCTCGGTGGCTGCGATGTTCACATTCAAGCGGCGGATTTCGCCATTGCCCACCTTGGTGTCATAGATAGTGTGAATTGACTCCAGAATGTATTCCAGCGGATTCATCACGGGATGCTCGCCAGCCTCGAGAGCGATGCGCTTGTGACCCATCTTGACCAAGGCTTCTACCTCAGCACGGATTTCGTCCTGCGACAGTTTCTTGCGAGGAATGGTTTTGTTCTTGGCATGGTAGGGACAATAGACGCAGCCGTTGATACAGTAATTGGACAAATAGAGCGGTGCGAACATCACAATGCGGTTACCGTAGAAGCGCTGTTTCACTTCACGGGCCAACAGCTCGTAGCGCTCAATGAGATCTGGCTGGTCACAATCCAGCAACACGGCGGCCTCACGGTGGGTAAGACCCTTGCACTTGGCTGCCTTTTCAATGATTTCCTCTATCAGAGCACGATTGCTCTTGTTCTTTTCAGCGTAGGCTAGAGTGTCTAGTATCTCGCTGTCGTCGATAAATTCATCGGCATGGTTAGACTTGACGTTATACATGATATTGCAGTTATTAGTTGATTTCTTATTTATTGATATTTATTGAACCTGCAAATATAGCAAAAACTTGTCGGTTGGCATCTTCATCTTGCTAAAAAAAGATAATAAAACCAAAATTGGCACAATTCTTGAGAATAATTCGCTGCTGATAGGCGTCTCTTGCGTAAAAATGAGTAATTTTGCCGTTTAGTAGCAAGATTTGACGATAAAAAATCTACATATTGTCCTACTGCTGGTAGTAGCATCCGTGCTGCTGCCTAGCTTAACGTATGGGCAGGTCAAGGGTGATGTTCTTGACCTGAACCAAATGGTGGATTCTATCGTCAAGAATGAGGTTGACACGACTAAGGCGCAAAATCTTGATTCTCGTCAAAGGAGCTCAGGTGTGTCGAGAGATACGAGTCGTTTTGTGCGCGAGAAAGTGGACCTCGACCATGTGGTGGAGTTCAATGCCAAGGACAGCATCATCCTCTTCGGCCGTAACCATGCGGTGATGTATGGTGGCAGCAAGATCATTTACGGTGACATCGACATGAGCGCCTCACAGATCAGCATGGACATGGACAGCAGCCAGGTGCAGGCCATCGGTGTTCTTGACTCTATCGGTGAGGTTACCGGTAGCCCTGTGTTTAAGGACAATAGTGGAGAATATGAATCCCGTGAAATGAAATACAACTTCAAGACCAAGCGCGGCTATATTACCGACATTGTCACCGAGCAGGGCGAAGGCTACCTCACTGGCGGCATCACCAAGAAGACCGAGGATGACTACTATTATATCAAGGACGGTAGATACACGACCTGTGAAGACCACGAGCATCCCCACTTCTATTTCCAGCTCACTAAAGCCAAGGTCAAACCCAAGAAGAACGTCGTGACAGGACCTGCCTATATGGTACTGGAAGACTTGCCGTTACCCATTGCAGTGCCCTTTGGTTATTTCCCGTTCAGCGAGAAGTACCAGAGCGGTATCCTGGTACCCACCTTCGGTGAGGACTATAATCGTGGTTTCTATCTTCGCAATGGCGGCTACTATATGGCCTTGGGACAGCATGCCGACCTTGCCATTACCGGTGAAATCTATACGCGTGGCTCTTGGGGCCTGTCAGCTCAGTCATCCTATTCCTGGCGATACAAGTTTTCTGGTTCGTTCAGTGCCAATTATCTGACAACAGTGACAGGTCAGAAAGGCGATCCTGACTACAACAAGATGCATAACTTCCAGATCTTGTGGAGCCATAGCCAGAACCAGAAGGCAAATCCCTATTTGACATTCTCGGCAAGCGTTAACTTTGCGACTACGGGCTATAGCCGCAACAGTTTGAACACCTATTACACCAACTCCTTCACCGAGAACACTAAGAGCAGTACGGTCAACTTGACCTACAAGATACCCAACAGCAAGTGGACCATTTCGACCAATGCCAACGTGTCGCAGCGCACTTCCGACTCGACTATCACGGTCTCGTTCCCCAATATTACCATCAGCATGAGCCAGACGGCTCCCTTCAAGCGCAAGCGTGTCGTGGGCGATGAACGGTGGTACGAGAAAATCAAGATAAGTTATAACGGTAAGTTCCAGAACTCACTGACAGCCAAGCAGAACGAATTCCTGCATAAAAGCTTGGTCAAGGATTGGCATAACGGTATGAGTCACACGGTTCCTGTTCAAGCAACATTCAATCTGTTGAAGTATTTTAATCTTACACCCAGCATCACCTTGAATGACCGCATGTACACCAGCAAGATACGCCAGCAGTGGGATCCCAATGCCAGTGCGGTAGTCAGAGATACCACCTATGGCTTTTACAATATCTTTGACTTCAGTTTTGGCGTGTCTTTGAGCACCAAGGTTTACGGTTTCTTCAAGCCCTTGAAATTCTTGGGCAAGCTGAGCGAGAAATTGCAGATGGTACGCCATGTGATGACGCCAACCATCTCTTTCTCGGCCATGCCTGACTTTGGAGCCCCATTCTGGGGGTATTACGGCAACTATGAACGTGTGGCAAGTGATGGAACAGTGAGCCCTGTTCGCTACAGTTACTTCCAGCATGGACTTTACGGCAATGCGCCGAACGGCAAATCGGGAACTATAACGTTCAACATTGCCAATAACCTGGAGGCTAAAGTCAAGAGTGAGAATGACAGTACTGGATTCAAGAAGATATCGCTTATTGAGAATTTCACCCTCAGCCAATCGTGTAACCTAGCTGCCGACTCGATGAAGTGGAGTAACCTCAACACCAGCATCATGCTGCGTCTGGTGAAAGGCTTCAACCTCAACTTAAGCGCCACGTGGGATGTCTATAAATATGCCCTCAACGAGAATGGAATGCCCGTCCGCATCAACAAGCTGCGTCTGTTCAACGGTGGTGGCTGGGGACGTTTGTCTAGCACAGGTACTTCGTTTTCCTATACATTCAATAATGACACTTTCAAACGAAAGAAGAATAATAAGCAAGAAGACAAACAAACGAAGCAGAATAATAACCTGAATCGAGACAGTAAAGCAGAGGGCGAGGAACAGGATGAGGGCAAGGGTCCGACAACCGATCTTGAACTCGTTGACGGATACGCCAAGTGGGATTGTCCCTGGAGCTTGACGCTTAATTATTCTTTGTCCTATGGTTATGGCACATTCAACTATAAAAAGTTGGAATACAACGGAAAATGGACTCAAAATTTAAGCTTTAATGCAACTGTCCGCCCCACCAAGAACTGGTCGATATCAGCATCGGGCAGCTACAACTTCGACACCCACAAGATTGCCTACATGAATTGTAGCATCTCGCGTCAGATGCACTGCTTTGTTATGAGCGCCAGCTTTGTTCCCGTCGGCCCCTACAAGAGTTACAATTTCCACATTGCAGTCAAGTCTTCCATCTTGCAGGATGTGAAGTATGACAAGCATTCAAGTTTTAACAATGGCGTCACTTGGTATTAAATTACTTGGTGTCCTTGCAGCAATGTCCTCTTGTCTGTCGGTCATGGGGCAGCAGTTGTGCGAGGGTGACTTGCTTTTTGCTTGCAGCGATTCGGCTAATGCCATCACAGCGGTGACCAGTGGAATTGAGGGATTGCCCATCGACCACGTGGGCATTGTTCACCGCATCGGTGGTAATCAAGGTCCCCTTTATGTTATCGAGGCAGTGAAACCTGTTGTTTGTCTCACTCCGATTGATTCCTTTCTGTGTCAAAACGGTATGGTAATTGTGGGCCGAGTCAATGTAGACATGGATGTGAAACGTTCTGTCAGGCAATGTCTGCTCTTGGTGGGCAGGCCCTATGATGACCTCTACCTGCCAGGAGACAGCGCATTATACTGCAGCGAACTGGTCCAGCGTTGCTTCGTCAACAGTAACGGCGGGTTGGTGTTCAACACGATCCCGATGTCATTTCATGATGAGACAGGTCAGGTGACGGACTATTGGAAAGATTTTTATTCACGTCGCGGCATGGCCGTGCCTGAAGGTGAGCCTGGGACCAATCCGGGTGAACTCTCCCGTCGGCCTCAAGTAACAATCATCGAAGATCTTGTGAAGGGTGAATTTGTCAGTGAAGAGATAAAAAATCCACATCTTAAAAGCGACAACTGAGAACTTTTTATTAATTTTGCAGTTTGTAAACTGAACAGTCTCCCACTTGGGTACAATTATATCCATATTAGTCGGTTGTGTGTCTATAGGTATTATCCTGTCGGCACCCATGGGTCCTATCGGTATCCTATGTATTCAGCGCACCTTGAACAAGGGTCGCAATTCGGGCTTTTTCACGGGTGTGGGAGCTGCTGCCAGCGACTTGTTCTACTGCTTGCTGGTGGGACTGGGCATTTCCCTGGTTACCGATTTTATCGCCGATCATGTTAACATCCTGCAGATCATTGGCAGTATCATTCTGATTGTCTATGCCGTTTACATGATCATACACAACCCCGTCAGCCAGATTAAAGAGAACAATGACCAGCGCGAAGACTATTGGCGTGATACGATGACCGGTTTCCTGTTCACCTTGAGCAACCCGCTCATCATGTTCCTGATTATTCCCCTGTTTGCCCGATTCAGTTTCCCCTTGCCAGAATACAAGTTCTACCACATAATCCTAGGCTACGCCTTTATTGTGATGGGGGCGCTGATCTGGTGGAGCTTGATCACGTTCTTCGTCGATAAGGTGCGAACCCATTTCAACATCCGCTCAATGTGGCTTATCAACCGCATCATTGGCTCTATTATCCTTATCCTCTCGTTGTACGGCCTAGTGACCGGTACCATAGCCTATCTGCATCAGCTCAGCATCATCTGATTTGAATATATGATACGTTAATAAAGCGAGGACAGCCATGATAGCTGTCCTCGTATTGTTTAGTGTTGTTATCCGAGACTATGTGATCAGTACTTCTTGATCTCGACTTCCTCGTTAAGGGCTGCAGCGGCATTAGCTGCCAGAGCCGACATCTCATCCTCTCCGGGATAAACATGAACAGGAGCCATCCAGTCAACACGCTTCTTCAGCTCGTCAACAAGATACTTCCAATAGGCGATACCGCCGGTAAAGATGATGGCATCGATCTTGCCGCACAGGACAGCGCCCTTCTCGGCAATGGCTTTAGCTACATGATAAATCATGGCATCAGCAACGAGCTTGGCGTACTCATCACCAGCCTCGATGCGTTTTTCAACCTCAAGCATATCAGTAGTACCGAGCAGGGAATTGATGCCGCCCTTGCCCGAAATCATCTTGAGGATTTCTTCTTTGGTGTACTCACCGCTGAAGCACATGTTGACGAGGTCACGGGCGGGCAGACTGCCGGCACGCTCGGGTGAGAACGGACCTTCACCGTCAAGAGCGTTGTTTACGTCAACGGCACGGCCATGATCATGGGCAGCCACCGAGATACCGCCACCCAGGTGGGCAACGATAAGGTTCAGATCCTCATAGCGCTTGCCGTTCTCCTTGGCGAATCGGCGTGCGATGGCGCGCTGGTTCAAAGCGTGCCAAATGCTCACGCGCTTAAACTGCTTGAGACCGCAGATGCGGGCATAATCGTTCAACTCATCGGTCACGACAGGGTCAGCGATAAAGCAGGGGCAATTCAAACCTTTGGCAATCTCGCGGGCAATGACACAGCCCAGGTCGCAAGCGTGCTGGTGCTCGCTGGCATAGGTGGCCTGTATCATATTCTCGTCAACGGCATACACACCACCGGCAACAGGCTTGGTCAAGCCGCCACGGGCAACAATAGCGTCAAACTCAATAGGGATACCTGCTTTCTCAAGCTCGCTGATAATCATCTGACGGCGGAAGTCAAACTGGTCGGTAATTCTGGCAAACGGAGCAAGCTCCTCGGCTGAATGGCGAATAACTTTAATCAAACGAGGCTCGCCGTCCTCAACGACTGCCATCTTGGTGGAAGTCGATCCAGGATTGATGACTAATAATTTCATTGTTTTTAATTAATATGTTTAGTTGTTCGTTTTATGTTTTCTGGTTTCAGAATTAATTCGGAATTTTACTCAGCAGCCATCGTGGCTACAGCCAGGCTGTAGAACTTGGACTGGGCGCTGTCGGCACGAGAGGGAACCACGGCGGGGCACTTGGCACCCAGCAGCAGACCAGCGGTGCTGGCACCGGCAAACAGCGTGATAGCCTTGTAGAATACGTTACCAGCCTCGATGTCGGGCATGATGAGCACATCACTGTCGCCCTCGAGGGGAGAGGTCAGACCCTTAGCCTCCATGGCATGCATGCTGCAAGCGCACTTGGCGTCCAGGGGACCATCAACGATGCATTTGCCGAGTTCGCCGTTCTTGGCCATCTCGATAATCACGGGATAATCTTCGGTGAAGGGGAAATGCTTACCGTTGACTTTCTCAGTACAGTGGATGAGCGCTACCTTGGGCACCTCGATGCCGAAGTTGCGAGCCACATTGGACATATACTTCACCATCTCGATGCGCTGTGCCTGGTTGGGGTAGGGGATGACGGCAGCATCGGTGAAAATCAGCAACTTGTGATAGTTGGGAATGTCGGCCACGGCAGCATGGGTCAGCACGTTACCCTTGGGCAGAATGCCGGTTTCCTTGTTCAGGACGGCACGCAGCAGGTTGTCGGTGTTGATCAGACCCTTCATCAGCACGTCGGCCTTGTCCTCACGCACCAGAGCGACAGCCTTAGCGGCAGCGTCATCGGCATCAGTAGCGTCAACATAACTGATGTTGGCGGCAAAGGGCTTCAGGGCCTCATTGGCACGGAGCTTTTCTTCACAGCCCACGAAGATGGCTTCAATAAAACCTGCCTCAAGAGCCTGAGCGCAGGCAGCGGGAGTTTTCTCATCGGCAGCCCAAACGACAGCCACACGTTTCTTCACATTGTTCTCTTTGAGATGAGCGATCAACTCATCGAAATTCTTAATGGTATTCATTAATAAAATATGTATAAGAAGTTAATGGTTTTTGAATGCCCAAAATTACTACTTTTTCACAACATGGCATCATTTTTAGGGGAGATTTTCTTCAATTATCCGTTAAGTCAAAAAAAAACACTACATTTGCAACAGTATTAACCGTAAATGAACTATTTAAAATGATACTGAACGGAGTATTGGCCATGTTCAACCTGGGAACTGGCGAAATCATCGCGATAGTTGTGGTCATCTTGTTACTCTTCGGTGGCAAGAAGATCCCCGAACTCATGCGCGGCTTGGGCAAGGGCGTCAAGAGTTTCAAGCAGGGCATGAATGAGGTAGAGGATGAGCTCAAGAAACCCCTTGAGGACCTCGACAAGAAAGATGATGCTTGATGTTGTCAAAGTCTTGAGCCCAAAGATGTTATAAAAGAAGGCTTAACAACTTAGCGTGATCTTATTGCTGCTAATGGCAATACAATTGAGCATCCAGTAATGCCTGAGGAGAAGTTGCAGGAAATGTCGTTCTGGGACCACATCGACGCGTTGCGATCGGTGCTGGTGCGTATTGTCGTCGTTTTGGTTGTGGCGACGGTGGCGTTGTTCTGTGTCATGCCAACCGTCTTTGACTCGGTGATTCTCGCGCCTTGCCATGGCGATTTCGCTCTCTATCGCTTGTTTGAACGCATGACTTCTTCGGTTTCCTGGCTACCGCAGTTCACGACCGACGGCTTCCATGTTGAACTGATCAACATCAAACTGGCTTCACAGTTCTTCATCCACATGTCCACCTCCTTTTGGTTGGCATTGGTACTGACATTCCCTTTTGTCCTCTATCAGTTGTGGACCTTTATCGCTCCGGCACTTTATCCCAGCGAGAAGCGGGGTGTCAAGACCGCCTTTTTAATCGGGTGCCTGATGTTCTTCCTTGGCGTGGCGGTGGGCTATTTTATTGTGTTTCCTGTCACCCTGCGTTTCCTTGCCGATTATCACGTGAGCCAGATGGTGCCTAACCAGATTTCGCTCGACAGTTACATGGACACCTTCCTGATGCTTATATTCGTGATGGGTATCATCTTTGAGCTGCCTTTGCTGGCTTGGTTGCTCGGTGTGCTTGGAGTCTTGCGCCGAAACTTTTTCAGGACCTACCGTCGTCATGCGGTTGTCGCCTTGCTGGTCCTTGCAGCCATTATTACCCCTACAGGCGACCCTTTCACCTTATCAGTCGTATTCCTGCCCATCTACCTGCTCTATGAAGTGAGTGCCTATCTTGTACCCAATACCCCAAATGACCCCGAAACCGAAATCTGATACTATTAAAATTAGTTAATGAATATTGATAATTTTTTTATAAAAAAAGGAATTTGTGTAAAAATATTGATGAATGGCAATGTTGTTTTAAAAAATACTTGTATTTTTGCAACAATTATAAAAAACCAGATTCAAGTATATCATTTCTTTTTTGTCCTTTTCGGCAAATAATACATCCCCCCTCCCCACCTTGGATTTGGCGCTTTATAAAAACCCGAATTGACTATTATCGTATTTATTCATTTTTTTATTAACTTAAACTTTTAACGATTTATGAAGAAATTATTATTCTTATTGTTAGGTTTAGCAGTAGCTGCTACAGCAAGCGCTGGAATCGTAGGATCTCCCGTTCAAAAAAAGGAGATCAAACAAGTTCGTACAAGCAAAGTACAGGCTGTTACACGTGCCAACGGTTTAGTGGCTCCTGGTACCCCCATTCCTTTCAATGGTTGGGACAATCAATTCTCACATGTGTTGAGGTCACGTGAGGCCATCACTTGGGACTTTGAGGATGCTGACCAGTTCGCAGAGTTCATGGCTGTTGACAATGATGAGGACGGCTTCAACTGGGAGTACTACAACAACACTGGTCTCACGACTGGTCGTATGACAGCACACGGTGGCGAAGGTCTCGTTGCATCTGCAAGTTATGACAATGACTCAGGTACTGCCTTGAATCCCGACAACTGGCTGGTATCGCCTCAGGTAACCCTGGGTGGTGCTCTGACGTTCTGGGCTATGGGCCAGGATGCAAGCTATGCTGCCGAGAAATTTGCTGTTTATGTATGCGTTGGTGAGCCTGAAGGTCCCGAGAGTTTCACTCAGGTTGCTGGTGATTTCACTGCTACTGGTTCCTATGTACAGTATGAAATCGACCTGAGCGCTTATCAGGGTCAGGTGGGCTGCTTCGCTATCGTTCATCACAATGTTACCGACATGTTCTTCCTGAATGTGGACGATATCGTGCTGGATGCCAGTGCAGTTGCTCTGCCTTACCCCGTTGTTCCCACTGGTCTGACCGTTGATCCCGGTGTGACCACCGCCAATGTTGTTTGGGACAATGACGAGGCTGCTTCTAACTGGAACCTGCGTTACAGGCCCTACACCGAGGGTGCTGGCGATATGTATTACTGGCCGTTCACTCTTGAAAGCTATCAGCAGGATATGGAGGGCTGGCAGATTTATGATGCCGATGGTGACGGTAACAACTGGGGCCTGTCTTACTCGGACGATACCCAGACTGACGTTTGCTTCTTCTCAGAGTCATGGTCATATGATACTTATGAGGCTCTGACTCCTGACAACTACCTGTTCACTCCTGAAGTTCCTCTGAAGGGCGTTCTCAAGTTCACCTATTGGGGTGCTTCTAATACCTATGTAGAGAACTTTATGGTATACGCTGTAATTGGTGAGGACATGTATGCCCTTGCTGACGTAGACTATGTTACCTCGACTACTCATGTGACCGAAGTTATCGACTTGAGCGAATTTGATGGCGCTGTTGGTCAAATCGTCTTCCGCCACTACAATTGCGAAGACCAGATGGCAATGTACATTGATGAGATCATGATCGGTACTGAGTTTGAGCCCGCTCCCTGGATTGAGGTGAATGGTCTGACTGAGGCTAAGTACACCATCGAGGGCTTGGATCCCGAGACCAAGTATGAGGTACAGGTAATGGGCTACAACGAGGCTCACGAGTCTGACTGGTGCGACATCGTAGAATTCACGACCCTCGGTGAGGAGCCTGTAATTCCCGATGTTTACATGCTGGGTGGTGACGACCAAGGTTGGGCTCCTAACCGCGGTATCAAGTTCGACTACAACGCTGAGGATAACATCTACACCCTCAATTACACCTTCCCCGCCGAGACCAACTACTTCGGCTTCACCACC
>ONLH01000013.1 GCA_900318645.1 uncultured Prevotellaceae bacterium
TATGTACAATCCAGATAATGGCGAAAGGATTCCTTACCCTAGAACAAAAATTGAGGCAGAGGAATTCATTCGAAAATATAAAAAGTAAATTCCAATTTATCGGTATGTCTTTTCAAGGTCTAATCGGCTGGCTTACCTTTGTGTAAACCAACCGATTTTCTTATGATACTGACGATAAACGGAAAACAGGCAGCGCTGAAGAAGGGATCCTCGATAGAATACGTATCGGAGAACCGTATCTTCACCGATGCCGACGACTACAGCATGGAGATTGAACTGCCCCTGGCAGACTGTCCGCAGAACCTCGACATCTTCGGGATGATTACCCGCAAAGACGTCGATGCAGGCGACATCAAGTCCAGGAGAGTAAAGACTTGAGGGAGACCATCGCCCGTCTCAACGAGCGATTGGACGAGCCCTTCGTCACCGTCAACACCGTGACCGGCGACAAGGGCATCAAGCAGGCGCAGGACGAGTACCAGCGCCTCATGAACAATAAATCACCGAAAAATAAGAGAAAATAGATAAAAATACCCATTTGGGTATTGCCGACATGATTAAGAGGCAGTATATTTGCAGTTATAAAAACAGTTAGAAGTCATGAGAAAGCTACTGATTATTTTGATTGTTCTATTGGCCAGCCTTGTCATTTATGAAATGTACTGTAGGTATCATTTTGTGCAAATTAAGAATGGTTTTGTAGAAATGACTTATGAGGATGATTTCAAAGCCTTTCAAGGATATGATTTCATTATTCGTGGTTGTGATTTGAATGGAGATAGTGCTGTCGTCTGTGTATCTATGAATGACTCTAACTACTATAAACTTATATGTGACAAAACAGGCCAAACAATATACAGCGTGGATTCTATTCGCGGCTTTATAAATCAAGATTCTTTGAAACAATTATTGCCTACTTTTATGTCGATGAACATTTCGCGACTTAGAATAAATAAAGGCGGTAATGTGTATGTTTATATAGTAGATTTTGAGAATGAGAATTTAGTCCGTTTTTTTGATGAAAACGAGAAACGTGTTTTTATGAAAAAAGTTGGATTCGATTTTTGGAAGGAACACTATGACAGCCTATCAGGATTGTGGTTTGAATTCAAACAGTAATTCAAGTATGCCATTTATATATTACACAAAATAAGCAACTAACTATTTGACTATTATGAGACTGGATTATAAACATATCATATTCTATCTGATGATGCTACTATGGGCTGGAGTTACAATTGCTCAGCCTGTTGTGGATATCAGCTCACCTATAAATGTAACCGGTGTGGTCACTGATGCGACTAATGACGAACCATGTATTGGTGCAACAGTTCTTGTTAAGGGATTTCGACATAAAACATGTACTGGTTTTAATGGCGAGTTCAGCATAGAAGCTGGAATAGGCGATACATTAGTAGTGGATTTCATGGGTTGTGAAACAACAGAAAAGGTTGTCAATGGGCATCCAATGAAATTCCGATTATTGCCACCAAGATTCTGGTGCAGTAGATGCAGGTCTATTTCTGGCTGGAGAGGGCATGCCTTATATGGTACTGTCTATAATCAAAATGCAAAACCTCTTTCTGGTGCGACTGTTACATCAATGCCTTCGGGCAATAAAGTTCTGACCGACTCCAATGGCCATTTTGATTTTACGCTGATAGAAAAGGGTGACGATTCACTTAAGATAGAACACCCGTTATATAAGCCTGTTCAAGGCCCTATTGATGGCCTTGAATTTGTCATTAGGCTTGAACAAAAGATTGTGACTGTAAAAGTCATCGATGGATGCGATGGTGAGCCGTTAGTTGGAGCGTTTTACCAACGTGACAATTCTCCAATGTTGAATAGGTCAGATCTTAATGGAGAATTTAAACTATGTGCCAAGGAGGGTGCTATACTTACGATATCATACCCTGGTTTTTTGTCAAAAGACGTTATTGTTGATAGTTGTGACACAATAACTGTTGCACTTGAAGTTGATAAGCAAACGTTAGACATGTTTGGACTAAAAGAGAAAAACCCTATCAAACTGTATCAAGTCTTGGGAACGGTTGTAGATGAAAATGATGAACCATTGATTGGAGCTAATGTTTGCGTAAAGGGTTGTGATTTGGGTACATTAACTGATTTTGAAGGTCATTTCTCATTAAAAGTACCCGAAGGGGTTGTTATTGAAGCTAAGTATTACGATTATTTCAGCAAGGATGTCCAAGTTGAAAAGAATCCAATGATCATCAGATTGGAGCATGATGATAATTGCCCAATTTTATGGGGCGATTGATAAAGAAAGATTAAACAATAATTCAGAATACTAGATATGGTTCGTATTTATAAATATTTGGTAGTATCGGCTTTAATTGCTCTATTATGTTCTTGTGAAGCGGATTACAAGCCTGACGATTTATTTGGTGATTGGCACGAGAACACAGGCGACTCCATATCTTTATCACTTCATGAGGACATGACTTTTATAGAAGTGATAAAACCCCGTGTATCAAGAACGATTAATCGAAACTCTGATAGCACGTTGGTATTATCAGGTAAATGGCGCATAGAAAAACCCTTGTCACCAGAATGTTGTTGGAATCTCAACCTTGAGTATCAGACTCATAATTCAACAGGACAAGTAATCAATGAGGAGCATCAATTGAGTATTGATGGTTTGCATCTCATGAATCATAATTTTAAGATATTTATCCTTGATTGGGATTGGGGCCGAGATAATGGCTATGTATTAGAAAGGCAATAGGTTGAATGCTTTCAAAGAGTCTGTTAGGATTGCGTTCCAGCCCGTCTTTTCACAGCATACGCGGTTGATTTACCTTTGCGGCAAATCAACCGCTTTTGTTTATGATACTCACCATCAACGGGCAGCAAGCCGCCCTCAAAAAAGGCTCATCGATTGAGTACGTCTCGGAGAACCGCATCTTTACCGATGCCGACGACTACAGCATGGAGATAGAACTGCCGCTGGCGGACTGTCCGCAGAACATCGCCATCTTCGGGATGATCACCCGCAAGGACGTGGACACGGGCGACATCTTCTTCGATGCGGTGCTGCAGGACACCAACTTCTTCAAAAATAGAGCAAGCCGAATGCAGAGTCAAGCTTGCTTGAACTCTGTTAAGGCGTAGCCTATTTTATCTAACCGAGGTGCTGTCGTGATCACCGGCATCACGCAGGAATCAGTCAAGGTGCAGTTCCTGGAGAAACGCTCCTACCAGAACTTCTTCCCACGCTTCGATGAATATTTGTGCAAGCCGAACGCAATGCCAAGTTTACTTGAGCATTGCTAAGGCGCAGCCAAATTTATGCAGACCTACATCGACGAGCTCGACCTGGGCAAGTGGTCCAGCATCTACCCCGACTCGATGATTGCACTGTCAAACATAAATATAAAGCTTGTCAGAGTTTTCTGTTATTGGTGCAGAGGGTGGTTGCGTTTATTTATTTATTTTTTGTTGTTGGTTTGGCGTGGTAGAAGTGACTATCAGGTTGATGGGAGTGCCGCCTTCAAGGGTGTAGGGGCAGAAGGTGAGACGGGCAACATCATCATCCAGCATGGGGAAGATGAGGTACTCGTGGCCCTGGTAGAGGAGGGGGAAGTAGGGCACGGGGAACTGCTTGGGTGTGCCATCGGCCTTGAATACGCTGGCAAACTGGTAGGAGCGCGATACGGTGTCCTGATGCATCTGCACTGCGATGTAGTCTTGTCCTGGTACTGCGAGCACTGCCTCCACGTCCTTGCAGTCGGGAGAAGAGAACTGTATCTGTTCGGCATTGTCTAGCAGCCTGCCGCTGTAGTAGCGGTCAAAAATGGAGTCAGGCACAAACTGGATGTTGTCCTTGTCGTAATGGCGGCATAGTGTTTCCTCACGGATGAGGAAGTTCCACGAGTCAAAATTAAAGTACTTGATGAAACGGCTATAAGCGTCAAAATTTTGGACACGAAGCACTACCTGACGGCTTGGCGTCTGCCGGATGGTGTTATCCACCTGGTTGTAGAAGGCCTGGTAGTCGCGCATCGTCTTGATGTTGGCGGGATAGTACTTGGCACACAGGGCCAGTCCCGCAATAACCACAATAAGTTGCAGCCACCAAACTTTTCTGGTCAGGGCATATACCGCCATGATTACCAGAATAAGCCCGACCATCGACACGGAGAAATAGAGCCTCTGTTGGTCCTTGCCGACGACAAAGGCAAATGCCAGCAAGACTAGGAAAATCAAGGGATAGGGAGTAGATGCAAAAGTCTTTTTAAAGCCGCGGATAAGCAATGAGAGCAAGATGACAATCACTGCAGCAGCTGGGGTGACATATTGTATTGACTTGGACAAGATGAGTCGGCAACGATCCATCATCAGGGTCATGAAACCGGCGTCGCGTGTCACTTCATCGGAGGCTCGGTCCCATGCACCGGGGCAGGTGAGCAGCAAGAGTACCCCCATCAGATAGCCCGTCATGACGAGAACCACAGTGCGATCCACCTTATCACGGTTGAGCAGGTAGTAGAGCACCAGTCCTCCAAATACGCCGAAAGTCGTGCCCTCGTTGATGGCACCAACGAACATCGACAGCAATAGCAGTGCCATGCCTTTCAGCCACCTGGGCTGCTTGTCGCGATGCTTCATCAGGTAGATGACCAGCGTCAACGATGCCGTGAAATTCCACAGGTAATTGAATGCCCCAGTGACCCACAATAGCGTCTCGCCTGGTACAGGCATTGCTGTTACGATGTAGGTATAGAGCATCACCAGGGCCATCGCCGAGTTGCGGGCCGTAGCCTGACGGCTGACCCAATGGGCCATCAATCCGAAAACCAACGTGGTACACACGTTAAAGACGGATTTGCCCAAGATGCCGTTGAAGGTAAACGAGATGATGTTGGCAGTACGGCCGTCATACTTGTAATAGGCCACCCAAGAGCGCAATACATCCAATAACGTGTCGATGGGGCGGGTTGAGCCACCGCCGATGGTGCTATGGAACAGGTCATCCTCTTTGGTGGTGGTGTAGAGGTTCATCAAGAAGAAGACGGCGCAACCGCCGATGAGCAGCACCCAATACAATACATCCAGGGTGCGGCTTCTGCGGGTGTTGTCCCCATCCAGTAATGTGCTGTTGCCGATTTTCATTTTACTTTCTCGTCGTTGAACTCGCGCACGATGTAGTCGGGACGGTTCTTTGTCTCGTTGTAGATGCGCCCGATGTATTCACCGATGATGCCCAACGAAAGCAGCTGGATGCCTCCCAGGAACAGGATGAGAATGACCAATGTGGGATAGCCCTGTACGGGATCACCCCAGATGAGAGACTTGATGAACACGTAGATCATGTAGAGGAAGGCGAACAGCGATACGACAAAGCCTATAACGGTAGAGATGCGTAGCGGAGCATTGGTGAACGAAGTGATGCCGTCGATGGCGAACGAGAACAGTTGCTTGTAGTTCCATGACGATTCGCCTGCCACGCGGTCGCCCTGTTCAAACTCGACATCCTTCTTCTTGAAGCCGATCCAGCTGTACATGCCTTTGGTGTAACGCTCGCTCTCACGCAGGCTTTTCAAGGCGTTGATGCAGCAGCGGTCCAGCAGGCGGAAGTCGCCCACGTTCTGCAGCACGTCAAAGCGTGAGGAACTTTGCAGAATCTTGTAGAACTGCAGCGACAGGCGCTTACGCAGCCAGCTCTCTTTGCCGCGCGTCTTGCGCTTGGCATACACGTCGTCATAACCCTGCTCCCACCAGCGGATCATCTCGGGGATGAGCGTGGGCGGGTGTTGCAGGTCGGCATCGATGATGACCATGCAGTCGCCGGTCACATAGTCAAAGCCTGCCAGCATGGCGTTCTCCTTGCCGAAGTTGCGTGACAGGTCCACGTAGTTGACGCGCTTGTCCTGCTGACGCAGCTGTTGCAATACCTTTAAGGTATCGTCGCGGCTGCCGTCGTTGACAAACATGAGTTCCCACTCGTATGCTGGATTACCGTCCATGAGCTTGACCAGCTCAGGATACAGTAGTGGCAGGGACTTTTCTTCGTTATAACACGGTATGAGTATCGAAATCTTCTTCATCGTCAATCAGTCCATTGATTTAATTGGCACGAAATTAGTCATTATTCACTAATCTTGCAAGAAATACACTTCTTAATCCTCAATAGGCCCTTACTGGAAAGTCAGGGAGGAGAGACGGTCAGCTTTCAGGAAGGCTGCGGCTTGGGCAATCTGCTCGGGGGTGACGGCCATGATGTGGGCGATAGTGTCATCGATGGTCGCCACATTGCCGTGATAGAGTATTCCCCGGCCAGCACGCATGGCAATGAACTCGGTGCTGTCGGCGGCGACAACCATTTGTCCGCAATACTGCTTCTTGTAGGCCTCCAGGCGTCGCTCGGTCATGAGGTCTTGTCCCAAGCGGCTGGTGATGTGTTCAATGACACGCAGGCTGGAGCGTACGTCATCAGGGTCGCACCCCAAATAGATTTCCATCCAACCACAGTCGCTGAGCATCGACAGCGTGGACTCGACGGTATAGACATAGCCGCGGCGTTCACGCAGCTCCACGTTGAGCAGGGAATTCATGCCAGGACCGCCCAGGATGTTGTTCAGCAGCATCAACGCATAGCGCAAGGGATGCTTCATGTCGGGCACGCGGGCACCGACAATGGTGTGTGCTTGATGGGTGCCAATCTTGATGACCTTCTTGAAAGGCTCTACATGTTGCGGCGTGCTGCGGTGGCGTGGTGCCATGGCATGACTCATCGGTCCAAAGCATTTTTCGGCCAAGCGGAATACCCGCTCGGGTCGCTCGGGACCCACCGAGAAGAATGCCATATTGTCGGGAACATACAGGTTCTTGAGATAACCCATGCAGTCCTCACGGGTGAGTCGTTCCAGGTCCTCTTTCCGTCCCAGAATGTTGTGACCCAGTTCGCTGCCGGCAAACATCAGGTCCTCAAAATCGTCATACACGGCATCGCTGGGCGTGTCGCGGTAGCTGGCAGCCTCTTCAAGCACCACATCACGCTCACGGTCCAGTTCCTCCTGTGGGAAGACTGACCACTGCACTAGGTCAGCCAGCAGGTCAATGGCGCGTGGCAGATGTTGGTGGGGAAACACCGAGTAGATCATGGTGCCCTCTTTGGTGGTATAGGCGTTCAGTTCGCCGCCCACGCGTTCCATGCGGTTGAGGATGTGCCATGCGCGGCGATGCGTTGTCCCCTTGAAGATGGTATGCTCCACAAAGTGGGCTAGTCCGTAGTGGCCTTCTCGCTCGTCGCGGCTACCCGCATTGATGGCGAGACCGCACCACGCCACCTGGTTGGTGGTGTGGACATGGACCAGGCGTAGCCCGTTAGGGAGAGTATGGTAATGGATATTCATTGTCATCAGTATTATTAATTAGTCAAAAGCCTCATGCCTAAAGCCTTGAATTGAGGTGCAGAACGTGTTGCACGAGCAACATCTCGTGGATATCGCTGCGGCGCACGTCCATGTCATCATAGTTCGGGTTCTCACTGCGCAGGACTACCATGTTGGGGTCGGTGTGACGGCGTACATATTTTACCAGCCTGTAGTCATCGAGCTGGACAATGTAGATCTGTCCCCAATAGATTTGGTTGAGGTTGCTCACCTCGCGCACGGCTACAAAGTCGCCGTCCATGATGACCGGTGCCATCGAGTCGCCACTGACGCGCACGATGCGGCAATGAGGGCTCACATTGGGCAGGTTGACCCATCCCACGATGTTCTCGGTGGCAAACAGTTCATTGCGGCCCGATGCCGTGCCTGCCGTGGCATCCACGTCATAGACTGGGGTGCCGGTTTCGCCATTGGCAACCGCTGGTGCACTGCCGCTGTCAATCCTCACGGGTGTTTTGCCGAAGGGCAGGTCGGTACCGTCGATGAGCCATTCCTTGGAGACACCCAGGTTCACCACCAGGCGGTTGAGGAATGAGTCACTGAGCGGCATGTGGGCATTGAGATACTTTGACAGGTTGGAGGTGTCCACTCCGATACGTTGGGCAAATTGCACCTGACGCATGCCCATTTCTTTCATCAAGTACTTGATGCGGGCAATGATTTCAGCATTCTTTTGTGAGTCCATTGTTACTGTGAGATTTGTGATGTGTTTTCATATTTTTGCGGCAAAATTACCACAAAAAATTGTAATATGCAACTTTTTGGCCGTTTTTTGCCAACTTTTGAACTTTGCGCTTTTTTGTGTAACTTTGCGGTGTGAAAACAAGTATAGTGAAGATGAGGCGACTGCCGCAGGTGATGTTGATGGCAGTGATGATGCTTGCCCTTGGGGCTTGCGTCAGGCCTGTCGTGCACAATTTCCCGCCAGCCGACAAGGGCATACACCTTGACTCGACCAATCTGCCCATCGTGTGGATTGATGTGGATGGTGACTCCATCATGCGGGATAAGCGCATCGGTGGACACATGATAATCATCTGGAACGGGGAGGGTAGGATGAATTATGCCGACACGATTGCCCATTCTGGACAACATATTGACTATGACGGGTATATTGCCATACGTCATCGTGGTAATTCTACCTACAATGACAGCCCCAAGAAACCTTACTCCTTCCGCACGCTCAACGATCAGTTGAAGTACGATGGCAAGAAACAGAAAGTCTCTTTGCTGGGCATGGGAAAGGACAACAACTGGGCATTGTTGGCGCCCTATGCCGATAGGAGCATGATCCGCGACGTGCTGACTTTTGAACTGGCACGACCCTGGATGGAGTATGTGCCGCAGGGACGCCATTGTGAACTCTTTGTTGACGGCATCTACTACGGCGTGTATATCCTGGCCGAGGTGGTTTCCAAGGGGAAGCACCGATTGAACCTGACCAAGCCTGGAAAGGAAGGTGATGCTATCACGGGAGATTATCTGATGGAAGTGGACTGCGAAGATGATGTAGTCTACATTTCCAAGCATCATCCGGTGGACACTGCGGGAACGCCCTATACCAATCAGATTGTTCGATTCCAGTATAAATCGCCCGACTATGATAAATTGAACAAAGCCCAACTCAATTACATCAATGGCCGCATTGATGCGATGGAAGCGGCACTGGTAGCAGGTGACTACACCAACTTTATCGATGTGCAGTCGTTTATTGATTACCAGTTGATGATGGAGCTGTGCCACAATGTCGATGCCTACCGTTTGAGCGGCAAATTCTATAAACGTCGCGACAGCGTTGACCCGCGCTTCAAGATGGTGATCTGGGATACAGACTTGGCATACGGCAATGCCGATCACCGACAGGGTTGGCGTACCGACACATGGATGTATCAGAACAACAACATCATGTATCAGGAGAAGGAAGTGCATCTGGTGCCCTTCTGGTGGTATGTCCTGAATAACGACCCGACTTATACAGCCCAAGTCAAGGCACGATGGGCTCAGTATCGTCAGGGAAACATGAGCAATGAGCGCATCATGGCTACCATAGACTCACTGGCAACGGTGCTAACGAGTTGTGGTGCCGAGCAGCGCAACAGCCGCGCATGGCCCTGCTGGGGAGTGAAAAAGTGGGCCAAACAACATTATGTGGCCGCTGACTATAACGATGAGATAGACCACATCAAGCAATGGCTCCTCACCCGCCTAGCCTGGATGGATGAGCAATTGGAATTTGATATAAAGAATTAGTGATATGATTGGATTGACTTATACCAGTGAGATGAGGGTGACGGATTCTGTTACCGCCCTCGCAATGGGCTCGGGTGACTTGCCCGTGCTCGCCACGCCGGCAATGATGGCGCTCATGGAGAATGCCGCCATGCTGGCTGTCGCCGACCGATTGCCAGAAGGCCACACAACTGTCGGGGGACAAATCACAGCGTCTCATCTGAAGCCCACCCCCGTGGGCGAGACCGTTACAGCCACTGCTACTGTAACTGCAGTGGATGGCAAGAAAATTGAGTTCAAGGTCGAGGCCCGTTGCGGCGATACACTGCTGGGCGAGGGCACGCACCTGCGTTTTATCGTCAACAAAGAAAAATTCATGTCAAGATTATGAAAAAGATTCTTTCTATTGTAGTGCTGGCCGTCGCACTGTTCACTATGGCGGCTCATGCCCAGACTGAGGGCGAGACGACACCCAAGAAGGTGTATAACGAGCAAATCAATCCCTTGGAGCAGATTGACCAAGCCCTTGCCCAGGCTAAGGCCGAGGGCAAGTTCGTCATCTGCCAGGTGGGTGGCAACTGGTGCCCCTGGTGCTTGCGTTTTGCCGACTTCATTACCAACGACAGCACCATCAACAGCGTCATTGAGCAGAACTTCGTCTATATCCATGCCAACTATCATCCCCGCAAGGCCGGTGAGGTGGGCAAGGCCTTGATGAAGCGGCTCAACAATGCTGGGCGCTTTGGCTTCCCCGTGCTGGTCGTGCTCGACGAGCAGGGCAATGTTCTCCACATTCAGGACTCGGGACTGCTCGAGGAGGGCAAGGGTTATAACCAAAAGAAAGTGCTCAGTTTCTTCCAGAATTGGACCCCCAAAGCTGTGAGGACAGAATAATTCGTACAGCAAGGCTATGGCAAGCAACGCGGACTTTGTGCAATACATCGCCGACCAGTGCGCGGGAGCAGGAGAGATTGCTGTCAAGAAGATGTTTGGTGACTACGGCATCTATTGCGATGGCAAGATTTTCGGGCTCATCTGTGATGACTGCTTCTATCTCAAACCCACCGAGGCGGGAAAGGAGCTGTTGCGTACGATAGAACTGCGCCCACCCTATGAAGGTGCCAAGGACTACTTCCTGATTACCGATGTGGATGACCGCGACCACCTCGGCACACTCGTGCGTGAGACATGCAAGGCTTTGCCAGATCCAAAACCCAAGAAAAAGAAGAAATCATGATTGACAAGATTATTGAATACAACCGAGAGTTTGTCGCCCGCAAGGATTACGAGCAGTATGTGACCGACAAGTACCCCGACAAGAAGTTGGCGGTGCTGTCATGTATGGACACGCGCCTGACCGAACTGCTGCCCGCCGCCTTGGGGCTGAAAAACGGTGATGCCAAAATCATCAAGAATGCCGGCGGACTGGTGATCTCTCCTTTCGACTCAGCGATGCGCAGCCTCGTGGTTGCCGTCTATGAGTTGGGCGTAGAAGAAATCATGGTTGTGGCTCATTCCACATGCGGAGCATGCCACATGAGTTTCAGCCACTTCCATGAGGAGATGGTCAAGCGCGGTGTGACCGACGAGACGCTCAACACCATTCGCATGTGCGGTGTTGACCTTGACCAGTGGTTGGAAGGCTTCAAGGACACGCCCGAGTCGGTACGCAAGACTGTCGCTACCATCAAGACCCACCCCTTGATGCCCCACGACATCACCGTGCGCGGTTTTATCATCGATTCAGTGACGGGTGCTCTTGAAGAAATCGCATAAACGTTACTATCTAAGTGGAAGAGAACAAAATCATCATATACCAGAGCGAAGACGGGCAGACGCAGAT
Source organism: uncultured Prevotellaceae bacterium (assembly GCA_900318645.1). GTDB lineage: Bacteria > Bacteroidota > Bacteroidia > Bacteroidales > Muribaculaceae > Sodaliphilus. The sequence goes on from ONLH01000013.1 coordinate 11,494, forward strand.
AGACGTCCGCTTGGAAAACGAGACAGTCTGGCTGACACAAGCCCAGATGGCTGAACTGTTCCAGAAAGATCAGTCAGTTATTGCACGTCACATCTCCAATGTTTTTAAGGAAGGTGAATTGGAGAAGGTTAGTAATATGCAGATTTTGCATAATACTCTATCCAAGTATAAACCTACTGCAGTTTACAACCTTGACGTCATCATCTCTGTCGGCTATCGCGTGAAGAGCAAGCGAGGCACGGCTTTCCGCATTTGGGCAAGGAATGTTATAAAGGACTACCTTGTCAAGGGTTATGCGGTCAATGATAATATCCGTCGTGAGCAGATAGGCGAACTTCGGCAACTCGTTGGCATACTAGGCCGTACCATCCAGAGCCAGCCCTTAATGCCCTCGGAAGACAGCCAAGCCTTGTTCGACGTGGTGACCGATTATGCTTACGCGTTGGATACGCTAGACAACTATGATTATGAGCGATTGGTAATTGAAAAGACCACTCAAGAAGAACGTTTCCATGCTACGTATGAAAATGCCATCAGCGAAATAGAAGGGCTTCGAAAGAAATTCGGTGGGAGCAATCTGTTCGGCAACGAGAAGGATGATTCCTTCAAGAGTAGTATTGGGCAGATTTACCAAACTTTCGGCGGCCAGGAACTTTATCCTAGCGTGGAGGAAAAAGCCGCTATGCTGCTCTATCTTGTCACAAAGAACCATTCTTTCAGCGATGGAAACAAACGCATAGCCGCCACACTGTTTCTTTGGTTCCTCAACAACAATGGCATCCTCTATCGTGAGGATGGAACCAAGCGATTGGCTGACAACACCCTGGTTGCTATCACGCTCATGATTGCCGAGAGCAAGACCGAGGAAAAAGATGTGATGGTGAAAGTGGTGGTGAATTTGATTAATCAGACTAATCAATAGATGTGATTTTCATCCAATCTTTTGTGTTAAAACCAATTGAATTATGCTGCATCTCAACAAAGTACATCACATTGCCTTAATTTGCTCCGATTACCAGCGGAGCCTTGATTTCTATACCCGCGTGATTGGCTGCCAGGTCATTGCCGAACATTGGCGCGAGGAACAACAGTCCTACTTGACCAAGCTGTCCTTGAACGGCGACTATATCATTGAACTGTTCTCGTTCCCCTCGCCGCCGCAGCGCCTGAGTTATCCCGAAGCGGCAGGCTTACGACACTTGGCCTTTGAGGTAGACGATATCGTGGGTCAAGTCGCCGAACTGGACCACTTGGGCGTAGCCCACGAGGAAATCAGGACTGACGCGACAACAGGCAAACGCTTCGTCTTCTTTGACGACCCTGATGGCCAACCCCTGGAAATGTACGAGAAATGAACACACAATTCGCCACAGTTGTGAATTTTGGATAATTTTGTGGCCTAATTGAAAAGAATGACGACATGTTTTATTTGATAATAACTCTGGCAATAGGTCTGCTGGTGCCTTTCCAGATCGCGGCCAATTCCCGTTTGCGTCAAGTCGTAGGGCCCGCCTACGTCTCGACGCTCGTGTCATTTTCAGTTTCCACACTGGCCTTGCTGCTGGTGTCGCTATTGTCAGGCAGCCCTATCGTCCCCACGGGCGAGATGCTAGCCGACGCGTCCTGGTGGAGCTGGTTTGCTGGGCTGGTAGCTGTAGTGACCATCACTATTTCTATCCATCTGTTTAAGGAAATCGGTCCTTTACAGGCTATTATCATCCCGATGTTCAGCCAACTGATCTTCAGCTTGCTGATTGACCACTTCGGGTGGTTCGGGGCTAATGTGATACCTCTTGACGCCAAGCGTATTATCGGCTCCTTATTGCTCATTGCGGGCGTGTCGCTCGTCGTTGTGCTGCCCAAACTCAAGTCCTCGCGACAAGATGCTAGTGCTGGCAAAGGGTCTCGACAATTATTCTGGCAGCTGTGTGCGGTCGTGTCCGGCTGTCTGTCGGCCAGCATCACGGGTGTCTACGCCCAGTTGTCGGGTGTTGTGGTTGCCAACGGTGGCAATCCCATGCAGGCAACGACAGTGGCCTTCTTTGTCGCCACAATGGTGCTGCTGCTCTTCTGCACACTCAATGGCAGTGTACGCTTGATTGGCAAGGCCTTCTCGCGTGAGTATCCGTGGTGGATGTGGACGGGCGGCTTGTGTGGCGCTATCATCGTCTTCGGCAACGCATGGCTTGTCGCCCACGTCGGGGTCGGCGTGTTTGTCATGGCACTGCTTGTCGGTCAATTGGCCTTGAGCCAACTGATGGAACACTACGGCTGGCTCGGTGCCCCCCGCAAGCGTATTACTTGGTTGCAGATTGTCGGCATCCTGCTCATGCTTGGCGGTGTTGCCCTCATCCGCCTGTAAACCGTTTTTGCCCACATAACCGGCCAATATTTTGTTCCATCAATAATTAATGAGTACATTTGTCGCAATCTTGAGTGAAATTATCTTCGTTGGATTGATAGATTTTTAACTACCCAACAACTGTTGAGACACCTTATAATAGTCATATACACCGTCCTTGCCCTGTTGCCTCTGATGGCCATGCCACAAGGTAACAACGCTGTCAAGTGCCCTGTGGTGAAGGTCCAGGCTGAGCGGTTGCCCGACCTGAACGTACCCCGTTCTGGGCATTCAGTGCTGCTGTTGAATGGCGAGCCTACAGTCATTGGAGGACACACCACCAACTTTGTGCCGACGCCAACCCTCGAGTACTATAAGGACGGCAAGTGGCATTTGGTATCGACTGCATTCACCCATGATGACGGCTGTGCAGTGGAACTAGCGACGGGCAAAGTGCTTATCATGGGGGGACACAAGGAAAATATGGGCATCGGGCAAAGTTTTGAAGTAGAACTCTATGATCCGTTAACGCACACATCTGAGGGGTTCGCCAGTCTTGATACCAAGAGGTCGATGCTTTCAGCACTTGCGCTCGACGATGGCCGTGCCGTCATTGCCGGCAACTGGTACCATAAGGATGCCATCGAAATCTATGATGGTAAGAATAGCTTCTTGCCCGTAAAGGACGTGAGTATCGGTCGAGCCACCCCGTTCATCCTGCAAACGGCTAAAGACGACGCCATGATCATCGGTGGAATGGACACGGTAGGCCATCATATTACCCTGCCTGTGGCCGACCGCTTGCAGGGCGAACCTTGCCATGTGCCGTTACTTGAGGAGTGGAGAATCGCCCCGGTATACCTGTCATGGCCCTCATCTACTGCCTTTATAGGCGATAAGTCCAAGGGTGACTATTCCTATTTGTTGCCCATCACCAATGACGAGGGGCAATTAGCGATTGCGCGCGTCACCAATGGGGAGTTCACCCTATTGCCCACCGATGTGCCTATCCCGAGGTCAAGCCAATGGGGAGAAATCTACTATTATGGTAGCATCCTTGTGGACAGAGAATGCCAACGTGCATATCTGGTTGGCGGCGACCTTCGTCATGAGGCGGCTGATTCCAGCGCCACAACCCGTGTATATGTCGTTGCCATCGATTATGCCACAGAGCCAGCCCGCCTGACATTATGTTACACCGAAGTCTTGACGGGTGTGAACATCAATAACATCATCCTAACCGCTGATGGAGACTTGATGCTGACTGGCGGGGTGCCGCAAGGTTCAAATTTTAAACCCACCGCTGCCACTTGGCTAATACACGTCAGCCCGTGCAGCCAGACGGCAGGCATCAGCAAATTCTACTCAATCTTACCCCCTTGGGGATGGGCACTCATTTGCATGTCCATCATGGCTTTATGTACTATTTTGATACTGCTGGCCCGCCGCAGGAAAAGAAGCCATCCACAAGAACCCGACGCTGCGGTCCACGAGCAAGCACCCGTTATCGCTCAAGAGGCCCCAGCGACAGAGCACCTCGAGGACATGGATGGACAAGAGAACTACGCTGAACTGATGCGTCGTATCTGCCAGTTGATGGAAGAGGAACGGCTCTACCTGAATCCCACCCTGAAGTTGACCGACATCGCCGTTGCTTTAGGCACCAGCCGCACCACCATTTCCAAATGCATCAACTTGCAGCGCGGATGCTCTTTCCCACAGTTTGTCAACACCTACCGTGTTGCCCGCGCCCAGGAACTGCTTCGCAAACAGCCTGACCTCAAGATTACCGAGGTGAGCCTGTCATCGGGTTTCTCCAACGAAGCCTCCTTCTACCGCATCTTCAAGTCCATCACCGGCACAACGCCCACCGACTGGCGCCTCGACAACAAGGCATAGAATCACAAAAGAAACACCGCCTCCTACTGTAGAGACGCAATATTTTGCGTCTCCCAGGTTGTCGCGCCCAATGACAGAAAAGGCATTCGCTGTCTTAGAGACGCAAAATTTTGCGTCTCTACATTGAGGGTGAAACAGGTAAAAATCTTGCATCATTACATTGAGGGCGTAATGCATGAAATGGTGAAACGGAGGGATCGATGCAAAAAAAGGCTCTCATTGTACGATTTGAGAGTCGCTTTGTACATTTTGAGAGTCGTTTTGTACGTTTTGAGAGTCCACGAAAGTCCCTGTTTCAGTATATTTGCAGCACGCAATCCCCCGATACCATTTCTCCAAATTTCCTCATATATCCAGCACGCATTACCCATTCATATCAATATTTACTTTTTAAACCAATTACTATTATGAAGAAATTACTCAAACTAACCCTGTTACTACTGGCATCGATTGTGCTGGCAGTGCCGTTGCGCGCCACAGACAATCCGGTAACGCTGGTGCCAACATTCGGCGCCGCGGCACAGGGCAGCAATGACAAGAGTTACCTGCCCTCGAATTTTGGCGACTGGACCAACCTGAGTGCCAGCGTCAACGACCTTACCGTCACCTCGAGCGACCCACTGCCCATGCAGTCATGCGTCTCGGGAAATACCCTGCATGTCACCTGGTTTGACTTTAACCCCAATGCCGATGGCAAGTACTGCGTGTATTACCGCCGCAGTGTCGACCAGGGTCGCACCTGGGAGGCTGCCCGTGCAGTGGTCAGTTCGGATAATCTGCTCACGTCTGGCGGCTCTTTAGGCAGCGGCTATGGCAATAACAGCAAGTGGATGGCCGTGGAGGGTCAGAAAGTTTACATCGTCACCGTCAACGATGTGGATCGCACTCACGGCCAATTGGTTCTCACCTATTCCAGTGACGGCGGCAAGACATTCCAGCAACGTATCATCGACGAGAACTCATCTTACACTTATGTCCGCCCACATGTGCAGTGTGACGGTCAGATGGTGGTTATCGCTGTTGAGTGCGGTGCTCGAAACGGAAGTACGGGTAATCCGCACGTGTTTACCTCGCTTGACGGCGGCGCCACTTTTACCGATAAGTTGATTGATACAGAGCAGAAACTGGTTGATCTGCAAGTGTCGGGGCGCCGCTGGGCAATTCTCGGCAATGACATGTATTGGTATTATAACATGCATTGGGGCAATGTCTATCTTACCACATCGGCCGACGCTGGCCAGACCGTCACCACGCAGAACATCGCTCCGCTGGTTTTGGACAGCACTTCGTGGTGCGAATTGAATTACATGAAAGGATGGAACGGCAACGCATTCAACTACCACCCGCAGATGACCCTCGATGGCAACGTGATCAACGTCATCTTCCGGGGCTGTGCCGAAGCGTTGGAGGATACATCCCCGACCAATGACCGTAACCACACCATTTTCCGCCGTTCGACCGACTTTGGCGTGACCTGGACCGATGCGAAATACATCCCCGGCACAAACGGTTCACAAGGTGCCATCGCCGCCAAAGGTCAACACATCTATGTGCTGCAAGCGCCGAATAATAACATCTACATGTACCACTCCCACGATGGCGGTCAGACTTGGGAAATGCAGACTCGCGGCACTTGGAACAGATCTACTTCTAATTATTTTTATGAGTTGTACATCGCCCCCGATGACCCCACGGGTCAACATGTCTATATGACTGGCGTTCGTGGCCTCCTGGTGGAGTCACGCGACGGTTTCCGCACTGTGCACCGCAATTTTGTCATCGGCACCGAGTCCTGGCATCACAAGAACAGTAACAACCATGCACTCACCGTGTTGGTGGATCAGGAGGGCACAGAGCACTGGCTGATGAACTACAGTCCGAGCAGTGTGAAGAGCTATACTTTCTGGAGCATCGTTCACCGCCGCAACGACCTGCTCCCCGCTATGGGCAACACCAACATGGCACTGGACATCTCCGAAATTGAAGGACAGGCCGTGGACATGCCGCTGACCAACGTCATCATCTCGATGACGCCCAGCATCATGGAGACTAGGGATGCCACCACCGTCGAGTGCTGGGTGCGTGTGGATGAGGGCACGGGCTTACAAATCTCCGGTTTGTCGAACGATGACCCTAACACCTCTGGCAGCATTTATAACGGCGGGTGGTATATCGGCATCAATAGCGATGGGTATGATTGGTATTCTGTTCAAGGCTCTGTGTCTACCGAGCATTCGGTGGACGGAAAAGGTAAGTTGATTTGGGACCGTTGGCGTTTACAGATTAAAGATTGGGGCATGTGGCATCATGTCGCCCTCACCTACGATTCCAATGAAGAGAAAGACAACATCCGCCTCTATATGGACGGCCTGCTTATAGGTGTGAATACTGAACACGGCCCGTTGCGCATCGGCAGCAACCCCATCGTTATTGGTCGAGCCAATATGAATTATGAACCGAAGGCATTGGTGGATAACTTCGCCATCTATAGCCGCGCATTGACGCAGGAGGAAATCCGTGAGCACATCTACAACATGCCCGATGCCTCGGACCCCGACTGCCGCCTGCTGCTCACTTTCGACGGCTCACTGCAGGACAAGAGCCAGTATCACAATGACCCCGCACCGCTGCTCGACGCCCTGCTCGTGGATCACGACGGCATCCGTCCACCGCACCCCGAGTTCACCGTCTCGCAGGACTTGAGCGGAAAGAATGTCTATCTCAACGACATGACGCAGGACGGAGAGTGCTACTGGTGGATTCTACCTGACCCGTCGAATCTGGACCGCATCGACAAGTATTCCACCAAACAGACGCCCCACGTGGAGCAGTACGTTTCCGGCCATCCCGGCACTTATCGCTATGATATGGTTGCCAGGGGAACGGGAGACTGCAATGCCTACGCCACGGCCTCCTCACAGCCCCTCATCATCGGTGGCTTGAAGCGCGTCTATCCCGAATCGGCCGCACAAGCTGACGGCGTGTCGCTGCGCATCGAGGGCGGTTACCGCCTGACATACAGCAACAAGCCACGTGTGGCACTACACGGTGCCAGCGACGACATAGAGGGCGTATGGCTCGTGCAACGGGGTTACGACTCCAACAATATCTTCTCGCCTGAAGATTTGGCTCCCGCGCGATTCAATCTGAGCGGTGTTCCCACGGGCAAGTATGATGTCATCGTGGGCACCGACACGCTCTTCCAGGCATTCACTGTTGAACCGGGTGGAGAACCAGAAGTGTGGGCCGATGTCAACGGCAACGAGAAAATGCTCTGGGGCAAATACCAGAAGTTCACCATTAACTACGGCAACAGGTCGAATACACCTGCCTTCAACGTGCCCTTCATCATTGGCATACCCTCCATGCATGGTAATGTTGACGTAGCCTTTGACTTCGACATCAGTGAGATTTGCCCGGATCTTGATGAAGACGCACAGGCTATGGCTATGCAGGCTACAGACTACATGATGATCTATGACGCAGAGCGGGGTGATTCAATCCGCTGCTATATGTTGTTGATTCCCTACATCGCACCCAACAGCACCGAGGCGAAGACTTTCCGCATCCGCTACAATAGGCCCACCGGCAATTCATATTCCAACGAGGTGGAGATGTACTTCATGATTCAGGAACCATGGGGTGCCGAATTTACCGAGGGTGGCTATGCGCGCGCTCCACAGAGGCTTTACACCATGGAGCAAATGGAGTGTATGGCCATGAAATTCGGTCAACAGTTGCTGGAAGACGGTGTCATTGGCCAAATTCCCGGTATCGGCTGCTTGTACAATGCCGGAAAGACCGTGATTCAAGGTGGCATAGACCTGTATAACCGCAATTCCGACGGATGGGCTAACTTCGGAAAGAACTTCGTCAGTTCAGCCTTGGGTTGTGGCGCCGATCTCACAGGCGTTGGAGCTGTGGGCCAGGGTCTGTTTGTCATCGGCAATATGTGTTGGAGTGCTTTGAATGCCTATTGGAACCGCGAGGACTGTCTGAAAGGACCCGGCAATAAGAAGAAATCGAGCGCCGTCGGCAGCTATGACCCCAATGAGATGATAGGTCCCTTGGGTGCTGATGAAAATGCACACTACATCCAACCCATGGGTGCAATGCCTTACACCATCACTTTCGAGAACAAATCCACGGCGACAGCTCCTGCCAACGAGGTGTGGATCACCGATACGCTCGACTTGACCAAACTGGATGCCTCGACCTTCTGCTTTACTGATTTCGGCTGGGACAACCAAGACTTCACTGTCGGTGGTCAGAATACCAAGAATTTCACCCAAAATCTGCCCTACACCGTGAATGGACAGGAAATTCAGGTGCGTGTCAGTGGCCAGTTTGACCCAGAGGCTGGCGTTGTTTACTGGAGCTTCGTCTCATTGCAGAAGAATGGTAACGAACTTGAGGATATCATGTTGGGCTTCCTGGCTCCCAATAACGAGAACCATGTGGGTGAGGGCTATGTGAGCTTCACCATCAACCACAAGGAGGATCCCGCTAATGGCAGTACCGTGAGCAACGAGGCGACCATCGTCTTTGATGCCAACGAAGCAATCAAGACGAACACCTTCGTCAACACCTTCGACACCGACTTCCCGACATCAGAGATCGTGAACGTCACTGAGCGTAATGGTGGACTGGACGTGACCATCGCGGGCAGCGACGGCACGAGTGGTATTGATCACTATGACCTTCTCGTGTTCCTCAACGGCACCGACGACTTCATCGTCGTGAACAACCAAAAGCAGAACGTGATACACGTACCTTACATGGCTGGCGTGATGAAGTATGGTCTCTGTGTCATGGGCACCGACCGTGTGGGTTGGCACGATCGCAAGAACCTGACGCCCGAGGTGAATTACAATACAGGACTGTGGGGTGACGTGAACCTCGACCTTGAGGTCAACATTGCCGACGTCAACGCTGTGATTGACGTCATTCTGAGTGGCGATAGTGGTGTGTTGTATGATGTGAACTATGACGGTGAAATCAACATTGCCGACATCAACACCATCCTTGACATCATCCTGCAATAACCCTTTGTAGCGGAAAAATACAAGAATATGGATTGATGTAATTTTTTAAGGATGAATCGGGCTGGGGTCAAGTGCCTCAGCCCATTTTTTCTAACAACTGATTTTTCTGAAATTTCTGATTGCATCCATATTTGCTTGTCTCAAGCAATTTGCTTATCTTTGTGAGTTGAAATCATAGAGCAAAGATATGGCGAAGAAGATTTATTTTGCGGGGTCGATTAGAGGTGGACGCGTGGATGCCGACCTGTACCACCGCATCATCAGTTACATCCAGCGCACCGACGTGGTGCTCACCGAGCACGTGGGTAAGAGCAACCTGAGCCTTGTGGAGCAGGGCCGAGAACGGGATGCACGCATCTATGACCAGGACACGGCGTGGCTGCGCGAGAGCGACCTGCTGATTGGGGAGTGCACCTGTCCCTCGTTGGGCGTAGGCTATGAACTGGCTTATGCCGAGGCTCACGGCATCCCCTGCCACATCTTCTATGACAAGAGAAAGACGCAACTGTCGGCGATGCTCACGGGTAATCCCTACTTCCACATTCATCCCTACGAGTGCGAGCAGGATATCTACCCCCTGTTGGATGAGATTCTGCAACGATAAAAGATTCATCTGATTTCAGGCATATTGTTTGGCGCGTTGCAGGTTTTTTATTTAATTTGCACTCGGTTAGAATCTTAACATATTACTCAAGATGAAAAAGACATTATCAGTTTTGTTTTCTATGTTATTGTTGGTGCTGTCGCTTGCTGGCTGCGGCACGGGTAGCGGCTTGACCAAGGCTGAGCGAGAGGCACAAGTCACCCGCCAAGTGCAGGAAGCTCTCGACACACGCCACTATACGATTGCAGTAGACTGGATGAAGCCGCTGGGAGGCATGCCGCGTCATGTGAGTTCCAATTATGAGTTGACGGTCAACGGTGATGAGGTGATCAGCTATCTGCCCTATGTCGGCGAGGCCTACCGTCTGCCCTATGGTGGTGGCAAGGGTCTGAACTTCAAGGGAACGATTGAAAACTACACGATCGAATACCTGACCAGTAACCGCGTTCACATTGAGTTTACCGTGACCAATGTCGAGGATTCCTATAACTTCCGCATTGATGTGTTCAATAACGGAAAATCGATTATTGACATCATCGCCCGTGACAAGGATGCAATTTCGTTTGACGGCGAAATGGTATTCTGATTCTTTTTGGGAGATGATCTGTTAAACGAAACACCCAATGTGCAGTCATACAAGTAAAAGTATTGTATAACCCTTCAACCCGATGATTATGAAAAGAGTTCAACTATTCTCAATAGCGTTTTTGATGATATTGCTCACTGCTTGCAATACAGGCAATAAGGTGGTGGATGTACAACGTGCCGAGGCCATTAAGGGCTTGCTTGAGTCGCAGCAGTTTGTCGTAATGGTAGGCTCGATGCGTCCGCTGTCGGCACCGACGACTCCCGTATCTCAGGGACACAAAATGATTGTGCGTGACGGCTCGGTGAGCTGCTATCTGCCATACGCCGGTTCAGGACAGAACGTGGGCTATGGTGCCAGCGGCTACAAGGCAATGAACTTCACGAGCGAAGTCCTGGATTATAAGGTAGAATATCCCAAGGCCGACCGTGCCCGCGTGACCTTCAGGGTGAGCAACGGCGATGACAATTACCGTTTCCACATCGAGGTGTTCATGAACGGCAAGACGACCATTGATGTCGATCCCCGTGGCAGGGACGCCGTTTCCTACAGTGGCATAATCCACGGCCTTGAAATGCTGTAACGCACGCTACCTCTATGAAATAAAAAATGGGCGGCATCATCGTGCCGCCCATTTTGTGTCATGATACCACCTTGACCCGACTGACGGTGTTGTCGTTGGGGTCGCGATAGACTTGAATCTGGGTAGTGACACGCTCCTTGAGCATCTCCACATGGCTGATGATTCCCACACGCTTGCCGCCGATATTATAGAGCTGGTTAAGGGTCTCCATCACGTTGTCGAGATAGGTGGGGCTGAGCGAGCCGAAGCCCTCGTCGATAAACAGTGTGTCCACGCTGAAGATTTTGCCCATGGAGCTTGACAATGCAAGTGCCAGGGCCAGTGATACCATAAAGCTCTCGCCACCAGACAGCGTGTTGACCGACGTGAGGTCGCCCTGTTGTTGATCTCGCACCAGAATGACGAGTTTGCCGGGACTGGCCACCAGTTCATATCGGTTGTTGAACTTGTTCAGGTAAAGGTTGGCAGCATCCAACAGCTCACCCAGGATGTAACTCTGGGCTATTCGACGGAACTTGCTGCCGCTGGAGTCGCCCAGCATCTCACAGAATTCACTCCATAGCTGGAACTCGGCTTCGGCCTTTTCGAGGGCTTCCTTTTTTTTGCCCAAGGCCTTCTCGTTCTCTGCATCGGTACTGAGGCGAGCTTTGAGCGTGGCAATCTTTTCGCTCAGTTCTTTGTATTTGTTTTGGCTCTCGGTATAGATGCTGTCCAGTTTCTCGCGGTTTTCCTCATGGAAATCGGGCTTCATGCCAGCGAGGTCCTGTTGGCGCTTGGCGAGCGAACTGATTTCACCGCGCATGTGGGTGATGCTGTCGTTCAGTTGCTGCTGACTGCGCTTGATAGCGTCAATCTCGCTCTGTTGATAGCCCTCTAATGCAGTAAGACGTGGCAGGTCAATAGCAGTGTTGCCGCTTAGGAAAGTGTTGAGTGCCTGTGTCGCCCGTTGCTCCTTGGCCTGCTCGTTTTCAAGCTGGTTGTTCCAGTTGATGCATTTGTTCTCGAACAGTCGCCACTGCTCGTCGAGCTTCTCTGGAACGTGGTCAGTCACGTTACCGCTGTCTGTCAGCCCTGCGATGTTGCGCTTGTTGTCTTCCATAGCGGGAATCAGGGCAGCTGTTTTGCTGATGACCTCTTTGAGCTGTTGTGCACTTGTTTCCTTGTGACGGTAATCGGCGGCCTTGCTCTCAAGCTTTTGGATGAATTCCTCATCCTGGGCGATGCGCTCCTGCCAGTCCTTCATTGTGAACTGGGCATCTAGGTCATGGGTCAGCGAGTGGACATGCTCAGTGCTGATCTTGATGGCTTCTTGCTGGTGCTTGATGCTCTCGTTGACCTTGTTGAGGTCGATTTTGGCATCGTTATGACTTCTTGTAAGTGTGGTCAGTTTGTCACGCTCAGCCTTGATGCTCTTTTGGAGTTCAGTAGCTTGTTTGATGGCCTCATTCAAGGTCTCAACTTTCTTATCCAGCGTGATGATGATTTCATCGACACGGACGCTATCAGGCATGGCCTCAACGGTGATGTCGCATCGTTTCAGCAATCTGGCGGCTTCTTCCCACTGTCGGTTACGGGCAGTGGTGCTGTTTTTCAGCTCTTCATCAGCTTTGGCTACCTGCTGTTCCATCTGTTTGATGGTCTTGCGCGATGCGGCAATGTCGGTTTCGGTCTTCTTCAGGTTGTCGTCGGCTAGTTTGAGACGTTTCCTCAAGTCCTCAATGATATGTTCACCCTTCGGCTCAAGTAGTTTAACGATATCGTTGCCGCAGATGGGACATTTCTCCCCCACGTGCAATGACTTGTGGGCCTGTTCAATCAGGTGATTGATATCGGTCTCGCGATCGACGGCGGCTTGGGCCTGTTCTTTGATGGTCTGCTTGTCGCCGAGGGTCTCCAGCACTTGATTGAGCGAGTTTCGTTCACCTTCAAGTGCTGACTTCATGTCAGTGACTCGTTGTTCAATTTGACCTTGCGTGGCATCGGCATTCTTGAACAGGGTGAGTGCTTGCTTGGCATCGTTCAGGGCATCCTTTTGGGTATTGATGCCGGCCACATCCATCTCATTGTACTTCGCTTCAAGTTGCTTGACGGCTTCTTCTTGCTGTTGTGCGGCTTCAAGTGTTGACTGGACAATGCCTTGCACTTTGGGCTGGCGCGCCTGTTCCTGCTGCAGGGCGAGCGTGTATTTTCCGACATTGGTTTGCTCGTCTTTGCGCTGCTTCAACAGGGTCTTGATGCTCTTGATGCCGTTGTACATTTCTCTGTTCGGCTTTTCTTGCTGAAGATAGTCCTCAGTCTCGGCAAGCTGTTGGCGCTGTCCCTCCAAATGTTCAATCGTGGCACGTAGCGCAGCACACAGGACGTCAAACTCTTCCTGCATGGCCGGTTTCTTGCCTTTCAGCGTTTGAATCTGCATTTGTGCTTGCCGTGCTTCTTTCAGCTCCCGACGAGGTCCGATGGTCAGCTCCCAATCTGCGGCAAGTTGTTGTTTCTCGAGATAGTCGGCTTGGTGGGTCATCTCTTCCTTTTCGGCGAGATTTTTCTGCTTTTCGGCAAGGTCTCTTTCGTTTTGGGCTTTATCGTCAAGCCACTGAGCCATTTTCTTGGCTTCCTCACTCAATTTGAGTGTGGTTTCCTGCTCACTGGTGTGGGTGGCTATATCTTCAGCGATATGCTTCTTCTCGGTGTCATCCAGCAGGGTGATGTTCTGGACCTGTTCAAGCAGGTTATTGCGGACGTTTTCCTTCTCGCGGAAGGTCAAGAAGATTTTTTTGCCCACCTGGGTGTAAATCTCGGTGCCGGTCATCTTCTCGAGCAGTTTGGCTTTGTCGTCCTCATCGCTATTCAGGAACTCCGAGAATTTGCCTTGGGCGAGCACTACGGTGCGGAAGAATTGGTTCATGTCCAACCCGATGAGTTCCGAAACTCGCTGATTGATTTTTTTCATGTTGTGCTCGTGGTAGGCTGGCGTGACACCTTCGTCGGTCGATAGGGTGCGGGTGACGGACTGGATGTTTCCATCGGCCTTATTGCGTGCGCGATGCACTTCCCAGGTAGCAACGTAGGGGATTCCCTCCTTGTCGTCAAAGGTCAGGCAGATTTCGGCCTTTGCGGCACCTCGCCTCAACAGTTGCCTCACGTTGTCGGTCTGCAGGGTGTCTGCAAGGTTGTTTGTGTACTCGGTGCCTTTGGCGGCATCCATGCGCGGGGTGTCGCCATACAGTGCCAGACACAGGCAGTCGATGATCGTTGACTTGCCTGATCCTGTCTCTCCGGTGATGAGAAACAGATGCTCGTTCTCGAGTGGCGCTGCATCAAAATTGATTTCGGCGTGTTCGATGGATGCGATGTTGTCGATTGTGAGTTTCTTAAGTTTCATTGCCTGTTTTCCTCCTTCACTGATTGATAAATCTTCTTGAACATTTCTTGTAATACTTCGCTCATGGGGGCTTTGTTTTTGTCCAGATAGTACCGTTGTGCCACCTCAATCGGGCTCATTCGGTTAAAATCTTCAAGTGTCATCTGGGTTGTGTGTTGAGTTGTGTCGGCAGTGGCGGTTTTCTTGATCTCGCAGAAACGGCACTGCTTGTCTTTCACGGCGAGAGCGGCGCGTTCGGGCGCTCCGGCGGGCAGATAACGGTCAACCTTCACGTTGAGACGGATGTAGGCACGCTCATCGGCGCTGAACTGTTGCAGCAGTTCCAATGCGTCGTCAAAGGGGATGGGGTCACTGGCAGGGATGGTGTGCAGGGGATTCAGGTTCTTGATGGACTTGGTCTTGATGCTGGGTGCTGATCCATGGCTGTCAATCTCGACGATGCTCACCGAGTGCTCGCACTGCTCGTCAAAGCTCACGGGCACGGGAGTGCCGCAATAGCGGGTGTGTTCGCTCAACTTTTGTGGGCGATGGATGTGGCCCAGTGCAGCGTAGTCATAGCCTGTCCCCAGGGTATTGAGTTCTACACACTCCATGACCATGTTGCGGTCATGGCCCGTGAAATCGCTGTTGTTGACGGCAAGGTGAGCCATCAGCACAACGGGCACTTGGTTCGGGTTCTTGGCCTGGGCGAGGTCCAGCAGTCCTTGGAAGTATTGTTGTTGACGCAATTCACGCTTGGCTGTATCGTCAATGGGTGGAAAACTGCTTGGGTAGGCAAACGGCACTGCGGCAACGATGCCTTTACCATCCACATCAATGAGATGCTTGTCAAGGTCAGCATGTCCCTCATGGTCACGGGCCAGGCTGCCCAGCACGTTGATGCCATTGCGCTCCCACAGGAGCTTGTCACAGTCGAGGCGTGACGCACTGTCGTGGTTGCCGGCGATGACGATGATAGCCATTGAGGGACATGCGTCATGGATGTCGAGCATGCCCTCAACATAGAGGTTCACGGCCGCATTGGACGGGGCGGCGGTGTGGAAGATGTCGCCGCTCACCAGCAATGCGTCAGGCTGGGATTCGCGTACGATGTCGGCTAGTTGCCGCAGGAAGTCGCGTTGCTCTTCACTGCGGTCATAGCCATAGAAATTCTGGCCCAGATGCCAGTCGCTGGTATGAATGAATCTGAACATAAATGAAGTTTTTTTACTTAGCTTGAAAGCTGATCACACTAATTTCCTCCTTGGGATTTTTCTTTAGACAAAGATAGGAAAAATCCTTGAAATATGCAAATATGTAGTGTTAATTGTTGTTAGTGCATGAGTGATGTGAAAGAATCTCATTTAAGGGGATAGATTTGCCAGTCTCAGGGTGTTCAATGGGCACTGCGGGTATTGAGTTTCTTGCCGTTCTTATCCCAGGTGTAAATCCAGTTGCCCTTGCGGCTGGTGAAAGTGTCGCCAGTAGCGGCGAGAACCTCACCCACACTGCTCTCCGAGAAGGTGTGCAGCCGTTTGCCCTTGGCATTATAGGTGTAGATCCAACTGCCATGTTTGACGATGTAGAACGAATCGCTGTAGGCGACTACTTCCCCCTGGGTGGTGCTGAAGGTGTATATCTTTTTGCCGTTTTCGTCATAGACGTAATACCATGACCGAGTGCTCTCGATGTAACTGATTTTCTGTGCTTGTATGGCAGTGAAAGCCATGAGCATGATGAGGGTAAAAAGTATTCTTTTCATGAAGATATGGTTTTATTTGATGAGATTTTCAAGTTGTTTCTCGGTGGCGTGGGGTAGTATGTGACTCAGGTGGGTGAGCATGCGCTCCAGCGATTCCTCGGGCGTGCGGTCACAGTGACACGCCTCCTTGCCCAGTAGTTGCTCAGGAGTGTTGAGCAGTGCCCAACCCCAGCCATATTCGTGGTTGTGCTTGTCGCGGGGATAGACAAAATCCTCGGTGACGATGCGGCATGCCATCTGCAGGCGTGTGACGTAGCCGTCAAAGCGGCTGCGCATCTTGGGACCCGTGAATCCGCAGGCACTCCGCAACTCCCGCGTGATGAGGCTGCCGTGCTCGCGCAGGGTCATCAGGATGGTTTCCTCAATAGAACCTGCCGATGGGGCAGGGTGGGCATGGTGGCGCCAGTTGTACAGGTCGGGCCACCAATCGCGGCTGACGAAGCCGGCCTTCTTGTTGAAAAACTTACCATACACGCAACCGCCCTCGGTGACGATGGGGCCTTTCCATTTCCATAAGGGCCAGTCCCAGCCTCCGTCGTCAAGCAACACATAGCGGCAATCGGGATCCACCGCCTCATCGGCCGAAAAACCGCGTATGCCGCTGTATAACAGTGGCAGGAACCCAATCTGCTGGATGTAATCCATCAATTCGGTGGCGTTATGTACCATGGAGCGTTGCACAATATATAGATGTTTTATCAACTTACAAAGTTAGCCATTGCGTCCCACTTTTCCAAGAAATGCACCTGTTTTTTCTATCGTCATGGTTTTTTTGTATTTTTGCCATCGTTAATCCATTCATCTTTCAAATGCTAAAACAAATGAATCATTTCAGAACGTTGTTGCTAGCCATGTTGCTGTCGCTGTTTTTTGTTGAAGTCAATGCCGGGCAATATGTGGAAGACTCCATCAAGGTCGATGGCAAGATGAGGAAGTTTGTGATGTATCTGCCCGACGGGCTGCAGGCTGATGCGCCGCTGGTGGTTGTCCTTCACGGCTACGGTGCGGGCATCAGGCGTGAGAATATCATGATTGGGCCAGCCGACAGGCACGGCTTTGCCGTCTGTATCCCGCAAGGATTGAAAGACCCACAGGGTGAGCCCAGCTGGAACGTGGGCTATTCCTTCCAGCAAGGTTGGAAGGTTGATGACGTAAAAGCGCTATGCGAAATCGCCCGATATGCTCGGAAACGCCACCACTTGCATCGCAGGAATATCTTCCTGACGGGAATGTCCAACGGCGGCGAGATGTGCTACCTGATGGCCTACAGCAACCAGTACACCTTCAGGGCCGTGGCGCCCATCGCTGGATTGACAATGCAATGGATGTATGAACAGATGGAGGCAACGCGACCCATCCCCCTCATGGAAATCCATGGTACCGAGGATCGCGTGTCGGAATGGACGGGTGACTTGGAGAACAAGGGCGGTTGGGGCGCTTACCTGCCTGTCCCTGTCGCCGTCGGCTACTGGGTTGCCAAGAACCGTTGCACCAATGAGGAAATAGAGCGTGTCGAGAGCCTCAAGGGCAGCGAGGGACACCCCATCATCAAGCACCGCTACTCAGGCGGGCCAACACATTGCGACGTGTGGCTCTATGAAGTCATCGGCGGTGTCCACTCCTGGCACACCGATGATATTGACACGGGCGAAGAAATCTGGCAATTCTTCTCCCGCTACCTGAAATAAAGGAATAGAACAACTCGCGTTTTTTATCGGGTCATCCAGTACTTGCGCTCATCATCGGACATCTGCTCGATGGCGTAGCGTAGGGCCGTGCGCGGCATCTCGTGGGCGTGGCGCTCAAGGAACTGGCACAGCAGGTCCATGCTGCACCGTTTGCCCACTTCGCGCAGCATCCACCCGACGGCCTTGTGCATTAGGTCATGTGGATGATGCAGATGCCATTCAGCATAACGCAAGCACCACGAGGGGTCCCCCTGCTGGGTGGTTTTCCAGGTGCTCACCATGCTCATGCGTTGTCGCCACAGGCAGTCGCTGGCGGCTAATCCGTCCATAATTTTGCGCTTGTCGCCTAGACGGGTGGGCAACAGCAGCCAGTTGCCGAGAATCTTCGGGGCTGACAAATCGACCAGGTCCCAGTTGTTGGCACGCTCGGCGTGTTGCAGGTACATACTCACGATTTCGTCACGCTTCTGAATGGCCGCTTCATCGTTCTCCAGCCGTTTTTTCGCCAATTTCTCAAATCTGGCCACCAGTATGAGCAGTCCGCACAGCCTCACCTCATGCCAGCGCGACATGAGCAACTCGGGAACTTCCTCAATGGGCAAGTCATGACCCACCAGTTTCACGACCTCACGCGTCTGTGGTACTTTCAGCCCAAGGAACTCGTCACCCTCGCCATATTCACCCGGTCCTGTCTTGAAAAACCCCATCAGCACCTGCCGCTGCTTCTCATTGTGCAACGACTCCATATATCCTATTATCTCCTTTGCTGTCATCATAGTGTTGTCTTTATTTTTCGCAAAGTTAGGGTTTTCGTGCTATAAACGCAAAAAAAGGAAGATTATAACTGTTTTTTATAGGGCAGTTCTTCCATGTTTGAAAAAATGGTTGTAATTTTGTGAAACTTTAATAAAGGTGTTTACTATGAATAATACTACGATGGATGCTTCCGCGTTGTCTTCAACAAGAAAGACAATCGTGGGTATCCAATTTCTTTTTGTGGCGTTTGGCTCCACAGTGCTAGTCCCGTTATTGGTCGGGTTGGATCCGGCCACAGCATTATTCACTGCCGGTATCGGCACTTTTATTTTCCACATGGTCACCAAGGGTAAGGTGCCCATTTTTTTAGGCTCAAGTTTTGCCTTCATCGCTCCCATCATTTCGGCCTCCAAGCAATGGGGCATGCCGGGCACGTTGGCGAGCATCATGGGTGTGGCACTGGTCTATTTCCTCATGTCGGCTCTCATCAAGTGGCAGGGACGCCGACTGCTGGAGCGGCTATTCCCGCCTGTGGTCATCGGGCCTGTGATTATCTGCATCGGTCTGTCGTTGGCACCTGCTGCTGTCAACATGGCTCAAGAGAATTGGCTATTGGCTTTCATTTCATTGTTGACAGCCATCCTCGTGCTCGTTTTGGGGCGTGGTCTCATCAAGCTGGTGCCCGTGGTGTGCGGTATCCTTGTGGGCTATTTGGCTGCCTGGATGATGGGGCTTGTCGATTTCTCTACCGTGGGTAGTGCACCGTGGTTTGCCCTGCCGTCAAGCATCACCCATTTCCAATTGCCCCAATTCGCATGGGAACCCTTCCTGTTCATGATACCCGTTGCCATCGCCCCCGTGATTGAGCACATTGGTGACGTCTATGTGGTGGGTGCTGTAGCGGGCAAGGACTTTGTCAAGGATCCAGGATTGCACCGCACCATGCTGGGCGACGGCTTGGCTTGTGTGGCGGCTTCGCTGTTTGGAGGTCCCCCTGTGACTACCTATAGTGAGGTAACTGGAGCTATGCAGATTACCCGCATTACCAGCCCGGCTGTTATCCGCATCGCTGCGGGCACAGCCATCGTCTTCTCCGTTATGGGCAAGCTGAGTGCTATCCTCCAGAGCATTCCTAGCGCCGTGTTGGGTGGCATCATGATGCTGTTGTTCGGTTCCATCGCATCGGTGGGCATTCAGAATCTGGTCAAGAACAAGGTGGATCTTGACCAGACACGCAATATCATCATCGTCAGTGTTGTATTGACCCTCGGCATCGGCGGTGCCGTCCTCCCGATGGGCTCGTTCTCGCTGAGCGGCATCGGCCTTTCGGCCCTCGCTGGTGTGATTCTCAACCTCGTGATTCCCAAGAAAGGTTAATTAGACTCTAACTTCTCACTTCTTGCTCTTCTCGAATTTCATGCCGTCCCACACGAGTTTCACCGTTTCGGTTCGTGTGGCGTAGTGTGTCTCTTCGATGATGTCCTTACCTTCCCTGGGTAGCCAATAGGTAATAACGGACTCCTCTTCGGACTTAGGATCCGCCTCCACACCGAGTTCATACTCGGCAATGTCCCACATGATATGACGGGCATTGTCATAGAGGCTGAGACTCAGTCCTGTGCTCTGGCCCTCAAGGTAGCGGCCTTCGGTCATGATATTGAAGTTGAGGGCAAACAGCTTGTGCTTACCGTCGGTGCAGTTCCAGTAGCACATCTCATGGATGGTCTTGTAAATATGATCCTTGCCATCAAAGTCAATCGAGTATTCGGTCGTGATGCGGACGTATCCGTTCTTTTTATCAACAACGATTTCGGTCCCGGGCTTCTGTTCTTCATGACTCAGGTAGCGCTTCCACACATCAACATAATACGTGCCATCCATAGTGGTATCCACATCTCTGACATAAGAAGTGACAAAGTCAGCAATGTCGGGAGAGGCACCCTCAAACTTCACCGTAGTGTAATAGGGATACTCAACGTTCAGCATATCCTCAGGGTAGTTCCATTGTTGGGCATAGAAGTCAATTCCGCACAACAGCAGCAACATAAGGCATATCAAGTAGGCATATCGTCTCATCATAAGTGTCACCATTTACTTTAGTCGCAAAATTATAAAAAAGTAGTTTTCCTCAACAACGCCCTCCCCACATTTTCTCATCAATAAGAAAGAAAAATAATGTGAAGGTTTAAAGAGAGAGAAAAATACACTATATTTGCCATTGGTAATCATGATACCGTATGATGGAGATTTATGATTGTTCACTCTCGTAGCAGCATTGATGGCGGGCGTGGTGCGGGCAATCATCCGAGCGTTCAGTGGCATGGACGGTCATCTGTGTGGTTAATGAACAGCAACTTATAGAACGAAAATGAAAGATAATAAACAGCAAATTGCACGCATCCGCCAGATGGAGCGGCGTCTTGACCGAGCCCTGCTTGCAGTGAAGCGGCTCTCGACGGCCCTCGACAAATGGGAGGCTGTTCAAGAGGACATCGCTGCCCTTGATAAGTACTACGGCAGCGATGAGTGGAAACAGGACTTTGCCGACGATGAGGCCGGCCTATTGCCCGCCGACCTGAAACGCGGTGTCCTCAGCGAGGACGCCATCTGGAACCTCCTCGCCGACAGCAAGGAATTGAATAAAAAGGTAAAATAGGGACGGTTCTTTTGATGTAAAAATGATGAATCCTGTAGCCATCCGCCTTCTCAATCAGCAACTCGTGGCACCACAATTCAGTGATGCTGCCGAGGTGGTTCGTCACATGGGCGCCATGCAGGCACAGGAATACCGCATGATGCGGTGGGCTGTGGAGATGCGTACCCGCAAACCATCAGCCAAGGCTTTTAAAGAGGCTTTCGACAGCGGACGGATCATCCGTCTGCATCTGATGCGAGGCACGTGGCAACTGGTCTCAGCTGAGGATTATTGGACATTGATTGACTTGTGCGCCCCCAAGGCCATCGCTGTTACTCGTGGGTGGATGCACAGCAACAAGATCAACATACCGGAGAAAGAGCATAGGACCATCAATGACATCCTTGCTCAAACGGCGGCCGACAAGGGAAGTGTGACAAAAGAGGATTTTGTCCAGGCATTGGCTGAACGCGATATCCAAATGGATGCCCATCGGCTGTCTTATCACATCCGCATGGCCGAGATGTCAGGAACCATTTGCAGTGGTGAACTCTTGCCGATGAAAGCCACCTACTCGCTTACCGCCGATAAGGTCAAGCGACCAGAAAAAATGGATAGAGACGAAGCCTTGATGCTCTTTACTCGCAAGTATTTCCAGAGCCACCAGCCTGCCACACTTGAGGACTTCGTCTGGTGGTCAGGGCTGAACATCGGCGATTGCCGCAGGGGCATAGCCTTGCTGGGGAATGCGATCCATTCAGAAAAATGGAGAGGCATGGAGTTTTATTTTACCGATGAGTGCCGCACACGAGGTTTCCGCAAGGGCAAGTACCTCTTGATCCCTCCCTATGATGAATACCTCATCGGCTACAAGAGCCGCGATGTCGTGTTATCGGCGGAGCACACGCACCGCGCCCACAACAACCGAGGCATCTTCCAACCCATCATCGCCCATGATGGCATCATCTGCGGCAACTGGGCACCTTTTAAGAGCGACGGCCAAATGCAATTTTTTGATGCTAGAGAAGACGAGGCTGCCATGCAAAGCGCTTGGCAAGCATATCAACAATATTTAGTTCAGTAATACTGGAAATAATGACTATGACACTACTAGAAGCCATCCAAGCCCGGCACAGTGTGAGGGCTTATCAAGAGCAGCCGTTGACCGACGCTGACGCACAGGCGCTGCAAGAGAAGATAGATGAAGTAAACCGCATTGGGCGGTTGCACATCCAGCTGATACGCAACGAGCCGAAGGCCTTCTTGGGCCCCTTTGCACGCTATGGCAAGTTCCGTGGCGTGACGGACTACCTCGTCATGATTGGCCAAAAGGCCGATGACCTGGATGAACGCATCGGCTACTACGGCGAGCAACTGGTGCTGTTTGCCCAAACCATCGGGCTGAACACCTGCTGGGTGGGCTTGAGCTATACCAAGATACCGAATACCTACGTCCTCAACGAGGGCGAGGTCATTCTGGCCTTTATCTCTATCGGCTACGGTGCAACCCAGGGCGTGTCGCACAAAATCAAACGCATCGATCAGGTGAGCAACGTCAGCGACAGCACGCCCGATTGGTTCCGCCGCGGCGTTGAAGCCGCTCTGCTGGCACCGACCGCCATCAACCAACAGAAGTTCTCGTTTGAGTATATGGGCATGACCGAAGGCCGACATCTGGTGCGCGCTAAGAAAGGCTTCTCGCTCGTCGGCTACACCCACATGGACTTGGGCATTGCCAAGTACCATTTTGAAATCGCAGCCGGGAAAGAGAATTTCGAGTGGGCATAAATAATCTTAAGAGAAGATACAGTATAATCAAATGTCATGAAATGAGTAATATGAAAAAAGTAATCGTTATTTCTACGAGCCTGCGTCCAGGCTCAAACAGCGATATGCTCGCTGATAAGTTTGCCGAAGGCGCCAAGGCTGCCGGTCACGATGTAGAGAAGATTTCTCTTGTGGGTAAGAACCTGCAGTTCTGCAAGGGTTGCTTGGCGTGCCAAAAGCTTGGTCGTTGTGTCATCAACGACGACGTGAACGACATCATGGCACAGGTCTTGAAGGCTGACGTCGTGGTATGGGCGACGCCTATCTATTACTATGAAATGAGTGGACAGATGAAGACGCTCATCGATCGCATGAATGCCATGTACCCATTGGACTACCAATTCCGTGATGTCTATCTGCTGACCACTGCAGCCGAGGATGAGGAGCATGTGCCCCAACGTGCTGTGGCTGGATTGACGGGATGGATCGACTGCTATCCCAAGAGCCGTCTGGCAGGAACCCTCTTCTGCGGTGGCGTGAATGCTGCCCGCGATATTGAGGGCAACACCAAGTTGCAGGCTGCCTACGATTTGGGTAATAGCATTGCCTGAAAATGAATATCGAAGACTATAGGGAGTTTTGCCTCTCGTTGGGCGACGATGTGGAGGAGGAACTCCCTTTCACAGCATTCCATTATGCCAGCGGCGTGCTGGTGTTCTATGTGCATGGCCACATGTTCTCGTTCTTTGACTGCGATCACTTCAACGTCATCACGCTCAAGTGCCAGCCCGAACGCATTGACGAACTGCGTGCTGCCCATGACTGCATTGTCAAACCTTTCAACATGTCACCCAAACATTGGCTTGGCATAGATACTAATACCGCCCCCGATGAACTACTGCAGGAACTCACCCGCAACTCCTATGAGATTGTCAAGGCCAAGTATAAACCGAAATTACCTTAGATCTTTGCTTTGACGTTGAAAATCGAGCGCATGCGCAAGACTTCTTGAATATTGCTGATTAATGCGGCAATGCCAAGTGTCATCAGCAGAGAAATGACTGTGACAGTAATGAACCGGGAGTTCTCGCCCAGCCATTGCAAGAGGAAAAATTGACTCTTGAAGGTGAATACAGGAGCATCCATTGGCGTTGAGAGAATGTATGCCATTGCAATGCCACCACTGATAATACCGGCAATAAATGCCACGACCACAGCCATCTTGTAACGACGGATGGTCGCCTCCTGGTGTTGCTTGATAAACTCAACGGCATCCAAGCGCTTGGTGAGCGATGTCATAAAGGCATCCTCGTCGTCGAAGTGTGGTTGATGGGAGAGGAAGAGTTCCTCAAGGGCTTTATCTTTGTTCATAACTGTAATCTTGCTTTAAGTTTGTCACGTCCCCGGGAGAGTTGCTGCTTGACGGCACCTTCGGTTGTATCGGTGATGGCGGCAATCTCCTTGATGCCGTATCCGTTGAGGTAAAACAGTGTGATGGCCGAGCGTTCCTTGGGCGGCAACGTGTGCAGGGCGAGGTAGAGGTCCTGATGCTCAAAGGAAGCATCGGTAGCAGTGCTGCTGATGAGCGTACGCGCCTCGTCAATACTCTCCATCGTACGGCAACTCGCCTTGTGGTTGAGGAAAGTATTATGGGCTATCTTGAAAATCCACGAACGGAACTTGCCCTCATCGCGATAACCTGCTAGCGAGAGGTAGGCCTTGACCAGGGCATCCTGTGCCAGGTCATCGGCATCGCTCTTGTTGCCGCAGCACAGGGCAAGCAAGAAGCCTCTCAGTGCCTCTTGCTCACGCTCCACATGTGCTATGAAGACTTCGCGGGTCACCGATTTATTCTTGTGTCGTCACTCTTTTCTCCTCGGCCTCAATCTCCTTGGCGAGCATCTTCTTGCCCACGAAATAATTCACAAGAAATGCGATGCCCACTCCAAGGGCAATCAAGCCAAAGCAGCAGGCTGCAAAGGGGTCATTGGAACCGCCGCCACCTATCCAACCAAGCCATGCTCCTGAGCCTATCAAGCCGATGCCGAGCAGAATGGCCAAGGTACCACACAACAGTTTAGTGAGCAGTTTCTCCTTCAGCAGTTTGGGCTTGGGCGAAATCTTCTTCATGATTTCTTCAATATCCATTTCGGGATTCTTCTCGATAGCGGCCAGCACGATTTGTGTGCGTTGGTTGGTCTCATTCATCTTGCGGCGAACGATCAACCAGACAACCATGATAGGAAGAACGCAGCATATTGAAATTGGCACTAAAAAACTAAGATGTTCCATTTTCTTTTTATTGTTTTTAATTGTTATACTTTTGTTTTATTGAACCAGTTCACCCATATAACAAGCCAAGAGCCCAAAAGGTGACGGCAATAAGAAGAAAAAATGACGTTTTTCGAGAAATGCTATACTGGCATTGTTGATTTGTTTCTGTTCTCCAAGCGCTAGCGGGTACCTTCCATAGAGAAAAAGGTACCCGCCAGCAGAAAAATCAGGATAAATCAATCAATTTTTTGTGGTGAGAGTTTCAGCGCTGGTGCATCTCTGCTCAAATAACGGTGAAACTGGTGGTCTGTAATCCGGCGTATGCCCTGACGGGTGAGCCGTTTTTCCACAAGATGGTGTTGGTGATAAACTCCTTGTTCTCGTTGAAGAAGTATTCAAGAGTGACGACATAGATGTCGGAGCCATAAGTCTTGATTTCGACCACTTCAGATGACATTGACTTCTCGGGATAATACTCCAGGTGAGTAATCTCGCCATTGTGCCAAACCGTAGCCACCGATTTGTCATGATAAGGCTCAGAGCCTCCGGCAAAGATGTCGCCATAACACTCGGTAAGGGAACACACTTCACCTAAACTGGTATCTTCATCGTATTGATCAAATGAGGCCTCGGACAATGGCATCACTTGAAGTTTCTTGTCGACCCAAATCACTGGCCATCCATTGATTGAGCCACCTATCAGGCAATGATTGCGATCATAGGCATATACACTTGTGCACTCTCCCCTAATGCCTTTGTCAAAGAGGGGAAGCATCTCATAGGTATATTTGCCCTTGTGCTCGGTGTAGAGCACTGGCAGATATTCCCCATGTGAGTCATCGGTGACTTTATGCCCTACCACATAGCATTCTCCTTCGCTCACTGAAAGCGCTTGTTTTGCCGGGAGATAACGCTTAGCATCCTCGAGAGGGAAAATGCCGCTATTCTTCAAAACATTCGGATAGTCTAACAGGTAGATGTAGTAATCCCACTTAGCCATGCCATTAATCCAGTGATTAACGTCGTCAATGAAATCGACATGCAGTGTGTTCCACTTTCCGTTTTTCCAATAGCCTTCTTTCTCTTTTTCATGGATGCCAGATACAAAATAGTCGCCTTTATCTGCAATGATTTGGTTAGCATAGCTGCAGTTTGGCAAAGTGGTCACAAGTTCCTGGTTCTGATCGTAAATCTGGCCCTGTGGAGTGAGAAACAGCACCGTACGCTCGCCCTCAGGCTTAATCCAGTTATCAGGTTCGTGGTGCTCGCATGAGGTCGCAAGGAGTAAAATGACCTGCACGATTAAGAGGAGGATATACTTGTTATTCATGAGTTTTTGATGATGAAATTAGTATAGTCAGTTGTTGGCGTTGGCTAGAAAGAAGATAGCAACCCCTGGATGAAGTCGGTCATTATGGCGTCATGGCGGCGCACGTCGCGGTACATGGCCAGCTGGTTGCGGGTGCGGTCCAGATTGTGGGTGGGATACTTGATCTTGTAGTAGGTGTCCCCATTGATGTAGTCGGCGAGGAAGCGCACACACTGCATGTAGGGGAACAGTGCCACGGCGTAGGGCAACAATTCAATCTCGATGGGCGTGAGGAAGTCGCGTGCCGATTCCAGATAACCCTTGGTAAAAGCCTTGAAGATGTCCTCGTTGAAGCCCACACGGGACAGGTCGGGGTCATCCTCGGCAGTGAAATTGGCGCCGGTGCGCAGGAAATCACCGTAGTCCGAGAAGACGAACGACGGCATCACGGTGTCGAGGTCGATGACGCACAGCACTTTGCCCTGTTGGTCAAAAAGCATGTTGTTGACCTTGGTGTCGCAGTGGCAGATGCGTTTGGGCAAACGGCCCTCGCGATAGAGGCGCTCGGCCTGGCACATCTCGTCGGCATCACGCTCCAGTTCCTCGATGATGTCACGCACCTCGTCAAGTCGACCTGCAGCATCGTTCTGGACGGCTTCGCGCAGCTGGCGCATGCGCAGCTCCATGTTGTGGAAATCGGGGATGGTCTCGCCCAGTTGTTCGGGCACGTCCACCAGCATCTTCTCAAAGTTGCCGAAGGCTTTGCCGCAGTCATAGGCACTCTCGGGTGTGACGGCCTCGTTGGTCACGGTGTCGGGAATATATACCATCACGCGCCAATAGCGGTCAACCTCGTCACGGTAGTAGGTCTTGCCGTCGCGGGCCTTGACAAATTGCAGTACTTTGCGGTCAATATCATCGGTATTGCTGGCTTCCAGTTTATGACGGATGTGCGCGGTCACCACCTCGATGTTGTGTTGCAGCAGGTCCACGTCCTGGAAGATGGCATTGTTGATGCGCTGCAGTACATAGTCGGGCGCATCACCGTCAGTAACCACGTGATAAGTATCATTGATGAGTCCGTTGCCCAGAGGTTTTACCTCCTGGACCTTGCCCTCAATCTCAAATTGTGCCAGAATCCCGGCTGTATCGATTGCTTCCATTATTCTTTTGCTTTAGTCTCTAGATATTCTAGATTTTCTAGAAGGTCTAGAAAAGTTAATTCACTAATCTCTAATCAGTGGCGCCAGCCGCTTTCTCCCAATACTTAGCACCCTTGGCCTTCAACTGTTCGGTGAAGGCTTTGGCTGCAGCGCGTGTCGCAGCCTCGTCCTCGGGCTTTGCCCAGGCATGGCGGTATCCACGGAACCTGCTCCACTCGCCGCGGGTGAAATCGGGCACTTGCACAGGCTTGTTGCCGTTGTCCATTGAGAGGCTGCCCAGTTCAGCCAGGCAGCACCACTCAGCCAGGTCATATACGTCAATGTCGAGAGGCAACCCGTTCTGCAGGCAATAGACCAGGCGTGAGTCCATGATGAAGTCCATGCCGCCGTGTCCGCCCACTTCACGAGCATCTTCGCCATAGCGCTTCACGAGCGGCGAGGTGAACTTCTGCAGGAGCGTCTCGGTGTCCTCTTTGTTCAGATAGGAATGGCCCGTATTGTCCTTGCTGACGTTGACGCCGGCTTTTGCCATCACGTCCTTGGCGAGTGCGAACCCCTCGACGGGATACTTGTTGACAAAGCCCTTGGTGCCGGTGAGCTGGTACATGCGGTTATAGGGTTGCGGCGTCATCACGTTGTGGTGGATCTCGATGACCTTGCCTTTCTCGGTTGAGATGAGTGTAGTGGTGTGGTCACCGTTCTTGAAGTCGGGGCAATACTCGCCTGTGCGAGCCTTAAACAGTTCCTGGCCATTAAAGGAGCGGGTATCCATCGCCACCAGCGTTCTCATGCGGTCGCCGCGGTGAAGGTTAAGCACTTGCGCGATGGGCCCCAGGCCATGGGTGGGATAAACGTCACCGCGGAATTTGCTGTTGTAGTCCAGACGCCAGCCCAACTTGTCATTGTCATCGTTTTTCCAATATTCGTCCCAGTAGGGCGACAACTCGTGGCGGTAAGCCCCTTGAACATAGATGACTTCGCCCAGCAGGCCCCTTTGAGCCATGTAGAGCGAGTTGAGTTCGAAGAAGTCATAGCAGCAGTTCTCGAGCATCATCACGTGCAGGCGCTTGCTCTCGCTCAGGTTGATCAACGACCAGATCTCGGTCATGTTCATCGCCGAGGGCACCTCGATGGCAACATGGTGGCCGTGCTCGAGCGCCTCGCGTGCTACCAGATAGTGGTGAAGCCAATCAGTGGCGATATACACCAGGTCGATGTCGGTGCGCTTGCACAGGTCCTTATAGCCATCTTCCCCATAATAGACGTCGGCAGCAGGCATCGATGCCTTGTGCAAAATCTCTTGGCAAGCCTCGGCGCGGTCGCGCTCGTGGTCACACAGGGCTTTCACTTCAATGCCAGGGATGTGTGTCCAGCGCTCTACAGCGTCGGGTCCACGCATGCCTAATCCCACGAATGCCACTCTCACGACAGGAATTTTGGGCACCGTCATCCCCAAAGCCGACTGTTGCCCTGCGGGTCGCTGGGGAACCTCGGTCACGATGGTCCCGTTCTGAATGGTATAAGGCCAATTAAACTGCGCCCATAGGCTTGACGGCAGCAGCACGGCAACCGTCAGAAGAACTGCTAAGGTGTTATAACGATATCTCATAATTGTAGTAATAGCATAGTTATTTCATAATTAAGATATAGCATACAAAAATAGATATAAAAACCGAAAGTGCAAAACAAAGTGGCAAAATGCACTGTTTGATGATGCATTTTGCCACTCAATAACAATAAGGGGTATTTCTTTTTCTCGCGGTAGTTTTACTGGACGCGGGTTATCTTAGCTCCGATGGCATTGAGGCGTTCATCTATCTTGCTATAGCCTCGGTCAATCTGTTCGATGTGGTCGATGCGGCTCACACCATCGGCACTCATGGCGGCAATCAGCATGGCAATCCCCGCGCGGATGTCGGGGGATACCATGTGGTTTGCACGCAGGCGGATGTGATGGTCATGACCGATGACGACGGCGCGGTGTGGATCACACAGGATAATCTGGGCTCCCATATCAATGAGTTTGTCCACAAAGAAGAGGCGGCTCTCAAACATCTTTTGATGAATCAGTACGCTGCCATTGGCCTGGGTTGCCACAACCAGCAGCACGCTCAATAAGTCAGGAGTGAGGCCTGGCCAAATCGCATCGGCCAACGTCAGGATGGAACCGTCCAAGAAACGTTCCACCTCATAGTGCTCCTGCTGCGGAATGAACATGTCGTCTCCTCGCTTTTCAAGGCGCAATCCCAAGCGGCGGAAACTGTCGGGGATGATGCCCAAGTCGTTCCAGGACACATTCTTGATGGTCAGTTCGCTGCCTGTCATGGCTGCCATGCCAATGAAACTGCCCACTTCAATCATGTCTGGGAGAATGCGATGGCGCGTACCGTGCAACTCGTCTACTCCCTCAATGGTCAGCAGGTTGGAGGCAATGCCGGAGATTTTCGCTCCCATTTGATTCAGCATTCGGCACAATTGTTGGATATAGGGCTCACAGGCTGCGTTATAGATGGTTGTTGTACCCTGTGCCAGGACAGCGGCCATCACGATGTTGGCTGTACCGGTCACCGAAGCCTCGTCAAGCAACATGTAGGTTCCTTGCAGGCGTCCCTTCGTCTCAAATGCATAGGCTTTCTTTTCAGCATCAAAATCATATTTTGCCCCCAGATTACAGATGCCCCGAAAATGGGTATCTAGGCGACGGCGCCCAATCTTGTCTCCACCAGGGGTGGCAAAATACATTTTGCCTAAGCGGCTCAACAGCGGTCCAATCAGCATGACCGAGCCCCGCAATCGGCCGCATTTGTTCATGAAGTCTTGACTCTCGATAAACTCTGTGTTGATGTTTTCGGCCTTGAAACTATAGGTGTTGCCGCTCAACTGCTTGACGATGACGCCCATGTCGCCGAGCAGATGAATGAGATTGTTCACGTCAAGGATGTCAGGAACGTTCTCGATGACAATCTCTTCGGTTGTCAGCATGGTTGCACAGATGACCTCCAGCGCTTCATTTTTGGCTCCTTGAGGTACGATTTCGCCGTGAAGGCGATGGTTGCCTTCTACAATAAATGATGCCATGGTATTCAGTTTTTAGTGTATTAGATGTAGTTGACTTCTGGTTCAAGTTGTATGTTGAATTTCTTGAAAACACTTTGTTGGATGAGGGCGGCCAGTTCCATGATGTCGTTGGCTGTCGCATGGCCCAGGTTGACCAGGATTAACGGTTGTTTCTCATAGACGCCAGCCCCGCCATGTCGTTTGCCTTTCCAGCCGCATTGCTCAATGAGCCAGGCGGCGGGAATCTTGACTTCGTCCTCACTGATGACATAATGAGGCACATCGGTATAGGCGGCTGCGATGGCTCGATAGACCTCAATAGGAATTACAGGGTTCTTGAAAAAACTGCCTGCACTGCCCATCTCTTTGGGTTCGGGCAGTTTGGAACGACGGATGTCGATTACCGCATCACGTATGGCCTGGGCCGTTAAATTCTCGCTTCGCGAGTTGAATTCCCGCAGGGGACCGTAGTCCAAGCGGACCACTGGAATGAGCGACAGCCTGAAGACGACAGAAGTAACGATATATTCCCCCTTCAGGCGGTTCTTGAAGATGCTGTCACGATAGCCATATTCACATTCTTGGACTTGGAAAACCCTGGGCTGACCAGTGGCGACTTCAATCGTTTCCACCTCATGGATGATGGATGCCACCTCCACGCCATAGGCGCCGATATTCTGGATGGCCGAGGCACCGACTTCTCCCGGTATATAGGACAGGTTTTCGGCGCCATAATAGTTCTCCCGAGCCATCTGGGCGCAAAAATCATCCCACACCACGCCCGAGCCCACACGAAAGAAGATGTGTTGGTCGTCGCGAGAAACTTCCTCAATAAATTTGATCTCGGAATGCAGGATGGTGCCTTCAAAATCCTTGGTGAACAGCAGATTGCTGCCACCACCGATGTGTAGAATTTGCTCCCCCTTGTCGCGGAGACTCGCCAATACTTCAATAAGCTCATCAATCGTTTGATAGCTGATGAACTGTTTGGCCTTGACCTCCAACCCGAAGGTGTTGTGCTCGCGCAGTGAGTATTGATGTTTGATTGCTATGGGCATGTCTCTCATTGTTTTTTGATTTAAGGCTGCAAAATTAGTGTAAGAAGAGCGATTTGCCAAATCTATTTGGGCAAATCCGAGGCGCCGCCTGAATTATCTAAATTAAGTGCAAGAAGAGAGATTTCATAACCTTTTAGCAGGGAAATGCTTATCAAGTTGATAAAAACACTATCTTTGCAAAAAACTCTAAAACATTACGACATGAAACAGAAATTATTGTCATTAATGCTGCTGGCTGTATTCAGTTTGATTGCAGCTGCAGCGCCCAGAGTGGAATCTATCTCCTCGCCTGATGGAAACATCAGAATTGAAGTCACCGTTGGCGACCAGTTGCAGTACAGTGTCTATTACGGCGATGAACTGGTGCTGAAGGACAATGTGCTGACCCTGCAGGTGGGAAATGAGCGCTTTGGCGACAAACCGCAATTCAAGGGCATCAAGCGTTCTCGCATCGATGAGGTCATCAGGCCTGTCGTGCCCATGAAGTATGCCGCGGTGCCCAATAAGGCCAATCAGATGTCATTGACTTTCAAGAATGGTATCGGTGTGGATTTCCGCGCCTATGACAACGGCATCGCCTACCGTTTCAATATCAACAAGGGCAAAAAGAAGGTAGATGTGACGGACGAAGGCGTGGAACTGAATTTCCCGGCGCCCTTCATGGCTCACATCTCCAAGACAGATACCTATGCCATGTCATGCGAGAAACCTTATACCCACATTTCCACAAGTGAGTTGCAGGAGGGTGACCAGATGACCTATCTGCCCATTCTGTTTGAAAGTCCGCGCGGCACTAAGGTGCTCTTCTCGGAAAGTGATGTGCGCGACTATCCACACATCTTCCTGACGCCTAATGGCAAGAACGGCTTCTCTTCCGTTTTCCCCAAGGCACCCGAGACCTGGGAACCCAGCGGAGATCGCGGCTGGAAGATTACCAAGGAGCGAGACTGCATCGCAGCCCAGGTTGACGGACGCCGTTCGTTGCCTTGGCGTTTTGCCGTCATCGGTGACGATGCCACCATCGCGGGCAACCAGATGGAGGTCGTTCTAGCTGGAAAATGCGAACTCGCTGACGTGTCATGGATCAAGCCCGGACAGGTGAACTGGGACTGGTGGAACCACTGGACCGTGTGGGGCGTGGACTTTGAGACGGGTATCAACAACGATACTTACAAATACATCATTGATGTCGCTTCTAGATTTGGCGTGGAGTACATCCTGCTCGATGAGGGCTGGAACAAGAGCGTGAAAGACCCCTTCACAACACGCGATGAGATCAACGTGCAAGAACTGGTAGACTATGGCCGCCAGAAGGGTGTTGGCGTCTGGCTGTGGCTGTCATGGCTCACGGTAGAAAACCACATGGACCTGATTCCCTATTATGCCCAGATGGGTGTGAAGGGACTGAAGATTGACTTTATGGATCACAGCAACCAATGGATGGTCAATTACTATGAGCGCATTGTCCGTGAGTGCGCCAAGTACAAGCTGATGGTCGATTACCATGGCGCATTCAAGCCCTCGGGACTTGAACAGCGCTTGCCGAACCTGCTGTCCTATGAAGGCGTGCTGGGACTGGAGCAATGTGCGGGCTGTGAGCCCAAGAACAGCATCTGGCAGCCGTTTATGCGTAACGCTGTGGGAGCGATGGACTTCACGCCGGGCGCAATGCAGAATGCACAGCCCGAGGACAACTGGGGCACTGGCTCCCTGCCGATGGGCGGTGGCACGCGAGCCTATCAGATGGCGCTCTACGTCTGCTTTGAGAGCGGTTTACAGATGCTTGCCGACAGTCCTACACGCTACCTGCGTGAGGCGGAATGTACCGAATTCATCGCGTCGGTACCCACTACCTGGGACGACACCCGCATCCTTGCTGCCAAGGCTGGTGACTACTATGTCGTCGCCAAGCGAAAAGGCGACCAGTGGTTCATTGGCGCCATCACAGGAGAACGTAAGCAGCCCCTCGACTTGACCATCTCGCTCGACTTCTTGACTAAGCCTGGCCAGTTGACCTATTTCCAGGACGGCCGCAATGCCCATCGCATTGGCGTGGACTACAAGAAGGGCGAGCAGGCAGTCACCCCGCAGACCCAGTTACATCTTCACCTTGTCCGCAACGGCGGTTGGTGCGGCGTTGTGAAATAAGAATCACATCTCATCACCGTTCCAGCGATGACTGTCTATAGAAAAATTGCTATAACGCTTTCACTCATGCTGCTATCCCTTGTCTCTTGGGGGCAGCAGTTGCCGCTTGCGACCAATGGCGTTAAGGTGGATACACCAGTCTATGATGTCGTTGTCGTTGGCGGTGGCCCTGCCGGCATCGGAGCTGCACTCGCGGCGGCCAAGGTCGGTGCGCGGACGGCGCTCGTGGAGCGAGATTCCAGGATAGGCGGAACGACAGTTCAGGCCGAGGTGTGCGATATGGGGCTTTTCTATGCGTGGCGACAGCAGATTATCGCGGGTCCGGTATGGGATTTGGTCACCGAGGCGGTTGCCGCTGCTCATGGTATCCTGCCCGATTTTTCCAAGCAAGAACCGGACAAGTGGATGGAGAGTTGTGTTCACGTTGACCCCGTTGTTTATTCTCGTGTTGCAGAGGAAACTTTGTGCAAAGCGGGTGTGAACCTCATTTTGAATGTTGAAGTGACCACTGTCGAACGTATTGACTGTGGATGGCGGGTCGGGCCGGTCATGGGACGGCAGGTCGTGGATGCGACGGGCAATGCGACGGTGGCTGCATTGGCCGGTGCTGAGCGCGTTAAGCCATCAGACGATATCCGTCAACCAGGCTCCTATTTCTTTTGGATTTCCTCACAGGGTTTAGAATTTGACGCCGAGGCCGTGAATCGCGCGCACAAACAGGCGATTGCCGATGGCGAACTGCTGCCGACGGATGTCTATGTGGGTATGCCGTTTTTCATTCGCAAGGGTGGCGGCTCCGGGTGCTACATTCCTCTGGCAGACAATTCCACCCCGGAGGCTCGCGCTGAAACGAACCGTCGGGGCGTGGAGGCGCGGGATCGTGTCCTGTCATTTATCCGACGCCAGAAAGGACTGGAGAATGTTGAACTTGTGGCCTGCGCGAGCGAAGTCGGCGTGCGCGAAACCTATCGTGTTGTCGGCGAGAAGACTATAACCGAGAGCGAGTATCTTGAAGGCTATGTGCCTGACGATGCGCTCTCATGGTCCTACTGGATGGTGGACGAACACAAAGCCGGGAGCAGTGGCGCCCATCTTGTCTTCCACGAGCAAGGCCGCGTCGGTGCGGTGCCCCTTGGTGCCATGCTGCCCAAGGGGGTGCCTGACATGCTTGTCGCCGGGCGCGCAGTCTCGAGCGACCACGGCGCTAATTCTGCCCTGCGTGTCCAGGCGTCATGCATGGCGATGGGGCAGGCCGCCGGGGTTGTTGCCGCCCTCGCTGCTGCCAGCCAGGTCGATCCCCGTGAGGTTCCTCTTGACCTCGTGCGCCAGCGCCTGACTGATATCGGCCATATTGTCCCTGATAAACCCCATTAACCGACGTTCATGCCGCGTTGATTGTAAATAGTAATTGAAAAGTATACCACCATAATAATCGAATATTATACCATGCGGATCAGTGGGTTTGCGCTATTTAAACAAGTCTTTTGCGATAATCTTTGTGCGGTATCAAAGTTTTCTGTAAATTCGCACCCAGACTCCATATCACGGAAGGGAAAGATCATCCGTGAAGAGATTGTGAACATAATCAAAATGTAAAGATATATGGAAAGTCAAATTACAAGAGAGTCAGCTTGGGAGCTGCTGAGGAAGTACAACAAAGACCCGTTTCACCTGCAGCATGCGTTGACGGTGGAAGGCGTCATGCGATGGTATGCCGGGCAACTTGGATTTGCCGACGAAGTGGATTTCTGGGGTATGGTAGGACTGTTGCACGACATCGACTTTGAGCAGTATCCTGAGGAGCATTGCATCAAGGCACCTGAACTGCTGCGTGCAGGGGGCGTGGGCGAAGAAATGATTCATGCCATCTGTAGTCATGCTTATGGCTTGCACGTGGATGTAAAGCCTGAACACCTGATGGAGAAGGTGCTCTTCGCTACCGATGAACTGACAGGACTGATTTGGGCAGCTGCACTGATGCGCCCGTCAAAGAGTGTCCAGGACATGGAGCTGAAGTCTCTCAAGAAGAAGTACAAGACCAAAGCATTTGCCGCAGGCTGCTCCCGCGAGGTGATTGAACAGGGAGCGGAAATGCTGGGATGGCCGTTGGATGAGGTGCTGCAAAAGACACTCGACGCCATGAGGGATTGTGAAGCCCGGGTGGCAAGTGAGATGGAGACCATCCTCAAAGGATGAATTCTTCTCCCACTAGACCAAACGACAACACACTTTTGCCAAACAACAAGGACAACTATTTTTGATTTTAGTTGTCTTTTGTTGATTAATCATTGTATTATAATTATCTGAAAAACAATAAATTAATAAAATAACTATTTCGGAAACTTTAACCGAATTTAGCAGAAAAAATTCTTTTGTTCGCAGATATTTATTGACCTTTGCCGCCAATGGTTAATATCTATAATTGAACGAAAGGAATATGATTACCAATTTTGAAACCAACAAAGTTTATTTTGCCCAGGGATTAAGTTCACCAGTATTTGAGAATGCTGCTGATTCCCTTGTCTCTGCCTTTCATGACTCTCATGTTAATTGGGCCAAAATCCCGTCCACTCATTCGCCACAACATATTTGGGTGCGTGACTATATGCCCGTACAGGTGAGTAGGAACAGGTTTATTCAGTTCCGCTATGAGCCAGATTACTTAATGGAAAGTCCTGAGTATAAGCCGGATGTTCATGGCCTTCTAAACCAACTCGGTATCGATGTCACCTGCTCTACCATTAATCTTGATGGTGGGAATATTATCAGTTGTGGTGATAAAGTAATAATGACAGATAAAATCTTCCAGGAGAACCGTCAGTATAGCCACAGCAGGCTAATAGAAGAACTGACTGAATTGTTGGATGCTGAGCCCGTTTTAATTCCCTGGGATATCTATGAAGAATACGGCCATGCCGACGGAATGGTGCGGTATGTGGGAGAGGGTAGGGTCCTGCTCAACAATTATTGTGATTTTGACAAAGCTCTGCGCAAGAAACTGCTAGCCGCGCTCAGTCCTTATTTCAACGTCACAGAACTGCATTATGGCACTTTCTCCGACATGAGTTGGGCTTACCTCAACTTTCTGCACGTGGGACATCAGATTTTTATCCCGATGACCGACGACAAACTTGGCGAGATAGCATTCAGACAAATCGCCGAGTCCTACCCCAACTGCCATTGCCACCCAGTACAAAATTGCAAATCCATCGTCTCCGAAGGCGGCGCCCTAAACTGCTCCACCTGGAACACCCTTACCGAAATAGTTGTATAAATGTCGTAGAATAGGAGACAAAAGGCTCGCACAAAAATGATACTTAGCCTTTTGCGTTTAATCTCATTATCAGTTGAGTAAAAGATATTTATATCGTTCTTCGGTATTAAATATCCGAGCAACTTGATATCCCTGTTCCCATTCGATTCCCTTTAAATAGAATCTGTATTCTGCTTTCAGATAATCACAGAAGAAGTTGAAAAGATTATCATCTAGTTCTAGATAGTCGCCATCTTGAAATACGAGTTTTTTATATTCTTTCAATATGTTTTTGATTTTTGTTTCTACTTTACCCTTGATGGCGTTCTGATACTTTTCTT
Organism: uncultured Prevotellaceae bacterium; assembly: GCA_900318645.1. Classification (GTDB taxonomy): domain Bacteria; phylum Bacteroidota; class Bacteroidia; order Bacteroidales; family Muribaculaceae; genus Sodaliphilus. The sequence goes on from ONLH01000013.1 coordinate 49,121, forward strand.
TATCATTACAATCTTCCTTTAATTCTAATTCATTTTTAGAGATATTAAAAGTTATGTATCGTTGAGAAGAACAGACTTCTATATCACAAAATTTAGTTGTTTCGATAAGCAGCGGAGTGAGGTTATGGTTAGAATCAAAAGCATCTAGAACATCAAAAAGTTCATTAACACATTTTTGTGGCCCACAAATTGTTTTTAAATAATTCCAGTCCCCGTCATATTTTCTTATACTTCTAATTAATATGCCTCCGAATTTGATTGGTTCACCTTTTTGATTGCTTTCAATGGTCAAATCAACACCGCTTTGATGAAAAAACCATTGTTTTTCTGAGCAAGATCTTGGATATGTTATGATGTCAGGATGGTTAGGCCCATAATAATAAAACTCAATCTCAGCAATCTGATAATAGGCATCTTCTTTCTTAATACAATAGCGACCCATTAACATCTTGGCGCATTCCTCAAGAATGCTCTTATCCAGATGGTTGCCGTCTAGATATTGATAAAATTTTAAAATATCGTCCATAACTTTATTCTTTCACTTCCCGACGCAGAAGATGCGACCTATTGATTATCAGATATTTATATACTATACGGTACAAATATGGTAGAGTTTTGCAGTACCGCTTTCAAAGCCTTCACATTTAACACTTTTGACTAAGTTTAACCGAAAAACAATGGACTAATGTAAGAAGATGGTTTGCTCTTGTTGTTTGCAGCATCTTAGTTAATGCCTTTTTGCCCCCAAAACGCTATAAGAATTATTTCCCACCATCGTCACCACCATCGTCACCTTCGCCCTGTTCGAGCATGCCCCTGACGCGCTTATCAAAGTCTGAGTCAATGCGCTGCGTTCGGTTAAAGATGTCGTACTCGCGCTCAGCCTTGTCTTTTGCCTGCTTAGCGGACACGCTTCCCTTGTCTGGAAGTATCTCATATCGCCTAAAAGCGAGGAACTCGTTGACGCTGGCTGCGAACTGCTCCATGTTGAATGTGTTTTCACGTTCGATAAGGTCTTCGATGTAGTCGAAATAACCTGAGACTGCTCGCTCGAGCTGGCGAATCTCTTTCTCGGTCAGGTAGTTTTTTGCCACCGACACGTCAGACTTAAGGATGCGCCCATCGGGGGAGTTCTTCCATGTGGTCAAACCCATGTGCTCCTTAGCGTGGTCTGCCTTGGTGTAGATTATTTCGGCAGCCGTCTGCCCAGTGATGGCATAATGAAAGCGATTCTGAACCATGGCATAAAATTCTCGTGTTGTAGGCGAATTCCTGTCATAGTCGGTGCTGCACTCGGCATAGATGTCCGTTATTTGCTGCCAGATCCTGCGCTCGCTGGCGCGGATGGAACGCACCCTCTCCAGCAGTTCGCGGAAGTAGTCTTTGCCGAACACAGCGATTCCCTGTTTCAACCTATCGTCGTCAAGTACGAATCCCTTGCGGATATACTCGTTGAGTATCTTGGTGGCCCACTGGCGAAATCTGGTCGCTCTAAGCGAGGACACGCGGTAGCCTACAGCGATAATGGCGTCAAGACTATAAAAGGCTACTGGCTTATCGGAATTTGCAATTTGCATTTTTTGCAAACTGCTTTTTTCATCCAGCTCACCACTATCAAAGATATTACTCAAATGACGGGAAATGCCGGAAGTATCTACCCCGAAGAGTTGTGACATCGCCTTCTGTGTGCACCAGATAGTGTCGTCCTTGATTACCACTTGGACTTTACCATCATCCTCGGGCAGGTTGTATAACAAAAACTGTATTTCGTTGCTCATGTCTCTGTGATATAATAGTTTTATTACGCTTCTTTCGTTGCACAAATGTAACAATAAAATCCCAAATATCAAAGGAAAAGTGCAGAATTGCCGAAATCCTCAATGGCTAAACACTGAAATATGCCGAATTTCTCAATAGTTGAGTGCCGAAAAATGCCGAAATTCTCAAAGATTGAATACTAGATTGTACCAAAATGTTTTAGTGGAAAACCTACGAAAATACGCAAATGTTTCAATTTCGTTTGGTCATTTGGCATTATGTGTTTGTAGCCATAGACTCCAACAATCCTTTGAGATAAGTAAAACACCTCGGGCGAAATCTATCCATTTTTGTTAGATTTCGCCCGAAAAATGACGTAATCAGATAAGATTCTACTTGAAGTCGTTTATAATAGATCGCCAATATGTTTTAGTCTGGCTATTCCATACAAGGCTTGGGTTTGTCCGTAGTATGCCAATACATCAGGGATGACATCAGGGACGCTACCACGAGATATTTTCTTAACCTCATCTTCATTTATTTTCCACCACTCATTGATAATGTAAACATTATTAATTGGAGGTTTTTTGTTAGTTCTATTTTCGAGATTCTTTTCACCAATCGTAATTTTCGCCAATTCGCTAGTGATGATGTTTTCGCAGATTCGAACATCAGCTCTTTAGCCTTGACATTGGCGATAGTCCCTATCCATATTTGAAGAATTACATTCTGCCTGTTTTCATAGTCATGAATGTGATGATCATGATTCTTCAAGCGTTTACCAACTGTTTGTCTGATAGTCATTCCACAATAATACTTATCACTTTTGCCAGTTTGTTTAGCTTGAAAAACATATAAGTTGAATTTATCAGAACGAGTATCTTCCCATTTCTTCAGTTCTTCTTTGGAAAAGAATGGACCATACCATTCTATAAGATATGTATCACTTTTTTGCATGATATTATCAAGAAAACTTGATTTATGGTTGTATAGATGAATCTTATTTGCCCCAAATTTTAATTGACGAATATATTAAGCATTGATAATCAATAACTTATACATTAAACGGTAGAGAGGTGGATTGAGGGTTGGACAATGTCAGAAATAAGGAGGCAAAATTAACGTATTTAACCTTTGTTTTATTCAAATGCATAATATTATTTCCCAAAAGCCTCCCCAATTTTCTTCAGCCCAGCTTCCATTAAAGGTCTCATCGTCTTCCCTAACTCCAATGTCACCTCTTCAAATCTATGCAGCCGGTCAATCGTGCCTGACCAACCAACACCTTCCAACACTTCCATTTGCTTCATGAAGTCATGTTCTCGATGTGCCCCTGCGTTATGCCGTATCTCAGAAAGCACAGGTTTCTCCTGTTTAAAGAAATCTGCCAGTTTCTTCCTGGCAATTCTGGTCTTGGCCAACGCAGCCTGCGACAACAACCTTTGGGCTATATCTTGATACTTCTTTCCGGTAAGTTCATTCAAATCTTCACACCATTCATACATCATCACAGAAGCTTCAACAGCATTTCTTTCCTTACTACTTTCATTCTTTTCAAAATATAGCAACTTCTGAATTCCTTTGGTCTCATAAGAACACTGCTGGATTTGCGCTGCAACATTCAGCACAAACTCCTGTTCCTCAAAGGCATGTTTTTGGGTCATAAGTTCATGAGTGTGCCACCCAACAGCAATTCTCTCACCAATCAATGCTAATTGTTGCTGGCAATGCCTTATCTGTACTTTATGTCCCCTCCGCTCCTTCTCAGGGTACTTATTAAACCACAAAGAGGTATGCGCTCCTAGCACATACCCCTTCAACAATCTTTATTCCTATATCACCAACCCCGAAAAATCCAACCACAAATGATACAATACAAAATCATATGGCGTACCGTGTCGGGATTCCAAATCCACCCTGGTGCTCATGGTTGAATTCGTTGTGACCAAATACTCTGTTTGTTCTAGATGGCTGTTTATCTGACTCATTGTAGCTGGCAAGTCAATGGTACAGACCACAAATCCCAGCATGGCATTACATCCAAGCAACGACGGATACTTACCTTTCGTAAAACGCCTGATACCATTATCTACATACTCCTTGCTAAGATGACTCCTTCCATCAAGTCGCTTGCACTCTATCGCAAAGAATGCATCTTGATGTTTATAACAGTTGGGGGATAGAAATTGCATATCAATACGACCAGCCGTCAATTGCAACCACACTTCAGAACCATAATGGTAATCCTTTGCTGTGGTTGTAGTCATCTTATAAGCCTGGTCAAAGAAATACTTACCAAAAGCATCCCGAATCTTGTTTTCGTCGTCTGGCAAATGCTGTTCACTCTGACATATAAGGGCATACACACCACAAATATCATTCAACAAACCTTGTAGTTGCAAACGATAATATACTTTTCTATATTCAAACACCGATGCATCCATTCCCGTTACCTTTCTGTTTTCGTTAATAATGCATCTACAAACTCCTGAACATCCACGTATGCCATGGCAGGATGCCACAGTCGTTGCTCACAAGGTTTGATGATATAGAAACCGTTTTTCTCAAAACCGCGTATATCTTTACGAAGATACAATTGGTCTGTCACCCTCTCGGTCGACAATGCCAACAGAAATGCTTCCAGTGTACTGTAAGAGCCTTGTTTACAGTCAAATGCCTTTTTCTCTTTTGCAAGGTTAAAACGCATCAGAACATGAGAAGAGCCTATCTCACAACTACAATTCAAGTACATTCCTTCACCAAATTGTCCTTCGAATCTATTCAGAAAAACACAAGCATACGCTTCCATCAGTTTCTTTCCTGTCCTGTCATTCTTCACAGGCTTTGTGTCGACATTGCCGGTGGCTATCGGAATTGAATAGTTATTGGCATAGTCAATAAGCAATTGTTCTACCTGAGACAAACCCAACTGACTGGCTATGCTATCTTCAATTTGGTCTTTTTCTCGTTCAATTTGCCTAGCAAATACATCTGGATTCTGAAGAGAGCCTTCCTCAAGTCTACTATATTTCTTCTCAATTCGTTCAACAATCTTATGAATATCACCACTCATATATGGCAGTGAGAACTTCTCCATATTGTGTCCCTGCTCTCGTTCAATTCCCAATGAACTGAAGCACATCATGGCATAATATGTAAAGAAACGGGAATTTAACGTTCCTGCAATATTCCTCAACACCTCAATACTATCACCATGAACTCCGGTAATAGCATCTTTATACACAGCGTCCTCTGTGCAGACTGCCGCTCTACATGAAAAGTCTGACGCATCCAAACTCTTCCTTATCAGCAACAAGGGTGCCTCAAACAATTGCTTACGTCGTCCCCATTGGGCAGAAGCTAGCTCCCATCGTTCATCCGATGGACTTACAACATATTGATGCAGTTGGTCAGCCTCTATTTTTTTCTTACCAACATAATCACTGATGTTGTAATGCCTATTCCCTTCTTTTCCGCAAGTAACACCAAGTCCACATTCAAAGCCATGTTCATTTAACTTCTCCTTGATGGTTTTCTTCTCTTTAAGTCGTTTCACAAAAAGGAAATCCAGATAAGAACCATAAAGTAATATCTTCCATAGATAATCATACTGGCTGAGCAATTCTTGGCGTACATACTGTATATCCGCCTTCTCCACTGTCAGTACCTTGAAAAGTGAGAAAAAAACACTGGGCTTGACTGAAGTATGCTTCACAAGATGCCCATTATCAATATCCCCCATTCGCTTTCTCTGATAGAACATCACACAAGCCGGGGCAATCGAAGGATCACTGGACTGTGAGAAAACTTCACGTCTTACCGACGACAATTCCAGTACTGCATTCAACTGAACATTTTCCCAAAAATAACTGCGGAAGTGACTGCTCTGGTTGTTATAGAGTACTTTACTCGTCAGCACAAAGGCCGTTTTGGTTTCAGCACCCATGAAGTCAAGAGCCCTCACCATGAAAGCCTGAGCAATTTCTTTGTTTCCAATAATGCTACGTCTTCTCTCTGCACGGGCACGTATTTCGATATACTTTTGGTATTCCGGCTTGATTTCCACACCCGCTTCGTCATATTCCTTACGTCCTCTGTTCCAAGGTGGGTTGCCTATGATATAGTCAAACTTCACGTCTTCAAATCCTACTGGACAGAACGCATCTTGGCAAAGCAGATTCGATTCAAGAAGATTCGGAAACCTGAACGTAGAGACATCCGCGGGTTTTTGGTAATCCAACAACGTAAGATAGATGGAAAATGCTGCCACTTGCACGGCACTTTGGTCACTGTCTATGCCAAAAATATTATTAAGTGCCAGTTCTCGCAACTTCTCCTGGAATCTCGTTCCCTGCAAATCCTCTTTTTTAGCATGGGCGATGTAATGATTTATAATACGACGAAGTGTTTCAACCAAGAAGATACCCGACCCACATGCTGGGTCCAACACCCTACATCCGCTCTCTGTTGTCGTCTTTAGATAACGGGCTACAGTGTTCTCTACAACGTATTCGGCAAGGAACAAGGGGGTATAGTATGCGCCCTCCTTTTCCTGATTCTCTTTTCCAATAAAACGCTCATACACATTACTGATGAACTCAACGGGAAGAATAGAGAAATCATATATATCAAACAAAGCCTGTGAGCCATCTTCCAAATCGTCGCTTCTTAGCAGTCTGATAAGAACATTCAGGGCCGCATCAGGTATAGTTACCAGTTCTTCTCTCGAAATCTTAAACAAGTCACCATGAAAGCCCTTTTCCTTGTCTTGCAGAGTCTCAAACAAATCAGACAGCCTATTCTTGTCTTGCAGAAGTTCTATAAGGTCATCGTTGGTTAACGCCTTTTTTACTCCCTCAAACCTCAGCACGATATGCCGGTCTGTCAGATAGCGCAAAAAAATCATCTTACCTATCAGACGGTTTGCCAGGTTACGCGAAACTCCTATTTTTTGAATACGCAGCTGAGCGAATTCTATATTTTTCAGCAAATAATAGTCTACCCTGTTGTGATAAGCCAAGCGGGTGCGGTATTCCTCCCAACTTTTACCGGTAACCAGTTTAAAGTATGTGAACTGATCAAGAACCTTCTCATTACCTATCAACTGGAGGGTTTTCAGTTCCTTTTCATATTTGAAGCCATTGAATACATCAACATGGGTATCATTCACCAATATCACAATTGGCACTTCATTCAAGTTCCATATAGCTTTGAATAAGGCCGTAGTATCTTGGGGGCGCTCAAAGAAAAAAAGCAAGGGCCTGCCGCCTATTGCAAACAAGGCTGACATCTCGTGAAGGGGGCTTGATACATCTTGGATAAGCGAAAAAATTCTTGGTGACAACTGAACCTTGTTGGGCCAGTTTGCATCATCAAGGGTAACAAAGCCATCCTTAGACAAAAAGTCTAATTTCCGATATAGCTCTTCGATACTCATAAGTCTTGACTCAAAATATTCCAGCTATTGTTTCTATCCATCCTGCAAATATAACAATTTCTCCCCAATCAAATTGCATTTCTTTGAAATAATTATTCTTTTTTAACCAAAGGCCTTTCCTACCCTTTTCGTCAGGCACTCTTGTCCCTTTTTCCTCTATGCTATTGATGTGGCAAATCAATGCCTATCCGCATAGCATTGCTGAACACATTGTTGATAATCCTATAAGTGTATGCCTCCTTTTGCGTCCCAATGAAAGTGGCAGTAAAATCTCCATCTATATAATGGAACGTAAAACTCCTATCACCATCTGCAAGTGGCAGTTTTGTATCAGCTATATAAATTGTAAAGAATCGTTTTGACCATTTAACTACTTTTTGGTCTGGGAAATATGAATAATGATCTTTCTCTGCACTACCTATACCCTCAGCCGCATCAACCAACTCTCCTAAAACAAAAGCCAAATTTTGATTTACCTTCTCTGGCCGCAGTGCATCGCACGTTTGCGTAATACACAAGATATACGGATAATTCAACTCCTTATCGCCATCCTTTCCTGTAATACCCCTGTCCAGTTCGAAAACATCGCCTGTCTTTATTTGATGAAAAGGGGCTTTTATGGCTGTCTTAGGGATAAACGTCAGCATGGAATTAAACTCCAATATTTGCGCATTTTCGTATTCCTGTATTTTCTCTCTTGCACCTAAAGTCATCAAATCCACAAATGAGAAATCCATTTCCCCTTCATGGAATGAATGTAAAACTTGCTCCGTCAAAGCTGAAACAACAAAATTGCTCACATTCTCTTCTGGGATGCCAGCCTCTTCAAGCGACCTGCAATGTTTTAACAGAGCTTCTTCACTGATTTTCCCAAGGGCTTTCCCAACGGATGCGAGATTGCTACCTACTACCTGTTTCAAAAGGAGGGAAAGCAACAGAGAGCGATGTCTGGGTATATCTGTCACAGCATTTACCAAGTCAGTAAAAAGTCCATCGGGATTAATCGTATTCTTAGATGTCACATGAACCACCGTTCCATTCACAAGAACTGTAGTTGGATTCACAGCCTTTGCCATCAAACCAGATGCTGAGACCTTTTCAGATTCACATAAAAAACATATGCAATAGGCTCGAATAAAGGCAAGCGTATCTTTAAACTGATTCTTATTAGCTTGTAGCAAAGGTCTGAACTTCATACACATATCTTTCTTGACATTTCCTTCACCTTTAGCCTCGGAGTATGTTCTCGCTATTTGATCTATGAAATTCTTCTGAATCTCCTCACGCCTTGACGGATTCATAATAAAATCCCCTAACACATCTTTGGCAACACCTTGTACAGTAGCAGCATCAAAGCCGTCCATCTCATAACTGTCAAATAGTTCTGCCATCGGTCCTGTAATTGCATCCACATGAGGCTGCAATTCGTCACGTAACTGCAACTTGAAATAGCTATAAATTGTATGTGCTATTCCACTTAAGTTTTCAGCCTGAGTATAAATATCCACAAAATGGATCTGGTCGTTCTGGCAAACATCGTCAAGTACTGCTAACGCTGCTTCATATTTAGGTGCAGCATTGCTTAACTCCCAGTCCAGAATTACCAAGTCCCGATTGCGGAGCAACTTCTCCTTATCACGCTGATAATCTGCCATATTAGTGAACGTATAGATATCAAGATGGCACTTCCCGCTATCACGGAATGACTCATAGAGTTGTTTTGAGTCTGCATAATTGGCATCACCTGCGTTTCCTGAATATGCAGCTACATACTCATTATCTATACAGACTGCCGAGTTAATAGTCTCTCTTATCAGTTTTTGTTGTACCTCCGGTGTTAACATGTGTATGCAGCGTTATTCGTTTTTAGCAATGACAAAGCAAGCGCCACCAAGTTTGTTATGCTCAGTGGCATTCGATGCGAAAATACGATAGCCTACGGCAGCCAGACTGTGAAGAGCCAAATATAGTCCAATACCTCTTCCGTCCTTTCTACGGGTGAAGAATATCGTAAATATCCTACTAAGATCCTGGTCTGATATAGGCACACCGTTATTCATAATGAGAATAAGTCCGTTATCCGGCCTATATTCGAATCGTATTTTACGGTTCTGTACAGGTATCAGCCAATAAAGAGCATTGTTCACAATGTTGATAAACACTGAGAGAACTTCCGACTCAAATGTAAAGAACTCGTAATTATCGAAATCTTCATTTGAAGTGATTTCGACGTCAAGTTCCTTTATTTTTTTATCAAAGAATGTTTCTATTTTATCCTTGATATAAGCTCCTGTGAATACCGTTCGCTGTCTGCGACGACTGCGGTAGAGAGGCCGAAGCATCTTATAGTTCTGCTCCATATGTTCAAACGCATTACGCAATTGCCTATAGGTGTCCCAAACCTCATCATGCTGTTTGGCATACTGCTGCAACAGATTAAGCGATGTTGACATCTGAGAGTATAGCACGTTGAACTCATGGTCGATGATTTCTACCGAAATACCCAACTGTGCAAGCATAGCTGTCTGCTCCAGTTTCTCATCCACCATGGCCTTCTGCTCCTTGTACCATGCCATTAGCACATCGTCGTTCACATCCAGCGAAAGCGTTTCAAGATGGTTAACAAAGGGGCGTAACCTTTCGTCTATTTCATCCTTGATGGATTCTTCTGTCTGAATAACCTGAGCTATTGCCTGTCTATAGTCTTCTGCTGTAACAGGCGAAAATATACCCTCACTTACTAGGCCTTTATATTTTTCTATAAAGGAGCGTTGTTCTTCGTCAAACAATCCACTTACCCTATTGCTAAAGTTGGCAACACCTTTTCTGAAGCTACTGATGGCTTTACCAATATTAGCTACAGCTATTAGCTGACGATTTTGGAATTCATTCCGCAAGTCACTCACATCAAAACGCTTACGAACGTCATCCATCTGCAACGTACACTCACTAACCATGGCAGAAGTCTGATTGTAAGTATTCAGGTATTCATTATAGATACCGGCCTGTCGTTCTGTCAGGTTAATACGTTGCGACTTCCGAACCTGTAATCGTCTGAGTTGCGAACGCTTTATGTCGAGTTCTTCACCCAACTGCTTATATCGGTCGTATGATAGCTCTATCTCCACTGCTGCCTGTGCCATCCTGCGTTGCAAATCTTCCACTTCGGTTTGCAACTTTTGTATTTCCGGCCCATTGTTCTTCAGTTCGTCCATAAACGCCTTGCGTGCCTGCTGTACATTCCGTTTTTCAGCATCGGCCATTTTCTCATTACGCTTACGAATCTCTTCCTGCTGCTCTGAACGGGCATTATCAGAATCCTTGTCAGGTGTTGCAAAGTAAGTCTTAGCCAAGTCGATGAAGAGTTCTATCAAGTCGCGCTTAAACTCCCTATAAGCTTTGTTTTCTATCAAACCCTCTCGACCAGCCTTATCCGTCAGGTTCCTATTCGCATCACGGGTAATACCCAGATAGCCAAACATCTTGTTATATCGGAAGAAATATTCACCCATACGCTTGGCTCGACGTTCCTCAAATTTCAAGAAGTCAAAATCCACGCGTCCGTATGGCAGTACACGAAACTTATCCCTGTAGATATACAGACCACCAAAACGCGAAGTCTTTCCATCCATCACTGCGTATGCATCAGGCGAAAGCATCGAGTTGCCCTGCTGGCCTTCTATCACACCCAGTTCCATATTGAATGGGCCGTACGGTGTCTTTCCTGGCAGTCGAACAGGACGGAAAGAGTATTCGTATGTCTTTCTATATACTCTCACCGTACCTTCAAAGAAACCATTTTCATCAAATGAACCCTTAATGTAGTGGTCTGCTTCCTCAAAATCCTTCTTGTCAAAGAAATCATTGATAATATTATAGACCCCATTGACATCCCTTACATTAAACGACGTTGTAAAGTCGGGTGTGTAAGCGAAGATATTAAACAGCGCACCCAGCGATCGACGTATCTCCCAGATAGAATCACTCTCCTCTGTCGTATTATATTGAGCTAATTCTAACAATTGTTCATGGGGTTTAAACACAATAAACGTAGTACCATGAGCATCAGCATCCTGATAGCGAGATACTATCTCGTCTCTTATAGCTTGAGGTATATTTAACCTCATTACGTCTTCCATGATGTTCTTTGCCAGTTCAGCCTGCTCCTGCCAAGCTTCTGTATTATCGAGATTACTCAGCAATTCCTCCTTCATTCGAGAGAATTCACCATCCGAGATCCCCTCTTGGCCAAATTCCGTCATGGGGATGTCGACGTCATCTACAAAGAGATTATAGTTCTCCAATATACGCCAATCAAAGAATAGCGCTTGACAAGCCATCCCTCTCTTCTTTGTGAGCATCAGCATAGGCGAACCAAGATACGACACTGAGAGTCGACCAATTCCCTTTTCGCCCATTGGTATTCGTTGTTCCAGCCCAAACCGTTCCTCTGTCGTCAGGAAGTTCATGCCCCGGGCTTTCGAGTCGGTACCCAGCACAATCCATTTCTCCAGGATGTCCTTTTTAGACATTCCAGTTCCTGTATCCGAAAGCACAAATACTGGGCTATGAATGTCCTTGTAGCCATTCATATACAGGTCGCAGGACAACGAATCAGCGTATGCGTCATAGCCATTCTTCCATAACTCAGAAATGGCTGTTGGCAAATCAGCTATCTGCCCCTTACCCAACAGTTCTACTGCACGTGCTTTGGTTCTAAATTGTGCCATATCTTACTTAATTTAACTTGCAAAGATAACGATTTTTTGCCATTCAAATTTCAATCATTACATTTTTTTATATTTCTTTACAATATTGTCCTAAATAATTTTTGCGGAAAAACACAAAGGAGGTTGAACAGAAAGTAGAAAAATACTACTTTCGTAGTGACTGATGCCTATATGGTTTTTTATGTTTTATAACTCATTGTTTTCGCGAGACGATTGTATCTATATGTAGCGGCACTGAAATACAAATGGTTACGATTTGCTATTGGTATAAAGAGTTGTAGCGAATGTGTCGCCTTATGTAGCATAGTGTAGTATAATTGTTAAAAGAATGTATTGAATGAGTACTGGATAAGAGATGGGGGCAATTACCCTTCTCGTGTTACTTGGTCTTGCTATAGACGATGAATTAACTACTTATCTGCCAAAAAACATGTTATTGTGGGCTATTAATCATTGCGCCAGCAGAGTGCTGCCGTGCCGTTTTAGGACGTGAATCATAGAATAGCTGGATAGCTCAAAACTACCATTAGTAACTAAGTTGCAAATGAAACTAAAACCTCCAGAGAAAAACAGCAAACGTCGAAAACGCAATACTTTGGCAGCCTCATATGCGCCATCACGCAGCATAATTGAACGCTACATCTATCTGTTATGGCGGTCAATTAGTTACAAACACGTTATCCATTTTCATTGGTGACAGCATAAGGAAGCCAAGTCCAAGGCTATTTCTTGCTATGATCGTTATGATGTGGGCTGTCATGCTCATCATCATTTGTCAGCACCCAGTCAAACTTCTTCACCCACCTCCAAACGGTGACGCGCGAGAGGTCCGTCATGCTCTGTATCTGTGGGTTGGACAGGCCAATGCGCATGAGGTAGCACACCTGCATCTTCTGCGTTGTCAAGCCGCGTCCCAGTTCAGCCGACACCCTGCCATGGAACTTCGGGTATAACTGATCAACAGCCTGGTATAGCTGCTTCCAGTCCGCTGGGCTCATGTCTTTCCTGCCGGTGGAAGATTGTTTGATGGCATAAACGACGTCTTCTGCTTTGCCTTCCAGTTCTGACTGATGCAGCAGCTTAATGTAAGTCCTGTTTTGTTCCATCTTCTCTGACAACTGCCGTTCTTTTTCTTTCAAAGCCTCTTCGTATTCTGACAGTTCAGCATTGACCTGTTGGAGTTCGCTTTTCACGTTGCTGAGTTCATCTGATGTCCTCTCTAATGATTTCCTAGATTTCTCAAGGTCTTTTTCCCTCAGTTCAATGTCCTTGCGGAGCTGCTTCCCATCATCTGACATTTGTTGCAATTCCGCCGAAAGTGACAACACTTCTTGCAGATGCTTATTACGTCTTCTGATATAAAGAATATAAGCGACACTAGCCAGCAATATTACCGCCAATGCGAAAACAACGAGAGTATTCTTGTACTTCTCTTTCTCATCTTTCAGCTTTTGCTCCTTCTTTTGATCCAAATGATACTGGAACTCATTATTAACTGTCGCAGCTAACTCTTGACGTTTCCCGAAGTCCAACGAATCGCTTAGTTCCAAATAGACCGCAGCATACCGACTAGCATTACCTAGGTCCCCTTGTCTGTGATAGATCCGAAATAGTAGCTTTGACGCGTCATATATATTATAGATGTCAGATCCGTTGTCCAACAGGAGTTTCGCGTACACAATAGCGGAATCTGATTTGTTGCACAAATTATAGTATTGGGCAAAAGCCATACAAGAGAAATCAGAGAAATCTTTTATTGGATCTATTTCAATCATGGAAAAACACTTTCTTGCTTTTGAATATTGCTCCAAAACGGCATAGTCATTTAGAAGATATAAAAGTGCATTCTGATACTTTGAAATATCTTTTGAACGTATTATCTCACCCAAAGCCGCGTCAAAAGCATTACCTGCCTGCTGTTGGTTGTCTTGCGCAAGATATGCCGTCCCAAGGTGCAGATATGGAAGGGTAACGTCTTTTTTCATCATTTTAGATATCTCAAGTTCTCCTTGGGCCATCTTAATGGCATCATCATAATTCTGAACTTTATAATAGAGGTCATTCAAATTTGAGTACGCATTACACATCATAATTGAATCGCAATCTCTTTCATTATTGTGCGCATATTCCAGAGACTTGAGGAAATATTCCAATGCCCTTGGAGCGTCTTGCAAATCACGATATGTACTTCCAGCGTAGTAGGACACTTCTTGTTTCTCAAGCATAGTTCCATTGTCCTCAAAATAGTTTATCAGTTTCTTGATCATCAAGTCTGAATTCGGTATGTGGAATGCCTTATCATTCAGCCTAATTCGCAATAAATCAAACTTATGCTTGACATAATCACTCTTATCTCGGATCTCAATTTCCAGGGAGTCAAGCATGACAAGAGCCTTATCCGGGTTCTCGTCACCAATCGTTTCAATGGTCTCAATATCTTCTAAAGTGCGTTTGTCAGAGCATGAAAATAATAAGCTCAAGACAATTACGCTCAGAATT
>ONLH01000032.1 GCA_900318645.1 uncultured Prevotellaceae bacterium
GGGAGCGTAGTGGAGCATGGTCGAGAGGCGGCAGATGATCTTCACATAGGTGGCCTCGTCAAGACCTTGCTTGCCGCGGGTGCCCTGGATGATCTTGTAACCCTTGAGGGAGCGTACCATGCGCTCGGCCTCGGGTTGTGACAGCGGTGCGAGACCGAACTGCACGTCCTTCAATACCTCAACGAAGATACCGCCCAGACCGCACAGCACGTTGTGGCCGAAGGTGGGCTCGAACTTGGCGCCGATAAAGAGCTCGGTGCCGCTGATCATCTTCTGAATCATCACGGCGGTAGCATCGGGAATCTGCATCATGCGGTCGAACTCGGCCTCCAGTTGGGCATCGTCCTTGACGTTGAGCGTCACACCGCCCACGTCGCTCTTGTGCACGGGACCAACGACCTTGACAACGATGGGGTAGCCCATCTCGCGGGCTGCGGCAACGAGTTCGTCACGGTTGGCCGATACCTTCTCGGGTACGACGGGGATAGCGGCTGCCTGCAGCAGGGCGCGTACGTCGTCGGGAGCGATGTAGCCGTCCTCCTTGATGCCGTCGATGATGGCACGCACGGCTTTGACATCCACCTCGGGGCAGAGGTTGTCGGTGGTGGCGGGCTTGGGCGTGTTGCTCACGCGGATAAGCGCTTCGGCCAGAGCCACCTCATCGGCAAAGTTCACATGGCCCTTGTCGATGAACTCTTTCACCTCGCGTCCGGCGATGTTCAAGCACGGCAGCACGGGGAAGATGGGCTTCTTGCAGGTGAGCATCTTCTCATGCAGCACAGCGTAGGCGTCGTCACAGGGTACCAGACCCGGTGTGCCGAAGATGACCACGATGGCGTCCACGTTGTCGTAGCGCTTCTCGCAGAAGTCGATGCAGATGCCCAGGTGCTCGGGAGTACCCGTGGCCAGGAAGTCGATGGGGTTGGCTACCGATGAGCCGGGATAGAGCTGTGCCTTCAATTCCTCGCCGATCTTGGCATCGAGCAGAGGCACGTTCATGCCGCCCTTGCTCAGGGCATCGGTCAGCATCACACCGGGGCCGCCGGCGTGGGTGACGATGGCCACGTTCTTGCCGGTCATCTCGGGCAGGGTGAGCACGCAGCCGATGGTGGTCAACTGGTCACGTGAGTAGCAGCGCACGATACCAGCCTTGCGGAACAGGGCATCAACGGCGGTGTCGCTCGATGCGATGGCACCCGTGTGGCTCGATGCGGCACGGCTACCACTCTCGCTGGAACCCGACTTGACGGCGGCGATGCGGCAACCCTTGCTGATGAGCGAACGGGCATGCTTGAGCAGGCGCTCGGGGTGAGAAATATTCTCAATATAGAGTAGCTTGACCTTGGAGTCGCGCTCGGGGTCAAAGTGCTCGTCCATATATTCCAGCACGTCCTCGATACCAATCTGCTTGCCGTTACCGATGGACCATACCGAGTTGAACTGCAGACCCTTGCTTACGCCCGAGTCGATGATGAACACGGCGGTAGCACCCGAGCCGCTGATGAAGTCGGCACCCTTGGGGCTCAAGGCGGGAATGGGCAGCGTGAACACGCTGTGGTGGTTGGTGGTCAACAGGCCGATGCAGTTGGGGCCGATGAGCGCGGCACCATACTTCTCGCAGGTGTCCAGGATGTGCTGCTCCAGGATAGCACCCTCATGGGTCTCCTCGCCGAAGCCGGCACTAATGATAATGAACGCGCGCACGCCCTTGTGCTCGGTCAAGTAGTCAACATACTCGGGGCAGTACTTGGCAGCGACGACCAGAATAGCCAGGTCGGCGTTGGGCAGGTCCTTCATGTCATGATGGGCCTTGATGCCTTGTACAATGTCCTCCTTGGGGTTGAGGACGTAAAGATCACCCTTGAAGCCGCCTTGCTTGAGGTTACGCACAATAGCGCCACCGGGCTTCTGCTCGTTGTTGCTGCCGCCAATGACGACAATACTCTTAGGATTCAGTAATTGCTGGTTAATCATTTGTTATTCTTTGTTTTTGTAGAGACGCAAAATCTTGCGTCTCAAATCTTTGGTTTATGTTCTTTTTTTTTCGCCCGCAAAGGTAATCAAAATTCCCATAACCCACAACCCGCTGTTACACGATAATTGAAAATGGGCTTGAAGACCTGAATTTCAATCTACTGTGTGGGTAATTCGGCGGTGCCTTCAAAAGCGATGGCGGCGGGGCCGCTCAGGTAAACGTGGTCGTTGGCTTCACGCCAGTCGATGTCGAGGGCGCCGCCGTCCATGATAATGTGCGATTGACGGCCGCTTCGCCCCGTGATGGCGGCTGCTACGGCGGTTGCACAGGCGCCCGTGCCGCAAGCCATGGTGATACCGCTGCCACGTTCCCACACGCGCACGCGGATACCGTCTTCCCTGACCTGTGCAAAATCAATATTGCAACGCTCTGGGAAGCGGGAATGGTGCTCGAGGCGTGAACCCTCACGAGCCACGTCCACGGCATCAATATCATCGACAAAGATGACGTAATGCGGGTTGCCCATCGAGACAAACACGCCCTCGGGCAAGGTCTCGCCCTCAGGAAGGAACAGGTGCTCATTTTCCAGGACGGGTGCGAGCATGTCCACCGTGACGCTATCTACCGTCCCATCGTCGCTCACCTTCAGGTCAAGCATCTTAATGCCCGACGCCGTCAGCAGGCGGATGTGCCGTTTGTCGGTCAAGCCGCGCTCATAGACGTACTTGCCGATGCAACGGCTGGCATTGCCGCACATGAGCCCCTCGGATCCATCGGCATTGAAAATGCGCATCGTGAAGTCGGCATCAGGGGTGTCAGAACGCCCGATGAGTACCAGCCCATCACTGCCAATACCAAAATGGTAACGGCTCCATGCGATGGAAACTTCCTCGGGATGTTCTATTGGGTAACGGGACGTGTCCACAAAGATGTAGTCGTTGCCCACACCATGCATCTTGATAAAATGTATAGTCTGATTCATCATGTTATGAATTAAGGTCTGCAAAAGTAATCATAATTCAGAAAAATATCCTAATTTTGCCGCCAGATTTATCAACACTATTCCCTTTAAATCAAAAATATATATTCTAATGCCGAAGTACAATTTTGACCTCAGTATTGATCGACGTGGCACCCATTGTAAAAAAGTTGACATGTTGGATGACCTCTTTGGACGTCACGATTTGCTCCCCTTGTGGATAGCTGACATGGATTTTCCTGTATGTCCCGAAATCAGTGATGCGCTGGTATCGCGGTTCGGTGACCATCCCATTTACGGATACACACTTCCGTATGACGAGTATTGGCAATCGATTATCGACTGGCAACGTCGTCGCAACGGCTTTGAAATCAGCCGAGAAGAGATGACATTCATGCCTGGTGGAATGCCTGCCCTGGGCATGGTGCTCAACTTTTACACCAATCCCGGTGATCGCGTGGTGCTACAGGAGCCTGTGTACTACGACTTTAAGGATGTAATTGAAGGGAACCGTCGATTAGCGGTGCGAAACAACCTTGTACCCACTGGTGATCATTTCTATCGAATGGACCTTGACGACCTGGAGCGTGTTTTCATTGAGCAGAAACCGCGACTCATGATCGTATGCAATCCTCAGAATCCCATAGGCATCGTCTGGACAAAAGAAGAACTGCAACAAGTCGCTGCGCTGGCTCGCAAGCATAACGTGATTATCTTCAGTGACGAGGTGTTCGGTGACATGACACTCTTTGGCCACAAGCACATCCCACTGGCGACAGTGAGCGAAGATGCGGCAGCCGTGACCATCACCTGTGGGTCACCTGGAAAGACTTTCAATATCCCAGGAGTAAAAAGCACTTGGCTGGTAATCAAGAATCCGGAATTGCGTCAGGAATTCTATCGTTGGGTAGAGGTGAACGAGTTGTGCAATGCCAATATCACGGCACTTCTCGCCACCGAGGTCGGTTATCGTCATTGTGAGCCTTGGCTCGAGGCTTGCAAGAAATATATTGAGCAGAATGTGCTCTATGTTGCTCAATTCTGCAAAGAGCACATCCCCAGTATCTATGCCATCAAGCCGCAAGCGTCGTTTTTGATGTGGCTCGACTGCAGGCGATTAGGACTTGATCATGCCGAACTGGTGCGTTTCTTTGCCGAAGAAGCACATCTTGCGCTCAATAATGGTGAAATATATGGCGTTCCTGGCTATTGCCACATGCGACTGAATGTAGGCACTCCGCGCCAGCGCCTCGAGCAGGCCATGCATCAGCTTGAGGCCGCCGTCAAGGCACTGAAATAATCCTATCAAATATTTCGATCATTCACGGAAAGGGGGCAGTGATTTTGTCCCCTTTCCTTATTATATTGGTCAAAAATTCTTAAAAATTTTGTAGGATGCAGATTAATGTGTAACTTTGTGAGTTGAAATATACTTCTAATACACCTAACTATTTGAGATAATACAAGTTAAACCTTATAATAATGAGAAAGTTACTCTTAGGTGATGAGGCTATCGCCCAGGGCGCGCTTGATGCGGGCCTGAGTGGTGTGTATGCCTATCCGGGTACTCCCTCGACCGAGATCACGGAGTACATTCAGAATTCTAAGTTAGCGGTGGAACGCAACGTTCATCGCCGCTGGTGTACAAACGAAAAGACGGCTATGGAGGCTGCCCTCGGTATGTCCTTCATGGGCAAGCGCGCATTGGTCTGCATGAAGCATGTGGGCTTGAACGTGTGCGCCGACCCGTTCGTTAACTCGGGTATGACGGGTGTGAACGGCGGTCTTGTGGTCCTCGTGGCCGATGACCCCTCGATGCACTCTTCCCAGGACGAGCAGGATAGCCGCTTCTACGGCAAGTTTGCCATGATTCCCACGCTGGAACCCAGCACTCAGCAGGAGGCCTACGACATGATGGAGAAGGCCTATGAGCTGAGCGAGGAGGTTTGCCTCCCCGTGCTCATGCGTGTCACCACCCGCATGGCCCACAGCCGCGCTGTGGTAGAGGTGAAAGAGACTCCGCGTGCCGAGAATGAATTGAACTATGACGCCAAGGCCAGCCACTGGGTATTGCTCCCCGGCAACGCCATCAAGCGTAACATCACTGTCACGGGTCAGCAGGCCGACCTCGAGGAGCGTGCCGTCAAGAGCGAGTACAACAAGTACATCGACGGTGCTGACCACTCGATGGGTGTCATTGCCACAGGTATTGCCTATAACTACCTGATGGAGTGCTACCCCGACGGCTGCCCCTATCCCGTGCTGAAGATCAGCCAGTATCCCATGCCCAAGGAACTCATCCGCCGCATGACCGCCGACTGTGACGCCGTGCTCATCGCCGAGGAAGGCCAGCCCTTCGTCGAGGATCTGGTGCGTGGCGTGATGCCCGGCAATGCTGTTATCAAGGGTCGCCTCACTGGCGAGCTGCCCCGTACTGGCGAGCTGAGTCCCGATGCCCTGAAGAAGGCTCTGGGCCTGCCCGTGAGCGAGGGTTATCCCAGTTGTGAGAATGTCGCTCCGCGTCCCCCCGCACTGTGCCAGGGTTGCGGTCACCGCGACGTTTACACCGCCCTCAACGAGGTATTGAAGGAGTATCCCAATGCCCGCGTGTTTGGTGACATCGGTTGCTACACCCTGGGCTTCATGCCTCCCTTCAAGGCTATCCACTCGTGTGTTGACATGGGTGCCAGCATCACCATGGCCAAGGGTGCCGCCGATGCCGGCCAGTGGCCCGCAGTTGCCATCATCGGTGACTCGACCTTCACCCACTCGGGTATGACGGGTCTGCTCGATGCCATCAACGAGAACGCCAACATCACCGTCATCATCAGCGACAACCTCACCACCGGTATGACGGGTGGTCAGGACTCGGCAGGTACCAACAAGTTTGAGGCCATCTGCCGTGGTTTGGGTATGACCGACGAGCACCTCAAGGTGGTTGTTCCCCTGCCCAAGAACATGCCCGAGATCACGCAAGTGATGCGTGACGAGATCAACTACCGCGGTACCAGTGTGATTATCCCGCGCCGCGAGTGCATGCAAACATTACAACGTCATCTCAAACAAAAGAAAGCACAGGAGGCAAAGCAATGAAAACCGATATCATCCTTTGCGGCGTGGGAGGACAAGGCATCCTCTCCATCGCTACCGTAATTGGCGAAGCAGCCATGCACGAGAATCTTTATATCAAGCAGGCCGAGGTTCACGGCATGTCGCAGCGTGGCGGTGACGTGCAGTCCAACCTGCGCATCAGCAGCAATCCCATCCACAGCGACCTGATCGCCAAAGGCTCGGCCGATGTGATCATCTCGATGGAACCGATGGAGGCCCTGCGCTACCTGCCGTTCCTGAGCAAGGAAGGCTGGATCATCACTTCGAGCAAGCCCTTTGTCAACATCCCCAACTATCCTGAGTTGGAAACCGTGATGGCCGACCTCGCTAAGGTGAAGAACGTCATCACCCTCGATATTGAACAGTTGGCTAAGGACAACGAGATTCCCCGTTCGGCCAATGTCATCCTGCTGGGTGCAGCCCAGAAGGCCCTTGGCATCGAGTACGATAAGCTGGAAAACGCCATCCGCCGCGTCTTTGGCCGTAAGGGCGACGCCGTGGTTGACG
Source organism: uncultured Prevotellaceae bacterium (assembly GCA_900318645.1). GTDB lineage: Bacteria > Bacteroidota > Bacteroidia > Bacteroidales > Muribaculaceae > Sodaliphilus. The sequence continues at coordinate 6,573 of ONLH01000032.1, forward strand.
CCAACCTCAAGGCACTTGCCATCGGAAAGGAGGCTCAACGATGAGGCCCACACCCATTAGCCGCGAGATCATCGACCGCGCGATTGAAGAGTATGGCATCCAGGACTATGGCAACGCCACCATCCGTGAGGTGAAAGCAATTGCTGCGCGTGCCGAGCGTGAATCGGGACAGGAGTTCATCAAGATGGAGATGGGCATCCCTGGCCTGCCCGCTGCCAAGATCGGTGTTGAGGCTCAAATCAAGGCCTTGCAGAACGGTTGTGCACGACTCTATCCTGATCTGCCCGGTCAGCCCATGATTAAGGACGCCACGTCACGCTTCATCAAGGCGTTCATCGACGTGGACGTTCCTGCCGAGTGCTGCATCCCCACCGTCGGCTCGATGCAGGGCACCTTCGCCTCGTTGCTCACCATCACCCAGAGCAACAAGAAGAAGAACAAGGCCCTCTTCATTGACCCCGGTTTTCCCGTGCAGAAGCTCCAGTTGGAAATTCAGGATGTTCCCTATGAGACGTTTGACATCTACGAGTTCCGTGGCGCCAAGCTGCGTGCCAAGCTCGAGGAATATATGTCCAAGGGTGACATCTGCTGCTTGATTTACAGCAACCCCAACAATCCTGCCTGGATCTGCTTGACCGATGATGAATTGAAGACCATCGGTGAACTGGCTACCAAGTATGATGTGATTGTGCTTGAGGATCTGGCTTACTTCGCCATGGACTTCCGCATTGACCTTAGCAAGCCCTTTGAACCGCCCTTCCAGCCCAGTGTGGCAAAATATACCGACAACTACATCATGCACATCAGTGGCAGCAAGGCCTTCTCCTATGCTGGCGAGCGCATTGCGATGACCTGCATCAGCCCCGCCATCTTCAACCGCCACTATCCTGATTTGTCGGCCCGCTACGACGGACTGCCCTTCGGCAAGGTGTTCATCACCCGCACGCTCTATGCCCTGTCATCGGGTACGAGCCACAGCGCCCAGTATGCACTTGCCGCCATCATGGATGCCGCCAGCAATGGCGAGTATGACTTCCGTGACGATGTCATCGTCTATGGCGAGCGCGCCCACAAGCTGAAGGAGATTTTCACCCGCCACGGCTTCCGCATCGTCTATGGCATGGATGGTGACAAGCCCATTGCCGACGGTTTCTATTTCACCATCGGTTACGGCAACATGACAAGTGGCCAGTTGGCACGTGAATTGATGTACTACGGCGTGAGTGCTATCTGCCTTGCCACCACAGGCTCATGGCAGGAAGGTCTGCGCGTGTGCACCTCGTTCATCCAGGATCATCAGTATGACATCCTCGATGAGCGCATGGCCATCTTCGCTGAGAACAATCCTATCGAATAATCTAATGATGAAGTGTTAAGAAACTGATACTTTTCAATACACGCACATCCCATGCGGGAACCGTTATTTTTTAATGGTTCCCGCATGTTTTGTAGAAGGTATAGTTTTGGCCTATAAATCGTTTTTTTGGCTTTTATGGAGAATATATTGAAATAAAAGACTACTTTTGTAGTTTTATGTTGACTTTATTAATTTTTTACTTGTATTTATAAATAATAATAAATATATATATGATGAAACAAAACAGGATATGGAAATGGGCGAGTTTGTTCATATTGGCCGCTATTGTTGGGTCATGTGGAGTTGATATTCCCAAAGAGAAACAATCGTCTTTTGAAACGATGATTGTCAAGAAGTCCGACCTTGAGGTGCCGGTGAAGTTCAGTGCCAAGATGAAAGGTCAGGCCGATGTGACCATTATGCCTCAAGTGAGTGGCCAGTTGATGAAGATTTATGTAACCGAGGGTCAGCAAGTACATAAGGGCCAAACCCTCTTTGCCATTGACTCTCGCAACGCACAGCACGAATTGGAATCGGCAAAAGCCAACCTTCAGGCAGCGAATGCCAATCTCCAGGCTGCCATCTCACAGGCCAACAGTGCCAAACTTGAATATGAGAGCAACAAGAATCTGTATGACAAGCAGATTGTGAGCAATTATATGCTGGAGAGTTCCCTGAACTCTTACAAGCAGGCGCAGGCTACTGTGAGTCAGGCGAAAGCATCGGTCACTCAAGCACAGGCCGCAGTGAACCGTGCCAAGGTGAACCTTGGATTCTGTACGATTACTTCTCCAGTGGCAGGCGTCATTGGCGAGATTACAGTCTATGCCGGTGATCAGGTGACACCGATGACTCAGTTGACCATCGTCAGCGGCAACCAGAAGATGGAGGCGGAATTCTCGCTTCCCGAGTCTGTCCTCGAGGCAGGAGTGTCGTCGGGCTACACCCAGACTGACAAGGCTAAAAACATAGCCAACCTGCCCGACGTGAAGTTCGTCATGAAGAATGGTACCGAGTATCCCATCAAGGGACGCATCTCGACCTTTACGGGTGTGGTGAATGCCACAACTGGTTCGCTGGCATGCAAAGCCACATTCCCTAACCCCGATGGTGTGCTGTACTCTGGTATTCAAGGCACGGTAGTGCTGCCCTATAGCCACCATGATGTGATGGTCATTCCCCAGACAGCTGTCGTGCGTCTGCAGGACAAATCCTTGGTCTATAAGGTGCAGGCCGACAGTACTGCTACTGCTGTCACCGTGATGACGATCGATGCCGGCAACGGTAAGGATGTCATCGTAACCGAGGGACTGAATGTCGGTGAGCGCATTGTGACCGTCGGTGCCAACAACGTGCAGGAAGGACAGCGTGTCCTGTTCCCGACCGAGGCAAAAGAAACTAAAAAGAAATGAAGTTGCCAGTCGTCGGTTGGTGCGGATACCGCTGGCAACTGACAACTGAATACTAACAACTGAAAATCTATGAAGAACAACATCTTCATCAACAGATACGTGATGGCATGCGCGATAGCGATTGTCATCACGCTGGTGGGTGTAATCTGCATGGGCACCCTGCCCATCGAGCAGTACCCGAACATTGCACCGCCCACGGTGCGCGTCTCTACCTCCTATACTGGTGCCGACGCCAACACCATCATGAAGGCGGTGGTACAGCCGCTCGAAGAGAACATCAACGGTGTGCCAGGTATGACCTACATCACCAGTTCGGCTTCGGCATCGGGCGATGTCTCAATTCAGGTCTTTTTTGAACAGGGTACCGACCCTGACCTGGCTGCCGTGAACGTGCAAAACCGCGTCAGCCGCGCTACTGCCTTGCTGCCGTCGGAGGTGACAAAGGTGGGCGTGCAGGTCATGAAACAGCAGAGTAACATCCTGCACATCGGCGCCCTGAAGAGCGTGGACGGCAAGTATGACACCGACTTCATCGCCAACTACATCGATATCAACATCAAGCCCCGACTGATGCGTATCACCGGCGTGGGCGACGTGATATCGCTGGGTAACACCTATGCCCTGCGCATCTGGCTCAAGCCCGATGTGATGGCACAGTATGGGTTGGAACCTAACGACGTGTTCGCTGCCATCGGTGGCCAGAGTTTTGTCGCTGCCACGGGTTCGCTGGGCGAGCAGTCCGAGAATGCCTACCAGTACTCGATGGAGTACAAAGGCACACTCAAGACCGTCGAGGAGTTCAACGAAATTGTGTTACGCTCCACCGAAGGCGGTCACCTGTTGCACCTGAGCGATGTGGCCGAGGTCGAGATTGGAGCCGTGAGTTACAACTTCACGTCCAACATCGACGGCCAGCCTGGCACCATCTACATGGTGTTCCAGGCACCTGGTGCCAACGCTACCGAGGTCAATGCCCGTATTGCTAAGCTTTATGAGGAACTGAAGCCGACAATGCCTGCCGGCCTGGAATTCGAGATTCTGGAAACCAGCGACGACTTCCTTTTTGCCGCCATCCACAATGTGGTGGAGACGCTCATCATTGCCATCATCCTTGTAATTCTCGTGGTCTATTTCTTCCTGCAGAGTTTCAAGGCGACGGTCATTCCCTCGCTGTCGATTATCGTTTCGCTGTTGGGAACGTTTGCTATCGTGAAACTGGCAGGTTTCTCGTTGAATATTCTGACGCTATTTGCACTGGTGCTCGCCATCGGTACGGTCGTCGATGACGCCATTGTGGTGGTCGAGGCGGTCATGGCCAAGATGGAGGGTGGCATCACCGATGCCCGTCGGGCCACTCGTGAGGCCATGAGCGACGTGTCGATCGCCGTTATCTCATGTACACTGGTGTTTATGGCCGTGTTCATTCCCGTGGCATTCATGCCGGGCACGTCGGGCTCGTTCTTCACGCAGTTCGGTGTCACGCTGGCCTCGGCCGTGGGTCTGTCTTGTGTATCGGCTCTGACGCTGTGTCCCGCCCTGTGTGCCATCATGCTCCGATACTCTGAGGACAAGAGTGAGCGCAAGAACCTGAACTATTACGTTACTAAGGCCTACACTGTCAGCTATAATGCCATTCTCAAGAAATACAAGAAGAGCGTCAGTGGTTTCATCAAACGCCCGAAATTGGCTTGGGCATTGCTCGCTGTAGCTGCCGTATTGCTGTTCTTCTTCATGCGCGGTCTGCCGTCAGGTCTGGTGCCGCAGGAGGATCAGGGTGTGTTCTTTGCCGAGGTGCGTGCCCCTGAGGGTTGCACGCTGCATGAGACACAGGAAATTGTCAAGAAAGTGGAGGAGAAGGTGAAGAAGATTCCCGAACTGGAGAGCTATGCTGTGATCAGTGGTTACGGTATTATGTCTGGACGCTCAAGCAGTTGCTACGCCACGCTTATTATCCGCCTGAAGAATTGGGATGACCGCCCAGGCATGAATCACAATATCATGCTGGTGTATGGACGATTTGCCATGGATTGCAAGGAAATCAAGAATGCGGTCGTCATCCCCTTCCAGATGCCTCAGGTGCCGGGCTACGGTTCTAACAACAGCGTGAACCTGGTGCTGCAGGACATGCAGGACCGCTCCATGTCGGATTTCAATGTCGATGCGACCAAGTTCCTGGCGAAACTCAACGAACGGCCTGAAATCATGATGGCGATGTCCACCTACTCGGAACGTTTCCCGAAGTATCAGGTCAACATCGATGCGACGCAGTGTGACCGCGCAGGAGTTACGCCCGCTGCAGTACTTCGCACGTTGGGCGCCTATTGCGGTGGCTCTTATGTAGGTAATTTCAACCAGTTCGGTAAGGTGTATCGCATCATGGCCAACGCCGCACCTGAATACCGCCTCGACCCCTCGTCGCTCAATAACATCTTCGTCCGCGTCCAGGGTGGCAAGATGGCACCGATTTCAGAGTTTGTAACTTTGAAGGAAATCATTGGTTCGGCATCGGTTGATCACTTCAACCTGTACCAGAGCATCACTTGCGCTGTGATGAGCGCCAGCGGTTTCTCGGAGGGCGATGCCCACAAGGCGATTGCCGAAGTGTTCAAACAGGAGATGCCTAACGGATACAGCTATGAGTACGGTGGCATGTCGCGTGAGGTAGAGGAGGCTGCAGGCTCAAATGCCACGGCTCTGATCTATGTCATCTGCGTCATTCTCATCTACCTTATCTTGGCTTCTCTCTATAACTCGTGGTTTACACCGTGGGCTGTGCTTCTCAGTGTGCCTTTCGGACTGATGGGTTCGTTTGGCGTAATCTGGTTGGTTTCGCTGCTCCACTTGCCGGGCATGGAGAATAACATCTATCTGCAGACGGGTGTCATCATGCTCATCGGTCTGCTGGCTAAGACAGCCATCCTGATTACCGAGTTTGCCGCTGAACGACGCGCCCAGGGCCTGAGCATCCGCGATGCGGCCTTTGCCGCCTGTGAGGAGCGACTGCGTCCCATCTTGATGACCGTTATCACGATGATTGCGGGTATGATTCCTCTCATCATTGCTGGTGGCGCTGGTGCCAACGGTAACCGTGTGTTAGCCCTCGGCGTTACTGCCGGTATGGCTGTTGGTACACTTGCTCTTCTCTATGTGGTGCCTGTGTTCTTCATGGTCTTCCAGCGGTTGCATGAGAAATTCCAAGGCGCTACCGTTGAGGAGGCGATAAGTGAGAAATGACAATATTTTGACTTTAATGACCTTAAGGACCCCAAAGCCCTTAATGACATTAAAAAACTGAATAACTGACAATGAAGAAATCATTCTATATTATACTCATCAGTGTGGTGGCATTGTCCCTTGGTGGCTGTGACACGATTAAGAGTTTACACAGTAAGTATCAATCCCAAGCGACGGTACCTGCCGACGTGTTCGGCTTGGGGCCAGGCGTGTCGCATGACAGCACGTCAATAGCAGACATATCGTGGCGTGAGTTCTTCACCGACCCCCTGCTGCAACGCCTCATCGACACGGCTCTCGTACGCAATACCGACATCAACTCGGCGCGCATTGCCATACAGCAATCCGAGGCTTCGCTTGCTGCTGCCAAACAGGCCTTCTTCCCGTCGGTGGTTTTGGCGCCATCGGGGTCGGTCGGATCATTTGGAGGCAGTGCAGCATCCTGGACCTATAACCTGCCGTTGCAAGTCAACTGGGATATTGATGCATTCGGCTCCATCAAGAGTAAAAAGCGTAAGTCCGAAGCGGTACTCAAGCAGGCCCAGATTGCTGAGCAGGTCGTCCGTGCTAATATTATCTCGGCGGTGGCTCAGCAGTATAGTACCTTGGTTCTGTTGGACCAGCAACTGGAAATCCTCATATCAACCGACAGCTTGTGGAATATCTCGCTTGAGACCCAAAAAATCCTTTGGGAGAACGGCAAGTCCTATTCCACCGCAGTCAACCAGATGGAAGCCTCCTACCTGAACGTGAAGACGTCGATTGTGGATACCCGACGCAATATACGTCAAGTCGAGAATGCCCTCTGTTGCCTGCTGGCCATCACGCCGCAACACATCGAGCGCAGCCGCTTCGGGAGTTTTTCCTTGCCCAGGAAGTTTGATACTGGTGTGCCCGCATTGCTGCTGCAGAACCGTCCTGACGTCAAGTTGGCCGATCTAGCTATGGAAGAAGCATTCTATAACACCCAGACCGCCCGTGCCGCTTTCTTCCCCTCCATCAGCCTGCAGGGCGTGGCAGGGTGGACCAATAGCGCTGGATCGATGGTTGTCAATCCCGGTAAGATACTGCTCAATGCCGTGGCATCGCTCGCACAGCCCATCTATGCGCAGGGCAAACTGAAGGCCAACCTGAAAATCAGCCAACTGACCCAGGAGGACCTGATGAACCAGTATGTACAGACGGTGATCGATGCCGGCAGCGAGGTGAACGAAGCGTTAGCCGATTGCCATGCGGCTGTGGAGAAGCATGGCTACTATCATCGCCAGGTTGAGGTGTTGAAGCTTGCCTATGTTGGCACCCATGAACTTATGGACAACGGCAAGGCGAGCTATCTGGAAGTGCTCACTGCCCAGGAATCGCTCCTGAATGCACAGCTCAACGAGGCTGTGAACATGTATAACGGGGCCATGGGCATCATCGCCCTGTACATCGCTCTGGGTGGCGCTACACGATAAATAAAATAGTTTTGATATGAGAAATTTTCTTTTTTATTTTCTAGCAGCATGCGCCATGTTGTTGCTCTCGTCCTGTGAGCACCACGAGCCAGTCAACCCCATTAAGCCGGTTGACGAGCGCACAGTGCTGGTGTTGACCCATGACGGCTATATCTTTGACCAGTACGGTGAGCTGGTAGCGCAATTGCCGAACTGCCAGTTTGCCGCCGAAATCATTTCTGATGGTGAAGACTATTTTGCGTCGGGTACCCATAGCAAGGGTCGCGTGGGTTATTGGAAAAACGGCAAGTGGAACACCCTGCATGTCGATTTCATCGATGATGTGGACCACTGGACCTACGGCATTGGTAAATGGGATTATTATATCTATTTGCTTGATATTCCCAATGTGCTGAAAAACAGCGGTATCTTCCCACTTGAGGATTGCCATGACTTCATCCCCGCCAGTCATGCACTCGCTGTGAGTGAAGGCAAGTGCTATGTAATCGGTTATGGCTTTGGTGACAATAATGCTGATGGTCACTACTTGCCGGTGCTGTACACCAATTACAAGAAAGAGTTCCTGCCCATGCCCGGGGCTGCCATAACGGGCGAGTGCCGTGCCATCTATGCCTATGACCGTGACCACACCATCATCGGCGGCATCATTGATGGTTTGCCTGCGGTCTGGGTCGACAAGGAATATGAGATTTATCCTGTCAGCTGTCCTAGGGAATTGTCAGGTAACGAGTACTTGATCGGAAGCGTGGAGTCGGTGGCAAAGTGCAACGACCACATCTATGCGGCAGGCTTTGAATATGATTACGACAAAACATCTTTAGCCACCCTGTGGACCGATGGTGTCCCTGAACATTTTCTGTCGGGATGGGAATGCACCAGTTCACAGTCCGTCGAAGTCCTCTCCTATGGCGATGATGTGTATTTGCTCACCAAGGAGTATAACAACGAGACAGATAGGTCACGGACTCATCTGTGGATGAATGGCAGGCTCATCAGGACCTATGAAGATATCTCTCCATCAGGATTTACGATACTTTAACGAGAACAAATAGAAACAATAAAATATGAAGATTTCAAAATTGAAATTATGAAGTACACGAGAGCATTATATTTGGTGATGATGGCATTGGTCGGTTTGCCATTAATGGCTCAGATCACCACCAAGCAGGAGGTATTGAATGCCGACAGCATTATCAATGACTTTGACAGCCGACCGGCCTTTGGTATCTACAAGGACACTTACTTTGTCGGTGGTACGGCACTCAACACCAAGCCCACCGAGTTTAACAGCGACGTGAAGTTCCAAATCAGTTTCCGCCACAGGCTCACCAAGTCTATTTTGCCCTTCCACAGCCACCTGTTTCTGCAATACTCACAGAAGGCGATATGGAACGTGTTTGAGGAGTCGTTGCCCTTCCATGATCTGAACTTCAATCCCGGCATCGGTGTTCAGAATCTGGTTGTGCATAACGGTAAACTTGTGGGAAATGCCACGATCATGCTTGAACATGAGTCCAACGGTCGTGACGGTGAGGCCTCCCGCAGCTGGAACAAGGTCACGTTCGGCTATGCTGCAGTGATTGACCCTCGACTGGAGGTGTATGGCAAGACTTGGATTCCCATCATCGACGGGCAACAGAACAAGGATATCCTCAAGTATTGCGGTATCTTTCAAACTGGTGCACAGTTTATCTCTTCAAACAGGCGTTGGGTGGCTGATGTCACCTTTGTGAAACGTCAGGGATGGAATCTCAACTTCAACACGATCCTGAATGTGGGATTCCGCTTCAGCAAGAGGGACAACCAATACTTGATGCTGCATTTCTATGACGGCTACGGCGAGAACCTGCTGGACTACAACAAGTATCACTGCCGCCTGCGCATCGGCATTTTGATCCGTCCCAATTTCTTCAGTGACTTCTAAAGGCCATTCAGGCCAACACTTTATTCATGCAGGGAACCTTTGAGGGCTCCCTGCATTTATTATTCTTCCAAATCTGGTTCAAGATGTGTCAAAGTATTGCAAGCCACTGGCTCGTAAGAAACGCCAGTTGCTCTCCGGTCAAGGCCTAGAACTCGAAGCCGAGGTTGATGTAAAGGGAGACTTGCTTGGTGATGTTGCTCCAGCTCAGCGAACCACCCAAGGGGCCAACGATGCTGTTGTAGGCGTAGCCGAGTTGGGCGCCCCAGATGGGTTTGCCATCAAAGATGTTTTCTAATTTGTTGTTCTGTTCAGCGACGTGTCCCTTGACCATGATGTAGTGTTCCTTGAACAGGCGCTGTTGCAGCCTGAAACCCGCAACGAGCACATTCTTGTCCATGATATGGCAGTGTCCAAAGCCTGAGAATGGCAGTTGCTGGTCGTAATAGATGCCGCCGCGGTTACCACCCATCATATTCATGGCAGGAGAAGGAATGTCTTTGCCAAACAGCATACTGCCATAGATCGTCGGCTGCAAATGGGTCGTCGAGGTCAACGGCATGGTCGCGCGCCAACGGAGGCTCACCTCGCTGAATCCGGCATGGCCTTTCCACTGGGCGAAGTTGTCGGTGTAGTAAGCATACCGTGCCTCGGCACGCATACCCGTGTGGGTGAAGTACCAGTGGTCCTCACTGTTGTACTGGGCGCTAGCATGGTAGTTAAAGAAGTACTCGTAGGGCTTGAAATAGCTGATACTGTATGGATTGGCCAGATAATCATAGTGATGGTAGTGTTCCCAGGCAATACCCAGGTCAACATTGAAATTGAGCGCGTCAAATGAGAGTAGGGTAGCATTGGCCTTCTGATAGATGAACTTCAGGTTATCTGATCGATGCTTCCCCTGGTAGATGTCGATGTCTTCGTGCCAGATTTCATAGGATAAACCGATCTTGCGGTGTGGCTTGGGTATCATGTTCCATGCCAGTCGGGCCATTGTTCGTTTACCCAAACGGAGCGTGAGGTCCAGCGTCTTATTGAGTTTGTTGCCGAAGTAATAGGTAGCGCCAACTTGGGCGGCCACCAGTTCCTCGTTGTCATAGCGCAGGCCGATGCTCGCCTTGATGGAGTTCTTGGCGTTTTCCTCGTTCACGAGTTTGCCGGCCTGGGTGTTATCGATGTCGCTCAGTCTGATGATGCTATATTCAGGCTTGTAATCATCAGGCACACCGACCATTCTCTTGAGCATCATGATGGAGTCCATCTTTTCCCTTGTAGCTTCCTCACCGCGCTTGATCAGTTCCTTGATGGCTGAGTTGTAGAAGTGGGCTGCTGAATAGCCTCTCACGGGTACACGGATGATGAGGTCGCAATACTTGTCATTCTCATCGCTGCGGTTGTGGATGTCTGCTCCTACCGAACGCTCAAGGATATCTGACGTGGAGTAGTATTTATCGTTCAATCCCAGGTCGGTCCTGATGCCGATGACGATGTCAGCCCCCATCTTGCGTGCCAAGTCGGCGGGGAAGTTGTTCTTGGTGCCACCGTCAACTAGGATATATGGGTCCATTCTCACGGGCGCAAAGACACCGGGCACGGCCATACTGGCACGGATGGATCTGGCGAGCGAGCCATGGTCGAGTACCACCTCGCTGTCGGTAACCAAGTCGGTAGCAATGCAGCCGAAGGGGCGGGGCAGCTTTTTGAAATCGATATCCTCGGGTTGGCGCAGGTAGTGCCGCAGGGTCTTCTCGACATTGATACCGCGGATGAAACCACCGGCCAGCGAGTCCTGGCTTTTGTCCAAAAACAGGCGGTAGTCAAACAGGTAGATATTCTGTTTCTCACGCTCGTCAAGCGCCTGGTTTCTCATCGACAGGCGGTCGCGCAGGATATCGCCCCAGTCCATGCTGTTGACGATGTCCTCAATGTCTTGGGCATCGTAACCCACGGCATACATGCCGCCGATGATGCTGCCCATCGACGTGCCGGTGACCATGTCGATAGGGATGCCGGCCTCTTCCAGCACCTTGAGGGCGCCGATGTGTATGGTACCCATGGCACCGCCGCCACACAGGACAACGGCCACTTTTTTACGTTCTTTCTTTTCAGATTCAACGGGTTGGGCAATCATACTGATTGCCGTAATCAGGAGCAATAAATAGGTTGTGAGTCGTTTCATTTGGAACATTTTTTTTGCAAAGATACTATTTTTTGATAATTATTGTTACCTTTGTGAGTTAAATCAAACCTTTACTGAAATTATGAAGACTTATCTCGTGACAGGAGCTGCTGGTTTTATCGGCTCAAACTTTGTGAAGTATATCTTGGGCAAGTATGGCGACAACATTGAGGTTATCATCCTCGACGCTTTGACCTATGCCGGTAATCTTGCTTCCATTAAAGACGAGTTGGAGCGACCGAATGTGACCTTCTTCCGTGGTGACGTTGGCGACCGTGCGCTGGTGCAGGACATCATGCGTGAATTTGATGTGGACTATATCGTCAACTTTGCTGCCGAGAGCCATGTGGACCGCAGCATCACCAATCCGCGCCTGTTTCTTGAAACCAACATCCTGGGCACCCAGAATATGCTTGATTGCGCTCGCGAAGCATGGTTCACAGGCAAGGATGCTCAAGGTCACAACACCTATATCCCAGGGAAGAAGTACCTGCAGATCTCGACCGACGAGGTCTATGGCTCGTTGAGCAAGGACTTTGACGAACCAGTGCCGCTGAAGGTGAGTGATGATGTGCGCGAGGTCATTCAGGGACGTACCGACCTCAAGACCTATGGCACCCGCTTCTTTACCGAGGCGACGCCATTGGCACCGCGCTCTCCTTATTCAGCCAGCAAGACCAGTGCCGACCTTATCGCGATGGCCTATCACGAGACCTATGGCTTGCCCGTCAACATCACCCGTTGCAGCAACAACTACGGTCCCTACCATTTCCCCGAGAAACTCATCCCCCTGATTATTAAGAATATTCTTGAAGGTAAGAAGCTCCCCGTCTATGGCAAGGGCGAGAACGTGCGCGACTGGCTATACGTCGAGGACCACTGCAAGGGTATTGACCTGGTATTGCGCCAGGGGACTGTCGGCGAGGTATATAACATCGGTGGATTCAACGAGGAGAGCAATATCAACATCGTCAAGCAGGTCATTGCTATTATCGCCCGCATCATGCATGAGGAGCCCGAGTATCAACAACTACTCAAGTGCGACCTTGACGTGATTAACAACGACCTCATCGAGTTCGTCACCGACCGCCCTGGCCACGACATGCGCTACGCCATCGACCCCAGCAAGATTGCCCGTGAGTTAGGCTGGTATCCCGAGACCCCCTTCACCGAGGGTATAGAAAAAACTATCCGTTGGAATCTCGACAACCAGTCCTGGGTAGAGAGCGTCACTAGTGGTGACTACCAGCGCTACTATGAGGAAATGTACGGCAACCGGTAAACTTGGTAGTTAATCACTATATTATTAGCATTGAGATGTCTGATATAATAAAGCCAAAGACAAATAATCAGCTGCCTGAAGGATACGAATATTGGAGAAAGACGATAGTATCTCGCATTGAGAATGCAAAACTCCGCGTATCTTTTCACGTGAATGCCGATTTATTGTCTCTATATTGGTCCATTGGTTCAGATATTCTGGAAAAACAGCAAAAGTTGGGATGGGGCGCACAGGTCATAGAAAAATTATCTCAAGACTTGTCTCGCGCTTTTCCGGAAGACAGAGGCTACTCAGTACGCAATTTAAAGTATATGAGGGCTTTTGCTGAAGCTTATCCCGATTTCCCATTTGTGCAAGTGCCACTTGCACAATTACAGGAATACCCCATCTGGCATGTGCCGCTTGACAGATTTCATGGAGATGATAATGAGTTTGTGCAAGTGCCGCTTGCACAAATCACATGGTATCATCACATCTCGTTGCTATCAAAGGTTAAAGACAATACTAAACGGGCATTATACATCATTGCGACAGCGCAGGAAGGCTGGAGCCGTGACGTGATGCTCCTGCAAGTAGCGAATAACTATATTGCAGCAAAGGGGAATACGATCAATAATTTTGATGTGACATTACCATCTCCTGAGTCGGATTTGGCAAAATATACATTCAAGGATCCCTATAATTTCAGTTTTTTAGGGACTGTTGCCCTTCAGAATGAGTTAGATATAGAAAAAGAATTGGCTACTAGAGTCACTGATTTTCTACTTGAAATGGGCAAGGGCTTTGCTTTCATTGGCAGGCAATATCACGTCATTGTTGATGGTGATGACTACTACATTGACATTCTTATGTATCACCTTCATTTACATTGTTATGTGGTTGTTGAACTGAAAGCGGTTGAGTTCATTCCTGAGTTTGTCAGCAAACTCAATTTCTACATATCTGCTGTTGATGAATATGTAAAAACGCCTGAAGATAAACCAACAATCGGTTTGCTCTTATGTCGTTCTAAGAGCGATACAAAAGCAGGTTTTGCTTTGCGAGGAGTGACACAACCGTTAGGCATAGCTGAGTATGAGACACAAAAGCTCTTTGCTGATGTCGCTTCATCACTGCCTCAAGTTGAAGATTTGGAGAATGAGCTTAAGGATAACATATAATCGTCGTATTTTCTCTTGTGGCGCTACTATGAGGAAATGTACGGCAACCGGTAAACTGATTGGATGACGATGAGATATAGGGTGGTTTTTGAATATCAGAGTGAGGACTCGTCAATGAGTGACGTGTATAACTGCCGCGATGAGCAGCAGGCATTTGACAAGTTCGCCGAGTTGCAGGATAGTTTGGAGCAGGCTATTGATCCCACCGACCACTCTGGGTGGGAAGTGGTTGATGAGCCGTCATACTACAGCATCATCAATCGCGATGAAGGTATATACGGCTACGTCCGCCTGCTTGATGAATGATCAATGATTACCTAACAGCACATCGAGCATCGTGGTGATGTCTCGTATGTTGATGAAGCCGTCATTATTCATGTCGGCCTTGTTTTCATTGATATTATTCTCAGGTGCCTCCAGCAGGTAATTGATGAGAATAACCAGGTCGTGGATATCAACCTCACGGTCAAAGTTCACATCTCCTAATGGGTAAGGGATGAAGACGTTATTGTCGAGATATACAATGTGGCGATTCCACCAGTTACGCAAGTAAACGAGTTCGGTGTCAAAGTTCAATTCACGCCCTGCTAGGTCGCTGCCATGGCTCCATCGGGCAATCTCCCGCTGGTCGGCACCACAGCGCTTCATTCTGTCAAAATAGGCTATGTACCGGGCGAGGATGCTGTCAGGGTTAAAAGTGGTCTCACGCAATTCCCAATAACGTTCGGTGGCCAAGCCGTGAAATGACGGGTCGATGTTCCATAATCGATTGAATAACAGATGACTCTTCAGCTGGTTGTTGCGGTAATCCACTTCGGGACCCACCGAGGAATGATGATACCAACTACCCGTGTTGATGTAGTATTGTCCTTGGGTGCAGTCCAGGTCCCAAACGGCCATGGTCAGGCGCTTGTCGGTGGCGACATCATAGCACGCGTAGTAGAGGTTCTTGCCGATGTTGTCGGGTGCCTGTAACAATATCGTGAACAGATAATAGTCACGCATCACCGGTATGTCAAAGTAGTATTTGGCACTGTCAAGAAATTCTTGGTTAGTTGAGTACAGCGTGAATTTTATCGCATCTGACAGCGTCTTGAAATTTGTCGGATTCACATCGTCGATGTTGGGATATTTCACATAGTAGCTGTCCCAGGACTTCTGTGTGGGATCAAATGCAGGATCATTACAAAACACAGTGGAATAGGTCCACTTCATCGGTTTCCACAGACCGCCATGAAACTCACCTTTCTCATAGTCATATTGCTTGAGCTTGAGCTGTTGGCGGTCCATGTGCTCATTCAGGCTGTAGATGCCCATGTACTCATCATTGAGGAACACCTCGACAAAGTCGCCGCGGACGTAGTTGCGGGGCGTCTTGGGCTCGTAGGCAGCATAGTATGGCGCATGGGCAAATGATACCCAGATGTCTTTGGACACACGGTTACGCACGCGTGAAAAGTCCACTTGTCCCGCATCCAGGCGCCAATGGAAGTCGCTACGAAGGCCAAAGAAGGACATATCCTTCTTACTCCCGTCCTCGTTGTAGAACTTGAGATGGAAATTGTGTTTCTTGCGTTCAGGCTCGGCGGTAGAACTGCCGGCCCAACGCACGCGAGAACGGATGGTCTCTTGGGTGCTTGAATCGGGATGGGTATAGATTACCGTGCCTTGATAGTAGGGCCGCTTGACATAGCTGCCATAGATCTGAATGGTGGGCCAACAGGTGAACTGGATCTTGGCATTGACAGTATCGGTTGCTGTAATCGCCTGCAGGTGATAGGTCGCTCCTGGTTGGACGTTGTTGAAGGTGTAAATGTCGGAAACATCCTCGCCATTGATGCTGCATTGTGTCACAGCGTTGTCAAGGGTTATGGCTGCAGTATAATCGTTTCCGAAGGCTGACTCGGGAATAGTGAGCAACCAAGTCCCTGTCAACTTATCGATAGCGGCATTCTTGCCGTTGAACTGAATTTGAGCCGAGGTCGTTACTGCAAGCAATATAGTGGTCAATAACGTTATGAATCTAGCCTTGTTCATCATTTGGTGAAGCTTGTATTGTAAAAGATTCTGCAAAGGTAAGCATGAAAAAAGTGTTATTCAAATAACCGTTATGTTTTTATAGTTAATTGGCACTTTTATAAACATTTTCGGATGATTTCTTGCGGGAAATATCTAGATTTTGTAATTTTGCAACGGTCTAGATTGTTTAATTCTGGCCGTTACCCATGATTTTTCAAAACGGAAAGCGTTTTGTTTTTGACTTTATCTGAGAAAAAACCAAATTATTATCCAAAGCTTTCAGATAGATGAGAGATGAACTAAGTCCCTACGCTATTCTGTGTTTAACCGATAATCGCCAAATTAGGGGGACTCAGGCGGCACTGAGATCGATATGAGTGATTATGACAACAATGAGTATGGCCCTGCTCCCCAGGACAATGGTCATTCAGCTCAATTCCAGCAACCCGGTAGTTATTGCAAATACTGCGGCACGTTCATTAAGGCAGGATCAGCCTATTGTCCGGCGTGCGGCAAGCCCCAAGGCAATGTTCCTCAGCAGCGTGTTGAGCGTCCTGTGATGAATCAACCGCAGCAGACCCCTCAGCAGTATCAACAACCTTTTTATCAGCAGCAGGGTAACTACGGTTATCAGCAACCCTTGGCACAGACTGGTCAATCCTCGTCCAATATGCAGCACACTCAGACGATTGTCAACGTGCAAGGTCCTCGCTCTAATGGTCTGGGCACGGCAGGATTTGTGTTGGCTTTGCTCTCACTAATCCTGAGCTGGGCTCCCATTGTTAACCTGGTCATGTGGTTCTTAGGACTCTTGTTCTCGTTGATTGGTGTATTTAAGAAGCCGAAGGGTTTGGCCATTGCTGGCCTTGTGATCTCATTGATAGATATTATCATTGTGATTGTCGTCTTTGGCGCATTAATAGGACTCGCTAACCATTGATGAAATTATGAGAAAGTGTGTGAATTGCGGCGCATCGCTTGATGATGATGCTGTGTTTTGTGTAGTATGTGGTACCAAGGCTCAACCTGCCGGTCTCCAGTGTCCACATTGTGGCGCACCGATTGATGACGATAGCGTCTTCTGCACATCCTGCGGTGGCAAAGTCGGTCAATCAGAAGCAACACCCGTTGAAGTGCCTGTTGAGCAGCCCAATCAATACCCTAATCAGGACAATCAGCGTGTTGAACAGCCGTCAAACTATATGCCTGTTGTTGAAGAACCGAGCAAAGGTAATAACAACAATATGGTTTGGTACATCATCGGTGGCATCATTGGTGGATTGCTCTTGGTGGCTGCCAGCTATTTCGGATATCAGAAGTTCTCCAAGCATGGTCAGGACGTTGAAGCTGTTGTGGATGACGAAAACTATGACACTGGATGTGGAGACATGACGTATGAGCTCTATGGCTCGGTTGCTAATTACCTGATTACTATGAACCTCTACTTTGAAGGTGACGTCGTTGATGGTAGTTATTACTATGACCGAAAGGGACCGAACGAATCCATAAACCTGTCCGGAACATTTAAAGAAAATAAACTCGACCTCTATGAGACTGATGCCTCAGGCAGACAGACAGGCCACTTTGATGGGTATTTCGATGGTGCGGAATACAAGGGAATTTTCATTAACCGCGACGGCAAGCGCATGTCCTTCATCTTGAACGACAATCCGCCGACCTCCAAGCCCGATATCTCAACCTCCGCTCCGTCATCTGATCCTGATGCTCAATATGTGAAGGTGACTGGTGTTAACGTCAGGTTGCGCACCACCCCCAGCATCAACGATAACAACATCATCAAGGATGCCCGTGGTAAAAACGTACACCCTTACAAGGGTGAAAGGCTCAAGATGGTCTCGGAAGAGGATGAATTCTATCTTGTCATCTACCGTGGCGATTATGTTTATATCTCCAAGCAGTTTGCAGTATTGGAATAACCGTTATCAGAAAATATGAAAAAAGAACTTTTAGGACCATTGATGGTCATCATGTTGCTGCTCGTTTCTTGTGGGAGCGACAAGCAGCGCGATATGGATAAACAAGCACAGCCCCAACAAGAAGAGGCCGAGGCTCCTGCACAACCAGTCGTTGTTGATGAGAACGCGCCACACGACAAGTCAACCGAGTTTATTGTTATTTCCAAGAAGGACCTGCGCCTCACCGTCTATGCCCGCAGTGGCGATGACACGGTGGCCTTGGCTACCTATCCCGTGTGCATGGGTAAGAATAAGGGTCAGAAGGAGGGAAAGGGTGACATGCGCACACCCGAGTCTCCCGCAGGTCAGCCGTTCAGCATCTCGCGTATTCAGGACGCTTCGACATGGACACACGACTTCGGGGACGGTCGCGGCAGCATCCTTGCCTACGGCCACTGGTTCCTGCGACTTGACACTCCGGGCCACAGCGGCATTGGCATCCACGGCAGCACCAACAACGAGAACACCGTGCCTGGTCGTGCCAGTGAGGGGTGCATTCGCCTGCTTGATAAGGACATCATTCAACTCAAGGAGAAGTATGCCCGTGTTGGAATGCCTGTCATCATCAAGGCCGAAGACCAGGGTCCGCTCCCATTTGAATAAAGTGCTGACATTCAATTCATCCGCAATGTAGAGACGCAAAATTTTGCGTCTCCAGTGCCGTGATTTGTTAATGCCAAACGATAAGAGACGCAAAATTTTGCGTCTCTACAATAATCTATTGAAGAATTTACTTTAACTTTTGTTTTACGTGGGCTGAGTCAAAGAACTGATTCAGTCTCATGCTACTGTGTACTCGAATCACTAATCAGCGAGCGCAGCGAGCATAAAGTGGCAGGTGGGGTGACGATTTGTCACCTTATTTTATAATGGCATGGGATTTGAGGTGGAGTGGGGCAGGGCTGCCACGCCGTGGCGATGCCCTAATGACGATGACTATAAACTCAAAAATCTAAAATAAATTATGTCAAAAGGAACTATTGGGGTTACGACTAACAACATTTTCCCCGTTATTAAGAAATTTCTGTACAGTGACCATGAGATTTTCCTGCGTGAGTTGGTAAGCAACGCCGTTGATGCCACGCAGAAGCTGAAGACCCTGCAAGGTGCCGGTGAATTTAAAGGCTCGACCGAGGACCTGCGTGTGAATATCGCGGTTGATAAGGAGGCTGGCACATTGACCGTGAGCGACAGCGGTATCGGCATGACTGCCGAGGAAATCGACAAGTACATCAACCAGATCGCTTTCTCGGGCGCCGAGGAGTTCCTCGAGAAGTACAAGGATACCGCCAACGCTATCATCGGCCACTTCGGCTTGGGTTTCTATTCGGCCTTTATGGTCGCCAAGAAGGTGGAAATCCGCACACTGAGTTGGCAGGAGGGCGCCAAGGCCGTCAGCTGGACTTGCGACGGCTCACCCGAGTTTGAGATGGAGGATTGTGACAAGGCCGAACGCGGTACCGACATCATCCTCACCCTCGACGATGACGAGAAGGAATTCCTTGAGGCAGCCCGTATTGAGGGTCTGTTGAAGAAGTATTGCCGCTTCTTGCCCGTGCCCATCATCTTCGGCAAGGAGCAGGAATGGAAAGACGGTAAGTATCAGGACACCGACAAGGACAAGGTCATCAACGACATTGAGCCGCTGTGGGCACGCATGCCAGCCGACCTCAAGGACGAGGACTACCTTAAGTTCTACCACGCCATCGAACCGGGTCAAGATGATCCCTTGTTCTGGATTCACCTCAACGTGGATTATCCCTTTACTCTCACGGGCATCCTCTACTTCCCGAAGATCAAGAACAATCTTGACATCCGCAAGGACCGTATCCAGCTCTATTGCAACCAGGTCTATGTCACCGACAGCGTCGAGGGCGTTGTCCCCGACTGGTTGATGCTGCTGCAGGGTGTCATCGACAGCCCCGACATCCCCTTGAATGTGTCGCGCAGCTATCTGCAGAGCGACCGTGCCGTGAAGAAGATCTCCACCTATATCACCAAGAAGGTCGCTGCTCGCCTCGAAGAAATCGCCAAGAACCAACCTGGCGAGTTTGAGAAGAAGTGGAATGACATCAAGATCTTCATTGAGTACGGCATGTTGAGTGACGAGAAATTCTGTGAGTCGGGCCTGAAATTCGCTCTGCTCGAGAATACCGATGGCAAGTACTTCAAGCTCGAGGACTACCGCAAGCTCATCGAGGGCGAGCAGAAGGACAAGGACGGCAACTTGATTTGCCTGTATGCTACCGACAAGGATGCGCAGTATGCCTACATCAAGGCAGCCACCGACAAGGGATATGACGTGCTGCTGATGAACGGCGAGCTGGACGTGCACTTTGCAGGAATGCTTGAGCAGAAGCTGGAGAAGGATAAGGTGCGTTTCTTGCGTGTGGACAGTGATGTGCTTGACAATCTCATCCGCAAGCAGGATGACAACAAACCACAGTTCACGCCTGAGCAGCAGGAAATGACCCAGACGCTGTTCAAGTCACAGATTCCTCCAGTCGAGAAGGCCGAATTCATGGTGACCTTTGCTGCCATGTCGCCCGATGACAAGCCCGTGGTTATCACCCAGGCCGAGTACATGCGACGCATGAAGGAAATGGCACGTTTCCAGCCCGGCATGAGCTTCTATGGCGAGATGCCCGACATGTACAGCCTGGTGCTTAACACCAAGCATCCGCTTGTCCAGAAGATTGTCGATCTGGCAGAGAAATCCCTGGAAGCTGAGCTCAAGCCAGTCAACGAGGACATCAACGCCACCCAGAACGTTGTCAAGGCCATCCGTGACCTCGACAAGGACAACAAGGGCGTGCCCGAGGACAAGAAGAAGGACCTCGAGGAGAACGAGAAGCACCTCGAAGAACTGCGCAAGAAGAAAGAGAATATCATTGTAGCCTATGCCGCTGGCGAGAGCCGTGTGCATCAGCTCATCGACATCGCCCTGTTGAGCAATAACATGCTCAAGGGCGAAGGCCTGGAGCGCTTCTTGAAACGTTCGATAGGACTGCTCAAGTAAGACTGATTACAGATGTATCAATACAAGAGGATGTGGAAATATTTTTAAACACATCCTCTTTTTGCGTATTGTGTTTTTGCAGATTGTTTTTTTGTGTATTTTTGCGGCATGAATAGTAGATGAGCAAATAGCTTGTTTGCTATTTGCTTGATAATCAATAACTTGAGTTTATATTTAATATTTTATTAATTTTTAAATCACTTTTTGTATGAAAAAGTTCTTTACTTTAATTGCCGTGGCTGTTATGGCATTTGCCGCCCAGGCCACCGAGATGACCGTTTGTGACGGTACCGAAACCAGCAACTACGTTCCCATCTACGGCTTGTACACCGATGTTCAGGGTACCATGGGCCAGATGATCTATTCTGCCGACATGTTGACCGACATGGTAGGTAAAGAGATCACCGGTGTGAAGTTCTACTCCCCGAGGATCAATTTCTATGATGTTACCCTGCAGGTAGGTATGGCTGTGACCGACCAGACTGATTTTGAGGACTATGCTGCCGTTGAGGGTGCTACCATTCTTGGTACCGCTCAACCCAATGAGTTTGATACCGAGTTGACGTTCGTATTTGATCAGCCCTTCCTCTATGAGGGTGGTAACCTGATGGTCCAGGTTGTTGTTACCAAGGCCGGCGAATGGAATGGTACCGCTTTCTATGGACAGAGCACCAATTACTACTACAGCTACTATCAGTACCAGTATTCATGGAGTGACACTCCCTCGAAGTGGAATGTTGCTTTCCTGCCCAAGGCTACCTTCACCTATGAGGGTGGTGGCGATGTTCCTCCCGTAGTTGATCCCACCGAGAAGACTGGTGCTCCCACCTTCCAGGGCTTCACCGAGGATGGTATCCATGGCTACTTCGTAGAGATTATCCCCACCGAGGAGAGCGTGATTTACTACCGCATCATCTATCCTGACGGCACCGAGACCGAATGGGCTGAGTATGAGGAGATCCTGAGCTTCGAGGGCGACGGCAAGTACCGCGTTGAGGCTTATGCCGTAGCCGATGGCAAGCTGCCGAGCGAGGAGATCGCTTATGAGTTCGTTGTAGCTCCCATTACCGGCATCGACGAGATGATGAGTGGTAAGGAGGTTGCTGGCGTACGCTACTTCAACCTGGCTGGCCAGGAGATGCGCGAGGCTAACGGTCTGACCATCGTTGTTACCACCTACACCGACGGCACCACCAGCGCTGTGAAGGTTGTGAAGTAAGACTTTTAACTGTTAGCTTTTAGCCGATAGCTATTAGCAATAACAGACCGAATTGGAGAGACGCAAAATCATTTGCGTCTCTTTTTTGTCATTTGACAGAAAAACGTTATCTTTGCACATCTTGAAACTGAATGTCAATACAAGCCTATTTATGAAAAGAATTACACTTTATGCCCTATTCCTTGTTGTAACTATGACATCTGTGGCGCAACAGTTGCCTCAGTTTTCGTCTAAGGACTTCGAAGGGTGGTTTTATGCACACCCATCCATTGAACTCACTCAACAGAATATCCTTAACAACAAGATTGTCCTCTACAAGAACGTCAATGGTTTGAACCACACTTTGACATCGCCCGAGTTCTCATGTCGAAGGGGGCAGGCCATCGACATGACTGTGACATGGGTCACTGACCAATGGCAGAACCCCAATTTTGTGGTTAGAAAAGTGGCACTCACGGCTGCGTTGCTTGATGGAGACGGTGTGACCGTCGATTCGGTGACTTACAATCCTACATCAGTCGGCCGTACTAACTATGTCAACCTCTCCATCACCGCACCTCGAGGATTTACTAATGCCCGATTGCGTTTTGCCGCTTGGAAAGCCGACGTCAACAGTTTGGGCGCTGTCCATCAGATCGTGATGACCTCTACACTGCGTGGAGATGTCAACCTGGATGGCGAGGTGAGTGTTGCCGATGTTAATGCGGTGATAGATGTCATTCTGGGAGACGACAGTGACGGGGACCTGCGCTATCGTGCCGATGTTAATCGTGACAATGAGGTAAGCGTTGCCGACATCAATGATATTCTGGACATCATCATGGGGTAAGCGTTCATAAGATAGGTAAATGTGATTCTCATGGTGGGTTCGCTCCTTGTTTTGAAAAAAATGTGTTTAAATAAAAAAACAGGCGAAAATTTGTGTAATCCGTTTTTTTGAAATATCTTTGCTTGATTTCTTATCAAATGGCCTGAAACGACTTCATTTTGGGGTAAAAATTGACAAAAAATGGGAAATAAGTGACTTTTTGTTGAGTTTTTCTTCTTAATGAATGTTAAATTTTGGCTGTGTGAGAAATTTGTATTACTTTTGCCGAATGATATGAAGCGAATATCGAACGAGTAATAATAAATAATATAGTGTTTAATAAAATTTTAATTTTTATTATGAAAAAGATTATCTTGACTTTAGCCCTTCTCATGGGCGTGTTTGCTGCTCAGGCTCAGTCTCTGGAGCCGAACAAGTTCTTTGACAACATCTCAGTAACCCTCAAGGGTGGTGCTATCATGCCCTTCCAGGGTTATGCATTCTGGCCCAGCGCTCGCGGTATCTTCGGTTTGGAGATCAAGAAGCAGCTGACTCCGGTCTTCGCTTTGGGCGTTGAGGGTGAGGCTACCATCAACACCACCAGCTGGGAGAAAGATCCCAACTTCTGGGGTCCCAAGAGCCCGAACATCATCGACCACACTCTGGCTGGTATGTTTGGTACCGTTAACCTGAGCAACCTCTTCGGCGGTTACAAGGGCAAACCCCGCGTATTCGAGATCGAGGGTGTATTTGGTGCCGGTTGGTTGCACGCTTTCCATCGCACTGAGTCTGCCGATTATTATGGCTACGACTATGACAGCTGGTACACCAAGGCTGGTGCTAACCTGAACTTCAACTTCGGTGAGAGCCGTGCTTGGACCTTCAGCTTGAAGCCCGCTGTTGTTTGGGACATGAACGGTGACGTCATGAATGGTTATCGTTACAACCGCCCCGTTCGCATGTGGGTTTCTCCTCACAGCAATGCCAGCAAGATGAATGCTGACCACGCTGCTGTAGAGCTTGAGGCTGGTATCACCTACCACTTCAAGGGTAGCAACGGCGAGCGTTACATCACTTTCTGCCCCTACAAGTACAGCCAGGGCTCGCAACAACCAGCTCCAGCGCGACCTGGATGCTGCCCGCAAGGCTGCTAACGCTAAGGGTGTGAACTCAACCGAGGTTATTGACAACACCGCTAAGTACATGAACGTTCTGGTACACTTCAAGGTGAACAAGACCAACATCACCACCGACCAGCAGCCCAATGTTGAGCGCGTTGCCATGTATCTGAAGAACAACCCCACCGCTACTGTTGACATCAAGGGTTATGCTTCCACCGAGGGCCCGCACGACAACAACATCCGTCTGGCCAATGGCCGTGCCGAGGCTGTGAAGAACATGCTCATCAACAAGTACAAAATTGATGCTAACCGCATCAAGGCTCAGGGTTGTGGTGAGACCGACATGTTCCAGGAGCTCAGCTGGAACCGCGTTTCGATCTGCGAACTCATCGTTAAGAAGTAATTCGCGATTGATTCCACAAGACAACGTGTCAAAGGACGCGTGACTGATGATCCCCGTTGGCAACTGCCAACGGGGATTTTTGTCTAATAACGGTTATTGCGTTTTTGCAATCAGGTGTAATGTGTGAATGGTGTTTTTTGTGTATCTTTGCGGCACTATCTGTTTAAAAACCAATGATTGTGAAAAAACAATTACTCTGCATTATTGCTGTATTGACTTTGGCATCAGGCCATCTGTGGGCCCAGGATAACAGTATCTTGAGCCACTACAGCTTGTCGGCAGGCATTGGCACTACCGGAATCACAGCCGATGTGGGCTCCATGTTTACCGATTATGTCGGCATCCGAGCTGGTGTGGATTTTATGCCCAAGTTCAAGTATTCTACCAAATTGTCCTTGTCCCAAATCAATCAGACGGTAAATGCAGATATGTCCTTGATTCCCGACAATATGAGGCAGGCCAAAGTGCAAGGCACACTGCACAACACGACAGGCCATGCGCTGATCGATATCTATCCTTTCGCCGGGCGTGGTTTCCATTTGACGGTAGGCGCCTATTTTGCAGGCAGTGAAAAGATTGTGATGGTCGAATGCAAGGAGAGCGAGCTGATGAAGAAGCTTGCCGACCTGAATGCTCGTCGCGGTGCCTATGCCGCGATTCCCGACAGCTATGGGCAAGCGGCAGTCAAGCTGGGAGATTACAATATCATGCCCGATGACGAGGGCAATGCCAATGCTTATATCCATGTGAAAAAGGTACGTCCTTATGTGGGACTGGGATTTGGACGGGCTGTACCCAGCAGGTCGCGCCTGGGATGCCTTGTGGATTTGGGCGTTCAGCTCTCAGGAAAGCCTCGGGTTTACAATGGCGTGAACAGTGAGGAGTTGACCAGTGAGGGGGCCAAAGGCGAGGATGGCGGAATCTTGAAGACCATCAGTAGCGTGAGGGTTTATCCTGCAGTTACGGTCCGTCTGGTCGGGCGTATCTTCTGATACCGATACTGTTGACCGATGACATGATATAATAAATGAGCAATAACCAATAACCGATAAAAAACTATTGACAATGAAAAAGATGACACGACAATGCTTGGCCTTGTTGGCGATGGCGTTACTGTCACTGCCCATGCTGGCACAACAGCAGTTCACACTCGAGGACCTGAACTTCGGTGGTACGAATTACCAGAAGATGATACCGGCCAATCGCACGCTCACGTGGTGGGGCGACCAGTTGGTAAGGCTTGGTAAAGACACCTGTTGGACGGTAGATGCTGTCAAGGGCAAGGAAAAAGTGCTGTTCACGAGAGACCGCATCAATAAGGGTGCAGGCTTGGTTGATGATCAGGTCAGGAGTCTTAACTATGCGTCTTTCCCCTATGCCGATAAGCCCATCGCATTGCTTTACAACGGCAATGAGCGACTGCTGGTCAACTTCAAGACCCGTAAGGTGATGTGGCGGCAGAGTCGCGTCGTTGGTGCCGTGGCCGAGGAATGGAACAACGTGAGCTATGCCAATGCCTATGTCAAGGACGACAACTTGTATGTTGTCGACGGCAATGGTAATACCCGCCAAGTGACCAGCGACGGTTCGCGTGACATGGTCTATGGTCAGAGCGTACATCGCAATGAGTTCGGCATCGAGGGCGGCCTGTTCTGGAATCCCCAGGGCAACCGCTTGGCATTCTATCGCATGGACCAGAGCATGGTGACCGAT
The DNA here is from genome assembly GCA_900318645.1 of uncultured Prevotellaceae bacterium. Classification (GTDB taxonomy): domain Bacteria; phylum Bacteroidota; class Bacteroidia; order Bacteroidales; family Muribaculaceae; genus Sodaliphilus. Next base: position 32,853 of record ONLH01000032.1, read on the forward strand.
TATCCGTTGGTCGATGTGCCCGAACTGGACGACAGCACTCGTGTCATCGCCGAGCCGGCTCCTGAGAAGTACCCGATGGCAGGTCAGACGTCCCATCTGGTCTGGGTGGGCGTGCTTGATGTGGCAACCGGCGATACCGTCTATCTCAAGGCGGGTGATCCCACCGACCGTTATTTCTCCAATATCTCTTGGAATCCTGCAGGAGATATCGTCTATATGATGGAAGGAAACCGTGACCAGAATGTAGTGGACCTGGTGGCCTATGACGCCAGTACGGGTAACCGCATCAAATCACTCTACCACGAGCAGCATCCCAAGTATGTCGAGCCTCAGCATCCCATTACTTTCCTGCCGTGGGACAAAGACAAATTTATCCTGTGGAGTGAGAAGGATGGCTATAATCACCTGTACATCTATGATACCGCAGGCAAACTGGTGAAGCAACTGACTAGCGGCAATTGGGTGGTGATGGACCTGTTGGGGTTTGATACTAAGCGTCAGGCAGTCATCATCAGTGCCAATGCAGACAATCCTATACAACAGAACCTCTATCGCGTGGATGTGGCCACCGGCGAGATGGCGCGCATTGACGAGGGGGGACGTGGCTGGCATGGTGGCCGCTTGAGCGACAGTGGTGCATGGCTGGTTGATTATTATCAGGAACCTGACGTGCCCCGCAACATCGCCGTTGTAGATACCCGCAACAACCGCCAGTATCGCTATTTCACTGCACCTGACCCCTGGCAGGGCTATACCGTGCCCGAGTATCGTTGCGGTTCCATCAAGGCGGCAGACGGTGTGACCGACCTTTATTATAGGATCGTGTTGCCCACCGACTTTGATGAGAACAAGAAATATCCCACGGTGGTCTATGTCTATGGCGGTCCCCATGCTCACAATGTGGATGCCCGTTGGCACTGGGGCAGCCGTAGTTGGGAGACCTATATGGCACAGCGCGGTTATGTCCTGTTCATCCTTGACAACCGCGGCAGCGAGAACCGCGGACGTGACTTCGAGCAGGCTACTTTCCGCCAGCTGGGTCAGGTCGAGATGCAGGACCAGATGTGTGGTGTGGAGTTCCTGCGCACGCTCAACTATGTTGATACCGCACGCTTGGGTGTTCACGGCTGGAGCTTCGGCGGTTTCATGACCATCAGCCTGATGACCAACTATCCCGACGTCTTTAAGGTGGGCGTTGCAGGCGGTCCAGTCATTGACTGGAAGTGGTATGAGGTGATGTATGGCGAGCGTTACATGGATACCCCGCAGACGAACCCCGAGGGCTATGAAAAGACGAGCCTGATTCATAAGGCTGCCGACCTCAAAGGACGCCTGCAGATTATTATCGGCCTCAATGACCCCACCGTCGTGCCCCAGCATGCCTACAGTTTCCTCAAGGCGTGCATCGCTGCAGGCACTCAGCCCGACTTCTACGTCTATCCTGGTCAGGGCCACAACATGCGTGGTCACCAGAGTGTACACCTGCATGAACGCATTACCCGCTACTTCGACGACTACTTGAAGTAAATCGTGGTAGCACAAAATACAAATCAGGCTGGAACCATGTGGTCTCCAGCCTGATTTGTATTAGGGCCAATGATTGTCGGTTATTCCTCCTTGGTGGGTGGGGTGTCCTTGGGACCCTCATGTTTGCGAACGATGCTGGCCAAATCCACGCCGACAGCGCTCTTGACGGTATCGTTGACCTGAGCGAGCACGATGGGCAATGTGCCGGTGATCGTGCCGATGCCTGCTCCGTTGTCACCGCCGGTGCTGTAGATGTTCACGCCCTGGATGGTGGCAACCTGTTCGGCGACGTTGCGGGTGATCTCAGGCAGTTTCTCGATGACCATCTGGGCCACAGCGGCATCGTTGTACTTCTTGAAGGCCTCGGCTTTCTTTTCCATGGCCTGGGCCTCGGCTTCACCTTTCTTCTGCACGGCGTAGGCTTCGGCCTCACCCTTGGCCTTGATACCCTCGGCTTCCTGCATCATGGCGAACTTTTGGGCTTCGGCCTTGGCGCGGATGGCTTCGGCTTCCTGTTCGGCCTCATAGCGCTGAGCCTCGGCTTCACGTTTGCGTTTCTCTAGATCGGCCTCGGCGTTCTTTTGGATTTGGAACTTCTCGGCTTCGGCCTGGATCTGCTTCTGATAGCGGTCGGCATCGGCTTTCTTGTTCACCTCGGCAAGCAGGGTGTTCTCGCGGATGCGGATTTGCTCGTTGGTCAGATCCTGCTCCTTTTTGGTGCGGGCAATTTGGGCCTCTACCTCTTTCTCGTTGAGCACCTTCTGCTGCTCCTGTTCCTGGATGCGATAAGCGGCGTCGGCTTGTGCTTGACGGGTATCAGCTTCCTGCTTGAGGTCGGCACGGCGGATGGTGAGTTCGTTCTGGCGCTCGGCGATAGCCGTCTGTGACTCTACGGTGGCGTCGTTGGCGAGTTTCTCGTTTTCAGCCTTGGCCTGTGCAATGTCCTTCTCGGCCTGTGCCTTGGTGATGGCGGCGTTCTTGCGGATGGTCCAAGTGTTGTCGGCACCCAGGTTCTCAATCAGTCCAAGTTCATCGGTGATGTTCTGCACGTTGAAGGCGAGAATCGAGATGCCCAGCTTGGCCATATCGGGGGCCGCCTTATCCATTACCTGGTTGGAGAAACCGTCGCGGTCTACGTTCAGCTCCTTCAGACCCTGACTGCCGATGAGCTCACGCAGGTTACCTTGCAGCGTGTCCTGCAGCTGGCTTGAAATCGTGGCCGGATCCATATTCAGGAAGTTGCGGGCAGCGAGGCGAACACCGTCAGGGGTAGGGGTGACGGCAACCTTGGCCACGGCATCAACATTGACGTTGATAAAGTCGTTGGTGGGTACGCTGCGCTCAGTGCGTATGTCAACGGTCAACTGACCGAGATAAACCTTATCCAGACGCTCAAAGATGGGGATTTTCACGCCACCGGCACCGATGAGGATGCGCGGTTCGCGCTTGATGCCTGAAATCACGTATGCGGTGCTGGGCGGAGCTTTGACATAGCATGTGAACAGTACTACTAACAACAGCAGGATAATGACACCTGCAAGAATTCCTATTTCTAAAGTTCCCATAATAAATATAATTTAAACCGTGTTAGAGATGCTCTTATTAAAATCGTATTAAGATACTTTTTACCTATTAGACGTTTTCAGTACCGATTTTACTACGCCATTTTTTGTTAAAATGTGCAAAAATCGTGCCAACTAGAGCTCTTGATATCAATAGTGATGATGCCTATCATTGATGGTGCTTATTAGTGGATTGATTGTTCGATGGTTTCTGTCCGTTTCACTGTAGGATTGACGAGTTGATTATGGTTACTTGATTGATGAGGTGGCTTTTCAACAAGATTAAAGCAAAAAAGTTATCGCCGACTTTCCTTACGGATGGTCGGCGATAACTTTTGTTTTGCGGTAATTGAGCCGTCTCTATTGTGGCTTTACTTCATTACCTTCGCGGTGCTGGTGGTGCCGTCGGTGTAGGTAGTCACAACGATGGTCAGGCCGCTAGCCTCGGTCATTTCCTGACCAGCCAAGTTGAAGTAGCGTACACCTGCTACCTGCTTGTCAGCAGCCATTTCGTTGATGCCCGTTGCACCAGGAGTCTTGAACTCTACAGCGGCCAGCGGACCCCATTCGCCATTGGCGTTCTTGGCGATTGAGAATGCGATGTACCAGGTATTGGGCTCAGCGTTCCATTGTGCCTCGTCGATGCCGAACTGGTCCCAATAGGGATCGAAGGGATTATCCTGCTTGAGGTAGTTGAGCAGGTTCTCCATGCCCCAATCCTCCGACTCGTAGGCCGATTTTAGGATGATGATGTCATGGTGAACGGCGACTTCCTCGTTGGGGATATAGGTAACCCACTGATAGTAGCCATTCTCATCATCGCCGCCAAATTCGCCGATTTCGATGGTCATCACAGCCTCACCAGCGCCACCGATGTTGGCTGTAGTTACCGGGATAATGATCATATCGGCATCTACGCCGTCGGCATCCCAGCATTGTACATAAATTTCATAGTCCTTGCCAGGTGATTGGTTGGTCCAAGTGTACTGGTAGGTCTCAGTCTTGGTGATACCCCAAGCCTTGATCATGTCACCCATGGTCTGGAAACCCATCCAGGGGCCAAACATGGCAAACTGCTGCTCAGCCGTTCCTGCTTCAAACAGGCAGAAGGCATAGCCCGCAGCATCAGCATCGGGCGTGAACGTGATGGTAATGAAATCGGTTCCCACCTCATCGACGGTATAATCCACCGAAGCGGCATTGGCACTGATGAACAAGCTTGCCATCAGGGCCACTAGAGTAAAAAGTAAATGTTTCATCATAATTGGTTAGTTGATTAAATGTTAAACAAAAAAGACATATTCTTTTGAAAATCAGTAACTATATGCATTATTGGTGGTCACTTTTTCTGGACTTTTTATTCCATTGCAAAGTTACGCTACTGATAGATAAAAACAATGGATTATGATTAATTATTTTTGGTTGTTTTGTCAAAACTATTGTTTTTGGCAGATGCGGTATCTTCATGGCACGAGATATATGTCGGGTACTTGAATCATCAAGGCAAAGTGCTGTGATTTGCGGGGTTATCTATATAATAGATAAAATGTTGATAAAAAATGCCTTGAAATGACCGTAAATTGGTGAAAATTTTCTATATTTGCAGCCAATTATGACATAAACCAAATTATTCCAAAAACATAAGCATTATGAACAAACAGATCACATTGGAACAGGCCGTCGAGAAAGTACAGGACGGTATGACAATCATGTTTGGCGGTTTCTTGGGTAATGGCAGTGCCACCCAGATTATTGACGCCATTGTAGAGAAAGGTGTTAAAGACCTCACTATCATTGCTAACGACACCGCCTATGACGAGGTGGCTCATGGCAAGCTGGTCAGCAACCATCAGGTAAAGAAGGCCATCGTATCCCACACAGGTACTAACAAGCAGACCGCTCTGCAGAAGAATGAGGGTACCCTCATCGTCGAGTACGTTCCTCAGGGAACTCTGGCTGAGCGCATCCGTGCGGCAGGTGCTGGCTTGGGTGGCGTGTTGACTCCCACTGGTCTGGGTACCATTATGGCCGACGGCAAGGACATTGTCACGGTTGACGGAAAGGACTACTTGCTGGAGAAGCCCCTGCGTGCCGACATCGCCTTCTTGCGTGCCAACATCGTTGACGAGTTTGGTAACATGGTCTTCCTTGGCACCACCAACAACTTTAACCCGCTGATGGCCACCGCAGCCGACTATGTAGTCGTTGAGGCCGAGAAGCTCGTTCCCGTGGGCGAGATTGCTCCCGAGCACGTTCATGCTTCAGGTATCTATGTTGACGGCATCTATGTAGAAAAATAAGGTTTAGTCCTTTCTAGAATATCTAGAGAATCTAGAAAATCTAGAAAAAAACTAAGTAAAAGAAATGGAATACAAGACAATGATCAGACTGCGCATGAGCGCAAAGGACGCACACTACGGTGGCAACCTGGTTGATGGAGCACACATGGTTCACCTCTTCGGTGACGTAGCTACTGAATTATTGATTATGCGTGACGGTGACGAAGGTCTCTTCTGCGCCTACGACAACATTGAGTTCCTGGCACCTGTCTATGCCGGTGACTTCATCGAGGCTGAGGGTTGGATTGACCGTGAGGGCAACACTTCACGTCACATGATGTTCGAGGCTCGCAAGGTGGCTCAGGCCCGTCCTGACATCAGTGCATCGGCTGCCGACATCCTTGACGAGCCCGTCGTGGTTTGCCGCGCTTCAGGTACCTGTGTAACTCCCAAGGACTGCCAACGCAAATAAAACAGTTTTCAGTTTTGCAGTCGTCAGTTTTCAGCAGCATCCGCAATCTACTGGCAACTGGCAACTAAAAACTGACAACTAAAAACTAAAAACTGACAACTGAAAAATGGACAAACTGATTATCACTGCCGCCATCTGTGGCGCCGAGGTCACCAAGGAACAGAATCCTAACGTGCCCTATACCGTAGAAGAAATCGTTCGCGAGGCCAAGTCGGCTGTTGACGCCGGTGCTGCTATCGTCCACCTCCATGTGCGCTGGGACGATGGTACGCCCACCCAGGACCGTGCCCGCTTCCAGGAGTGTGAAGAGGCCATCCTCAAGGTGTGCCCCAATGTCATCCTCATTCCGTCAACTGGCGGTGCCGTGGGCATGACCCCCGATGAACGCCTGCAATCGACCGACACGACTCCGCTGCCCGAGATGGCAACGCTCGACTGCGGTACCTGCAACTTTGGCGACGAGATTTTTGACAACACGATGCCCACCATGCGCGCCTTCGGTAAGCGTATGATTGAGCGCGGTATCAAGCCCGAATATGAGTGCTTCGAGATGGGTCACCTCGACACCATCCTGACCATGGCCCGCAAGGGTGAAGTTCCCGGCAACCCCATGCAGTTCAACTTCGTGCTGGGCGTTCCCGGTTGCACTCCCGCCACAGTCGCCAACCTGTGCTGGCTCGTGAACGGCATCCCCGCCGGTTCCACTTGGACCGTGACCGGTGTTGGCCGCCACGCCTTCCCGATGGCTGCTGCCGCTATCGCCATGGGTGGTAACGTTCGCGTGGGCTTTGAGGACAACCTCTACCTCTCTAAGGGCGTGCTTGCCAAGAGCAACGGCGAACTCGTGGAGAAGGTTGTGCGTCTCGCCAAGGAACTGGGCCGTCCCATCGCCACGAGCGACGAGGCCCGCGAAATCCTGGGCTTGCCCAAGCGCAACTAATCCCCCCTAAGGACCTTAAAGACCCTAAGGACTTTAACGACCTTAAGGACCCTAAAACCCAAAAAACAAATAATTAACAATAATCGTTTAACACTTAAAACAAACAACAATGCAGAAACACGGAAACAGATTCGGTACGCACCGAGTAATCGAGCCCAAGGGCATTCTTCCTCAGCCCGCTAACAAGCTGGACAACAACATGGACGAGATCTACGACAACGAGATCCTCATCGATGTACAGACCCTGAATATTGACTCAGCTTCTTTCACCGACATCCACAACTATGCTAAGCAGCAGGCCAAGGATCCCAACAACGAGGCCGAGGTGATGGAGGAAATCAAGAAGGAAATGCTCCTCAACGTCGAGTTGCAGGGTAAGCACCGCAACCGTCGCACCGGTTCGGGTGGTATGCTCCTGGGTAAGGTAGAGAAGATCGGCGACGCCCTCAAGGGCAAGATTGACTTGAAGGAAGGCGACCGCATCGCTACCCTCGTGTCGTTGTCACTGACTCCGCTGCGCATCGATGAAATCCTTGAGATCCGTGCCGATGTTGACCAGGTGGACATCAAGGGTAAGGCTATCCTGTTCGAGAGCGGTATCTATGCCAAGATTCCCGATGATATGCCCGAGAAGCTCGCGCTGAGTGCACTCGACGTAGCTGGTGCTCCCGCCCAGACCGCCAAGTTGTGCCAGTATGGCCAGAACGTTGTTATCCTGGGTGCCGGTGGCAAGAGCGGTATGCTCTGCTGCTACGAGGCTAAGAAGCGCGTAGGCGTTACCGGTAAGGTTATCGGCCTTGCTAACAGCCCCAAATCAACCCAGCGTATCAAGGACCTCGGCTTCTGTGACGTGGTCGAGAGCGTAGCCGGCATGACTCCCGTTGAGGTTTACGAGCTGGTTTACAAGCTGACCGACGGCAAGATGGCCGACACCACCATCAACTGTGTGAATGTGCCTGATTGCGAGATGACCGCAGTATTGTGCACCAAGGATGACGGCGTGGTTTACTTCTTCTCAATGGCTACCAGCTTCACCAAGGCTGCCCTGGGTGCTGAAGGTATCGGTGCCGACGTGAACATGATTATCGGTAACGGCTACACCAAGGGCCATGCCGACTTTACCTTGCAGGAGCTGCGCGAGTGCCCCGAGCTGCGCAAGATCTTTGAGGAACTCTACGCTTAATCAAGAAACTGATGCCGTGGGGCGCGCATGACGTGCCTCCACGGCTTAACCATCCATTTTTATTATGGTAGAATCAAGAAGAAAACAATTATTTCCTAACGTTACCGACGAACAGTGGAATGACTGGAAATGGCAGGTGAAGAACCGCATCGAGACCCTTGAGGAGCTCAAGAAGTACGTGAACCTGAGCGCTGAGGAGGAAGAGGGCGTTAAGCAGACCCTCAAGACCCTGCGCATGGCCATCACGCCCTATTACCTGAGCCTCATCAATCCTGATGATCCCCACGATCCCATCCGTCGCCAGTGCATTCCCACGGGTGCCGAGACCCATCAGGCTGCAGCCGACTTGCTCGACCCCCTGCATGAGGATGAGGATTCACCCACGCCCGGTCTGACGCACCGTTATCCCGATCGCGTGCTGCTGCTCATCACCGACATGTGCTCGATGTACTGCCGTCACTGCACACGTCGCCGTTTTGCTGGCCAGACCGACAACGAGTGCGGTCTCGATCGCATCGAGAAGGCGCTGGAGTATATCCGCAACACGCCGACCGTGCGCGACGTCCTGCTTTCGGGTGGCGACGCCCTCATGGTGAGCGACAAGCGCTTGGAATACATCATCTCGGAACTTCGTAAGATTCCTCATGTGGAAATCGTACGCCTGGGTACCCGCACTCCCGTGGTTTGCCCGCAGCGCATCACTCCCGAGTTGTGCGACATGTTGAAGAAGTATCATCCCATCTGGATCAATACCCACTTCAACCATCCCAACGAGGTGACGCCCGAGTCAAGCCGTGCCTGCGAAATGCTCGCCGACGCCGGTATTCCCTTGGGTAACCAGAGTGTGCTGCTGCGCGGCGTGAACGACTGCGTCCACGTGATGAAGAAGCTCGTGCATGAGATTGTGAAGATTCGTGTGCGTCCTTACTACATCTACCAGTGCGACCTGTCGATGGGTCTGGAGCACTTCCGCACCCCCGTCAGCAAGGGTATCGAGATCATCGAGGGCCTGCGCGGTCACACCAGCGGCTACTGCGTGCCCACCTTCGTGGTGGATGCTCCCGGTGGCGGTGGCAAGACGCCCGTCATGCCCCAGTACATCATCTCACAGGCTCCCGGCAGAGTGGTATTACGCAACTTCGAGGGTGTTATCACCACCTATACCGAGCCCACCGACTACCACAGCGAGTGCAACTGCCCCGAGTGCCAGGCTGCACGTGCCAAGGAGCAGGTGGCTGCCGACAAGGCTGTCGATGGCGTGATCTCGCTGCTTGAGGGTGAGCGCATGAACATCGAGCCCAAGGCGCTGAAGCGTCATGAGCGCAACGAGGTACGTAACAAGAAGTAATTGACAATGCATCCGTTGGTCTGGAGGTGTGTCATAATTACTAAAGGTTCACTTCTGGATTTTAATCGGCCTATCGGCCGAGAAATTAAACAAAATTTTAAAATAATAATTGTTTAATTTCTCCTTGCTTAGCACGGACATTAGTGAAGACCTGAATTATGACACATCTTCAGACACCAGCGGAAATCATTACGTTTACTGGGAGTGCCCTTCATCAATGACATATTGCAGTACGATAGCTTGTCTATCGTGGGCTTGGAAAAGAACACAGGCAAGACCGAATGCTTGAAGTATGTGCTTGACCGACTGCCCGTTCAGACCAAGCGCATCGCCGTGACTTCAATCGGCATTGATGGAGAGACAGTGGACCAGGTGACCCGCACCCAGAAGCCCGAAATTGTCCTCCGCGAGGGGATGTATTTCGGCACCAGCGAGGCCCATTACCACCAGCGTCGGTTGGTCTCGGAACTCATCGACGTGAGCAACGAGAGCACTTCATTGGGTAGGGTAGTGACCGCCAAGGCTGTGACGGGAGGCAAAATCCTCCTTTCGGGACCTTCATCGGCCAGCAGCCTCAAGCGTTGGATGGGTGACATGAAGCAACGCTTCGGTATCGACCTGGTTATCATCGACGGTGCCTTGTCACGCATGAGTTCAGCATCACCGGCCGTGAGCCAATCGATGATTTTGGCGACAGGAGCGGCCTATTCGGCCAACCTTAGCACCCTGGTGAGCAAGACCGCCTTCATGGTTGACCTCGTCAATCTGGACCTGACCAGTGAACGCAATATCAACACGCTCATGCCCTTGGAAAAGGGCTTGTGGTTTATCGACAAGGATGGCGAGTTACACTCCCTGGACACGATGACCTCCCTTTCCAAGGATATCCACTTCGAGGGGATGGACGGTTGCCAGACCCTGTTCGTGGCAGGAGCGCTGGTTGACGGTTTCCTCGAGAAGGTAAGGAAGAACAAAGACCTCAAACAGGCCGAACTGGTGGTGAGGGATTTCACCAAGATATTCGTTACGCCACAACAGTTCAGGCTGTTCCTCAAAGCTGGCGGGCGTATCCGGGTCCTGCAGAAGAGCAAACTCATCGCCGTCTCCGTCAACCCCACGTCGCCCAGTGGCTATGTCCTAGACTCGGACACCCTGTGCGACAAACTCTCGGAAGCCATCGGGCTTCCCGTTTATGACCTGATAAAGAACAAACTATAACCGTGCAACTGAAGAATGTCATAGAATCGCCTTGCGGCATCCGCTACATGCTCGACCAGCTGGAATTGCAGTCGGGTTTTGCCCGCCGTTGGCTCCTTGACTCGCCCATGATGACGAGTAGCGAGGACATTGCCGCAACCTATGCCGTCCTGCACCGTTTCGCTGAGTTCGTCAATCGGGTTGAACCACTATTCATCAATACCCTGAACCACAAGCTGTGCGGATTGAAAGACATCCGCACCACGATTAAAAATCTTTACAATCATGCCGTGCTCGATGACATTGAACTGTTTGAGGTCAAGCATCTCGCCATTCTGGCGACTGATGTGGCCCAACTGCTCGCGCAGCATGGCATGGCCGATGTGGTCGAGATTCCCGCCCTTGACGAGGTGATTACCATTCTCGATCCTGACGGGATGAAAATCGCCACATTCTATATATATGACTCTTATTGCGCCGAACTCAAGGACCTGCGTAGTCAGATGCGTCAGCACCCCGAGCAGCAGGATGAACTGTTGCTCAAGGCGAGTGAACTTGAGGATGGTGTGCACAAGGATTTGAGTCGGCAGTTGCATCCCTTTGCAACAGCCATTGAGCAGGCACAGCTTGCCCTGGCACGCATCGACGTGAATACCGCCAAGGCCATGCAGATGAAGCAGATGGGACTTTCTTTCCCCACCTTGGCCGAAGACGGCATCACCCGCTATCAGGCGATGTTCCATCCCCAGGTCAAAGAGGCGCTTGCCAGCCATGGCCGCGACTTCCAGCCCGTTGACATTGCCTTCGGTGAGCAGCCCGCGCTCATCACCGGTGCCAATATGGGCGGCAAGACTGTGGTATTAAAGACGTTGACCTTGTGTCAACTGCTTTACCAGTTCGGGTTCGGCATCCCTGCGGCTTCGGCCCAAATTGCCGCGAAAGACGAGATACACTTCTGCATCGGTGACGAGCAGTCCGTAGAAAAAGGACTGTCATCATTTGCCGCCGAGATGAAGAACATCGATGCCGTCATCAAGGCATCACGTGAGAACAAGAGAATACTGGCGTTGATTGACGAGCCGGCCCGTACCACCAACCCCACCGAGGGTGCCGCTCTCGTGACGGCATTGCTCAAGGTGTTGGAGAACAAGGACCTGAGTCTGGTCATGACAACGCACTACGATATAGAACCTGGCAAGGCCCGCTGCCTGAGGGTGAAGGGCTTTGAGAACGGTAAAATGGATTATCAGCTTGTTGAGGTGCAGGACGGCGAGGTGCCCCGTGAGGCATTGAATATCGCTCAGAGCCTGGGCATTGACAGCGAGTGGATAGAAACCGCGAGGAATCTGCTGGAGACCTCCAATCGACACAATTGACATCACACTATATACTATATACTACAATACACTATGCAAAAGAGCAAGTTAGGACTAGATTTTGAGAAAGTTGAGTATGCCAGAGGTCTTGCCAAAGGCATCGCCGAGGACGTGCAGGCCTTCGTGGAACAGTACACGACGGTTGCCGTTGAGCGCACTTTGTGCCGCTTGATGGGCATCGATGGTGTTGACGACAATGACGTGCCGTTGCCCAATGTGGTGGTTGAGGCGCTGAAAGACAAGGGCGTGTTGAATGAAGGAGCCTTATTCTTCATTGCCAACGCCATGATTCAGACCGGTCTCAATCCGCAGCAGATTGCTGAGAAGGTGGCTAAGGACGAGCTGGACATCACCAAGGTGGTCACCCGCGACCCCAAACAGATTGCCGATGCCTTGCAGCCCGTTGTCAACGAGAGCATGACACGCATCCGCACACGTCGTGCTCGCCGCGAGCATTACCTCGAGACCATCGGTGAGGGTCCCAAACCTTACCTGTACATCATCGTTGCCACGGGTAACATCTATGAGGACGTGGTTCAAGCCCAGGCTGGTGCCCGTCAGGGTGCCGACGTGATTGCTGTGATTCGCACCACAGGTCAGAGTCTGCTGGACTATGTGCCTTATGGCGCTACAACCGAGGGCTTCGGTGGTACTTTTGCTACCCAGGAGAACTTCCGCATCATGCGTAAGGCGCTTGACGAGGTAGGTGAGGAGCAGGGTCGTTACATCCGCCTGTGTAACTACTGTTCAGGTCTGTGTATGCCCGAGATTGCCATCATGGGTGCCTTCGAGGGTCTGGATGTCATGCTGAATGATGCCTTGTACGGTATCCTCTTCCGTGACATCAACATGCAGCGCACGCTCATCGACCAGTACATGAGCCGCATCATCAACGGTTTTGCCGGCGTCATCATCAATACCGGTGAGGATAACTACCTGACCACCGCCGATGCTGTCGAGGCTGCCCACACGGTGCTGGCTTCGGACCTCATCAACGAGCAGTTGGCTCTCATGGCTGGACTGCCCGAGGAGCAGATGGGTCTGGGACACGCCTTTGAGATGGATCCGATGCTTGAGAACGGCTTCCTGCTGGAGTTGGCTCAGGCACAGATGACCCGCGAAATCTTCCCCAAAGCCACGTTGAAGTACATGCCGCCGACCAAGTTCATGACGGGTAACATCTTCCGTGGTCACATCCAGGATGCCCTGTTCAATATGATCGGTATCTGGACCCATCAGGGTATCCAGTTGCTGGGTATGCCCACCGAGGCCATCCACACGCCCTTCATGAGCGACCGTTACCTCTCGATTGAGAATGCCAAGTACATCTTCAATAACATGAAGAGCATCGGTGAGGAGATGGAGTTTGTCGAGGGCGGTATCTGCCGCAACCGTGCTAAGGAAGTCCTGGGCAACACCATCCAGTTGCTGGAGGAAATCACCAAGGAAGGCCTCTTCACCGCACTTGAGAAAGGTATCTTCGGCGACGTGAAGCGTCCCAAGAACGGTGGTAAGGGTCTTGCAGGCGTTACCATGAAGGGTGAGAACTACTACAACCCGTTTGTGGAACTGATGAAAGGCAAGAGATAATAACAACACATCACAATAAAGGTTACGATACGACTATGAGCGAAGGTTTATATAGCATGGAAGCTAAGGATTTTGACAAAACCTTAGACTTTACCAAAATCAAACCCTACGGTGACACAATGAACGACGGTAAGGTGCAGCTCAGCTTCACCCTGCCCGTACCCTGTGGCGCCGAGGCGGTAGAAGCCGCCAAACAGTTACTCCGCAAGATGGGTCTGGAGAATCCCAGCGTGGTCTTCTACAAGGAGTTGACCCCGGGCTTCACCTTCTTCAACTGCTACGGCAGTTGCACCCACACTGTGGACTACAGTACCATCTACGTCCCCAAGGTGGAGAGCAACACGATGGACATGTATGAGACCGACGAATACATCAAGGAGAACATCGGTCGCAAGATTGTCATCGTCGGTGCCTCGACGGGTACCGATGCCCATACTGTGGGCATTGACGCCATCATGAACATGAAGGGCTACGCCGGCCACTACGGACTGGAACGCTATGAGATGATCGAGGCCTACAACCTGGGTTCACAGGTGCCCAACGACGAGTTCATCGCCAAGGGTATCGAACTCCATGCCGACGCCCTGCTCGTCTCACAGACCGTGACCCAGAAGGACGTCCACATCAAGAACATGACCGAGTTCATCGAGCTGATGGAGGCCGAGGGACTGCGTGACAAGATGATCTGCTGCTGCGGCGGTGCACGTGTGACCCACGAGCTGGCCAAGGAGCTGGGATTTGACGCAGGCTTCGGTATGAACACCTATGCCGACGACGTGGCATCGTTCGTTGTGCAGGAGATGGTCAAGAGAGGAATGAAATAAGTCAAGTTCCGGCTGCCGGAACTTGAGGATTAGCGATTAGTGATTAGAGATTGATGAATTGCTGGTTGATAATCATTCAATAAACGAAATCTTGAGTTAACAGTATAAAAGAACTTTTTTAAAACATAATTAATCTCAAAACTGTACTATTATGGATAAATATCAAATGAGAGAAGTCATCGCTAAACGTGCCGCTAAGGAGTTGCACGATGGTGATGTTGTGAATCTGGGTATTGGTATCCCCACCTTAATTCCTAATTATCTGCCCGACGGTGTTTCAGTAACGCTGCAGACCGAGAACGGCGCTATGGGTATGGGTCCCACGCCTGAGGAGGGCAAGGAGGACAAGAACCTCATCAACGCCGGTGGCGGTGCCATCACCCTCAATCCCGGTGCCTGCACCTTTGACTCGGCAACCTCATTTGCCATCATCCGCGGCGGCCACGTAAACGTGTCGTTCCTGGGCGCTCTGCAGGTGGATGAGAAAGGTAACCTCGCCAACTGGATTATCCCTGGCAAGATGGCTCCCGGTATGGGTGGTGCAATGGACCTCGTGGTAGGTGCCAAGCGCGTGATCCTCACCATGGAGCACACCCAGAAGGGTAACCCCAAGATCCTCAAGGAGTGCACACTGCCTCTCACCGCTGCCGGTCAGGTCAACATGATCATCACCGAGATGGGTGTGATGGACATCACCCCCGAGGGCATCGTACTGCGTGAACTCCATCCCGAGTTCACCGTCGAGGATGTGCAGGCTGCTACCGAGGCCAAGCTCATCATCTCGCCCGACCTGAAGCCCATGGACGTTTAATTCCAGCACCTTGTCATGGAATACAACTATTTAAAGATAGAGCACAAGGGTGGTATTACCATCTTGACGATTTCGGCTCCCAAGACCCTGAATGCCCTCAATTCGGGCATCCTCAAGGAACTGGGTGACTTCGTCGGCAAGCTGGATGCCTCGACACGCGTGCTCATCATCACGGGCGACGGCGAGAAGTCGTTTGTCGCCGGTGCCGACATTAGCGAGATGGCTCACCTCAATGAGCCCCAGGGCGTCGAGTTCGGTCGTCTGGGCGCACAGGTGTTCCGTGCCATCGAGACACTGCCGATTCCCGTCATTGCCGCTGTCAATGGCTATGCTTTGGGTGGTGGCTGTGAGCTGGCGATGGCATGTGACATTCGCATCTGCTCCAACAATGCCAAGTTCGGTCAGCCCGAGGTGGGCCTGGGTATCATCCCCGGCTTCTCGGGTACTTACCGCCTGCCCAAACTTATCGGCCAGGGCTATGCCAAGGAGATGATCTACACAGGCAAGGCCATCCGCGCCGACGAGGCATTGCGCATCGGTCTGGTCAATGCCGTCTATGCTCCTGAAGAGCTGATGGGCAAGGCTATGGAGATGGCCGAGATGATGCTCAAGAACGCCCCTGTGGCCATCAGCCTGGCCAAGCAGAGCATCAACGAGGGCTATGACCTGGATGCCGACGGTGCCATCGGTCTGGAGAACAAACTCTTCGGCAAATGCTTTGCTACTGCCGACCAGAAGGAGGGCATGGACGCTTTCCTCAACAAGCGTGAAGCAACTTTCAAGGGAGAATAAATTAACATTCATCAATTAAAACATAAAATAGAACAGATTATGAAAATTTGTGTTATTGGAACAGGTACGATGGCCAAGGGTATCGTCAAGGCGTTTGCCGCCAAGATGCCCGTGGTTATGAAGAGCCGCACCCAGGAGAGCCTTGACAAGGCTATGGCTTCGATTGCAAAGGGTTACACCAAGCTCGTCGAGAAGGGTAAATTCACCCAGGAGAAGATGGACGCCATCATGGCCAACATCACCACCACGACCGACTATGCTACCTTTGCCGACGCTGACCTCGTGATTGAGGCTGCTGTTGAGAACATGCAGTTGAAGAAGGACGTGTTCATGGAGCTTGACAAGATCTGCAAGCCCGAGACCATCTTTGCCACCAACTCGTCATCACTCTCTATTACCGAGATTGCTGCTTGCACTAGCCGTCCCGCTCAGTTTATCGGCTGCCACTTCTTCAACCCCGCCGACCGCATGGCGCTCGTTGAGGTAATCAAGGGCCAGCTCACCAGCGATGAGACTGCCAAGTGCATCATCGACCTGACCACCGAGATCGGCAAGACCCCCGTGCCCGTTAACGAGGCTCCCGGTTTTGTCGTTAACCGCATCCTGATCCCGATGATCAACGAGGCAGTGGGTATCTTCGCCGACGGTATCGCCAGCGCCGAGGACATCGACAAGTGCATGATGCTGGGTGCCAACCATCCCATGGGACCCCTCGCACTGGCCGACCTCATCGGTAACGATGTGAACCTTGCCATCATGGAGGTGCTCTACAACGAGTTTGGGGATCCCAAGTATCGTCCTCACCCGCTGCTGCGCAAGATGGTTCGTGCTGGTCTCCTCGGCCGCAAGACCGGTGAAGGCTTCTATAAGTATTAATTAACAAGTTGGCAGTTTTCAATTCTCAGTTGTCAGCGGCATGTGCGAAATCTGAAAACTGAAAACTGCCAACTGAAAACTTAAAAAGAAATATGGATTTTAGCTATTCTAAGACTGAACAACTGTTCCTGCAGATGGTTCGCTCATTTGCAGAGAACGAGGTAAAGCCCCTTGCCGCCGAGATCGATGAACAGGAGCGTTTCCCCATCGAGACCGTTGAGAAGATGGGTAAGCTCGGCATGATGGGCATCCCCGTGCCCAAGCAGTACGGCGGTGCAGGCGGTACCGTGCAGATGTATATCATGGCTGTTGAGGAACTCTCCCGCGTGTGTGCTACCACGGGCGTTGTCCTGTCGGCCCACACCTCGCTGTGCGTAGCTCCCATCATGGAGCATGGCACCGAGGAGCAGAAGATGAAATATTTGCCCAAGCTCGCTTCGGGCGAGTGGATTGGCGCCTTCGGTCTGACCGAGCCCAATGCGGGTACCGACGCTGCCATGCAGCAGACCACTGCTGTTGACGCTGGTGACCACTGGGTGCTCAACGGCTCCAAGATTTTCATCACCAATGCCTCTAACGCTCACGTGTTTATCGTGATGGCCATGACCGACAAGTCACAGGGAACCAAGGGCATCTCGGCCTTCATCGTCGAGAGAGGTATGCCCGGTTTCTCCATCGGCAAGAAGGAGTTGAAGATGGGTATCCGTGGCAGTGCCACCTGTGAGTTGATTTTTGAAAACTGCATCGTTCCCAAGGAGAACCTTCTGGGCCAGCTCGGCAAGGGCTTCAAGATTGCCATGATGACCCTCGACGGTGGCCGCATCGGTATCGCTTCCCAGGCATTGGGTATCGCCCAGGGTGCTATGGACGAGACCGTGAAGTACACCAAGGAGCGTAAGCAGTTTGGCCGCTCTATCGCCAAGTTCCAGAACACCCAGTTCCAGATGGCCGACCTCAAGACCAAGGTCGAGGCTGCCCGTTTGCTCGTGCGTAGTGCTGCCTGGAAGAAGGACATGCACCTGCCCTACAGCGCCGATGCTGCTATGGCAAAGCTGTTTGCCGCCGAGACCGCAATGGAAGTGACGACCAAGGCCGTTCAGTTCCACGGTGGTTATGGTTACACCCGTGAATATCCTGTTGAGCGCATGATGCGTGATGCCAAGATTACCGAGATCTATGAGGGTACATCCGAGGTTCAGCGCATGGTTATCGCCGGTCAATTATTCAAATAAACAAGTGTTGTCAGTTGACAGTCTTCAGTTGTCAGCGGCATCCGCGAACTCTGAAAACTGAAAACAGACAACTAAAAACTGAAAACTAATATGAATATAATTGTTTGTGTAAAACAAGTTCCCGATACCACCGTTGTCAAGATTGATCCCGTGAAGGGTACCTTGATCCGTGAAGGTGTCCCCAGCATCATGAACCCTGATGATAAGGGTGGCCTCGAACTCGCACTGAGATTGAAAGACCAGTTCGGAGCCAACGTCACCGTGATTTCGATGGGTCCTCCCCAAGCCGATGTCATGTTGCGCGAGGCGCTCGCTATGGGTGCCGACCGTGCCATCCTGTTGAGTGACCGCAAGTTTGCCGGTGCCGACACGCTGGCTACTTCTTATGCTCTGTCCGGTCTGTGCCGTGTACTGGACTACGACCTCATCATCGCTGGCCGCCAGGCTATCGACGGTGATACTGCTCAAGTTGGTCCCGAGCTCGCCGAGCACCTGGGCCTGCCCCAGATTACCTATGTTGCCGATGCCAAGGTGCTGGAAAACGGCAACCTGCAGGTGGACAAAGAGAACGAGGATGGTATCCAGGTTCTCGAGGTCGAGGGCAAGTGCCTGCTGACCGTGCTCGCTTCGGCATTTGATGCCCGTTACATGAGTGTTAGCGGCATCATGGAGGCCTATGACAAGGAAGTCGAGGTATGGAGTGCCGATAAGATTGACGTCGAGGAAGGTAAGCTGGGTCTCGCCGGCTCGCCCACCAAGGTGTTCAAGTCCTTCCCCAAGGCCATGAAGGCTCCAGGTGAGGTACATGAGGTAACCCCCGAGGAGGCTGTTGAGCTGATTGTTAATCAACTGAAAGTTAAACACATTATCTAAAAGGGATAGTCAGTTTTTAGTTTTCAGTTTTTCAATTTTCAGCGTTATCCGCTAACACTGACAACTGACGACTGACAACTGAAAACTGAAAAAAAACAGAATATTATGGATAAGAAAGATTATAAGAACGTATTCGTTTTTGCTGAGCAGCGCGAAGGTGTTATCCAATCCGTTGCACTCGAACTTTTAGGTAAAGCCCGTAACTTGGCCGACGCTCTCGGCGAGAAGGTGGTAGCTATGCTCCTTGGTGAGGGTATCAAGGACCAGGCCCAGATGCTCATCGAGTATGGTGCCGACGAGGTAATCGTAGTGGATGCTCCCGAACTGAAGGACTTCCTCAGCGAGCAGTACTCACAGGCTGTTGGACAAATCATCACCGAGCGCAAGCCTAGCATCGTGCTCTACGGTGCAACGACCATCGGCCGTGACCTGGCTCCCCGCATCGCATCGCGCTTGAAGACCGGTCTGACTGCCGACTGCACCAAGCTTGACATTGAGCCCGATGCCAACAACGAGCCCGAATTCCGCATGACGCGTCCCGCCTTTGGTGGTAACCTGATGGCTACCATCATCTGCCCGAACAACCGTCCGCAGATGTCAACCGTGCGCCCCGGTGTGATGCAGAAGATGCAGCGCCAGGCTGGTCGCGAGGGTATCGTGACCGAGTTCGCTCCCCAGTTCGATGCCAGCAAGTTCAAGGTAAAACTCGTCAAGACCATCAAGGCCGACAAGAGCGTTGCCGATATCAGCGAGGCCAAGATTCTCGTCAGCGGTGGTCGTGGTGTCCATGACAAGGAAGGTTTCGACAAGCTGCAGGCCCTCGCCGACGTCCTCGGCGGACAGGTGGCTTCTTCACGTGCCATGGTTGACAACGGCGTGATGCCTCACGAGGTACAGGTCGGCCAGACCGGTAAGACCGTTCGCCCCAACCTCTACATGGCTTGCGGTATCAGCGGTGCCATCCAGCACTTGGCTGGTATGGAAGAGAGTGATTTCATCATCGCCATCAACAAGGACAAGTTCGCTCCCATCTTCAGCGTTGCTGACCTGGGTATCGTGGGCGACCTCCACAAGATTGTTCCCATGTTGACCGAGCGCATCAAGAAAGAACTCGAGAAGTAAGCTCTTGAACTGAAGGGAATTGAAAATACCCAATGACTATAAGGGGCGGGCATCAATGAGATGGCCCGTCCTTTGTTGTCAATAATGATAATAGCATCAGCATTTTTTTAGATGATTAGTTGATTATTAGGGAAAGTTTTGTTATATTTGTAGTGAAATAAATTTCAGAATACAATTATGATTATAACCGAGGAAAGTGTGAACTATTCACAACTTGATGAACTGACAACGCGACTGTTTAAAGTCAAGGGAAAAATTAACCTTGACAAGTATGATTTGTCCTATGTGCTGGCTAGAAACGATGATTCCAAACTCATTACTTTTCGGCGAGAAGATGAGGAATCCAAGGAGTTTATGACTAAACTCACGTCATATATGGCATCTAGACCTGATGTAAAGAAATTGAAGCGGATCATGTTGTATTTCGGCTATTCTCCGGAACACCCTTTGAGGATGGAAGACCTGGGCATATTCAATGAATTCTTGAATCAGTTTCCAGGGGAGTTAGATATCCTTTGGGGTGTGCATGAGAATCCGGACGAAATCGGTCTGTCGGCCGTCGTCGTTTATAGTATTGAACAATGAAAAGGAAAAAGAAGAAACAGGTCACCAATCTTGACGATGTCATCAAGGCCATGCGTCGTGGCAACCGTGAGGGCGAGCAGGATGTGCTCGGCCCGGGTTTCCACTCGACAAACCGTGTCCACCGCTCCAAAAAGACCTATACCCGCAAAGCCAAGCACAAGGGCAATGATGTGGACTAGTCAGTTTGTTTGGCGGCCCACCTGTGTCGTGGCTTTGCCACGGCCTTTCAATATTTGAAAACTTTATTGTACCTTTGCGGAAAAGTTTAATTAAAAGAGAAATAAGATGAAATACGCAAAGATGTTTGCAGCAGCCTTGCTGGTCATGACCGGCCTGCTCACGGGTTGCAAAAGTGCACAGAACATGGCACAGGTCAAGGACCCCACGATGGATTACAGCCAGTTTGTCAACATCACCGATGTGGTGCCCGATGCAATTCTTGAAATCCGCTATTTTAGCACCTATAACTTTGTGGGTGCTCGCATTGACGGATACGAGGAGCCCGTGGCATTGATGACGCGTGTGGCCGCCGATAGCCTGCGAGCCGTCAGTGACGACCTTAAGCGTCATGGCTACTGCATCAAGATCTATGACGCCTACCGTCCTCAGCGTGGCGTGGATCACTTCATGCGCTGGGCACTGGATCAGGGCGACACCATCACCAAGGCTTATTTCTATCCCCGCTTGACCAAGAAGGAAGTCTTTGACGGCGAATATGTCGCTACTAAGAGCGGCCACTCCCGCGGCTCGACGATTGACTTGACGATCGTTGATATGAAGACTGGCAAGGAGGTTGATATGGGCGGCACATTCGACTGGTTCGGCATCGAGAGCCATCCCGACTTCGGTGGAGGCAACCCCGAGACCCTTGAATTCCAGCAAACAGTGCCCACGTTCACCAGCGAGCAGTTCTATAACCGCATGGTGCTGCGTTCAGCCATGCTGCGTCACGGCTTCAAGCCTCTCGACAACGAGTGGTGGCACTTCACATTGAAGGACGAACCTTTCCCCAACACCTACTTCAACTTCCCCGTCCGCACCCTCCCTACCACAAAGTAAGCGACAGTTTTATCTGATCTAACAGATTCAATAACACAAGTCCTATGTTCGCACCGTCAAAACATAGGGCTTGTTTTTTCATGGGTACATGCTGTACTTAGGACTGATTAAGGCATGTGTCACTCCTGAACTGTTGTTTTATAGAAAATGGGGGATTTGCTAGCTATAATAATTGAATAATGTGTCAGAATACCTTCCTATCCAAAATAATTATATATATTTGCCGAAAATGTGAGAATTAATTACTGTTAGCATTTAAAACTAAAAGCGAATGAAAAAAAGACTCCTGATGCTTTTACTGACGGTGATGTGTGCTATCGCAGGCGCGCAGGCTCTGACTGTAAAAGGTACGGCCGTTGACCAAGCCAAGATGAACCAGTTCATTGACGACCTGATGGGCAAGATGACCCTGCAAGAGAAAATCGGACAGCTCAACCTGCCAGTCACTGGCGACATTATCACTGGTTCGTCTGTGAGTGGCGATGTCGTGGGAAAAATCAAAGCTGGACAGGTGGGCGGTCTGTTTAACATGAAGGGTGTGCAGAGCATCCGCGCGTTGCAGGAAGTAGCCGTCAAGCAGAGCCGATTGGGCATCCCGCTGATCTTCGGTATGGATGTGATTCATGGCTATGAGACGGTATTCCCCATCCCCTTTGCCATGTCAATGAGTTGGGACATGGATGCCATCCGCAACTCGGCACGCATTGCCTCCGTCGAGGCGACGGCCGACGGCATCTGCTGGACCTTCAGCCCCATGGTGGACATCTGCCGTGAGCCCCGATGGGGACGCATGAGCGAAGGCAGTGGCGAGGACCCCTTCCTGGGCTCTGCCATCTGCCGCGCGATGATTGAGGGCTACCAAGGTGCTGACCTGGCCGACAAGGCCACCATGATGGCGTGCGTCAAGCACTTCGCCCTCTATGGCGCTCCCGAAGCCGGTCGTGACTACAACACGGTGGACATGAGCCACGTGCGTATGTTCAACGAGTATTTTCCCCCTTACAAGGCTGGCGTGGAAGCTGGCGCCGGCAGTTTCATGACGTCGTTCAACGTCATTGACTATATCCCCGCTACGGGCAACCGCTGGCTGATGACTGAGGTGCTGCGCGACCGTTGGGGCTTTGACGGATTCGTCGTGACTGACTACACAGCTATCAGTGAGATGATCAATCACGGCATGGGTGACCTGCAGACCGTTTCGGCACTGGCGCTCAATGCTGGTACCGACATGGATATGGTGGCTGACGGTTTCCTCGGAACGCTCGAGAAGTCGCTCAACGAGGGCAAGGTGACCATGGCCGACATCGACAAGGCCTGCCGCCGCATCCTTGAGGCCAAGTACAAACTGGGCCTGTTTGACGATCCCTACCGTTACCTCGATGCCAAGCGCGCCAAGAAGGATATCTACACCGCTGAGCACCGTGCTGCTGCACGCAAACTGGCCACCGAAACGTTTGTCCTGTTGCAAAACAAGGATAACGTGCTGCCGCTCAAGCGTGCCGGAAAAATCGCCCTCGTTGGACCGCTTGCCAATACCCGTGCCAACATGCCGGGCACTTGGAGCGTTGCCGCTGCCAGCGACCGCTATAGCACGTTGCTCGAGGCGATGCGCCGTGCCGTGGGTGATAAAGCCGAGGTGATGTATGCCAAGGGTTGCAACATCTGCTATGATGCCGAGTTGGAGAAGAATTCGACCATGTTTGGCCGCGAGATGCGCGACGAACGTCCCGTTGACGTGATGCGTGACGAGGCCTTGCGCATCGCCCGCGAGTGTGATGTGATTGTCGCTGCCATGGGCGAACCCAGCGAGATGTCAGGCGAGAGCAGCTCACGCAGCGAACTCACCATCCTCGATGCCCAAAAGGACCTGCTCACTGCTCTCAAAGCCACTGGCAAGCCCATCGTCCTGCTCAACTTCTCGGGACGCGCTACGGTGATGGATTGGGAGGTGGAGAACATCCCCACCATACTCAATGTGTGGTTCGGTGGCAGCGAGGCCGCTGACGCCATCTGTGACGTGGTCTTCGGTGATGTGGTGCCCAGCGGTAAGCTCACCGTCACCATGCCCCGCAACGTGGGTCAGGTGCCCATCTATTACAACCACCTGAACACGGGCCGTCCCAATCCCCACTGGTTCGCCAAGTACACCTCCAACTACCTAGATGTCCCCAACGATCCGCTGTTCCCCTTTGGCTATGGCTTGAGTTACACCACCTTTGCCTACAGCCCCCTCACACTGAGCAGCAACACGATGACCACTAGCGACAACATCACCGCGTCGGTCACTGTGACCAATACGGGAACTGTTGAGGGCACCGAGGTCGTGCAACTCTACATCCGTGACATGGTAGGAAGTATCGCACGTCCCGTACAGGAACTCAAGGGCTTTGAGCGCATCACCCTCAAGCCTGGCGAGAGCCGTCAGGTCAACTTTACTATCAATGCCGACCTGCTGAAGTTCTACAACAAGGACCTCAACTACGTCTGCGAACCCGGTGACTTCGAAGTCATGGTTGGCACCAACAGCCACGATGTCCAGCGCCAGACTTTCACCCTGAAGTAATGGAACAACTGCTGCATTGCGATGAAAGATTTTGCGGCAATAGACTTTGAGACAGCCAACTATGAGCGCACTTCGGTGTGCTCAGTTGGCGTTGTCATCGTGCGTGGTGGAGTGATCGTGGACACGTTCTATTCGCTCATTCAACCCGAGCCCAATTACTATAGATACTGGTGCACCCAGGTGCATGGCCTCTGCCGTGAAGATACCGAGGACGCCCCAGTCTTCCCCTACGTGTGGGCACAAATTGAGCCCTTGATTGAGGGACTGCCTTTGGTCGCCCACAACAAGGCTTTTGACGAGGGCTGCCTCAAGGCAGTCTTCCGCTGCTACCAGATGGACTACCCCGACTACGAGTTTCTTGACACCCTCGCCGCCTCACGCCGCCATCTGCCCAACCTGCCCAACCACCAGCTCGACACCGTCGCCGCCGCCTGCGGCTTCCCGATGGAAAACCACCACCACGCCCTAGCCGACGCCGAAGCCTGCGCCCACATCGCCCTCCAAATCCTATAACCCACCCCCATCATTGCTCCTCCTCTATACAAGAAGATAGTCCCCAAATAACCGTTTAATTGAATTACTTACGCCCAGAAGTCTCAACTCCTGTGCGTAAAAATAAAAGTGTGCCTCAAGACCGCAGGCACGAATTGCAGTCAAGAGGCACACGGGCAGGGTAAACATATCAACGTATTAGCCTTTTCTGGGTACTGCCATCACGATTGAATACATAGAAGCCAGGTGCGAGTTGTGGCATACTCTCTTCATTGCCTGAATAGACAAGCATGCCGTTAGTATTAAAAACCTCAAGTTTTCCTGTCTGCTCAACATCAGCGGTAATCGAAGGTACTGACGATGATTCATTCTTGCAATTGGTATTATGGTAGGCTGCATCAAGAACGACTTCATAGTTGGTGGCGAGACCAAAGGCGAAGATATAGAAATCATCAATTTCCAGGGTGCCGTCTGAGTTGCGAGTCATGGCAATCTTGCTCTCCTCCAGTTCCTCAGGCTGGAATGTCGGTTGCGGAGAAATCATGTACATGCAATTCAGGAAACAGCCAATCCATGAATAATATCCGAGTTCATAAGAATAAGACAAATCAATCTCGGCATGTTGCTCATCAATCACATTGACCTTAAGACCCTCATAGATTGTGTTGTCCAAGACGATTCCGGCTATTCCGTTTACGAAGAGTGCACCGTCGTGCTCATATATCGTCAATGAGAATTCATTAGGATAATCATAGTTTGTCACATGACCCCGATCAACACTTGACATTACGCTATAGGTACCAGCCCAGGCAAGGTCATTAGGATCAGGAGTGGAACTTGTTACCGTGACGGTACAAGATGCCTTCTTACCATTCACTGACCGTACTGATACGACAGTAGTTCCAACAGAGTGTGCTGTGATGACTCCCGATTGGGAAACAGAGGCCACAACACTATTGTTTGAATACCATGTGAGCGTCGCCCTTGCACTCTCGGGACAAACCTCGGGAACCAGCTTGAAAGATTCATTCACCTGAAGCGAAAGATTCGGCCTCATCATGATATAGGCATCCATAAAGAGATTTGCACTATCCACATGGGCCACGTAGTCAACGGGTACATTGTCAGCCTTGGCGGTAGCTACTGAAATAACCATCATGGCGATCATCGTTATCAAGTTAAGCTTCTTCATTGTCTTATGCCCTTAGTTCGTGTCGAGCGCAACTTCTATTGATTATTGTTTTAACTGTAAATTCTTCGTTATCAAGGCGCGCTTTATGTGCGTCTCTATAGTAATAAGACAGACCGGCAGGGAAATCTAACAGTCGAAATAAACAATTTCCAGTAGTACACTTGAATAACCTAGCGACTGCCATGGATGGTAACCCACGGCAGTCGCTGAATCTGATTTCTTATATGTCATTAACGCCTTTGTCGGTGCCTTCTCCTTTTACTGGATGATCCCTTCTGTGAATGATATTGAATATTGTTGTTGATGGTGATATTGTCACCGGTTTGCTGTTCTTGTACTGAGGACTTCTCCTGGTTCCTATAATATGCCGGGAATCCGAACACAGTTACTCTCAGGATCTTCTTTCCCTTTTTTAAATGGGTGAACTGGGGATTAATAAGCATGGCACATTTGTATTTCATCAAGGCTTCTGCAAGAGCCAATTCGTTTGCTTGCTTTTCTGATCGCTTGTGAAGCTTGGTTTTGCCCTCTGGAGTAGAGACATCAATCGTGTAAGTCACACTTTCTTCTGATACCACTAGGCCATAGTTGTTGTAACTGTCAATGACTGTATTAGGAGCATTCCAGGCATTGTTGATTGTCGCATCGGAATGAGACCGTGAACACGAACACACTGTTATGATTGTAATAGCTGCGAATGCTATTGTAAGAATATGCTTTTTCATTGCTCAATTCCTTTTTAGAAGTTATACCTTAAACCAATTCCCCACGCATCAGTTTTCATCGTATTGTCACGAAGCATATCTACGCCAACTGCCAGTGAAGAACCATTATTGAAAGAGATCTCCTGTTCATACAAGGATGCGACCTGCATCAATTCGGACTTCTTTTGGAAGTGTTCCGAAAGGAAATATCCTCCCACGGCTACTCCAGCTCCAGCAACAACAAGACCTCCAGCAAGTGCATAGTGCCTATCATGATCATACTTTGCTGTAGCAGATTGGATACCGCAGACAATACCAAAACCTGCCAGCAAACCGCCACCGATGTACCCACCATACTTAGCAAATTTAGCTTTTTTCTTATAATCGGACACATCATTCATTCTTGCTAAGGCATTGTCATTCATACGCCAGACACCGTCGCTTTGATTTCCAGGAGCATATTGATTCTTTCCTGCAGGTGACATCTTGGCACTCCTGCCTTTCTCATAGTTGATAACGCTCACTCTGGATTGATTGAGTGCATAGTTTGGCCCCTTCAAGTCACTCCACTTCTTGTACACAACTTCTGTTGTCGTGAGGTGCTGTACCCGGCATACGATGGTGCTGCCATCTGTTTTGACGATCACGTCCTGTGCCATTGCACAAATCGAGCACATCATCACTAATGCTAATAAGATCTTCTTCATTGTTCCATGCCCTTAGTCCGTGTCGAGCGCAACTTCTAATTGTTTTTGTTATTGTTTGATTGAATTTGATTTCTTTGTTGTGGCGCGCTTCATGTGCGCCTCTATAGTAATAAGACAGACCAGACGGGAAATCTATCATCAAGGCGGTTATCTTTTTGAAAAACTTGAATCATGGTGACTATATGCTTATCCTGTAACCCTCACTGAAGCAGAAAACGGCCGACATCCCCTTGACATCGACCGCATTCTCAGCGTTGATAGACCGTTTGATTTCAGTCAAAAATCTATCTGTTAATTGTGTACGTAATCCCAATGACCGCATGTGCACTTTCCGGCACCATTTGTAGCTCTGGTAAATTTTGTACACCCGCACAGCGCATGGCGACAAGCACCGTTACCTTGAGATGTTGATTCTACTTGAACACCTTCATGATTGCTGAACGCTTCTTCGGATGTTAAACCACTTGAGAAAGCTGTAACAGCAGTTGTAAGTGCCATGACTACTGCAATACCGAGAACGATTGTCTTCTTCATTTTAATTTACCCTAATTCGTGTCGAGCGCAACTTTTAATTGTTTTTGTTTGATTGAAAAAATAGTTTCGTTGTTGTAGCGCGCTTCATGTGCGCCTCTGTAGTAATAAGGCACACCTCCTGGGAAATCTATCACTCGACATGGTGTTTTTTCTTAATCCTACAAAGAATGAAAAACGACTGCCGTGGAATCATTTCCACAACAGTCGTTATTGTTTGCCACAAGCCCCCCTTGTTTTACAAGGCAGCTCGTAGATTCAACACCAGCGAATCAATCAAACATCAACGCACGTATCTTAGTGACTATGGCTGGCTCATTAATTCTTTAACCTCGTCAATTTTTTCTTTCGTTGTCTGAGTATCAGGGTGTTGAGTGCCTAAAACTCGCTCACGAATGTCCAGCGCTTTTTGGTAATACTCCAGTGCCTTATCGTAATCGCCTTTGCGAGAGTAAACTGCCCCAATATTGTTGTAGGACATTGCAACATCGGAATGGTTCGTGCCATTTACACGTTCATATATACTTAGTGATTTCTGATAAAACTCCAATGCCTTTTCGTAATCTGCTCTGTCGTAATAAATAAAACCGATATTATTGTAGGATGTGGCGACATCGGGGTGTTCCGAGCCTAATAATCGTTCACTAATGCCCAGAGATTTCTGATAATATTCCAATGCCTTTTCAGAGTCGCCTTTGCTTTCATAAACAGAACCGATATTATTGTATGCCATAGATACATAGGGGTGTTCTGTGCCTAATAATCGTTCACTAATGCTTAGTGATTTCTGATAATATTCCAATGCCTTTTCATAATCTCCTTTGTCGTTGTAAACCCTACCGATATCGTTGAAAGATCCAGCGACATATGGATAGTCATAGTCCACATCACGCTCAAAAAAAACCAATGCCTTCTGATAATAATCAAGGGCCTTATCGTAATCACTATTACTGTAGTAAACCATACCTATATTGTGATAGGTCGTGGCGACATCCAAATGATCTGTGCCCAAAATACGCTCACTGATGTCCAAATCCTTTTGCATATATTCCAGTGCCTTATCGTAAACTCCTTTGTAATAGTAAATTAAACCGATATTATTGTAAAACGTGGCGACATCAGAGTGTTCTGTGCCTAAAACAAGCTCACTGATGTCTAGCGCCTTCTGCATATTGTCCAATGCCTCATCGTAATCTGCTTTAATAGCGCAAACAGAACCGATACTATGGTGGAATTTAGCAGCCCATTTACTATGATTGCCAAATTGCTCTTGAGCTAATCTTAGACCACGTAGGTAATAATCCATTGCCGAATCATAATCTGCCATGAAATCTTCAACGAATAGGCCAGCATCATAAATCCATTCCACATTGGTGGTGTCTAGGGCGGAGCGCCGCATAAGGTAGTAAGCTGCAGAGTCGTTTTGATATTTTCCTTTATGGATGGTGTATTTGTTATAGTAGTCCTCGGCCAGGTCGTTGAGTTTGAATTCGGCATCACGTTGTGACTTGGCAAGGAACTCGGCGGTGGCTTGATTCAACTCCTGCTGTTCACGTAGCTCTCGCTCTCGTTGGTCAAAGTCCCCCTTGCTGTTGATCAATGAATCGGCGCGCTCCAGTTCAGCATTCTCGATGCACTCCAGAATCTGGCGGTTGATTTCGCTCAAGCCCTTGTAGTCGGTCATCGCATAGCGCTCGGCCATCTCGCCGATGAGTTCAATGTATTTGTCGTAATCATCGTTCAGACGCTCACGCTCGGCGTAGTAAATCGAGTCGCTGATGGCCTTCTCTGCCAACTGGCGCTCCAAATCGGCGATACGCGTCTCATAGATCCTCTTGGCACGGGCAAACGCTTTATCCTCAATCAACTTCTTGTCGCTGGCCAAATGCTTGTCCGAAACCATTACAATTTCCAGCGGGACAGAGGCAGAGTAGGAATACTGGCGCCCCTGTAGATGCTTATCCACGAGGGTATAGCCTTTCTTTTGTACCCGCGACACCTTGTATGAGTCACCCTGTTTCTTGCCTGGAATTGAAAAGGAGAACTTGCCACCCTTCTTGGTAACCAAGGCATTAGGATATTCTAGGATATTCACGGTAACTCCGTCGATGCCAACACTTGGACGTTTTGCCTTTTCTAGGGTCCTGACGATACCCTGCTGCTTTTGCACCTCAGCTACAAGTGAAATGGCGAGGCATGCCATCACAATCAGTAAAAATTTCTTCATAGTTGTTGGTATCTCGTCTGTTATTCTGCCCACAAAAATACTAAAATATCGTAACACATGACCAGCATGGGCAAAATTTTGCTCCATGCTGGTGAAAAGAAATTGATTATCGGTGCCTCAAGTTACATGATTGTGATTAGAAGTAGCCCTTGCCGTGGCACTGGGTGCAGGTGATGTGGCTGTGGCCCGTTGATGCCATATAGCTAGTCTTGCAGATGTCACAATACTTCTTTGAGTCAAGTCCATAAGTTGCAACATGGTAGTCACGGATAATTGATCCTGTGCCATTGCACAACGGGCAAGTATGACGTGTCGAAGTCGTTGTGCCTTTTTGGGAGGACGAAGAAGTTGTCGATGTTGAGGTGGATGCAGACGAGTCATAAGAAGTCGTCCCGGCATATGCAGCTCCAGAGTTCCAGTCAACACTTGGCGTATAAGATGGCATATCGAATGCATTCCAGCCAAAGGCTGAAGACATCGAACTCGACGCATTGTAACTACTTGCCATTCCTCCCAGGAACGTAGCTCCACCCATAGCCATGCCCTGCCAGAATTCTTCACAGCACGATGTCATCATCATTGATACTGCAATCAGAAAGATGTAACTAATCTTCTTCATTGTTCTATGCCCTTAGTCCGTGTCGAGCGCAACTTCTATTGTTGTTGTTAGTTGTTGGTTTCTATTGGATAGAGGCAGTACCCCGGCAGCATCTAACACCCCAGTGGATATTTTTTTGTTCATCGTACTCAATTCTAGCGCATAGCAAATAAAACAGATGGCCAACTCAATAAGAATTGGTCACCTGATTCAATAAATCTACGATTACTTATAGGCTGACTACCTTGATGCTCTTTTTAAAGGTTTGTACTTCTTGAACTGTGGGCTTATCTGCTTTCAACTCAATGGCCCCATTTTCATCAACTGCAGGAACTTGGCGTTTGGGTGCTCGGGCACCAGAGTACGGACCGCAGTAGCCCCACTGGATATTTCCGGAGAAGTTCTGTTGTGAATTCTGTCCCCAGGTCCAGAAAAGAAGAGCAGTCTGGTCGCTCCTGCGTGATAGTTGCATTGATCCCTCTTTATTGGTGGGTTCTAACGATTGTTGTTTGATTCCATCTTTAATGACATGTGCTAAGAAAGCCGTAGATAAGGAATTGTTGATCAGATAATATGTTGCAGATGTCGCTGTATTATCATCGTAGTCGTCAAGAGAATAACAATAGTAGTAATGATCACAGTGTGTATTTCTCTGAATGTCAAATGTCCATCGACTCGATTCTCTCTTGAAGTTGCCCACAAATGCATCGTAACTCGTGGAGCTGGATTTGGATTTGAATTCATGTTTGCAGATGGGTCCATATTCCTTTTGATCGTTATAAGCTACGGCAACATAGACATAGTTGGTGTTCGGTGCCGGCAATACATAATCGGCATAGTCATACTCATCAGGACTGAATGCAGTCTCGGTTTCCAAATCACGTTTAAAATCTTCATCAGTCCATGCCTTCACGCCGTCAGCATAATAGCAAGCGTAATGGAAGCCTTTCACATCGCCCCAAAACTCCAGGTCGGCATAGTAGCCATCAGACATGATGGTTTCATCTTTTATACTAATATACAGCGGCTTGGCACCTGGCTCTTGAGTAATGGTAATCGATTTGGTCGAATTGCCAGCTTTGATGGTTAGAGTGACAGGACGTGATTCAGCAGATTCATTTGCCCTAAGGGTCTCAAGATTGACCTGAGTTGTTCCAACACCGCTTTTGGCTGATATAAACAACCAGTCTTCTTCTCCTGAAATTGACCATGTCGTGTCGGTATTGATGGCAAAAGAGGCCTTTTCTCCTTTTTTACTGCTCATCTTCAAATCCGTGGGTGTTACAGTCAATACCGTTCCCTTGGTCTCTTGCTCAATATAATTTGCCAAGAGCTTGTCATCATCTTCTTCACACGACGCAAACATCATTGTTGCCATTACTACAAGTGCTACAGCACTAAGATTGTAAAAAAACTTTTTCATTGCTCTAAAAATATTAAATGGTTAATAATGAAATTACTTCTGCTTAAAGCCATTGACAATAACCATCGTATTGCTCGGCTTTCTGTAAGGTAGAGACACATGGCAGATGACATCTATCACCCCAGACACGAAAAAACGGAAGACATCAGATAATGTCTCCCGTTCTAAATCATTATGATTTCTGGGTCAGATCAAGTCTTTCCAGGTAATAGGCCTGCCACAATGCTCACAGAACACTTGGCTCTTGAAAATCGGTTGATTGCATTGTGGACAATAGTGCTGATCTGACTTATTGCCACGCATGCGCCTCAACAGCTGCTGATGCAACTCGGTGTGGTCATTCTTGATGAGGTCATAACCCAGTTTGATAACGAGTTTAATGGTATTGAAGGCCATTTGGCGGTCATATTCTTTCTCGCTCTCGGGGAGCTGTGCATAGGGTATCAGGTCTGGGTGGTGCCTCTTCTGGTCATCTCGCTGGGGCCCATAGGTCCATCCCTCGCTCATTCGCTGACGGGCCCACACGTCGTGTGCATTCTCGGCGATGGCTTCCCGCAGCTCGAGCAGGTCATCATCCAGTTCCACGTCATCAACCTCGATGGGTTGCGGATGATAGCAGCCATCAGGCATTTTTACGGTGACCAGATAATTGCTCGAATCACTCCATGCGCTCATGAACACTGCCTCATCAACAATGTCGCTGTCATCGTCCGAGGCGGGATCATGGATGCGTAGTTTGCGCTCTCGGGGCAGATAATCGATCACGACAATAGCATGGTTGGGCTCCTTGTATGCTTCGGTAACAGTCGCAAGTTTGTTGTAATTGACCACGACCATTACATCGTGTCCCGTGGCGATGGCTTTCACGATGTCTTCCAGGGTCGCCTTATACTTGCGCTCGACTTGCAATTTCTCTTTCTCCAGCAGGCGCCCCATGCTGTGCAGCGGTGTGCCCTGGTCATACAGCCATTTATTGTCCCGAGCGGTCTCGCTCAGCGAGTTGGGGGCAAGGTTGATGCCTCTGCGCTTGAGGATATACTCCTCGCACATGACGTCACACAGGTTGCCCTCCGAGATTCCTGCACGTTCGGCCATGGGCAGGGTCTCCACTTCATCTTCCTGGCCGCCAAGCGCCTCGTCCATGCGCTGCATGGTCACGATAAATTCTTTCAGTTCCTCGTCATGCTGTATGGCTTCAAGCACCTGGGCCAGTTCCTCTGGCGTCACATCTCCATCGAGATACCTGTCCACCAGTTCGTCACTTATCTTGAATCTATTTGTTTGCATAATGTTTGATGTCTTTTAGTGCGACCTTGGTCAATGCGGCCAGGGCGCGTTTCTTGATGTTATATAAATTGGCAACTGTGATGCCCATTTCTTCAGCGACCTCGGCTGGATCGCGCTCCGAGAGGCATAGCTCCCTGATGACCATCACATATCGGGCATTGTTCATTGCCGACAGCAGGCGCTCTGTATCGAAGTAGGCTTCGGTAGTGGCTTCGCTCACATCAGGCGTCTTGTGCTGGATCTCCTTTTCGGTCATCTCTTCTTCATCCTGATCTTCTTCGATCGTTTCGGGTTTCCATTCAGGCACGAAATCACCTTTGTGTCTGATAAGGTACCTGACGGCCGTGCGGTTGATCCAGCCCAACAATGCCGCAGTGTCGTTCACCAGTTTGAACCGCCGGCAGTTGTCCTCCATCAAGTGGAGATAGATTGCGTTGCGAATCTCGTCAACCTCAGCCCGGCCATTGAAGATGTAGCCGTTCCAGTATCGGCACAATTTCAAGATCGGCTCTGATGAGAAGAACTGATTGGCAGCTTTATTCGCCGCCCTCATCATCTCATCGGTCGCATCGTCGGTCGCGCCGTCAATGATTTGTTGATATAGTTGTATTAAGTCCATGAAATAAGGTGTCTTAGCGTCCATCCAGTGTTATGGTAGCACCCTGAGCCAGCAATGATGCGATCACAGCCCTAACTGTGACACGGTCAACCTCCTTCTCGTCATCGGTCAACATGTCGTAGGGGACCATGCCGGGATGCTCCTTCTTGTCATCATCGCGGCGCTCACCCCATGTCCAGCCTTGACGTTGGCGCTCCTGTGCCCACTGGTCATGGACATCGCGGGCAATCCGCTCAATCAGGTGCTCCGGCAACATGGGATGGTCAATACTCAACGGTATGGGATGATAATCCATAATCCTAAATCCTATTGCGATGATAAAAATAATAACTGCTGCAAATGTAATATTTTTCACAGACTCATACAACAATTATTTGCCTACTTTTAATCGCTGGGCCGTTTTTCTCTTTACTAACGTTTTCATTGTCTCTTACCCTATAATCCGTGTCGGGCACAACCTCTAATCATTATTTTTGTCTTTCTTTTGTTTGGGTAGAGACACAACCTCATGGCTATCTATCATGCCATCATCTTTTTTTTGCTTTACCTTGACATCTCAGGCATATAATCTTAAAAATTTTAATCACATTACCATTATCTGCTCGTTTTTTATCTGATTTTAATAATTTATTGGTAAATTTGCACACCATAAAAACTTACTTGAATTTCAACCCAAAACCAATGAAACGATGAAACGATTATTGTGGATCACCCTATGCGCTTGCATGACCTTCTGTGCCTTGGCTCAAAAACAACAAGGCATCGTCCGCTCCATCGGCAGGCCAGGAAAGCCAGGCGCTCCAGTGGCCAATGTGACCATCAGGTGGCAAGGACTGTTCAATGCGGTAATCAGTAATGCCAATGGTCAGTTCATTGTCACAATGCCTGGCAAGAAGAACGGCGATGAAATTGTTCTCCAGTCAGTTTCAAAAAATGGGTATGAACTTAGAGATAAGGGAGTCATAGGCAGACCACAGGTTTTTTCCACAACCGTGCCCATAGAGATCGTGATGGTCAATTTGGCACAGCTGCAAGCCGACAAGAAGCGCATTGAGGACAAGGCTTATAAGGTTGCTGAGAAAAATTACAATAAGAAACGTAAGGAATTTGAGAAGAAGGTTAAAAAGGAAAAAATCACTGCAGAGCAATACCGTCAGGAATTAGATAGGCTCCAAAAACAATATGAGGCTTACCTGTCTCTAATCGGTGACATGGCCGACCGCTATGCTAGGACCGACTATGATCAATTGGACTCCATTGATTACCAGATTAACCTTTGCATCGAAAACGGCGAACTCGAAAAAGCCGACTCACTCATCCATACCGTATTTGATCCAGAGACTGTGCTTGAACGCAATCGCTGCGCCAAAGAAGAAATCCGCCAGCGAATTGAGTTTGCACAGAAGGTTATTGATAAAGCAAACGCGGACAAGGCTGCTATTTTGCGAGATTTAGTCTATGCAGAACGTGTTGTCGCATTGAGTAAAAACCTTGCAACGGTGTATCTATCTCAAGGTGAAAACCAGAAAGCCAAAGACTGCCTCCAGAAGTCCCTTGAAATTGCCATTATACTTCACGGTGTTGATAGCGATGAGGCTAAAGCCATTCGGCAATGCATCCAAGACATCCAGCAATGACGTATTCCAACAACTACAGCATAAACAATTAAAACCAAATAACCATTATGAAAAAAATTGCTTTTTTAGTAGCTTGTATCAGCCTTGCGCTTTGTGCGCTTGCACAGACCCAACAAGGTTATGTGAGGACAATTGGCAAACCTGGCAAGAAAGGTGTTGCATTGAGTGGAGTTACTGTGCGTGCCAAGGGTAATCATAATGCAGTGGTCAGCAAATCCAACGGACGCTTCTCCATGAAAATGAAGGGACTTAAAAACGGTGATGCTTATTCACTGCAACAAGTGCAGAAGAATGGTTATGAATTGAATGACGCCGGTACAATAGGGCGACAATATGCTTTCTCCGCAACTGTTCCCTTAACCATCGTGATGGTCTCCACGGCACAGCTTCAGGCCGAAAAACAACGCATCGAGAACAATGCCTATGCGGTCGCCGAGAAGAACTACAAAGCGAAGATGGCAAAGCTGGAAAAGCAATTGAACGAAAACACGATTACTGCCGAAGAATATCGTGCAGCCCTGCAAGAGCTTCAGGATAGCTTCGAGAAATACCAGTCTCTCATCGAGTCAACACCCTTATTGAGAATGGTGAACTGGAAAAAACCGACTCATTGATCCACACGTTGTTTGACCCCATCGATGTGCTCAAACGCAACAAAGAAGCCCTGGATCGCTTAGACCAAACTATCACCGATGCCCAAGGCATCATCGACCAAGCCAATGAGGACTATGCCGCTGTCCTAAAACAACAGGAAAAAGACGCTGAATACCTCTATCAACTCTACACCATCGCCCTCGCCCAATTCGACAATGAACGTGCCGCTAAATATATCCAAACCCGAGCCGAACTCGACACCACAAACGTCCAGTGGCAAAACGATGCGGGAAGATTTGTTGCTGACTATTTGGCTAAATATCAACTCGCTCTGTCATACCACCAACGGAGCCTAAATCAGGCATTTATTCAGTTTGGAAACCAAAATAATATTATTGCAGCAATTTATATTGACATTGCTAATATTTATATGGGCACATCACAATATGATAAAGCATTGGAGTTTCAGTATAAATCTCTAAATATAAGACGAAATATCATAGGAGAAAATCATGAAGATACAGGTCAATCATATAATGCAATTGGACTGACTTATCACGAAATGAGTAATTTTGATTCTGCATATGTATATTATATGAAATCTTTAGATATTAATAATTACATTAAAACGAATAACTATCATAATCTTTCTGTTCTTTATGGTAACATCGGTAGACTATACTTTGATTTAGGCGACTTTGACAGAGCTATTGAATACTTACGTAAAGCCGTTTCTATTTCAGAAACATACTTGGGAAAAGAAAGTATTGAAACTGCTATTTGCTATAATACCTTGGCGCTTGTTTATTTTGAAACGGGACAGGAAGATTCTGCACTAGATTTTTTTAAACAATCATATTATATCCGTGAAAAGATTTTTGGTGTTAATCATCCAAGAATCGCAACAATGTTAATTAACATTGGGTCCTACTATCTGAATAAAGGGAATGATGACGAGGCTCTCCCATTTTTTATGAAAGCATTAGAAATCCGTAAGAATATATGTGGCGAGATGAATCCTCAAACGGCTGTAGTTTATCGAAACCTGGGATCAATATATAATCATAAAGAGGAATATAATAAAGCTTTAGATTATCATTTGAAGGCACTAACGATTTTTGAGAATGAACTAGGAACTAATCTAGAAACAATAGTATCTTATAATGCTATTGGATTAGTTTACAGAAATATAGAGAACTATGACGAAGCTATCAAATACTATAAAAAGGGACTTAATATGATAGTTGAAATTACTGGGAACCCAGAGCATAAATATATAGTTCCATTCTATCAGAATATCGGAGATGCGTATTACAACAATGGTGATTATACCAATGCATTAGAGTATTGCAAAAAAGCCCAAAAACTTAATGATACCATAAACGGTAATAATTCACCAACTAATGCTCGTATCTGTAATACAATTGGCCTAATTTATTATCATCAAGACTTATTAGATCAAGCTATCGAAAATTATACTTACGCTCTTTCCATATGTAAAGATGAACATTTAAAAGCACTTCTTTATCTTAATATGGGCAAAGCTTATGAAAAAAAAGGAGAATATAAGAAAGCAATGGAGTATTATGAAATTTCACTCAATTTATCTGGCCCAGACCACCCTGACACTAATAGCATAAAAGAAAGTATCTCATCTTTGCAGTCTCAATTAAATCAATAACAATATTGTCCATAGTACATCTTAATTGTATATAATTATTTTTCAAATAGATTTCATAAACATGGATTAATCATGAAAAGAATAGTCTACTTTTTACTAGTAACTATAATAGTTGCATTTAGTTCTATTGCTCAGACGCAGCAGGGTTATGTGAGGACAATTGGCAAACCTGGCAAGAACGGTGTTGCATTGAGTGGAGTTACCGTGCGTGCCAAGGGTAACCATAATGCTGTCGTCAGCAAATCCAATGGACGATTCTCCATGAAGATGAAGGGACTTAAAAACGGTGACGCCTATTCACTGCAGCAGGTGCAGAAGAATGGTTATGAATTGAATGACGCTGGTACAATAGGGCGTCAATATGCTTTCTCTTCAACTGTTCCCTTAACCATCGTGATGGTCTCCACGGCACAGCTTCAGGCCGACAAGCAACGCATCGAGAATAATGCCTATGCCGTAGCCGAAAAGAACTATAAAGCGAAGATGGCTAAGCTTGAAAAGCAATTGAACGAAAACACGATTACTGCCGAAGAATATCGTGCAGCCCTGCAAGAGCTTCAGGATAGCTTCGAGAAATACCAGTCTCTCATCGAGCGGACTATGATATGCTGGACGAGAATGAGGCCGAAATCAACACCCTCATCGAGAACGGCGAACTGGAAAAAGCCGACTCACTGATTAACACTCTGTTCGATCCCATTGATGTGCTCAAGCGCAACAAGGAGGCCTTGTCCCTCCTCGACCAAACCATCGCCGATGCCCAAGGCATCATCGACCAAGCCAATGAGGACTATGCCGCTGTCCTAAAGCAGCAGGAAAAAGACGCTGAATACCTCTATCAACTCTATACTATTACTTTGGCCCAATTCGACAACGAAAAAGCAGCTAAATACATCCAAACCCGAGCTGAACTTGATACTACAAACGTAGAGTGGCAAGTGCAGGCAGGAAATTTCATCTATAATTATCTGGCAAATTATGACTTGGCCATGGCTTATTACCTGCGAGGTCTTAGATCTGCACAAGTGCAATATGGTAATCAGAGTGTATGGGAAGCATTGTTCTACAACCAGATTGGAATTGTTTACTACTACAAAGGAGATAATGGTAATGCGCTAGATTATTACCAAAGGGCTCTAGCCATCCGTGAGAACGTCTTGGGCCCTGATCATCCCGATGTTGCATCAAGCTATAATAATATTGGAACTGTTTACTCCCGTAAAGGAGATAATGACAAAGCGCTGGAATCTTTCCAAAGGGCACTGGCCATTCAGGAGAGCGTTTTAGGCGCTGATCATCCCGATGTCGCCACAAGCTATAATAATATCGGAACTGTTTACTCCCGCAAAGGAGATAATGACAAAGCGCTAGAATTTTACCAAAGGACTCTAGCCATTCGAGAGCGGGTTTTAGGCACTGATCATCCCGAAGTCGCTGGGTCCTGTAACAATATTGGGTATGTTTACTTCAGCAAAAGAAATTACAACTTGGCGATTGAATATTACCAAAGGGCCATAAATATTTGTGAACGGGTTTTAGGCACTGATCATCCTAATGTAGCCACCTTATATAATAACATCGGAATGGTTTTTGATAGCAAAAGTGACTATGACAATGCGTTGGAATATCACCAAAGGGCTCTATCCATTCGAGAACGGGTTTTCGGCGCAGATAATCTCGAAGTCGCCAGGTCCTACAACAGCATCGGCATGGCATACTCAGGCAAAGGGGATTACGATAAAGCATTGGAGCATTTCCAAATAGTGCTGGCCATTCGTGAGCGGGTTTTAGGCTCTGATCATCTCGATGTCGCGATGTCCTATAACAATATTGGAATTGTTTATACCAGGAAAAGGGATTACGACAAGACATTGGAGTATTACCAAAAGGCGCTGGCTATTTGTGAGCGAGTCTTAGGCACTGATCATGCCGATGTTGCATGGTCTTACCATAACATTGGTATGGCTTACTACAGCAAAAAGGATTATGATAAAGCCCTGGATTATTACCAAAAGGCGTTGGACATTCGTGAACGAATTTTGGAAACGGACCATCCAGATATCGCCACAACCTGCAACAATATCGGTGTTGTTTATAAATGCAAGGGAGATTACGGCAAGGCGTTGGAGTATTACCAAAAGGCTCTAGCCATCCGCGAGCGTAAATTAGGCAATGATAATCCTAATACCCAAAAAGTGAGGGATAGGATTGAAGAGGTGAGAGAATTAATAGGTGAATAGTAAGGCATTATGTGTTTGCATAATTGAATCTGTTCTAAGATTATTCATATATGAAGAACTTGTTGCTGATATTACTTTTCCTTTCTGTTTACTTCTCTGCTTCTGCTCAGACGCAGCAGGGCTATGTCAAGACGAGGGGGAGGCTTGTTAACGGCAGTGTGGTTGCTGGGCAGCGGCTGTCGGGGGTGACGGTGCAGGTTAAGGGGCGCAATGCCGTTGTGTCTAAGGCCAATGGCACGTTCTCTTTTCATGTCCCTGCCAAAAGCTTTGTAGTTCAGAGTGTGAAAAAGCAAGGTTATGTGCTCGTTGACCCTGAGGTTACAGCCAGACAATACTCTTATTCGTCAAATCCGCTGATTCTTGTGCTTGAAACGCCAAGTCAACAAACTAGCGACAAGTTAGAAACTGAACGCAAACTAAGGAGGACGCTGGCCCGGCAGCGGGAGCAACAGGAAGAAGAGATTGAACGTTTGAAGGAGCAGAACAAGTTAACCGAGGCGCAGTACCATCAAGCATTACAAGAGTTGTATGCCGAGCAAGATAAGAGCATGAATCTGGTGTCACAGATGGCAGAACGCTACTCCAGAATTGACTTTGACCAATTGAATGAGTTCAATCGCCGCGTCAGCGAGTGCATCATCGAGGGACGGCTTACCGAAGCGGATTCACTAATTAAAACCAAAGGCAACCTCAAGGAGCGAATTGCCACCCACAACAAGCACCATGAGGCCAACGTGGAGGCCCGCAAGCACCTTGAGGATAGCGAAGCCATGGAAATCAAAGACCGCGAAGACCTCGCCCAGGACTGCTACAGCCAGTTCCTTATCCACAAACTGCAACATCACCCCGATTCCGCAGCCTACTACATCGAGCAGCGCGCCCTTCTAGATACCACCAACGTCGATTGGCTTTGTGAAGCTGCCATCTATCTGAAAGACACTGGCAACATCGATAATGCCTTGTCATTATTCTTAAAGGCACACCATCAATATGTAGCCACCGGCACCAACGACCTCCGTCATGCCCTCATCCTTGAGACCATCGCTGATACCTACTATGACAAAAGCGATTACATAAAGGCAAAACCATTTTATGATTTAGCAATAGATTCATTTGAAGCAATCAATCCTTTGCATCCACGTCTAGTTCATTGCTATGATTTTTTGTCAGAGGCTATAATATCAACAATGAAGACCGGTCAAAAAGTATGGGATGCTTTTGAGGGCACAAAGATAAAAATGCCCAAAGGCGATGATTATTATAAATACATTTTCTATGGTAGTAATTTCATTCTTGACAAAATTTATAATAGTCCAAATATTGATATAGACAACATCTATTTTGAAGATGGCAGTGTGTCTACAAGTATTGATTACAAAAAGGCTGCATTATATCACGAGAGAGTTCTGAGTATGGTAGATTCCGTTTATGGGACCAATTCCAATATTACTGCTAAAGTTCACATGAGCCTAGGTAAGGCTTATAGATATAGTGGTAATCGTGAAAAATCATTAGAGAACTATGTTACTGCGTCCCAAATACTTCTTTCTATAGATAGCTTAAATCCTGAATTAAGTGATTTATATGAAAATATGGCTGACTTTTTTAGGTATGCCAAAAAGGACACTACCGCCGCCATTATTTATTACCAGCAAGCGATTCATATTTTAAATAAAGTCTATGGTGCTCATCAAAAAATTGGAAGGTATTATGGAGCTTTGGGGCATTTATATGATGGACTTGAAGAATACCAGACTGCACTTGAGTGTTACTATAGAGCATTAGATAATGACAAGCGAGTTTACGGAGAAAACAGCGATTGGATAATACAAACAAATTTCTCAATAAGTTCAATTTATCGAGATATGGGTGATCTTGAAAAGGCCATGGAATATCTTCAAGTGAATAAATCAATAATTGATCAGAGGCTTGAATGGGACTCCCCAAGAGGCTGGACAGCTCAGTATGATGCGTATTATAGAGAATTGGGTGATGTTTATTACTTACAAGGAAAATATGATGAAGCACTTAACTCTTATAGGAAAAAGGTTGAAAACACAATTGATTCCTATGGTGATACATCACTCTTCTTATGGGTTGATTATGCTAAGATTGGTTTGATTTATTTGGCCCAAAAAGATTCGGTTATTGCTGTAGAAAACTTCATTAAATCTTTAGAGCTATTAAAAACAATGTATAAAGATTGGAAGGAATGGGACTCATGTCTAAAAGATATTGAGAATTATTATTGTCAAGGTGAGTACGCTCATGCAGCGGCATCTTTTATTGACACTCTCGAAGATTATGTAATAAAAAAAGAGAGCGACATTCTTTTAACATTCGATTTCAAAGAAATCCTAAAGATGTCAAAACTAAATTATTAAAAAACAATGGAAAGAATTAGTCAAACGATGACGGATGACATGGGGCAGGAGTATAAGTTTTATGCCTTTATCAGTTATAACTCCAGGGACACGGAGTGGGGCAAGCGGGTGCAGCGCAAGTTGGAGCATTACCGCATGCCGTCGACGTTGTGTCGTGAACGGGGGTGGAAACGGACGCCCATCCGCCCAGTGTTCTTTGCTCCGACAGATATCCAGCCAGGCGGCTTGAGCGACGAGCTTAAGGAACGGTTGCGGGCTTCTA
The DNA here is from genome assembly GCA_900318645.1 of uncultured Prevotellaceae bacterium. Lineage (GTDB taxonomy): Bacteria > Bacteroidota > Bacteroidia > Bacteroidales > Muribaculaceae > Sodaliphilus. The sequence continues at coordinate 75,642 of ONLH01000032.1, forward strand.
AGAACTTGATTGTCATCTGCTCGCCCCATTCGGCTCAATCCGAGTGGGTGGGCAAAGAAATCGAGTTTTTCCACAGCCTGGGCCGCACCGACCACATTCACTTCTTCATTGTGGACGGCGTGCCCCATAGCGGCAACCCTGACACCGAGTGCTTCAATCCCATTGTAGAGCAGCTTGGCTTGCCCGAAATCCTGGGAGCCAATATCCACGAGAAGAACTACCGCTGGCCATGGATGAACCGTGAGCGGGCCTACGTCCAGTTGGTTTCCAAACTGTTGGGCGTAGAGTTCGACAGCATCTGGCAACGCCACAAGCGCCGCCTCACCACCCGCATTATCACTTGGACTGTGGCCGCCATCGCCGTGCTGGCAGCCTTGGCATGGGTATGGACAGTCAGCCAGCCGTTTGACGCCCGCATTGGCTTAAACGAGGTCTCTGTCCACAACGATCAGTTGCCCCCGTTGCACGACGCTGTGGTGACACTCACGCTTGACAACGAGACCAAAGTGGACACAATCCGTATGATGGACCAGAGCGCCCTGTTCACCAACATCCCCCACAAATACCTCGGCCAACAAGTCCATATCACGATGAGCTCAATGGAAGATACTCCTGATTATATTCCGTTAGATACGACTATAGCCTTGTCCCGCAAAATGACTCTTGACATCAAGAGGAATCCCTTGAAGTATGGAGATGTCAGATTTCTTTTAAGGGATCTGAACACCGAGCAGTGCATACCCAACACCAGAATCGAGATAGATGGACATCCTGTCACTTCCGGCCCAGACGGCCAAGTGACCCTATTCATCCCCCTCGAACAACAGAAACAAGCCTATTTCGTCAAGGCCCCATTCCCATTGGTTGATGACACAATCCACATGCCCTGCGGTGAAAACGACGCCATCCAAAAACAATAACAATTTGAGAATATGTACAACAGAGAATTTACACCCGATAGAATCTCCGAATTAAAGGAGAATGAGATTTTTGTGTTCGGCAGCAATCTGGCTGGTTATCATGGTGGTGGCGCTGCTCGTATCGCTTGTAATCGCTTTGGCGCAATATGGGGGCAGGGCGTTGGGTTGCAAGGGCAGAGCTACGCTATCCCGACCATGCAGGGCGGCGTAGAAACCATCAAGCCCTATGTAGATGAGTTCATCTGCTTTGCCGAGCAGCACCCCGAGTACAAGTTCCTGGTTACCCGCATTGGCTGTGGAATCGCCGGCTTTAGAGATGAGGAGATTGCACCGTTGTTTACCCAGGCTTTGACAGTTGAGAACATCATTCTCCCTAAAGAGTTTGTTGATGAGTTGGATGAGAATGACACATCCCTGTCAGGCGATGGGATAAAGGCATTAAAGATGTGGACAATGGGCGCTGGCAATTCAGCCTTGCGGTTCAATGGCGAGAACCCCATTCCCGCCAAAACCAAAGTTGCCACTAAAGACAGTTGGAAAACCCTGCCCATGCCTGAATGCAATATAACCATCCCCATGGATGTGGCAATTTCACGTGAGGCCATGGCTGTTGTGAAAATGGGGCATATCCCTTCGGCAATGGAGGACCACTGGGTCATGTATTGCGATGAATCGTCCATTAGGTACTACCGCAGTTGGACCGGGATATGTATCTTTGTCGCTAAATATGAAGAATGTGGCGAACAATACAAAATCACAGAACTGACCGTGAATCGCGAACAGGGCCAATATCAAAGCACCGACAATGAACACGATGTAGCATTGTTTCTGGCTCTGTTGACCGAGGAATTCGGCGGCGATGCCAGTGAGTTTTGGAATATCGTTCTTAAATAGCTTTTGTTGCTCCTTTTTTTGAATTGTTGTGATAGTTCTTGGTCTACTTTAGTCTCTATTAGACAAGAAGAAACAGTTTTAAAAACTAGAGAATATGACTAAAGAAGAAATCAAGAGCATGCTTTATAGCTTGCATCACAGCACTTTCCGCAACGAGCAGCAAATCAAGAACAGTCAACAGTGTGGATGCTTCCATTGTGGGAGCCTTTTCGGTCCCGAAGAAGTTGCTAATTGGTGCGACTGCGATGGTAGAGGAGATCGAACAGGTCTTTGTCCCAATTGCGGCATTGATTCTGTCATCGGTGATGACTGTGGAATAGTCATTACACCTTCATTCCTCAAGATCATGAACCTTCAATTCTTTGGAGGTGGCATTGACGATTTGGAGATTCATGTTTCGGGACCTAGCGATGATGCATGAAACGAACGTCTATCAACTGTAATAAAAACACATTGCTATTATGACGGTAATACATGCGAATGACTCTACTACCCAGTTCCTTTCGTTGCTCTATGAGCAGCGAAGGGATATCTCGATGCATATCACCGAAGCAAGCACCAATAGTGCGGTCCAAAGGGCTATCCGTGAAGGTGACACGGTGCTCATGCTTGGACATGGTAACAAGTATGGCTTGTTCTCGATGCCTGATCATGATGGCGTTTATCGGCGCTTTATGATAGATGGCCGTTATGTGCAATTCCTGCGTGACAAGACCTGTATTGGCATCTGGTGTTACGCTAATCAATTTGCTGAGCGATACAACCTTCATGGACTTTTCTCGGGGATGATCATCTCAGAGCTTCAGGAGGCGATAGACAATGGCATCACTGCAACCAAGGAGGAGATTGACGTGGAGATGGTGAAATTCACTCAACGCCTGAGAGGCTGCATCGACCATTATGGCCTGAAGGACACTCCCTCGCGAATGAAGGAACTGGACGATGTCAAATCCGAACTGACCACTTTCAATTACAGCAATTTGTACTATTTTGAATAAAATGAAATACGTTCATTTCTCAGAGAAAGGTCCACGACAGAATAACGAGGATTGTTGCGGCATCCTTGAGTCGTCAGGCAAAACTTTGTTTGTCGTGTGTGACGGTATGGGAGGACATTTTGGTGGCGAGGTGGCCAGCCGTACGGTTTGCGATACGTTGATGGCCTACTGGCAAGAACATGCTGAGCCCGATTCACTCCAGAAGGTCCTCCATGCGGCAGAGACTGCAAGTGTAGCCCTTGATGAGAAATCTGGCTTGAGTGCGATGGGCACAACCCTGGTCATGGCTAGTGTGGAGAGTAATCAAGCGACCATCGCCCATGCTGGCGACAGCCGTTGCTATGTCATCGACATCAAGGGAAATGTGAAATACCGCACCCTTGACCATGTGGAGAGCAATTCTTTTGGTCATTCCGAGATTACCCGAGCATTTTTCACGGGCCATCCCGAGAGTGCCATTCCCGACGTGAAAACCATTCTGTTAGAGCCTCTCGACCGTCTCCTGCTTTGCACCGATGGATTATATAATGCCATTGATGACGAAACCTTGCTGCACACACTTCAATGTGCCAAGGACGTTGAACAGGTTGCGGAGAAATACTTAAATATTTGCAACGAAAGGGCAACCGACAACTATACTGGAATTATTATTGAAATTGAATAGGTTATGAAATTGAAAGGACAGATTATGCTGATGGTGATGGCTTTTGCCTTATGTATTACATTTACTGATTGTAACGGGAGAAGAGAAACTCCTGCTAAGGCGAATCCGGTACATCAGAAGTCGGTAGTGCCAAAGGCCGCAAAGAGTGAAGACCTAAAGCCGTTGTATATCTACATGTATCGCTATGACGATTTCCCCGTAGCGAAGGCAAAGTATCTTTGTCGCGAATTGGAAAAAGTGTACCCGAGCGTGATTTTGGTGAAAGCAGCGTTGCCTTTGCCGCCAAAGGAGTACTACAAGAAGGGAAACCGATACAGGGCAGCCGGTCTGCTTGATGACTTGGAGAGGTTCAAGAACGGAGGATTTGCCTTGGGAATGACAGACGAAATCATTTATCATCCTAATGAGAAGTCTCCGACTTGGGGCATCTTCGGTTTAGGGCGGACGGGCAAAAATGTTTGTGTGATTTCATCTATGCGCCCCAAGGAACGCAGGTTACAAAGTGATGATAATATGCGTAAACTCATGTTGCATGAACTAGGCCATGCTTTTGGCTTGGATCACTGTAAAGACCAGCATTGCTTTATGGTGGATGCCGAGCATGGTGACAAGTTCGCTCAAACACCTGCGTTCTGCGACGATTGTAAAAACTATCTCAATAATAAAGGTTGGAAACTATAGCGAGTCATACAATGGTCATGAAACGGCTAATACTAGCATTAATTGTAGCATTGATAACATGCCACTCGGCCTTTCCCCAAAGCAATTACTACTTGGACAAGGCCCGTAGTTACATGCGTGACGCTGAGTACTATATCAGCAAGGCCGAGGGCTATGATCGGGAAGCAGAGTATCACGTTAAGAAGGCCAAAGAGTATCAACGCGAAGTGGATTACTGTACCCGCAACAAGCAGGCAGACAAGGCCCGCACCTACAAACGCAAGGCAGATGACGAGACCGACAAGGCCCGTTACCAGAAGAAGCTGGCAAATGATGCCAAGGAAACTGCCCGTCAGCGGCTCAAGAGCGCAGCCGATGCTATGGATAAGGCAAAACAATAAACGAATTAACCCAATTTTTTACTGATGAACAAGAAGCATATCATCTTGACGATTATCATTGCAGGATTGCTCACAGCAATGCTGTGTATCGTCCATAATGGCAATAAGGAGAAAAAAAATTCCCAAAGTGCAACACTGGCAATCCAATCATTAGAAGATGAGCCATCTGAAGGGTTCGCTGATTCCGATGAATACGATGACAGCACAATAAATCTCACGATAGAGTCGCCCGAGTTCCTGAATTCAATCGTTAAAGGCGCTTCATGGTCAGCGGAACTCTTTTGTAATGCAGGAGGAAATACTTATTATCTTGCCGAGGATGAGCACCTGTTCACAACAGTCCTCTTTACAGGTGAGAAAGTCCTTGTCGAGGATCCCTCGTTTTTTTACACTCAACGAGGTGCAGCTAAACCGGAGTTCTTGATCTCGGTGGGCGAAAAATCCGTCTTAGTGGATTTCTCGGACCCCAATAGCGTGAAACAATTGTCAGCGCTCAACTTCACTCCATTGCCAGGCTTTAAGCGCCAACGCTGGAGCAATGTCGCGGATTTCAACGATAGGGTAGCATGCCCTCTCGAAATAGACTATCCCACTTCATCGGTACCCAATAGCCAATATATCAGCCACTGGATTTCCACTGTCGCACTCGCCCAGACAACAAAACCGATACGGGTAGTTGTCTCGCGTCCCACTTACTTCACCACTACATGGAGTAATCGCAGCGGATATAAAGGCAGCATTGACAATCGGGACGCCATCAATAAGTATATCTCTGGTAAGTATTTCAATGACATTAAATCAGAATGGGGAACTGACCCTGATAATTATCCATCTGCCCTTTACTCATGCTTGAGTTTGCGGGCGCGCTACTACACCGACCATTATGTGACTTACCAGTTGGCAATCAGTGGGTATGGAGGCGGTGCTCATGGCTGGTCAACAGTCGAGTTGGTTTCCTATGACCATGCGAACCACCAGGAAATAGATTGGAAATACTTGTTCAAACCAGGCAGCGAGGAACAGGTCCTCAAACTGTTTGCCAAGGCAGCCGAGAATGATGAAGAATATCAGTATTACTCTGCCAATTTTTGGGATGGTGTTCAGCTGGCCGACGATGACGGCAAACCGACAGGAGAGATGCTGTTGCCTCAGCCTACATTAACACCTGCAGGTGTGACTGTCTCGTTCCAGCCCTATTCTCTGGTAGGTTACACAGCCGGATGCTTCCATCTCACGGTTCCTTACAACCGCTTGAAACCCTACCTTACCGACCGCGCTAAACAATGCATCGGCTTGAAATGAACCAATAAGCAGGTTTTCCTTTCCTGGTTGGAGCGAGAAGGATTGACAATAGTCATCTTTCACGGCGATATCTGCTGGATTCTTGCGATGGAATAAAAGGAAGTGTGCACTTTGGCGCAATGGTTGGGGATTTCGGAAATAATGAGTAAATTTGCAGGGTAAATGCGACATGGGTTTCTGATAGCGGCACCTCATAGTGGCTCGGGCAAGACGACGATTGCTCGGGGACTGATGGCGTTGTTTACCCTCAAGGGGTATAGGGTCCAGCCGTTTAAGTGCGGACCAGACTATATTGATACCAAATTTCATGCTGCGGTATGTGGCAGGGCGAGTATCAACTTGGATACGTTCATGGCAACGCCTGAGCATGTGCGGGAATTGTTTGAACGTTATGGGGAGGATGCCGATGTGTGCGTTGTCGAGGGCATGATGGGCCTGTTTGATGGCTATGACCGCGACAAGGGGTCTTCGGCCGAAATAGCCCGTGTGCTGGATTTACCGGTCATTCTCGTGGTGGACGCCAAGTCGGCGGCCTATTCGATGGCGGCGCTCATTTCGGGCTTCGTCAATTTCCGCAAGGATGTCCGTATCAGCGGCGTGATCTTCAACCGCGTCGGGTCGGCAAGGCACTTCGCTATGTTGCAGCAGGTGTGTGACGACATGGGCATCGAGTGCTTTGGCTATCTACCCAAGAAAGCCGAACTTGAGCAAGGTTCACGTTACTTGGGGCTGGACTTCAGCGAGAAGCCCGAGAATAAGCTCTTGATTGACCTGCTGGAGCAGAATGTGCAATGGCAACGGCTTTTGGAACTGACGAGCAATGACAAGCCCGTTTGCCCGCAGCCTTGCAAGAGATGTGAACGGACTGGACGCACTTTGATTGCCCGTAACGATGAGTCCTTTTCTTTTATTTATCAGGAGAATATCGACCGATTTGCGGAAGTGTCATTCTTTGACCCTGAGCATGATGTCCCACGTCTTGACGATGTGGCGCTGCTTTATCTACCAGGCGGCTATCCAGAGAAACATCTTGACGCTTTGGTACAGGCCGAGGCGACACGGAAGGCTATCAAGGACTATGCCGATCGTGGCGGACACATCATTGCCGAGTGCGGTGGCATGATGTACCTATGCGAAAGAATCATCACCGACGTGGGCGAATTTCCCATGTGCGGCGTACTGCCCTACAACATTACTGCCCGCAAGATTGATCGCAAGCTTTCGTTGGGCTATCGGTGCTTCACGCTTGATGGCAAGGAATATCGTGGGCATGAGTTCCACTACACGCAATTCTTGGGAGAGACGCCACAATCAGCCACCCAAGTGTATAATGCCAAGGGGGAACCTGTGCCGACTCCCGTCATTCATTACAAAAACGTATGGGCAAGTTATACGCATTTGTATGAGATAAGTTTATAGTTTATAGTTAATAGAGAACAGTTAATAGTTGGCACTCGCATTCTAACAACTGCCAACTGAAAACTGCCAACTGAAAACTGCCAACTGCCAACTGAAAACTGATAACTGATACAATGAAACAGATATATACCAAAACCGGAGATGAGGGTATGACCAGCCTACGCGACGGAGTGAGGGTCGCAAAGGATGATCCGCGCATTGAGGCAAACGGGCAGATTGACCAATTGAATGCCTATTTAGGCATCGTGCGGTCAATGCTCGGCGATGACAAAGAGAATTCACAGCTCATTCATGCCGTGCAGCGCGAATTCATGGTGGTCATGAGTCACATTGCAACTCCTGAGGGTAGCGACAATCCTCGAGAACTCCATGCCGCTGATATCATCACTCAGCTAGAGCGAGCCATCGACCAAGCCGATTATCAAGGCGGTTTTGTCGTTCCAGGTGGAGGGTCACAGTTGGCAGCGTTCATTCACTTGGCACGTACACAGGCCCGCACAGTGGAACGTCGCCTGTGGTCGCTGAATCGGGAGCATCCCGTCAATAAAGACATCCTTGTGATGATGAACCGCCTGTCTGATTATCTGTTTGTCTTAGCCAACGAGAAAGAATGAGTAACAAACGACGATTGCATCCAGTGATGTTTGCCGGTACGGGCAGCGACGTGGGCAAGAGCGTCGTGGCTGCTGCCTTTTGCCGCATTTTCAAGCAAGACGGCTATTCACCTGCTCCGTTCAAGGCCCAGAATATGGCATTAAACTCCTTTGCCACGCCCGAGGGCTTTGAAATCGGCCGTGCCCAGGCCGTCCAAGCCGAGGCAGCGGGTATTCCCTGCCACACCGATATGAATCCGCTACTGTTGAAGCCGCAGTCGGACCACACCTCGCAGGTTATCCTGCACGGCAAACCAATAGGCAACAAGAATGCTTATGACTACTGGCGCCGTGGCACGTCAGACATTGACTATCGCCGTGAGGTGTGCGATGCCTTCGACCGTTTGGCGTCCCGTTACAATCCCATTGTAATGGAGGGCGCGGGCAGCATCTCGGAAATCAACCTGCGTGACACCGACCTTGTGAACCTGCCCATGGCGCGCCATGCTCATGCCGATGTCATCCTCGTGGGGGACATAGACCGTGGCGGTGTGTTTGCTTCGGTGTATGGTAGTATTGCCTTGCAGACGCCCGAAGACCGCAGCCTCATCAAGGGTATCATCATCAACAAGTTCCGTGGCGATATGCGGCTGTTTGATGAGGGGCGCAAGATGCTGGAGGACATCTGCGGTGTTCCCGTGTTGGGCGTTATCCCTTATTATAAAGATATTTACATCGAGGAGGAAGATAGCGTGGCATTGGCTCAAAAGTCAATGCAGGCCGAGCGTGGCAAAGTCAATGTGGCTGTTGTCATGCTGCGTCACTTGTCCAATTATACCGACTTTGACGCGCTGGAACGTGACCCGCGTGTTCACCTGTTCTACACCAACAATACCGAGGACATCAAGAAGGCCGACATCATCATCTTGCCGGGTACCAAATCGACCCTGCATGACCTGTACGAACTGCGTCGCAACGGCTGTGCCCAAGCTATCGTGAGAGCGCATCGCGAGGGTGCTGCAGTGTTGGGTATCTGTGGCGGTTACCAGATGATGGGCATGGAGGTGCTTGACCCTGAACACGTTGAGGGTGACATAGAGCGTTTGCCTGGACTTGGTTTGCTGCCAACGACCACAACGATGAACGGTAATAAGCAGACGCGCCAAGTCACTTGCCAATATGGTCAAGGCTATGAAATCCACCAGGGCGAGACGCACCCCGTGGGAGATGCCAAGCCTTCTCCCTTGCTCCACCTCAATGACGGGCGCGAGGATGGTTACATCGTTGATGGCAAATGCATGGGCACCTACGTCCACGGCATCCTCGACAACACGCCTTTTGTCGATTTCTTGTTAGAGCCGTTCAGGAACAAGATTGCCGAGGGTAATCAGCCATTTGACTACGCGGCTTTCAAGGAAGAACAATACGACCGCTTGGCTGCCCACGTGCGCCAATACGTCGATATGGAACAGATTTACAATATCCTGACTGACCATGATTGAAGGACACGGCGACGACCTGTATCGTTACGATAATATTAAGATGAACTTCAGTTCCAACATCTATAACGGGACTGACCTGAGTGCGCTCAACAACTACCTGTGTTCCAGACTAGATGTCGTGCGCTCCTATCCCGAACCCTCAGCAGCATCGTTGGAACAGATGATTGCCCGCGAGTGCGGCATCAGTCCCGACGAGGTGATGGTGACCAGTGGAGCAGTTGATGCCATCTACCTCATCGCCCAGACCTATCGCCATGAGGGCACCTGCCACATCCTGCAACCCACGTTCAGGGAGTATGAGGATGCCTGCCGCGTGTTTGGCTATCAAGAGAGCGAGGAAGGCGCCCTGTGCTGGCTGTGCAACCCCAACAATCCCACGGGCGATGTGCGGTCAGTAGAGGAGGTGTTGTCCCTTGCCGAGCGCTATCGCCTGCTCATCGTTGACCAGTCCTACGAGGATTATACGATGGCTCCGTTGCTGCAACCTGCCGACGTGGTCCATCGTGACAACATCATCCTGCTGCACTCGATGACAAAACGCTATGCAGTGCCTGGGCTGCGTTTGGGCTATATCACGGCATCTGCTGAGGTTATCTGCCGCCTTCGGGAGCAATACCGTCCTTGGGCCATCAATGCCCTGTCGCTGGAGGCGGGCAAGTGGCTTGTGCAACGAGGAGTGACCGCTATCCCCGACCTGCCATCTTATTTGGCCGAGACCCAGCGCCTTCGCGCCATGCTCAACGAGATAGACGGCATTGCCGCATTTGATACACAGACCAATTTCTTCCTATGCACCATCCTTCATGCCACGGCAACCCAACTGAAGGAATACCTGGCTAGGGAGCATGGCATCCTCATCCGCGATGCCTCCAATTTCACGGGTCTCACGCCGCACCACTTCCGTATCGCCACCCAGTCGCCCACCGAAAACGATGCCTTGGTCACGACTATAAAACAATTTCAAAAAACACGATAAAACTACAATAAATACAAGTATAGTTCTCTTTATTATATTGTTTTTATTGTACTTATTGTCTTCTTTTTTAATATGATGAACTTGTTGATTATATTGCCGCTCTTGCTGGGATGGTTGCTGGATTTTGTGTTTGGTGACCCGTCTTGCTTGCCGCATCCCGTCGTGTGGTTCGGCAAGATGATTTCGTGGGGCGAGCACCGCCTCAACCATGGGGCACACCGCATGGTCAAGGGAGCCGTGATGGCTTTAGCCTTGATCTTGATGGTATTTTTTGTCGTGTGGGGACTCAAGCGGTTGGTGCCCAACATGGTTTTGTGGCTCATTTTGGATACCATCATCATTTTCTACTGCCTGGCTGGCACGACGCTCATCCGCGAGGTGCGAGAGGTCTTCTTGGCGTTGGACCGTTCATTGGACGAGGGACGCCAGCAGGTCGCTCGCATCGTGGGACGCGACACGTCGCAACTGTCACCCCAGGAAGTACGCACTGCCGCCCTCGAGACCCTAGCCGAAAACCTGAGCGACGGCGTAATCGCTCCGCTGTTCTGGTTTGCGTTATTGGGCACTCCCGGCATGTTGGCCTATAAGATGGTCAATACCCTCGACTCGATGATTGGCTACCGCACTGAGCGTTACAAGGACTTCGGTTGTTGGGCTGCCCGCATCGATGACGTGGCGAATTATATTCCCGCCCGCCTGACCGCCCTGCTGATGGTCATCGCATCGGGCAAGTTATCACTCTTGAAATTCGTGTGGAAAAACGGTCGCCGCCATGCCAGTCCCAACAGCGGCTACCCCGAGGCAGCCCTTGCCGGCATCCTCAACTGCCGCTTCGGTGGCCCTCATTACTACTTCGGCGAACTTTTCGACAAGCCCTACATCGGCGAGAATGACCGTCCGCTCACCACCCAGGATATGCATACCGCCGTCCGCATCAACCGCCTCTCCGAGCTACTCATGCTTATAGGTATCATAGCAACGACTCTCCTTTTGATGAACGTAAAATAGGGACGGTTCTTTTGATGTAATTTTAGAGCTGGTAGCAGTAAGGATGGAGCATCATTGGGATGGATCTTTTGATGGCGTCGATTCGCTTTTGCAATTAAAAGGACGAATTTTAGAGGATTATCCTCATGCTCCTGAAAATGTCCCAGAACGTAAAATAGGGACGGTTCTTTTGATGTAAATTTTTCGGGGGTGGTGATAGCGGCAAGAATGGTGCATCATTGGGACGGGTCTTTTGATGGCGTCGCTTCGCTTTGGCAATCAAAAGAACGCGTCCCAGCTGATAGCACCCGTGCTAGCAATAAGTTACAACTGATGACACCCGTGTGCGCGAAGTGTTTCAGTTGAGAGCCTTTGTCCTCTGATGATGTGTTGCTTTCCTCTAGAAGTATTTGGTGATGTGGGCAGTGTCGAAGTTGTTCATCTCGTTGATCATTCTCACGGCCGAATCGATGATGGGGAAAGCGCAGAGGGCACCTGTTCCTTCGCCGAGGCGCAGACCCAGGTTAAGGATGGGCTTGGCATCCACGATGTCGAGCATCCGGCGGTGGCCGCTCTCGTCACCGCAATGGGTGAAGACCATATAATCTTGGGCGGCAGGGTAGAGTTGAATGGCTGCGATGGCACAGGCGGTCATAATGAAGCCGTCAACCAAGACGATGAGGTGCTTCTCGGCACCTCGCAGCATGGCACCGATGGCCGTTACCATCTCAAAACCACCGAAATAGCGGATGGCATTTTCAGTCGTATTCATCATCGTTTCATGGTAATGTTTCAATGCTTGTGCAAGTACTTCGCGCTTGTGCTGGATACCAGGATGGTCAAGACCCGCTCCTGCACCGATGCACTCGTCAAGCGGGATGTTGCCAAACAAACTCATCCAGATGCTGGACGGTGAAGTGTTGGCGATACCCATTTCGCCGATGCACAATACTTGGCACCCCTCGGCGATGCATTCATCCACCAGGTCACAGCCGACATGAATGGCGCGGTCAAACTCCTCCTCGCTCATGGCGGGCTCATGCAGGAAATTGCGGGTGCCACGGGCAATCTTGCGGTCGATGATGCCTTCAACATTACTCAGGTCATAATCTACTCCCGTGTCCACGATGCGTAACTTGAAACCATGCTGACGACAGAACATGTTCACGCCGCCACCCCCATGGGTAAAGTTGATCATCTGTTGCCAGGTGACCTCGCGTGGTGACACGCTTACTCCCTCGCGTTCAATGCCGTGGTCGCCACCCAACAACAGGTGGCAAGGATGGTTCAGGCTAGGTGTCAAGGTCTGTTGGATGAGGCAAATCTGCAATGCCAATTCCTCAAGACGTCCCAGTGAGCCTTTGGGTTTGTTCAAGTGATCGATTTTCTGCTGGATGGCAGATGCCATCGACTTATCAGTGTGTTGTATATTGAATTCTCTCATTTTCTTAGTCCTTAGTTTTGGTTCCTAGATACTCTAGACGTTCTGGAACTCTAAACTCCTAACTCTTAAGTCTTAACTTTTACTGGGATTCCTGATACCATGAGGATGACTTCGTCGGCGCGGGCAGCGATGTATTGGTTCATCCAACCCTGCAGGTCGGTGAACCGTCGTTGCACGGCATCCACGCTCACGCCGCCGCTCCCGATTTCGTTGGTCACGAAGATAAAGGTCGCGTCTTGTGCCGTGAAGCGGTCAAATTCCTCTTTAGCGGCTGCTAAGGTCTGCTGTGTGTCTTGATTCTGGCCCTCAAAGAATAAATTGGTCAGCCACAATGTCACGCAGTCAATCACTGCTACGCGTCCTGTCAAGTCATGGCGGCTCAAGTATTTCTCCTCTTCTATGTTGGTCCACTGCGGGCCACGGCGTTCTTGATGGCTGCGCACCCGCTCACGGAACTCCTCGTCCCAAATGTGTGCTGTAGCGACATACACAGGGTTGTCGGCAAGGCTCAATGCCAATTGCTCGGCATGGTTGCTCTTGCCTGAGCGCTGTCCACCTGTAATCAATATGATTTTTCTCATTTGAATATATTTTGCATCTCAATATCATTCGCCTTGCTGTAGAGACGCAAAATTTTGCGTCTCTACAATAATGTAATCTCCGTAATCGGGGAGATTGCTCCACGCGTCGTCCCAGGAATAGAGCCCAGCATGGATGCCTGCGCTGATGAGCACTCCTGCGTGGGCAAAGATGGCCACGCGTCGGTAAGGTTTGCCCTTAAGCTCGTCAAGGAACGCTGCCACCCGTTGGTACTGTTGCAGAAAACTCTCGCCGCCTGTCGTGGGCTGGTAGATGTAGTCGTCGTACCATTCCTGCAGGTGCGGGTCTTGAATCTTATCATACAGCTGCATTTCCCACTCGCCCATGTTCATCTCCTTGAGACGGTCATCGGTCTCGGCATCGGGATAACCGCAATAGGCGGCCAATTTGCGGGCGCGCGTCAAGGGCGAAGAAAACACCTTGTCAAACGGTAAGTACTGCATTAATGACAGGCGAGTCACCTCGGCTTCTTGCTCAAAGGTCTCCCTGACGGGCACATCGGTCCATCCGTAGCAGGTACCTTTCGGGACATCAACGCTCGTATGTCTAATCAAAACAATCTCCATTGTTGAAAAGAAGACAATAAGTACAATAAATACAAAAATTGATTATAGTTATTTATCATTGTGCTTATTGTGTTTATTGTTGTTTTATTTACATCAACTGTTGTTGTGAACATGCGACAAGATATACCGTCAATTCCACCAGCAGGCACACGGCTCCGCAGCAGTCGCCCGTATAACCGCGAATCTTATTCAGGATGAGCAGATATAGGAAATACATTACCACAACCGGTATACAGAGGACAAGGTACCAACTGATTCCCGTCAGCCAGATCATCAATGCCATGGGTAACAAGCCTTGCAGTGACAAGAATAGACCTGCAACTGTCGTGGGTTTGCGATAAATGGTTTTGTTTTTGGCCTCTTCCTCACGGCGTGCGTAGGGGAGCATTGACACCAATTGGCTCGTGACCATTTTGGAGAACGGGTCGGCAGCCAGGATTGTTAGTGCACCCACTGCCACAGGCATGCTGTAGAGTGCTGTCCCCAAGAGCAGCATATAGACGACAAGCCCCAACACGCCATAGGTGCCGATGTGCGAATCCTTCATGATGGCAAGGATGCGGTTGCGGTCGCCACCACCGCCGAATCCGTCTAGGAAGTCGGCCAGACCGTCCTCGTGCAGTGCCCCGGTAATCAATAACCGCACGGCAATAGCGGCAATCACAGCGACGACATGAGGCAATATCATACTGCCGAAATAGAGTGTCGCAGCCATCGCCCCACCAGTGAGCCAGCCGGTCAGTGGCCAATACTCAACAACCGCCTTGTAACTCGCCTGTGGGGGCTGATAAATACGCCAGAACGGCATCCGCGTGAAAAAAATCAACGCCGCCCACACGCTGTCATACCACCTGGTTTTTACAGTCGTATTTTCCATAGCGCAAAGGTACAAAATAATCATTGTTTACTGCCATCTGTTCCCTAAAAAAGTAGTACTTTTGTAGCATAAATCAGATGAACAAAAGAATGAAGAAATTTTTAGGATTTATCGCAGTTTTGGTGCTGCTTTGCGCCTGCTCTACACAGGGTGACAAACAGGCGAAGTCGGGTGCCGATTCAATGGAAGAAGTGACCGTGAAGTATGCCACAGGTTTCAGTGTTCGTGACTCTGCCGACATCAGGTTGGTCGACGTGGGTAAAAAAGACCATTTTGCACTGGTGCACGATGAAGCGACTGTTGTTCCCGAGGGCTATGTCAAGGTCAAAGTGCCCATCGAGCGAACCATCTGCATGACTTCGTTGCAACTGTCCAATTTCACCATCCTTGATGCCCACGACGTGGTCAAGGGTATCACCGGCACCAAGAACCTCTTTAACGAGGACATCAAGGCACGTGTCAAGGACGGACGCATTGTCAAGATTGGCATGGAAGGTGAGTTTGACCCCGAGGTGGTCATGGCTGCCAATCCTGATGTCATCTTCATTTCTCCCTCCAAGCGCGGTGGCTATGATGCCATCAAGGAAATCGGCATCACGCTGGTGCCCCACTTGGGCTACAAGGAACTTGACCCGCTGGGACAGGCTGAGTGGATCAAATTCATCGGCATGTTTATCGGTAAGGAAAAAGAGGCTGCCGAAATTTTCGCTGGCATTGAGAGCCGATACAATGAATTGAAGGAGAAGGCCGCCAAGGTAGAGCAGCGCCCCACCGTCACCAGCGGCGAGATGCACTACGGCAACTGGCATGCCGTGGGCGGTAAGAATTACCTGGCTCAGATTTTCCGTGATGCGGGAGCCGACTATGTCATCAACGATGACGAAACCTCGGGCGAGGACCTGGAGTTTGAAAAGATGTATGCCCTCTCGGCCAATGCTGACTACTGGCGCATCCTCAACAGTTACCAGGGAGACTTTTCCTACGAGGCGCTGAAGGCTTCGGAGCCTCGCAACGAGATGTTCAAGGCCTTCAAGGAGAAGAAGGTCATCTATTGCAACATGAAGCAGACGCCCTACTACGAGATCGCTCCCGTCAAGCCCGACGTGCTCCTGAAGGACTTTGTCGCCATCTTCCATCCCGAACTGGTCGAGAAAGACTATCAACCCACCTTCTACCGCCTCCTGCAGTAAAAGTTAGAAGTTAGGAGTTCTAGAGCATCTAGATAATCTAGAGATTCTAGAGACTAATAACTAGAGAATATGAGAAGAGTACTGCCCCTGATGTTGGCCCTTGTGGTGGCAATTGCCGTGATGGTGATTGTCAACCTGTTCATCGGTTCTGTCAAGATACCGGTAGGTGACATTTGTAGCATCCTTATCGGGCAGGGCAGTGAAAACGAAATCTGGACCAACATCATCCTCAGTTCCAGATTACCCCAAGTGCTCACCGCCATTGCGGCGGGGGCGGGCCTAGCCGTGAGTGGCCTGATGATGCAGACCATCTTCCACAACCCACTTGCAGGACCATCCATTTTGGGTATCTCCAACGGCGCCAGTCTGGGCGTCGCTTTTGTCGTGCTGTTGTCAGGACAGTTGGGTGGGGTAGCGTTGAGTTCGTTGGGCTATCTGGGCGATGCAGCGGTATCGGTTGCCGCTATCATCGGTGCCATTGCTGTGATGATGCTGATTGTGTGGATTTCGGGCAAGGTTCGGGGAAATGTCACGTTGTTGATTATCGGTGTGATGATTGGCTACCTCGCCACTGCCATTATCGGCGTCTTGAAATTCCTCAGTCCCGAGGAGGATGTCAAGGCCTTTGTGGTGTGGGGACTCGGCTCGTTCTCGCGTGTCTCGGGTGACCAGATGATACTTTTTGTCGTGCTCATGTGCATTCTGCTGCCCTTGAGTTTCCTGCTCGTCAAGTCCCTGAACGCTATGCTGCTGGGTGACCGTTATGCCGCCAACTTGGGCGTCAACGTCAAGCGGGCCCGCACTTGGATCATCATTTGCTCAGGTACGCTGGTCGCTATCGTCACTGCCTATTGCGGCCCCATTATGTTTATCGGTATGGCTGTGCCCCATTTGGCCCGCGGTATCTTCCGCACCAGCGACCACTGGAAACTCATGCCCGCTACGGCATTGTGTGGTTCGTTGCTGGCCCTCATCTGTAACCTCATTGCAAGAGCCCCAGGATTTGAAGGCGCCATGCCCGTCAACAGCGTCACCGCCCTCATCGGCGCCCCCATCATCATCTACGTCCTCTACCGCCGCCGCAAGACCTCCTACGAGTAATAAATCTTCCCATTATCATCAATTAGAAGGACAGTAAGCATCCCTTTAGGCAATAATGGGGCGCAGTATTGTGTGCAATGCTTGATGACGACGGTGGCAAAGTCCTGCAACTTGGCTGCAGGAATCCTGTCCCAGAGTTCACGGGCGAGGGTGAGGTCACTGATGTCGATGTTGATGCCAGCCTCGTTGAGCATGCTCATGACGAAATCTTTGTCCATTGTGACGTGACGGCTGTGGGTGTCGAGGTTGCCTGCCGCGAGTTTCACGGCCTTGCCCAGCATCACTCCCATCGTGACGTTCTTGATGTCGAGTTCATTGGCGATGGCCAACGTCTCCCCAATATAATTCCCATATTCCACAAAGGCCTGCTGTGGCAGGTCGGTGTATTGCGCTTTTACAAAGCGCTCACTCTTGCCGCCACTGTTGATGACCACCCGGTCGCTGCCCGAAGCCTTAGCGACCTGCATGCACTTGCGGATGCTCGCCACAAATGCCTCCTCACTGAATGGCTTGACGATGCCCGAAACGCCGATGATGCTGATACCGCCCTCAATGCCCAAGCGCGGATTGAAGGTGCGGCGGGCAATCTCGGCACCTTGCGGCACACTGATGGTGATGCTGACATTTTCCTTGATATTGTCGCGCAGCATCTGGCGCGGGGCCTTGTTGATGGCAGGCTCTCCTGGCGGAAAATCAAAACCAGGCACAGTGAACCGTCCGACCCCCTCACCGCCTAATATCTCAAAATAGTCGCTAGGCTTGACGCTTGCCCGTATCTCTATGCCGTTGGTAACATCAGGGTCATCACCAGACTGCTTATAAACTGATGCGTAGCCATCGCCATAACTCACGGGCACAAAGATGGTCTCTCCATCAGGAAGAACAACTGGTACCTGATCGGGCATCTCACCTGTGGTCAGGCGTCGGGTCGCAGCAATGGCTGCAGCCGTGGCACAAGTGCCCGTTGTCAAGCCGCTGTGCAACGGATAAAACTCCGGCAACAGCCGTTCCACCATCCGTCGCAGGCCATGAGGACCGTTGACGTGCTCAACAGTGATGTCATCGGCTGTAGGATATTCAGGCCGTTCAACGACAAAGACTTTGATACCCGCTTGCCGTGCAGCATGGACTTTCTCTTCAAAGCCGCCACTCGTCCCGCTTTCCTTGGTGATGATGGCTTGAGGATGCAGCTGATTCATCAACGATGCGGTATCGTCTTTTTCGTAGTAAACGAGGTGGTCTGAGGGAAATCCTGCTTTCTGCGCCAATGCCTGCGATTCATCACGCTTCAGAATGCGGAACCAGCATTCATGGTCTTGCCAAT
This sequence comes from uncultured Prevotellaceae bacterium, assembly GCA_900318645.1. Lineage (GTDB taxonomy): Bacteria > Bacteroidota > Bacteroidia > Bacteroidales > Muribaculaceae > Sodaliphilus. The sequence goes on from ONLH01000032.1 coordinate 94,060, forward strand.
ATGCCTGCAGACGACTAATTGTATTGACTCCCGTGAGAGCCAACAGACGATTAACGCCATGCGTTTTCAGTTGGTATATGGCATCGTCATAATCTTTGCACCAAACGAACTCCTCGTCATGAGGCGGGTAGATGCGGTCATAGCGAATAATCGGTACTCCGATTTGCCCAGCCAAGTCGACGACATTGCGGTGCAGATTGACGGCAAACGGATGGGCGGCATCAACAATAAGCCTAATGTCATGCTCCTGGCAAAATGCGATCATCTCGGGCACTTCCATCGCACCAGTGACATGGTGGCCGTGCACGAGCTGGATATCCTGTGTGTCGCTACGCGTGGAATAGCAGTAAGTGGCGCCCGATTCTTCGAGCACCTTAGCCGCCATGCGGCCCTCTGTCGTTCCACCGAATACCAGAATCATTTCTCAGTTCTATCGTCACCCTTTCTAAACAGGTGAGTGAAATGTTTGTTATATAATTCCGAAAGGCCCTTGCGGTTGTCGATCGCCTCGCCCACGACGAGCATCGTGGTCAACGTGAGGTTATTGTTGTGGACAATCTTGGCCAAGTCCTTCAATACACCTCGGTAGATGCGTTGGTCGGGCCATGTGAGGTGGTAGCAAGCGGCAACGGGGGTATCCTCGGGATATTCCGTGAGCAGTTCCCGCTGCACATCATCCACGATGGCGGCACTCAAGAAGATGCACATCGTGCTTTGGCTGCGGGCCAGCAGGTGCAACTGCTCTTTCTCGGGCATGGGCGTGCGGCCCTCGCCACGCGTCAGGATGATAGTCTGGGTGCGCTCGGGAATGGTGAACTGGCTCCTCAGTTCGGCTGCTGCAGCAAGGAATGACGAGATGCCCGGCGTGATGTGATAATGCATCCCATGCTGGTCAAAGAATGCCATCTGCTCCTGTATTGCCCCGAAGATGCACGGGTCGCCCGTGTGCAGGCGCACGATGAATTTACCCTGATCATAGAATTCCTTCATCAACGCGCATTGCTCTTCCAGATTCATGCTTGCCGAACTGCGAACAACGGCACCGGGTTTGGCACACAAGGTCAATTCCCGCGGTACCAACGAACCCGCATACAGAATCAGGTCGGCACGTTCCAGCATCTTGCGGCCTCTTACTGATACCAAATCGGGGTCACCTGGGCCAGCACCCACTATCTCGATGTGGCCTTGCTGATGACGCAGGTATTGATGGTCGATGGCCAATGCCACCGTGAAATTCTTGCCTTTAATCTTCGGTACTATCAGTTTGCCGTGGTTGGAGCCAAGGATGGCAGCAGCCTCACACACGCTTGGCGTGCCCACATGTTTAGCCACCGTGTCACTCGGATTGGGCACTTCAACGGCTGCCAACTGTTCAGCGGTGAAGAACTCAACTTCCTCGTTATATCCTTCCTTTAAAAGTCGTACAAACGGTTCATCGGCCTTGACGTCTATCGTGCAGTAGCGGCAAGCGCACGGCAGGATGCCCCATTTAGCAAGCACCTCGTCCATCTGGTCGTAGATAAATTTGTAATCCTCGGGATGATGAGCCAGCCCGAAGCCGATAGTCCCGACCATGGGTACAAAGTGCAATGACAACATGCCCTCAGGTGCATAGCGGCGGAATGGCGTGACCATAATGATGAGTCGGTATTTTTGGGGGTCGGCCTCGCTGATGTCGTTGATGATGGTGACATGGTCGGGAAGGGTCTTTTCCAAATAGTCGGTACCCCCATCGCTCACTTCCATCAGCAGGGCGGTGGGTTTGCGGTTGACAAAGGTGAAGATGCAGGCGTTCATGTCATCTTCGCTGGCTACTGGCCAGTTGAAGCGTTCTTCCAGCGTATCCAGCGCCCACAGTCCCGCATTGTCGCTTTGGGTGGTAATCACGGGATCGGCCCCCAAAGCCGAAGCTACTCGCCGCGTCAACTCATTGGCTCCGCCCACATGGCCCGACAAAACCGAAACAGTATGGTTGCCCATACTATCAACGCAGATAACGGCCGGGTCGGTATGCTTGTCTTCGATGAGCGATGCTATCGTGCGCACACAAATGCCCATCGCGCCAATAAAGATGAAGGCGTCAAAGTCTTTCCATCGCTTGGACACTTCGGAGCGTCGGATAATCGAGGCTTGGAACTCTTGCTGGAGGGTGTCGGCTAGATGGCGTCCCTCGTCGCTTATTGGGATGATGGCTATCTTTTGCATTTCAGTATTTCGATTGGGTTGTTGTCGTTTAGGATAATGCGTGTAGGTGGCTCTTTCTTCAAGCCCAACTCGGTACATGCCTCGTTAAACAGTTGATGGCTGTCGGTATGCACCATGGGCGAGGTGACGCTGTTCATCACGATGCAGCCGTCATCTGTCATGACGGACAGCACACGAGCCATGATTTCCTTGAGGTGACCGCCATGCCCGCCAATGAATACGGCATCAGGGCGGGGTAGGGCATCGAGATTGGTTTCAAGGAAATCCCCGATGTGCCAACTGATGCCAGGAGCACCGAAACGTTGGCTGTTCTCCTGAATCAATGCCTCGCACTCGGGCCGAATCTCAAATGCCTCGACGTGCAGGTGCGGGAATTGCAGCCGTGCCTCGATGGACACGCTACCTGTACAGAAACCGATGTCCCACAGGACGCTCTTCTGCGGCAGCTCAAGCGCTTGTAATGTCAATAGACGAATCGGCGCCTTGGTAATCATCTTTTCCCTACCATCGAGCAAGGCAAATTCACTCTCGGGTATGCCGTAGGGCCTCGCCTTGGCATGGCCGCACAGAATCAAACAATTAGGATAGTCAAACTCATGTTTGGCAGCCTCCTCAAGCGACAGCGTCGTGATGCGTTCCTCTTCGGGATTGCCCAAATGCTCGCCTACATGCATTTGATATCCGTCATAGCCGTATTCCAGCATCCTGTGTGCGATGGCGGCGGGTGTATGCTCCCGATCGGTCAACACGCCGATTTTGCCAGCCCGCTCAATCAGTGCCCGGTCAAACTCGGGCCAGGGGCGTCCCGTCAGCGAGACGATGCGCATATCGTGATAGGGCATCACCAGGCGGTGCGCCAGCAGTTGCAGCGAGTTGAAGGATGGGAATAGTACAATCTCGGCATCAGGCTCCTTGCGCTTGATGGTGTTGGCAAACCCGAAAAACAGTGGGTCTCCGCTGGCAAATACAATCACTTCGTCGTGGTATTGCTCAAAGACCGCATCCAGCGGCGTAGTGATGTCAATCCACTTGGAACCTTCGGGCAGATAAGGTGCGACGAGCCCGTAGTGACGCTTGCCTCCCGAGAAAATGCGCCCTTTGCAGATGATACTGATTACCTCCGGCGGAAAATAAGGCCGTGGCGCGTCACTGATGCCTATAACGTAAAACTTCATTTCGATTTCTGTTGATTAAAACTTTGCGACTTTGCGGCTTAGCGTGAGGATTACAGGTCTCGTCCCGGCTTGAGTTGTTCGGCATCGTCAAAGGTCAAGATGGCGTTGCACAGGGTTGCTGCCAAGTTGCTGCCGCCCTTGCGCCCCTCGACGATGATTTTGGGAATAGCTTTGAACGGCTTGACCATGTGTTTGGACTCGCGCACATGCACAAAGCCCACTGGCGCGGCGATGATGCCGGCAGGATGAGCCTTGCCCTTGCGGATGAGGTCACACAGCTCCATCAATGCCGTCGGCGCATTGCCGAAGGCGAACAACGCATCGGGATGCTCCTCAACGGCGAGGCGGATGCCTGCCTGGGTGCGTGTGATGCCTTGAGCCGCAGCCATCTCGGCAGCCCGTGGGTCGCTTAGGTAGCACTTGGCTTCCACACCTAACCGTGCCAATGCTCCCTTGCGGATGCCGCTGGTCACCATCGTCACATCAGTTACAATGGTCTTTAACTCTCCGTTTGCAACCTTATGATAAAGTGTCTCAACAGCGCCCTCGTCGGTATAGAGGATACGCTCCATCTCAAAGTCGGCGGTCGTGTGGATGGCATGCAGCAGTGCCCACTTGTGGTCAAGTGGAATATCTTTATTGCGGAGTTCGCTCTCAATGGTACGGAACGACTCTATCATAATCTGCTGGCCAGGCTTGATGGCTTCATCGTTGCGCTCACGGTAGTAGCCGCGTGGCGTGACAATGAGTCCGTCATGTATATAGGACTGCGAATTGCCGATAAGAATCACAGTGAACATATCCACGTCCTCGGGGTCAAACTCGCTGAGGGTAGTTACTTTGATTTCCTGCTCATTACGCCCTGCCTGTCTGACGTAGCCGACAGGCGTTTCTGCCGACCGTTGCTGCAGGAACAACTCCACCAAGCGATACAATTGCCAGTAGCGACCGTTGGACTTGGGATTATAGATAGCGGTGACAAAGTCGCCGACGGCAGCGGCCTTGATACGGCGTTCAATGACCTCCCACGGGGTCATCAGGTCGCTCAGCGAAATGATACACAGATCATGGCCGATGGGAGCACCCAACAGCGAGGCGGCTTTCTGGAAGGCCGAGATGCCGGGCATGGATTCAATCTCCACATCAGAATTGCGTTCTCGCTTCATTTCATAGACGAGCGGTGTCATGCCGTAGATGCCAGCATCGCCCGATGAAATAACCACGACGGTCTTGCCTTGCTCGGCCAGTTCAAAGGCCTGCTCGGCACGCTCGCGTTCCTTCTTCATGCCCGTGTCGATGCATTCGCACCCATCCTGGACATACTCTTCGATAAACTGGAAATAGTATTTATACCCCACAATAGCATCTGCCGACCGTACTGCGTCGAGTACGGCAGGCGTGATGTCTTCTTTACTGCCAGGCCCTATGCCTGCTACGATTATCTTACCCATATCAGTCGCAAATTTAGCAAAAATAGTAAAAATGGAGGTACTGTCTCACGACAATCCTCCATAATGATTACAATATAAGGTTACTTGATTTTCAATTTCAGTCCAACCACGAGCATGCGTCCCGGGGAATACAGGGCATACTTGCGGTTGGATGAGTCGATGCGGCGGTCCACCTTGTCAAAGATGTTGTCGATGCCGATGCTCGGTTCCAGATACAAATGCTTCAACCCGTCAAACGAGTGAGACGTGTTCAGGTTCCAGACACCGTAGCCTGGCGCGTCCTCATAGTCGGGATAGTAGGTCTTGGACTGCAACCTGCCGTTGACGTTCACGTTCAGGCCGTAGTTGCCCCAACTGTGGTAATAGTTGGCGGCAATAGTGGCGGCATGGCGGATGCTGCGCTCCAGCGGTGTCCATTGGTCTCCGCTACAGGTGCGGGCATAGGTGTAAACGTAGTTGGCCGACAGGTTGAAACCCCTGAACAGGTTAGCCGAGACGTTGACCTGCACGCCCTTGACGTCACCCTTGTCGCTGTTTTTATACAGCGAGTAACGCTCGAGTTTCTGCGCTTGGTCATCAGTCATTTCGGGAAATTCAGCTCGTAGCATCGCCAGTGAGGTGGCATCCACGTCTATATTATCCCTGATGACCATGTCGTTGATGCGGTTCAAATATCCTGTCACACTCACGGCAAGGATATTGCTGCGGTACTCGGCATTGAGCGAGAAATAGTTGCTCTTCTCGGGCTTGAGATCCTTGTTGCCGAAGATGATCTGTGCCTTGCCGCGGTTGACCGAGAAGTAGTGGTAATACAATTCGTCAAGACCTGGAGCACGGAAGCCTGCCGAATAGGTGGCACGCAGACGGAAGTTGCCAGGAGCATACATCAGCGTGGCCTTGGGCGTGAGGTGCCAGTTGAAGGTCTCGTGATAGGTCAAGCGCAACCCCACCGTAGCGGTGAGTCGGTCAAAAAAGGTCATCTCGTGCTGGGCAAAGGCGGCTGCCGTATAGGCGTTCTGGTTGATGTTGCCCGAGGTCGCGTTCAGATAGTCTTTGCGCCAATCGGCACCAAAGATAGTCGTGGAGTGCTTCATCAGCCCTAGGATGGCCTTGAGTTGGCCTTCCATCGAGCGCTGCTTCTTGGACTGCACATAGTCGTCGATGGCGTAGTCCTTGGTGATGACGTCATACTGCTTGCCATAGCGGAAACGGTCAACAGTGAAGTCGGCCTGCAACGAGTTGCGGCTCGTGAACTTGTAGATGCCGCCCACGTTCCAGCGCAGGCCCTTGTAGCGCATCTCATAGTCGGTGCCACCCGTGATGTCCTTGCGGGTTTCGGGGCGGTCGGTAATCTTGTAGGAATAGTCGATGCCTGCATTCAACGCCAATTGCTCGTTGGGAGCATAGGTGAACTTTTGGCCCACGAGGTTAGCGCGGTAGCCCGTGAAGAAGGGGGCAATGGTCGGTTGGGTCTCGGTTTCCGAACCTTTGACATATTCCACATCGTTGATGCGGTAACTGTCAGCACGGTCTCGTGAAAAAGAGGTATAGGAGCCGAATCCGTTCTTGAAGATGTCCAGCGTGATGTTCTCTGTCAGTTGGCCGTGGCCCGACACACGCGTATCGCTGCCGAGGGATACCAGTTGCTGGGTGGGCTGGTCGGTGATGATATTGATGACACCGGCAATGGCGTCCGAGCCATAGAGCGACGAGGCTGCTCCGTCAAGCACCTCGATGCGCTTCACGCGTGCCATGTTGATGCGGTTCAGGTCAACATTGTTGGAGATGTCGCCCGTCAACTTCTGGCCGTTAATCAATATAAGGATATACTTGTTGCCAAGTCCGTTGAGCCTCAGGAAGGTGCCCATTGAGTTAGGTGCCATCGACACCTGCGGCATCATGCGCGTCAAGGCGCCGTCAAAGGTGGTGATGCCTTGTTCCTTGATTTCCTGGCGGCTGAGCACATGGACGGGCGTGGCGGTGGATTTCAGGCGCTGATGGTGACCTGATCCGGTCACAACCACGGGATTTAAGGTATAAGAGCGGCCCGTCATTGACGAGTCGCTGCGTTCCATCTTGTGGATTTGTGAAAATGCGGCACTCCCCGTGAGGAGTGCCACAGCTATAATCAATAGCCTTTTGTTCATTATCAGTCTATAGTTTTTAGTTTTCAGTTGTCAGTTATTTGCGGATGCCGCTGAAAACTGACAACTGAAAACTGCAAAACGCATTTACTCGGGATTCTTGCTGTGATAGAAATCGAGGGGATCACCGTTGATGGCGTCACGGGTGTGGTTCATCCACACTTGACGGATGGTGGGGAGTTCCAACAGACCCTTCTCAATCATGGTCGAGTTGTTGCACTCATAACCCATGTGGTGGAAGTACATCTTCCAGGAGGTGTCCTCAACCTCGCCCTCGTCGTTGGGGGTGAACTTGGTGCCGTCCCAGTTGTCGTCATCGTCACCAGCCATGTCGTTGTGACCGTGGTCACCGTCAATCGACATCAGGGGGTGGCAATATACCTTACCGCTGGTGATACCGGCAGCAACCATACGCTCATACACGTCGGTCTTGAAGTTGTCCATCATGTCAACAGTACCCACAAAATAATTCTTGCTGAAGTACTGCAAGGCCTCCTCGAGCTGCGTGTAGCGCACGTTGGCCTTGTAGGTGTCATAGCTGTCGGGGTTACCGTGACCCATGAAGGCAACAACGCCCTCATTGGCTTTGTCCTTGTAGAGCTTGTTCAGCTCGCTGGCAACGAGGTTCACATCGCTCTCGGCATCCTGCAACAGGGGTACACCCAGCTTGAGGTCAACAATCGACAGATACTTGTCGTTGATGTCACCGTTGGCGTTGTTGGCGAAGTCCTTGATGTAGCTGATCACGCGGGTGTATTCCTCACCGGGAATAACCTGCAGCGATTGTACGACGATTTCCATGTACTCAACCTCGGCAAAGGCGTTGAGCCAGAAGGGAGGTGCATAGAAGTTGCGGGGATCTACGTTCTCACCGGCTGCTGCACGGTTGATGCAGATGGCTGAGGAGAAGGACAGGAACACGTCATAACCGGGGAATTCCTTCTTGTAGGCTTCAACAGTGGCATCAAATGCGTTGTAAGCCTGCTCCCAGGTCGAACCGAAGGCAACCAGCAGGATAACCTTGTCGCTCTTCTTCTGAGACTTAACGGTCTGCGTTACAGCTTTCTGGTAAATGGTGTAGTTGTTCTCGATGGGATCGTCCTTGTCATCGTTGCAAGATGTGAAACCCATGGTCAGACAGATTGCCATCATGGCAATCAATAAAGATTTAATCTTCATCATTGTTTTGTTGTTTGTAGTTAGACTTATACTTATTAGAAAGTTTCTTTCCTTGATTGAAGCGGATGGTCAGCGACACATAGCCTGTGCGGCCAGGGGTCGTCGTGCCTAGGTGTAGCCCGTGAGGCGTGCGGTCACAGTAGTTGAAGATGTTGTCCACACCGGCCTCAATACGCCAGGCTGTCGCCTTGAAGTGACCCAGGTCATGGGTGGTGGACAGGCGCCACGTCTGGTAGCCCTTGCCGTTGCCGTCGTCCTGATAATAGCGAGTGCTCGACATGCGGCCATAGACGCCCACGCCCAAGCGGTAGTCTGCCGAGAAGCGGTGACCCCAAGTGGCAAACCAGTTGCCCTTGTGGTGAGCCATACCGTCGATGGTGACTTTATGCATCTTGTCGTGGTTGGTATCATATTGGTTGGCATCGGTGTCCAGGTAACTGTAGCCTAGACCGAAGGCAAACTCGCGCCACTGGTAATTGACGTTCACGTCAACGCCATAGGTCTTGGCGTCCTCAATGTTTTGATATTGGCGGGTCTTGACGGGGTCATACTGGATGATGTACTCATCGGGGGCCTGATAGTTGGGAATGGTTACCAAGGCAATCATGTCCTTGACCTTATTATAATAACCCGTGATGGTCACATTCAGGCCGCGCCAGCCATATTCACCGCTCAGCGAGAAATAGTTGCTGGACTGTGGCTTGAGGTCGGTATTGCCCAGATAGAGGTAAGTGCCGCTCATCTGGCGCACATAGCGGTAGAACAGTTCGCGGATGGCGGGCGTCTTGAAGCCTTGGCTCCATGTGGCGCGCAATCGCCAGGCATTACCGGGCTTCCACATCGCTGACACCTTGGGTGTCAGTTTGGTGCCGAACTGCTCGTTCTGGTTCAGGCGCAGGCCGGCGGTGATGTTCACGTTGTGGATGAGGTTGAACTCGTCCTGTACATAGACGGCTACTGTCCAGTCGCTGGCCTTGCCGCCCTTGACTCGGGTGGGGGCGTGGAGCCAGTCATAGCGGAATTCCATGCCGGTACTCAGGATGTTCTCGTAGGGCAAAGAGAAGACCCCCTTCAGCGCGGCCATTGTGCGTTGTTGGTCACTCTGCAGCTCCTTCTGGTCAGGAAGATACGGGAAATAAGGATAGTAGGGAGTGCCAGCGCTCTTCTCGTAGTCCTCGACGAGCGTCGTGGCGGTATAATAGTAATAGTAGGCATGGCGGTGCCAATCCACGTCCAGCGAGATGTAGTCGGTCTTTGAACGGCTCCACTTGCCGCCGATGGATGCCGAACCGTTGTGGTACTCCATGTCCCAGGTCTTCACGTCATAGTGGGGATGGCGGCCGCTCACGCGATAGATGCGTTTCCAGTAGGTGCTGCCGTCGGCATAGAGTTCCACATTCTTGACTGGCTGATAGGTCAACCGTTCGGCGATTTGCCAGTTGGTGTGACGGTTCACGGTCTTGTTGCGGGAATCGGTGATGGGTGGCTCCGACCCCTCGACATGCTCAACCGAGGTGTTTTGCCAGCCGTCGCTGTGCTGTAGCTGGAAGTTGGTGTAGCTGCTGAACTTGCCGTAATTCAACGCCAGACCATTGTGCTGGCGCACGTCTCCATAGCTGCCCAGGCGGGTCGTGTTCTCTATTAACAGACCTTCCTCGCGGTGCTTCTTGGTTATGATGTTCACCACACCCGCGATGGCATCCGAGCCGTAGAGCGCACTCGATGCACCCTTCACAATCTCGATTTTCTCGATGTTCTGCGGGTCAATCAACGACAGGTCGTTCTGGCCACCCACATCGCCATGGATGCGCTTGCCGTCAATCAGGACCAAAATGTAAGAGTTGCCCAGTCCATTCAGTTGCATCTGCGAACCCATGTCATCCTGGTTGAAGGCAAACGACGCCGTGAGGCCACCCAGGATGTCCTCGATGCTCTTGCCCGCATAGTTGCGTAGCATCTTGCTCGTGATTACCTCGGTCTGTACGGGCGCATCCTTCAGCAGGTGCTGAGTGCCAGTACCCGTTACAACCACCTCGGGCAGACTATCCTGCCGCCAGATGTCATTCTGTCCATTGACAGCTACAAACGCGCATAAAGCCAGCAACGCTGCTGTCAGTCTTTTTCTTTTCTTCATTTGCTTTCCGTCACACCTGTTCCTGAGTGAACGTACTATAATAAATTTTAGTCACTAGCCCCTAGCTTCCAGTCCTAATTGTAGATGCAACGATCAACTGATAACTATTGACTATTAACTGAAATGGCAGGTCTTCTGACTTTCCCCAGTCCGCTTCGCCTTCCCAGCAAGTTTGACCGCCAGTGGCATTTCTTTTAAGCAGACCCTGTGTTTTGAGGGGATTACAGCTGCAGGTACAGTTCCGGACTCTCACCGGATTCCCTTGCATCGAGGTAGCCCATAGCCACCCTCGATTACCATCAAATTTCGCCGCAAAAGTACTACTTTTTCCCCCAACCACCAACAATGCCCCCAAAAAATCCTACATAAATTTTGACTTGACCTGATTAAATGTATTTTGATTTAAGGTGCAAGAATTTGGCATTGATCTGTATTATTTTTGCGGCAAAATGTCAATTGGTAATGAAAGAGAATATCTATTTGAGAAAAATCAGGAGACGAGAAGGGGAATGGGATTCAAGCAAATACCCATTCTCTATACCCGTAATTAGAGACTTCACCGATTTTAGATTTGAGAAGTCTGTGACCTATATCGTTGGAGGCAACGGATCGGGGAAATCGACGTTACTTGAGGCAATTGCCATCTTGCTACGCATCAATCCCGAGGGCGGCTCCCGTCACTTCAATTTCCATACCGAAGAGACCCACTCGTCGCTGCATGAAGCTCTAATTGCATCGCAAGCAAGCCTTAGTTATCAAGACACGTATTTCTTTAGGGCAGAGAGCTACTACAACGTCATCTCCGAAATCAATCGCCGTGGTTTAAACATATACTATGACCATCTTAATTTACACGAGTTTTCTCATGGTGAGGGATTCATGGCTCTGCTTGAACACAGGTTGACAGGTAAAGGCATCTATATCTTTGACGAACCTGAGGCAGCGCTGTCCTTCCAAAACCAGCTGCAGTTTCTGTTATGGATTAAAGATGTAGTCAAGAAAGGAGCCCAAATCATCATTGCCACCCACTCACCCGTCATCCTTTCCTATCCAGGTGCGGCCATTCACGAGATCAAGGATGGGCAAATGGTTCCCACTCAATATCGCGACTGCAGTGCCTATCGAGACCTTTATGGCTTCCTGCTTAACCGTGAAGGTTGCCTCCATGAACTGGGCCTCACCAACAATAAATAACTTTGGTAAATTGTTCATTGCCCTTCTCTCAGTTTCATTTGTAACCCTTAGTCTAAATTGTCAATAATAAATATTATCTAATCCCCTTACATATAATGGCCTAATGAAAGAATGAAAATGGGCGGAAAGAGAAATATCCCGTTGCCAAAAGAATTCAGATGGAGTAAACAACCATACAGCGATTGTAGGGCTCTCCGCTGCTGGTGTCAGGGCTCATATTGCTGGCACCAGTAGTGGAACCGCAGCATGAGGATGATTGCTATGGTGCAGAACAACTTGTTCCTGACCGAGATGTTACCAACAATCGCAGGCGTCCAGCACACGGCTATCATCAATACGCCTGCCACAACATGAATCGTTACCATAAAAATCTTGTCCTTGTCCATAATCTATAAAATTATTAGTTCCTTATTTGGGCCTTAAAATGTAAAAATGTCCCAAAAAATTAAAACGAAAACCGATAAAAATTTCATCAGGTTACTTTTTCAACAAAAGTTGGGAAATATGCAATAGATTTATTATCTTTGCAAGTCAATAATTAACCGTTTAACATCATCCTATGGCTGGACTTTCCAAATCAAGATACACGACCTTCTGCCAGTGCAGCAAGGCCTTGTGGCTTCGAGTTTATCACCCGGAACTGCAACCCGAGGACCCTAACCTGCAAGCACGATTTGACTCTGGCAACGAGGTGGGCGACCTGGCGATGGGGCTTTTCGGTCCCTTTATTGAGGTTACCACGCTTACTGCTGAAGGTAAGCTCGATCTCAAAGCGATGATTGAGAAAACCAAGCAGGAAATAGACTGCGGCACCGAGGTCATCTGCGAGGCTTCATTCTCATATGATGGCTGCTACTGTGCCGTTGACATCCTGCGCCGCGAGGGAAGCGGATGGGCCATCTATGAGGTAAAGAGTTCGTCAAGCCATAGCGGTGATGAAGTCGTTTTGCCTGATAAGTTCGACAAATATGCCGTGGATATCGCCTTCCAGCGATGGGTGCTTGAACAGTGTGGCATTAAGGTGACCGGAACCAATCTGGTGACCATTAACGGTGATTATGAGCGTGTGGGGGACCTAAACATCCACCAGTTGTTCCGAATTATCAACCTTAAGGAGAAAGTCGATAGCGAGTATCCGCTGGTTCCCGCCCGAGTGCAACTCGCCAAGCAAACATTGGAACTGAAGCAGGAGCCTGAACGTGCCATCGGACCTCATTGTGCTGATCCTTACGAATGCGGCTTTTGGCAATATTGCGCTGCTCGTCAAGGTTTGACTCAGGACGAAGGCGAGCCCACCGTATTTGATCTTTACAGGATGAATGCCAGCAAGAAATGGGAATACTACAATGCTGGCAAAATCACCTTCGAGGATTTGCGTGACGAGCCGTTGAGCGATATGCAACAGCTGCAGGTGGAATGCACATTGGCTGGTGTCGAACACATCGAGCCTGAGGGTATCAGGGAATTTCTTGACGGACTTTCCTATCCGCTCTATTTCCTGGACTTCGAGACCTTTCAGCCCACCATTCCGCCATTCGACCACATTAGGCCGTACCAGCAGGTAACTTTCCAATACTCATTGCATATCATCGAACAAGAGGGCGGTGAATTGATACACAAGGAATTCCTAGCTCCCAGTGACGGCACTGACCCTAGGGGGGCTCTTGCTGAACGCCTTTGCAAAGACATACCGATGAATGTCTGCTCATTGGCCTATAACAAAGCCTTTGAGTGCACTCGCATTAAAGAACTGGCCGGTTTATATCCCGACTTGTCGGCACATCTGCTCAATATAGCCGACAATATCGTGGACCTGATCACACCCTTCCGAGCAAGGCATTATTATATGCCTGCGATGGGCGGTTCATTCTCTATCAAGAGCGTACTGCCCGCCCTGTTCCCCGATGACCCGTCACTCGACTACCACAACCTCGATGAGCGTGTGCAGAACGGCGTCGCCGCCATGACCATTTTCCCCCAGATTCAATACATGGGCCCCGACGAGGCCGCAGCCACCCGCGAAGCCCTGCTTCGTTACTGCGAACTCGACACCCTCGCCATGGTAAAAGTATGGGAGAAACTCCAATCCGTTACAAAGCATTAGATAGTATTAACAAGAGGTTTCCTTAGTCCCTCAAGAAGTAAAAAACTGGAATAATCAATATATGAAACTTGGTTACATTACTTTTAGCAACGAGGAACAGCAATTTGTGCATCGAGTGATCCAACAGATTAATCAGGGAGCGATTGATGAACTTGGATTTGGCAGAATTCGTGATGCTTTCTCAGACGAGATGTTCCCAGGAATGTCTACGTTACACCGCAGGAGTAAGTATTTTGTCTTATTACCTACACTATACAATCAACTATCACAGAAAATCAATAAAGAAAGCAGTGATATAAGTTCTTTAATACGCAGATGGGAGATTAATATGACAATTAGCCTTTTGAAGGGAGCAAATCAAGGTGACATAGGAATCACTGGTAGTAGTATCGGAATAACAGAGTTAGAAAAAGGACGATATGTTAAGATCACACCAACTAATATTTATTTGGAGGCATTAAGGTTTTTGGGATTAGTTAATAATTCCATGAGTCTAATCAATCTCATCAAACAACAATCAGAGAGAAACTTGGAGTCCCTAAAAAACAGGAGGACGAGGGACGAAATAGTCGAAGATCCAGATGGCACAGACACGAGCATTGGAGCCAAACAAAACTTTTTCACATTCCCTGGCTATCGTTTTGACAAAGTTTCATACATTGACTTGCAATTAACTGAATATGAGGCTAATATTTTAAAACAACGTATTATCCGTTATTGCCGCTATAGTGATAAGACCCCCAAACTTTATAGCTATATCCTTCAAAATGAAAAGATTAGAATCAAACAGAGTTTCTTCGACTTAAAAACGAGTATTGATAAATTCCCAGACTCTCAAAAGAAACTGAAAGAAGCTTATTACATGGCTTATGATTTCTCAAAATGGGCACATCTAATGAACACTTATTACAGGTACATATTTAACCTAAAAGCAGGTCATCAGGAAATTGCTGATAAATTAAAAGACCATATTAATGGAGTCCTGTCTTCATATGATTTCCCTCAATTTGATAGAATTGAGGAAATCCTGAAGTACATTAAATCTAATCCTGGTTTTAAGGATGTGAACAAGCTATGTGATTTCTGCCTTGAAGCAGCAAGATTGCTGGATAACATTGATAATAAAGAGGCGGACTTAATAAAACTAATAACTAAGAGAGAACTATGTATTAAAAGAAATCATCACAAAATTGGAAATCCCCGATACGATAATACTGATTATTCCAATCCCCCTGGATACTATAGCTATCGATGGGACGAAATTGTTTATTCCATGATAATTGACATAAGAAATCCAAAGAAATGAGCAACAATTTTAACATAATGCAAGATCTTCTCTACATGCAGGAACTTCAGCCAGACGATGGGTATGAGGTTGATTTTGCTGTTGGTACAACTTTTTCTTTAAGTATGGAAGGACTTATTTCTGTTCCATTAGCCTTAAGTAATATGGGAGATCCAAAGTCACTTACAAGTCAAACCGCGATGTACCTCATGGAAGGAATACGAAGAGCAAGCGATAAGTTTGTTTTGTTTTGTAATAAAGGGTCCATTCTCGTTCCCAATAATTGCCAGCCGATATATTCTCTAATAGAGAATTCAGTGATTGAAGTAGCTAATCCTTTATCACCGTTAGCTAACTTTCATCCCAAGATGTGGGTTATCCGTCAGAAACCTATTGAAAGGAACGGCGAATCAATGATTAAACTGATAGTAATGAGCAGGAATTTGACATTCTCTAATGATTTGGATACCGCAATAGTCATAAAAGGAAAGCTTTCCAATGGATGGAGAATTAATGATAAGAATAGACCTCTTCATGATTTCCTTATCAAGTTGGCAAATGAATATGAACAGGACGACACTAAAAAAGAGAAGATCACGATTCTAGCCAAAGACATGCTCAGAGTTGATGATTTTGATTTTGAACGCCCCTTATCTTCAAAGGTATATGAAATATACCCCTATCTTTCATGTGATTCATCTTCAAGTACCAATTTCAACAAATACTCCTTAATTGACAAGCTAAGAGGCAATAAGATTCTTATCATTTCACCATTCATTGACAATGACCCTGGTAGTGGAATCCTGAGAACGTTGACTGAATCATCAGAAGCTTATCTTGTTACTCGAGACAATAATATAACCCCACAGGTGCTTAGTATGTTTAAAGAGGTTTATGTGCCTCACCTTAACTTAATAGACAACGACGAACAGCACAATGTGAATTTGCATGCTAAAGTATACCTTGTTGAACATGATAATGAAAGTTTGTATTTATATCTTGGATCGACCAATGCAACAAATAGCGCCTTTTACCGGAATTCTGAATTAACTATCGGTATGCGTGTTAACAATCTGGGATTCGAGGCCATGATGAAAGAGCTCGTTTTAAAAGATGGGCTCTATGTAAAAGTGGCAGAGCCCATTAGTGATTATACAGAAGAGATACAAAAGCGCCAAGAGGAAACTGACTTGGAACATGTGTTGCGATGGGCGATTAGCAGACTTGGTAAGGCCAATGTGGTTAAGAAGAGGGGAAAAGAGTATTATACGGTTAAACTAGCAGAAAAAAAGACAGATAAAAGTGCTTTTAAGATAAAATACGGTACGGTTAATTACGAAACTAGAATTTGTCCGCTTCAATGTAAAGATGCTTGGAGGGTTTTCTCTAAAGATAATCTTGAATGGCAGTTACGGCTAGAGGATTTATCTGTATTTTATGTCGTTGAAGTTAAAAATAATTCCAATGAGAAAAAACTCAAACGCATATGCAAAGTTACCACTGAGGGATTGGAAAGGTTTGTTGAACAGCGCAATGATAAGATTGTCAGTTCAATTGTGAAGGCAGATAATATCATGGAGTATATAGAAATGATGCTCTCGGATTTCCCGGAGGATACACTTGAGACATGGAATAAGCGTAAACAGAAAAAAGCAAGCAATACATACAACATTGGTTTGATTTCAAATGTCGCAATATATGAATTGCTGCTAAAGGCTAGCTACAAATATAAAGACTCAGATAAACTTAAAGACCTTAAAGAGATTCTGCAAAAACTGCCTGATGATGAGTTTGATGACGATATAAAAAGTGTTTTCAAGGCATTTGGCATTACACTAAAAAGTAAGAAGAAATGAGTAATCCAAAAGATTTTCAGCAAAACAGTGCTAACTATATTGTAAAATTGTTCCATCAGGGCCGGCAACGTATCCTGCTCGCTGACGAAGTGGGATTAGGCAAAACTTTTGTAGCCAAGAATGTTGTTGAGCGGATGCATAAGAAGGCAAAAAAAGCAGGCGATTATTTCAAAGTAATATATGTCTGTTCAAATCAAAACATCATCCAACAAAATGCTCACAAGTTAGGTATTCTCGACAAGAATGTCGTGCCGATTTCTCGCAGCAGATTATCAATGCTTCATAGAACCCTATTTCAACAATTAAATGAGGATTATCTGATTCCTATTACTCCTGCAACATCATTGAAACAGACAAATGGCTATGGAAATGCACATGAACGATCATTAATTTACTCTCTTATTAGAGAAAAGTTTGATGATAATGAGCAAGACGATCTCAAGTGGTATCTTGACGTATATGCAGATAAATACACCCAACACACATATCAGTTTACTGATGGTAGAATAGAAGACATCAAAAGCAAGAACTCGGTGTACTATAATTTCATTCAATGTACACTAAAGAACAAACTGGAATTCTCAGAAGCAATCACTGGCATAAAAGCAGAACTCCACAAACAGAAACCAGATTACAAATATATCTGTAATCTTAGAACCATCTTTAGTGAAATAAGTATGGATATGCTGGAGCCAAACTTAGTCATTATGGATGAATTCCAACGCTATCGCGATTTGATGAAAGGTGGAGAGGACACAGAAGAGAACCGGTTGGCCCAGAAAATGTTTAACGCAAAAAGCAATCCCAAAATTCTTCTTGTCTCGGCTACGCCATATGAACCATTTGCAACCATGGAAGAAGTTTCTCAAACAGGAAAGAATAAACCGTTTGATGACTTCAAGAGTTTGATGGAGTTTCTTATGGATAAAGAATATAAAAAATTTGACGCGGTTTGGCAGAAATATAGCAGTCTGTTAAGCTCTTTGTCTCGTGATAATATTGAAGATTTTAAAAAGGCAAAAAGAATAGTTGAGAGAGAACTTCGTCAAGTTATGGTTAGGACAGAACGTTACTCACCAAATTTGACAAAGTATTTAACTCAAACTGTTATCCCTACCGCTAAAGAAATTAAAGAATATGCATTTTTCCGTACCTTACTGAAACGATCGGCTGATGAATTAAGAACATCAAATTCTCCACTATTAAATATTGATTATGTGAAATCATCACCGTTTTTGCTATCATTTATGCAGCAATATGTTGAAAAGACTTTTATAGAAAAAGCTTTCAAGTATAAAAATGGACCCAAACCGCGATTATTCAATGGATTACTATTGAGTGATCAACAGCTTGAAAAAAACCAAAGGTTAAATATTAACCACGCAAAATTAGAAGCTCTATGCAACATGCTTTTTCAATCTGGAAAGAATGCCGCAAATCTTCTTTGGGTTCCAGCATCAATGCCTTATTACAAAACAAATGGAGTTTTTGACAGCCTTTCTGATTTCAGTAAAATTCTTGTGTTTTCTAAATGGGGATTTGTTCCACGTATGTTAGCAACAATGATTAGCTATGAAGCGACTCGGCAGTTCGCAATAAAGAATAACGGAACCAGTGAGCACAATGCCCTTGAGAAATATAAAGTACTACTATTATCACCATTCCCGAAAGTTGCCGAACTGTTTAATCACCGCAAAGAATTTAAGGACTTAGTCGATTTAAAAAAACAGATAAAAGCGGAGGTTTTAGTTCGGTTAAAACCGTACATTTCAAAGTTCAGTATGATAAAAAGAAAGAGTTACAAGAACCTTCTAATGATATTGAAATTATTGAATGAGGAGGAAATTGCTCCGGAAACAATCAGCTATAGAAAAAATACAATAGATGAAATTGTGAACGTCATCATCGCCTCACCTGGCATTTGCATGTGGCGATGCTTTGGGCAGGACTATGGTAACAATTATGAAGAATTTACCCAAAGCGGTCTCTACGAATTCTCGAATGCTTTCATCAACATGTTGGGAAACGAGGAGAGCCAAGCTATTATAAAGCGTAATACTAAGAATGGCACAGTATTTGATAGAACTATAGAATACTGCACAATCGGCAACCTTCAAGCAGTAATTGATGAATATGCCTATGTGCTAGGATATGATAAAACGATGGCAGAAGAAGACAAATTGAGGCTTTGGAAACCAATGGAGAGTTCTATCATCATTCGTTCGCCTTTAGAGATAGATACCGATGCTTCATTCTGTCGTGCAAATGGCAAGAAGAGACAAATACAAAGATGGTTGGCTTGCGATTATTCGACTCTTTCAACTGATGACAAACAGGAACAACGAAAACTAAGTATTCAAGCCGCCTTTAATTCCCCTTTTCGGCCTTTTGTGTTAGCATCTACATCAGTAGGACAAGAAGGTCTAGATTTCCATCTTTACTGTAGAAAAATTATTCATTGGAACTTACCAACGAATCCTATCAATTTGGAACAACGTTCAGGTCGCATCAACAGGTATGAATGTCTGGCGATTAGAAGAAGTCTCTCTCACTTATTTAATGATGTATTTGATTGGAAAGAATTGTTCAAAAAAGCAAAAGATGAATGGAATACAAATTATGACGGTTATAATGATATGGTACCTCATTGGTGTCTTCCAAAAGAAATAATTGAAAAGTACAATAATAATAAAAATAAAGTATTAGAATGGGTTGAAAATTTATTCCTTATTTATCCTATGAGTATAGATAATGAGATTTATTCGAATTTGATGAAGCAACTATCTCTCTATCGCTTCACAATGGGGCAACCTGACCAGGAATTCATCATCGGCCTGCTTGATGAACTCAATCTCCCTCATGATGAGAAGAATCAATTGATGATAAATCTTTCTCCTCGGATTAAGTTATTGCTCTAACCCGCCTTGTAGATATTGCTCAAATAGTCTTGTGCTGGTCACAATAAGAATTACTCAACTATAACGAGTTGTTTAAGAGTGTGTAATTATACGAAATGACCAAATAGTGCAATACTTCCATCTAGATAGTGTTAGAGTCTACTGAGTGAGTCATAGAAGTAATCGGACCCATCGTTCACCAGCCAACACAACAATTTTTTAAATGATTACTTGTTTTCTCAATAAAATTTGAAGATGAAGAACCATTTGCTGGGTATGGCCAAGAAATAAATTGAGGGTATAGGCTATCAAAGAAATGATTAACACTTAAATATTTGTTTATCATCTGATTACTGGGAGGAACAGAGAAAAGCATTTGTTCACCTTTTAAAATTATTCTTATTTTTACTATATTAAGAGTGTGAGAATCATTTTTAATTTAGTACGACTATGAGATTACAAATGCCAAAATTTCCTTCTTTTATGCTGAGAGCTAAAGTCGGTGACGTTGTGTATTACATTTCGCCTAATAACCGCTATGCTGTGAAGCGAGCTACTGTTGTTGAGATTCAGCACTTGGGCGATGAGTATCGACAAGTGATGAACAACGGCGATGTTGTTGTCAAAGATGCCCATTCGGTTGAAGATTATTCGACGTTTGCCAGCCGCGATGATGCTGTGAAGTTCATTCTTGCCAACCTTGTCGAACGCATCAATGACCATGAGTGAGCGCTTACTTGCCACGCTGAAAAAGCAATACCCTGATTTGCCAGCTGAACGTCCGCAGTCCATGAAAAGCACAATTGACTACTGGAATTAGGAGTTTCACCGCCCCGAATGAAAATAGTTGACCGAAATTTTGAATTTTTTTCCAAAAATTACTATATTATAAAATACAAAAAACATGTTGAACATTTTAAAGCATTTCAGTTATGACCATTTCCATTAGAATCAACAATCCTTATCTGATGAATCGTGCCCACAACTACTTCTACAACAAAAATGTCCAGACCATGTTGTGCAACAATGAAACAGAATTGGCCCTCTTTAACCTTGACCAGACTGAAGCAGAGCTACTTCTCAATGCCTTCACCAAACACTTCCACTTGAAACCAGCCATGCAGCATCCTCTTGCCGCATGAGCAAAAAAATGCGAACAAGACGAAAAAAGTCGGTTCAGATTTTGAATTTTTTTCCTGATTATTCCTATGTTATAAATAGGCTTGGTCAAGCCGAATATTTATTCGTTAAAATGAGTTAAATCATACATTGAAATTTGGTCAGCCAGAAAAATTTCAGTATCTTTTATCTCGGAAAAAATCCAACCGTTTGTTGAATCAAACAAATCATATAATAAATGAGAGGCATCCGAAACGCTCACTTGAAGGGAGTAGGAACAACTAAATAAATCATTGATTATGGGATTAGCAATTACCAATGATGGTGTGAAATTCTTTAGGAATGGTGTTGAGATCACTGACGGTGTGAAGATCACTCAAGACAAAGTCGCTGTCGGCTCGGCCTGCGAGACCCCGGTCTGCATCATTTTCCCGCATTATGTCAAGGAAATCAAGGACCACGCTTTTCAAAATCTCGATTCTCTCGAGGCGATCTACATTCCCGAGGGGTTGAAGGAAATCGGGTTCAATGCTTTTGCTGGTTGCGCCAATCTGCGCCACGTCATTGTTCATGACTCCATCGAGACCATTGAGTACAGCCAGCCGGAACGCAAGTGGGAGATCTCCACGGGCAGACAGTGTGATTTCCTTGCCGATAAGTTGAAGAAAGGGGGCTATGTCGTGCATCTCTACAAGAGCGGCGAGAATTACTCCTTGGACTGATGGGACACTAACAGCGCTCTTGACATCAAAATGTTGTCATATTCACGCATTTCCAAATGCCTCTATTTCAATGATTTGAAAAATTTTTGAAAAATATTTCCGAAATTTTTGAATTTTTTGGGCCATGTTTACATATTACTGTCGAATTTCATTTTTAACTTTTAAATATAACAATTATGACAACAATCAAAACTAATTCTCTGAGAACTTACAATCGGGTACACAACTACCTTTACAACAAACACATTGAATGCTGGGGTGACTTCGAAAAACTCGAAGTAACCTTCTTCGGACTTGACCGAAAAGAAACCGACCAACTCCTTGAAAAACTCATCAAACATTTCCATTTAACTCCAATTTTGCAACAACCTCTCGCTGCCTGATTGGTTGCTTCCGCTTGATATTGGACGGATTGTAAATATTATTCGCTCAATATCAATGATTTAACATCATTATTGTTGTGCCCGATTATCGGGTATGACGCAAGTTTTATCGCAATTTATCAACCAATAAATACTGTTTTTACAATGGAGAAAGAAAACAAAACAACCAAGCGTACAACCAGCAAGCGACTCACCTTGCTTAAGGCTGTCGAGACCATCGTCGAGAAATCCTGTGACTCGCAACTGTGCGATCTATTCTTGAAACAGTGCAAGAAAGAAATCAAACTGGTAGCCGATGCCTACAACATCACGCCGCAGCAAGCCATCCTGTTCTGCATCACGGTCGAATGCGGACCCCGCAATGTGCGTCTCATCGAGTTATCGCATCATCTCAATATGAGGAATGTCGCGAGTCTCTCTTTTGATGCCGACATCAAAGCTATGGTTCAGATGAGGTTGATGCGCTATCGTGACCGGGAACGTGACGCTTTTGATATTCCCGAGCACGTGATCAATGCCCTGCAGGAAAACAAAGCACAAATTCTACCCAAACTGAAAGTAGAGGATGCATCTGCGATGCTCGACTTGATGGGAACATGGTTCAACGCTATGGACAATAACAACATCAGTCCCGAAGACTTGAGCCTGGATCTGAAAGCGCTGTTCAAAGACAATTCGCACATTGGCTTTGCCCGCCAGATGCTTGACCTGAAGCTTGACGATGCCAACATGATGTTGCTGGCTTACTTCTGCAGCCAACTTATCAACGAGGACGATGAACGGCTCTGCACCCATGAATTGAAGTGCCTTTATGACAGATGTTACCAGCATCGTTCGGCCGTCATGCAACTGGCGTCGGGAAAACATGTCCTTGCAAAAATGGAGCTGATTGAACCCGTCTGTGAGGATGGCAGAGCCAGCACATCGACATTCACGCTGACAAGCAAGACAAAATCAAAACTGCTCGCTGAATTTGACCTCATCAAACCCGATGTCAAGCTGAGCAATGTGCTCTATCCTGATAGCATCACCCCGAAGGCCCTCTTCTATCCCCAGACAATGGCGCAACAGATCAAAGAGCTGAATTCCTTCCTCGAGGTTGACAAATTCAAGCAGATTCAGCAACGCATGACGGACAACGGTTTCCGCACTGGCTTCGCCTGCTTGTTCTACGGCGCCCCGGGAACGGGAAAGACCGAGACCGCTTATCAGTTGGCCCGCCGCACGGGGCGTTGCGTGATGGCCGTTGAAGTGCCGAAAATCAAGAGCAAGTGGGTGGGCGACAGTGAGAAGAACATCAAAGCGCTTTTTGACCGTTACCGCGAACTGGTCAGGCGCTGCGACGTAGCTCCTATCCTGTTGTTCAACGAGGCAGATGCCATTTTTGGAGTACGCAAGAATGGCGCCGAGAATGCGGTGGACAAGATGGAGAACAGCATTCAGAACATCATCCTCCAGGAGATGGAAGATTTGAACGGAATCCTCATCGCCACAACCAACCTTGCCACCAATCTGGATGGCGCTTTTGAGCGGCGTTTCCTCTATAAAATCGAGTTTGAAAAGCCCGATGCCAGCGTGCGTAGCAGTATTTGGCAAAGTATGGTGTCTGGTCTGAGTGAGAGTGATGCCAGTGCCTTGGCACAAGCTTATGAGTTGAGCGGTGGTCAAATCGAGAATATCGCCCGCAAGGACACCATCAACCGTGTCCTATATGGCGACAGCAGTAACACCGATCGTCTCTCCGCCCTCATGGAGTACTGTGATGCCGAGACCATGCAATCCACCGAAAAAGCCAAAAGAATAGGTTTTTAATAATGTGATTATGAGAGGCATCCGAAACGCTCACTTGAAGGGAGTAGGAATCACCGTTTTAAAAAGTAAAGATTATGGGATTTAAACTTAGCAGAAACACCAGTTTAAAATGTGGAAAAATCGTCTATGTTGACATGGACAATGTCCTGGTTGATTTCCAGAGCGGACTCAACCGTGTGCCCGAAGCAGTCAAGGCCAAGTATGCCGATGACGGCACGGGTAAACCCCATTATGACGAAATCCCGGGGATATTCTCGCTGATGGACCCGATGCCGGGAGCTATCGAGGCCATGCAGGAACTGAACAAGTTCTTTGACCTCTACATTCTCTCTACAGCGCCATGGCTCAATCCGTCTGCTTGGTGCGACAAGTTAGAATGGGTGCAGCGTCACTTCGGCAAAGGTGAGAAATCTATCTTCTACAAGCGCCTCATCATTTCACACCACAAGGATCTCAACTGCGGTGACTTCCTGATTGACGATCGGGAGAAAAACGGCGCCAAGGAGTTCATGGGCGAACTGATCCAATTTGGTTCGGCAAAGTTCCCTGACTGGCCTACTGTAGTAACGTATTTGTGTAACCATCAATACTTAAGCAAATGAAAACACTAGATTCAGAGACACAGAAGCTGCAACTTGAGGCATCCTGCGAGCACAGCAAAGATGCTGAAATTACCGAATGTCCCGAATTTGCTACATACCGTATCGCTGGTGATGAAGTGCCTGTCGTGAAACTTCTACTCATGGAAATTTACACAAGATGCGGCGAGCACTCAGGACCATTCATGTATCTGCCTCTTGAAATCGTGATGAAGGCACTCGTTGGCTCTGACGCCTATGTTGGTTACATCCAGTCCATCAGCGAGGGCGAGCCCTGTGAAATCTCAGTCGAATTCTACGAGGCCCACCCCGACTGCCTGAAATATGTCCTGCTCCAAGTATTTCCCAACCTGACGATTGAAATAATAGATCAATAGGATATGACGAACGAACAAATAGATGAATTACTGGCTGAAATTGGCCGAGCCCCATTGATAACAAGTGAGGAAGAACGGGTGCTGCTCAAAGTCGTGAAGGAAAAAGGCCGTGACTGTGACGAGTTGAGACGTTTGGAACAAGCCAATATGCGCTTTGTGGTGAGTTTGGTCAGTCAATACCAGCATCGTGGACTAACACTTGAAGAATTAATCGAAGCCGGAAAGACCAGCTTGAGAAATTCCGCAATGGACTATGACTTAGACTCCGACTGCAAATTCATCACCTATGCTGTCACCCAGATGCGCCAAAGCCTGGAGGCATTAATCACTCTAAAATGTACAAAAGATGAGTAAAATGGTATTAAAAATAAGTCACTGATTTTCAGTGACTTATTTTTTGTGGCTAGAGGTTTTGTCGATTGATATCACTTACTAACCATGTGATAGTATAAACTAATGAAAATATTTGGTTATCAATACAATTGCAGAATGATGATTAATTTGTCATATCGCCCGATTAGTATGTTATATCCCAAAAGGGGGAGGATCAGCCCGATTCCCCCCCCTCTATAATGATTCTCAATAAGTGACAGCTACTTGAACAAATCATTCATGGTCAGCGTTGTTCGTGGAAAACTCGGCTTCGCTGTACTCTGCAATAAAGTGACGAACCGTATAGTTTATCACAACACTCAATTGGCTGGTACAGCGAGCTTTTGGGCTCTTGTCGCCATTTGCACGCCATCGGCTGTGATCGTAGCACGGTAGATGTAAATGCCGCCAGGCACACGCATGCCGCCGTTGCCCTGCATATTCCATGTTACAGGTGTGACAGTAAACATGTCACTGCCACCAGACTGTCCACTCTGCCATACGCAGCGTCCCATCAGGTCATAGACCTCGATGGCCACGCTCACCTCGGCACCCAGATGATGTCGCACATAGAAAGTCATATCCAAGCCGTCAAACGTGCAGTAGATATTGAGGTTCTCGGGGGCGGTGATCTCGGGTACTGCGCCAGTGGTGACGTTAAAGGTAATGGTCTTCTCGCTCACGTTGTTGTGCGCGTCCCACACGCTCAAGGTCAGGGAGTGCATGCCCTCGGGCAGGTCGTTCAACTGGTAACTTATGCTCCCTAGCGTTCCATGTTGGGCAGATAAGGGGGTATAGTAATTTACCAAGTCATTGTAAATGGCATTGCCGTCGAGCGTGAGGGCCATGCTGTGCTCACGGCCTGCTGGCGAGAGATTCACCCCGGTCTCATCGGCAACAGTCGCTAGCAGCATCGGCGACGGGTTGACGTTGCTGCCGTCAATGAAGGTTTCGTCATTCAGGACCATCGTGATGATGTCGGGACCGATGGTGTCAGTCTTCTCATCCCCAAAGATAAAGAAATCGCTGCTGGAACCCCTTGCCTCCAGCGTGTCACGACTATCGTAGGCGTACAGGTTAATCAGCGCTGGGCGATGATTGTTATACTCGTCGCTGACTGTGTCAGGGATAATGACATGGACTGTGAACTCGCCGTTCACAATGGTATCTGAATTAAAGGTGAGGCGGTTGGACCAATTATCATAGGTGACCTCTACACCACTGGGGCCATAGCCGTTGGTGGTCACCGACTGTTCAGGGCCGAACAGCGTCGAGACCACAACCCCATTGAAATCGGTAGCTACTTTACCATCCAGTCCGATAATCTTGCCGCCAAACTCTACAGACTCATGTGCCACAAACACTAACGGTTCATAGTTCTCATTGTCAACTGCTTGGCCGTTGATGGTCTCGATGCGAGCCGTCAGAGGGGCGTATGCCAGCCTCATGGCTGGGTCACCGAACACAAAGAAGCGGCGGTTATTGTCATTTATAGATAGGACATCGTTCTTGGCCATTTTGATGATATCTCCGATGCGCGTTGGGCGTCCACTCTCATCACCCGCAAAGATGTGGCTCGCTACAGCCTGGTCCAACCGGCCATTTTCGTAAAGATAGGTTATCCTGGCGGGACAGATGGCTGCTATGACGCCTCCGTTGGGGTTAATGAACATGTGCTCGCCGCTTGCTATCGAATCATTGTCAAAGCGGCAGAAGTCGGCAGTAGAGGCATATAGAACAGGCAGATGACTGTAATTCAACAGACTGTCAACATCTGATGGTGTCAACAACTCCTCGTTGGTCCACTTCTGTGTATTGGAGCGCCCGATGTAGTTCCACCACAGGGTGCCCTCGTTCAACGTGTTGAACATCTTGGCTCTTGCTTCGGGATAGGTACGCCTCCCATTCTCGTTCACGGCGTCAAAGGCATCGATGTACACATAGTCGTAAAGCAGGTTTTCGCCGCCATGGGTGCGGATGGTGTTGATCATGCCATTGGATTGCTCCATGTGTATACCGTTGTCCTCGTCGTCGGCGACAAACATAATCCGGTTCTTCCAGATGCCGTAGTCGGGCTTGGTGATGTAGTTCTTAAGTTTGTCCACCACCATGCGCGCTTCGTCCTCGCTCCTGAACACCATGCGTCCCACAGCGATATTCATCTTATCATTAGAATCGATGCCGCTGCCATCGTCCAGCACTGCAAAGTAGTCGTCGGTGGTGATGGAGCCTTCATCGCTGAAACTCGTCTCGCTCTGCCATGTGATCAGCTTGGGGTAGTCCATGGAACTGGCATCAGTGTCTATCAAGCGGTTGTCGTAGCTGCCGCCGCCAAACAACAGCAGGTACTGCAGCCGGTGGCCGTGTTGGCTCTCGCTACGGTCATAGAACATCTTGCATAGCCGGCGATAGGCCATTGCATCCGGGGTGCCGCTGGAGAACTCGTTGAACACCTGCTCTTGGTCCAGAACCAACACGTTGAAGTGGTCATATCGTTCGTGCAACGCTGCCACCCGCTGCGCTTGATCCAGATAGGCAGCAGGAGTGAGGATGATCATGTCGGGCGTTTCCTGGGCATGGATGTCCTGATTGGAAACTTCGCCCACCAGTTCAGGATGGGAATAGGCGGTCGACGACTCATCAAAGGCGATGAACTCGCGGCGCCCGCTCGTGCTGGGACTGAACGCGGCAATGCCGTCGGTCGTGGTTATGTTCTGTTGCACCGGGGCAGAGGGAACGGTGATGTCCCACACTCTGACGGGTCCCACACAACCCGTCAGCTGGTAAGTGGTGTCGCGGCTCGCCTTGTCCAAGCCGAATGCCAAGCAACCGTTTCTCATTGCCAAGCTGCGCTCATAGTTGACGGTGATGAAGTCTAGACGCGCCTCATGCACCGTACCCGGGCAGGAAAAATCAACCTTAAACCAAAGTTGATCGGTTCCATCAAGAGTGAACTGCTTGACCGATTTTGCCAGCTCGTAATGTCTATAACTCAGATTATAGCAAACGTTGATAATATCGGCATTGGTCTGTGCAAGCTGGGTGCCGTTGTACCAGTAGGTCAGGGTACTCTTAGCGTCTGTCGTCTTGGCGGCAAATACGGGATAGACACTGACCATGGAGCCGTCTACCAGCCCGTTCAGGTCAAACTGGAATGTCTGACTGTGGTTGGAGATGAAACTCTCGCCCAAGTAGTTACGTCCCGTATGACCTGGGTTGATGATATCCTGCTCATGGTAGAGGCGTTCGATGTAGGTGCTCTTTAACGGGCCTGTGGGGTTGTTGTCGGCCAGGGTAATGTCAATATCGTTGTAACGGGCACTGTTGGTGACCAGATAACAACCCGTGTTAGCATAGGGGTGCTGCACCTGTACGTAAGGAATGTTATTGTTCAGTCGTCGCCAGGTCGTAGGTCCTTGAGCGTAAAACAGGATGCGGTCGCCAGCGCGCACAATTGGCACCTGTGGCAGGTCGTCGGAGTAGTTGTCGCTTAGCATCACCTCGCTCAGCGGCGCACCGCCGTAACCGAATACATGGATCTGCGACAGGTCGGAGCCCAAGCCCCAGTTACTGACGTCGGCAGCGGTAATCTGGCAAATGCCGCTCTCCTGAACAGCGATCTTGACCCATTGGCCCTCAGCAAGCTTGCTGGAAGGCGCATAGTAATGCTTGTCCAATGCCTCAGCACTGTCGGCGGTAATCGCCAGCACAGCAAGACACACAACCAAACGAATGAAATATTTAACCATTGTTATCGCAATTTTAGAAGTTTGACCTCATGTGAACTACTCCAGGAAAAACATGTTTTACTATTAGAGTAAATGTAGTAGTCCTTAATACTTGTGGCAAATGTAAGTGCAACGATTGAAACTACCAACTATTTGGGCGACAATTCTCGGAAATGTCCATATTTTCTCTTAAAATTGTCTAATTATTTTACAGTTCCAGATGAGACAAACGAACAAATGGATGAATTCCTGGCTGAAATTTGCCGAGCACCACTGATAATGTGTGAGAAAGAGTAGCTGCTGCTCAAAGCAGTGAAAGAGAAAGGCGCCGACTGCGACGAGGTAAAGCAATTCGAGCAAGCCAATATGCGCTTCCAGGCGAGTCTGGCCGTGCAACACCAGCATCGATGACTGTCGCTTGAAGAACTGATAGAAACAGGTACGAACAGATAGTCAGAAATGCAACCAAAAACCATGAAAACCCCGCCAATAACAACTATAAGCCACTGAATTACAGTGACTTATGATCGTTACTGGCGGAGCTGGAGGTTTTCTCAAATGATATTACATGCAAATCATGTGATAGTATAAACTAATGAAACTATTTGATTGTCAGCTAGTTATATAATGATGATGAATTTGTCGTATCACCCGATTAGCATGTTATATCCCAAAACGGGGGAATACAAAACGGCCCGATTCCCCCTTTGATATCTATCGTAATGCAATAGAAATAGGCCAATTTATATGCTACTTAACGAGTCAATAAGAGTAGTAGCAACCTCAGAATGGCGGAAAGTGATTATATTGTCATCTTGCTTGTAGAAGCCAAGGGGGTTAACGTTGCCATACCATAGACGGGAGCGGTCGATGATGGTGGTTGAGAATGATAGGCTCTCATTAATGATGACTCTTATTCCGTGCGTTGCCAAGTGTTCGGTATGCTCGTTCTTCTCTCTGGTCGCTACTGCAATCTTGATGCCTTTGGGAATGAGGTCAGCAAGTCGTGTAGCGACTAATGAACGGTGGCTAAACTTTACTTTGGGACAAATGATTATGATGGAACTTTTGGCTGAACCAAGAGATGAAATGTAACGAGTTAGGAAATTGGAGCCATTGAAAATCTGGTTTTCTGGTTCTTGAACATCGGCGAATAGGCCATCTGGCATGAGCGAG
>ONLH01000043.1 GCA_900318645.1 uncultured Prevotellaceae bacterium
AGGCGTCAAAAAAATCGCTCACGCAATTTGACATCTTGTGAGCCGCAAAAGCGATGCAAAATTACAGCCGCTCCGGAAACTGACCAAATATTTTCCTAGGAAAATTTAATATTTAACCTACGTTAAGAATTGAATGGTATTCTATATACATTATAATATACTAAGTGGCCACGACAGATTGTCGTAGCCACTTGATTTAGTCAAATCTCAGGTCAAATCAGAACAGGGAAAGCTGTCGCGGATCCTCTCCCGGATGAGGAGGCATGCTGCCGTCGTCTTCCCAGTCAATATCGTCGATGGCGCTCATGGCGGGATCGTCCTGTGCAATGGGAGCTGCTGCAACGGGAGCTGCCTCAAGTTGCTTTTGCGCCTCTTCCAGTTGCTGGGTCAATGCGGCAATGCGGCGATCCTTCTCGGTGATGGCATCGCTCATAGCCTGCGCCTCGTGCTGCTTTTTCTGGAGTATCACCTGAGTGCGCTTGAGTTCAGCCTTGGCATCATCGCGCTCGGCAGTAATTCTCGCAAAGTTGGCAGCCTTCTCATTGCCGTCCACACTGAGAGAATTGTACTTGCGCTTGTAATCCTCGGCCATAGCGCTAACCGATGCGAGCTGTTGCTTGAGGCCATCGATAAGGTTTCCGGTCTCAATGCTACGCCTGTTCTGCACATCAGCGTTCTGCTTGGCAGCCAATTCAAGCTGCTCGATGTTCTTCTGCAGCGTCTCTTTCTCCTCATTAAGGACAATGTTGGCCTTGCGCATCTCATCGAACTGAGAGGAACGCTCGCGCAGGTCAATAATCTGCTGCCTGAGCGATGAGATCTCGGAGTTCTTCTTATCTTTAAACTCCTCGACCTGCTCAACAGCCTTCTTGAGCTCCTCGGCACCCTTGAGTTCCTCGTCGGCCGCGTTAAGGCGCTCTTCCAACTCAGCGATGTTGCCA
Organism: uncultured Prevotellaceae bacterium; assembly: GCA_900318645.1. Lineage (GTDB taxonomy): Bacteria > Bacteroidota > Bacteroidia > Bacteroidales > Muribaculaceae > Sodaliphilus. Next base: position 942 of record ONLH01000043.1, read on the forward strand.
CGCAGCCGCTCGATGAGCTCGTCGCGCTGCTCAATCTTCTGGTTCAACTGCTCGATGGTCGGTCCATCATCGACAGGCAAAGGCATATTGTCACGACGCTCAATCTCGGCGTCCCTGTCGGCCACCTGCTTCTTGAGGTCCTCGATAACGCCATTCAGCTCTTCAATCTTGGCATTCAGTTCCTCGCTATCGCTACCCTTCACCTCCATGGCCTTGAGTCGGCTCTCGACGCTCTTCTTCTCGATATCGAGCTTCTCAACCTGAGCCTCGAGCTCAGCCACCTTGCTGGTGAGATCGGTTGCGCGGTTCTGAGCCTGGCGACGATTGGCCTCATGCACCTGCATTTTCTCCTTGCTATCCTCGACTGCTGCCTCGGCCTGCTCGACCTTCTTGAGGAGTTCTTCACGCTCCCTCTTCCATGAGCCCTTGAGCATATCGATGACAGCCAGGGTATGGTCATTCATCAGCTTGACAGCCTTGTCAGCGAACTCAGCGTCAATGGCATATTCCTCCTGCTCGTTTACCTGGATCTTCACATCCTCTTGGACGTGATCCCTCTCGGTAACATTCTTATCCTTGCTAAAGGGGTTGACAAACGACGTGGTCTGGCCGAAGACATCGTACTCATCCTCGGAACCACCAAAAGCGCTCTTGATAGATTTGAAAAAAGACATAATTTTGTTCTCTTTTTGGTTTGTTTTGTTTTGTTGTTATCTTATCGCTGTCCGCCAAGCCTGAAAGTGTGTCAAAAATCATCAAGCAATGCTTTAAATTTTAATCCTTAACAAATTGTTAAATAATATGTTAAGTACAGGCTTTGCGGTGGTGACACCCTGCCCAAAAAGCAGGTATATCGTCTCCAGTCGGTAAAATTACGATGATTTTTTCTAATACAGACAAAAAAATCAAATTATTTTCAATATTTGGACTGATTATTTATTTACATCCCACGTAATCAATAAACAAACAAGGCTGTGTAGCAATAAGATATACTACACAGCCTCGAGTAAGAGTTTAAGTTTATCACTTCTTGTTGGCCGTTTTACCGGCTGTCGAACGAGTGCGTGCAGTACGTTTTTTTGCACCTCCCTTAGAGAGGTTAGACTCATCAGCAACAATGGCTCGGCAATCCTCTAGTGTGAGCGATTCGGCATCCTTGCCTTTGGGAATCTTCACGTTCTGTTTCTTATAGACGATATAGGGTCCATACCTGCCGTTCAAGACCATGAGCTCAGGCTCCTCCTCAAAGGTCTTGAGCACCTTCTTGGCCTCGTTCTCGCGTTGCGCCTTGATGAGCTCAACGGCTTCTTCAAGTGTAATCGCCGTCGGCGACATGTCCTTGGGGATGGAAGCGTACTTTCCGTTATGCTTCACATAGGGTCCATAATGGCCAACGCCAATGGTCACCTTCTCACCCTCAAACTCACCCAACTCACGAGGCAGGTCAAAGAGCTTGAGCGCCTCATCAAGGGTGAGCGTCTCAATGCTCTGTCCGCGCTGGAGCGAAGCAAAGCGAGGCTTGACATCATTGTCGGCAGTACCCATCTGCACCAGGGGTCCATAACGTCCGATTTTCACCATGACCGGCAGCCCTGTCTTGGGGTCATTACCCAACAGGCGCTCTCCCACTTTGTGCTCGAGTCGCAAAGATGACACGTTGCTGATACTGGGGTGGAAATCATCATAGAAGTCGGCGATCTCCTTGTTCCAAACAACATTGCCCTTGGCCACCTCATCGAACTCGTTCTCAACCTTTGCAGTAAAGTTGTAGTCCATGATTGAGGGGAAATACTTCACCAGGAACTCGTTCACCACCATGCCCACATCAGTGGGGATGAGCTTACCCTTCTCAACACCGAAGAGCTCTGACTTCTTGCCCGTGGTAATCTTACCCTCCTTCAAGGTGATGACTTCATACTCGCGCTTCTGTCCTTTATCCTCACCCTTCTCGACATAGTTACGATCCTGGATGGTCGAAATGATGGGAGCATAGGTAGAGGGACGTCCGATACCCAGCTCCTCCAAGCGGCGCACGAGAGAAGCCTCGGTGTACCTGTTGGGCTGCTGGGTGAAACGCTGCATCGCGTTTACCGACAAGGCCTTGAGTTGGTCACCATTAGCCAATGCGGGCAGGGTCTTCAATTCAGGAGCCGCCATGTTATTGTCATCGGTGCTCTCGAAATAGACCTTAAGGAAGCCGTCAAACTTCACTACCTCACCCTCGGCAACGAAGTATTCCTTGCGTCCAGTGACGGAGATGTTTGCCGTCGTCTTCTCGAGTTCGGCATCAGCCATCTGAGATGCTATCGTGCGCTTCCAGATCAGGTCATAGAGTTTTTTCTCCTGAGGAGTGCCAGTGATGGCATGGTTGCTGATATAGGTGGGGCGGATAGCCTCGTGAGCCTCTTGGGCACCCTTGCTGCTGGTGCGGTACTGTCTCACCTTGAGATACTTCTCACCGACAGTCTCCTTCACCTCCTTGCTGATGGCATTCAACGCCAGTTTGCTCAGGTTCACCGAGTCGGTACGCATATAGGTAATGAGACCTTCCTCATAGAGTCGCTGTGCCAGCCTCATGGTCTGCTTGACCGAGAGTCCAAGCTTGCGGGCAGCTTCCTGCTGCAGTGTGCTGGTGGTAAAGGGAGGCGCGGGTGAGCGCTTCAAGGGCTTGACGGTCACATCAGCCACCTTATACTGCGCCATGCGGCAATCCTCAAGGAACGCCATAGCGGTATCATGATCGGGCAGATGCTTGTTGAGGTCAGCCGAGAACTCGCCACCCTCATCGGTCATGAACTGTGCTACAATACGGTAATAGGGTTCACTGGTGAACGCCTTGATTTCCTTCTCACGCTCAGCAACGAGCCTTACTGCCACGCTCTGCACCCTGCCTGCCGAAAGTCCCGGCATGATTTTACGCCAGAGCACGGGAGACAGTTCAAAGCCCACGATACGGTCAAGCACGCGACGAGCCTGCTGAGCATCCACCAAATTCAGGTCAATGCTGCGCGGGTTCTTTATCGCCTCGAGGATAGCGGGCTCAGTAATCTCGTGGAAGACAATGCGCCTGGTATTCTCAGGCGTCAATCCCAAGACCTCATAGAGGTGCCACGCGATGGCTTCTCCCTCACGGTCTTCATCACTTGCAAGCCACACAACATCAGCCTTCTCGGCCTCACTCTTGAGTTTCTTGACCTGTTCTTCCTTATCTTCAGGAATTTCATAGAGGGGCTTGAAACCATTTTCCACGTCAATGCTGAAATCCTTCTTATGTAGATCCCTGATGTGACCGAAACTCGACATCACTTTATACTCACTGCCCAAGAACTTCTGAATGGTCTTAGCCTTGGCAGGTGACTCGACGATAACTAAGTTTTTTGCCATATTGTGCGTACTATTTTTGAAAATCGGCTGCAAAGGTAATTCAATAAATCGAAATAACGTCTATCCCTGATTGAGAATTTTTCACTTCCCACATCTTTTAATAATATATTATTAATGTGAAAAGAAAACTATTGTTTCCAGTAGCATCGTGTAGTTACCTGAGAAACAGCATAAGTGCGTCCCTACGACTTCACAGCCGATGGGACGCACTTTCACACATCAGGTTACTATATACTACTATTTTTTATCACTTGATCACCTTGACGGCGCTGGTGGTGCCGTCGGTGTAGGTGGTAACGACAATGGTCAGGCCGTTAGCCTCGGTCATCTCCTGGCCAGCCAGGTTGAAGTAGCGTACGCCAGCAACCTCCTTGCCGTTCATCATCTCGTCGATGCCGGTAATAGGAGCTACAACGAACTCATAAGCGATCTGCTCGCTGGCAGCCTTGCCGGGAGCTACAGCGTAAGCCTCAACGCGGTACTTGCCGTCACCCTCGAAGCTCAGGATCTCTTCATACTCAGCCCACTCGGTCTCGCTACCGTCAGGATAGATGATGCGGTAATAGATCACGCTCTCCTCGGTGGGGATGATCTCTACGAAGTAGCCGTGGATACCGTCCTCGGTGTAACCGTGGAAGGTGGGAGCACCGGTCTTCTCGGTGGGATCAACAACGGGCTCATCCTTAGCCTTCACCTGGAACTTGTCCATGCAGAAGTAGGCTGCAGTATTCATACCATAGGCACCGACATCGGTAGAGTTCATGGTAAAGTAAACCGACTCCACCTCGCCCAGGCTGGACAGGTCAAAGAAAGTCCAGTCATTGAGAGCCTTGAGCTCGCCATCGGTAAACTCTACCAGGTTGATGCTGACGGTAGTCTCAGAGCCATCGGCAGCAACACCGTGAGCAATCAGCTCAAAGTAGTCACCCTCGCCAAAGGGCTCGCCGGAACCGTCACCATGCTCGCAACCATAATAGGGCCAGGGGTGGTTGCACACATATACGCCAACGGGCTCAAAAGTTGTGTTACCATCCTTATCCACGAACATGACCTGGTTGCTAGGACCAGCATAAGCCCAGCTGCTATAATAAGCCACAAAATAGGGCTGTGCGGGATCGGCAGTTACTGTGCCGTCGGCATTGATGACACAGCCACCACCAGCCATGCAGCCACCAAACATGGTAGTCCAACCATCGCTACTACCAGCCTGGCCGTAGTCGGTCTGGTCACCACCGATAGCGGGGGTGAAACCGTCCCAATAATAGCCACCCCAAGAGGCGCCCTCACCATCGATGAGGTGCGAGAGCATGAACTCGCCGTTCTCGTCACCGAACTCCAGCCACGTGTAGTTCACATCGTTGTAGCACTCGGTCCAAACATTGTTGTTGCCATACTCAATCGTTGCAGGATTGATGGGCTTGTTCATGTCAAGGGTAATCACACCTGCCCATGCGGCCGAAGCCATCAGGGCGCTAGCTGCTAAAGTAAATAATTTCTTCATGTCTTAATAGAATTTTAAAAGTTAAACATATATCAGATTTGTCCAGATAACAGATTATTGATCAGCGCAGTGACATCGGTAATACTGATGTTGCCACTACCGTCAACGTCAGCAGCCCAGAGGTTAACACCATCGGCATTACCACTCAGGAGATAGTCGATAAGGTCTGTCACATCACTGATGTTCACTTTACCGTCCATATTGACGTCACCCCGGAATGCACGGGTAACGACAACAGTGAAAGAGGTCTCGGCTATATGGCCGTTGCTATCGGTGGAGACATTGACGGTGGTCTGACCAGGAGATCGCGCCTCGATGTGAAGGTCAACACCACTCACCCAAGCACGGGCGATTTGCGGGTCAACACTCGTGGCCGTAGTTACAGCCAGGGCCGCCTTGTTGTCGGGGTCACTCACGGCTCCTATCATATCTATCGTGTATGATTCTCCCTGAATCAATTGCGTGTCGGCAATCATCACCGAGGGTTCAGACACGTCAGGATAGACGGCCATTGCTGGGAACCAATAGGCATCCTGCAGGCGCACCTGGCGCTTGAGTTCCAGCGTATTGGCATCATAGAAGAGCACCCAGTTGTGATTGAAAACCTGGTAAGCATACATCGGTGCCGCTTCAAGGGTCTGCACCACGAGGTCACCCGTATGAGGGTCAAAACTCAGCGCCGAAGCATAGAGTCCCTGATGATTGCGTGTACCGTCCCAGTTGATTTCTACCGCTTCGGGCAGGTCAATCAGATGGTCAATGAACTGCCTGGTAGAGAAATCATAACAACTGATGTTGTTCTGGAACTCGTCGTAGTTGTAATAAACGCGCTCATTCACAGGGTCGACGCAAACTGCACAGGCACGCCATGCACCCCATGAACTCATCGCGCCGTGCATATCCCCTAGGTCATGGACATCCATCATCTCGAAAGTCACAGGGTCAATGCGAGTGAAGTTCGCCTCATACGGGGCACCGCTGTAGTCGTAGATTTCGCGGGAATTATTGGCCACATAAAGGTTACCGCCAGCGGTGACAAAGACCGTGACGATGTTGGGGAACGGCAAGGTAGTGACGACAGCATCAGTAGCGGGATCAATCACGTGGAGTCCCTTGCCCTGCTGGACAGCAAACACATACTGGCCGAATCGCACCATATCGCCGCACTGGTCATAATAGAGGCTGTTGTAATCACCCTTGGCGCTTGACATGGTGCCGTCGATAGCACCCGTAACGCTCATCGTGGGCACGTCAATGACGAAGATGCCTGCGCTGGTCGAAACGTAGCCCTTGTCGGCCGTTACTCCACAATAGGCTCTACCATCATAGACGCTATCGGGAGACTCGCCAAAACGCAGGATACTGCCCTGCTGCTTGAGTGTCTTCGCATCCAGTACCGCCAAGCGCGAACCGACGGTGCTGCCCGAAGCCTCGTTACCGTTAGCCTGCTTGCTGACGACAAACAGTTTATCTCCAAAGAGTTGTCCATACTGTGTGGTCACGCCCAACTTGGTGTCGGGGTTCACAAAAGCATAGACATTATACTCCATCTCGTCGTAGTCGTAGTTATAATAGTTAATCGAACCCTGGTTGGGACCGTAACGATCCTCGTTAATGAAGATGATACCATTGGTGAAAGTGAAATCATCGGGACCGGGGCCGGGTTCGTCGCCCTCGGCATCAGGATGCAGATCCTCGGCACCGCACACCTCGGTCGATACTTCACCAAGCCAGCCGCAGTAATCCAACTGAGCGCTATAGACCTTGATGAAATCGATGTGGTCAAGATTGGCAGGACGTCCATCCTCATCAATGGCCCAATCAATCATGAAGCCGGGTTCCTGGCCGTTGGGGAGATTATCCACATAGCCCTCGCCGAAGAACGGCTGGAACCAATTGTTGCCATTGCCGTTGCTCATGTCAATGGAAGAATTGGGCAGTTTGGTACCACGGAAGGTCAGCACAGTGTCCTCGATCCACAAGGGCCAATAGGGCTGGGAGTGGAAGGTGTTGCGCCAAACGTAGCCGCTGGTTCTATCGGGATTCACGTCATTGCTGGTCCAGCGGACGTACTCCACATCACTGATGAAACGCCAGCTGGCATGAGGCACACGTTCTTTGTCTTCGTCTGGCTTATAATAGGTCACCTCAAAACTGGGCTGACAGCGGTCATAGTCACTTCCCTTGATTTCATACCACTTGTCGCCGTCACTGGGCACGCCATCACCGTCCATGTCCACACCCACCATGATAACACCTGGCTCGCAACTGCCGCCAGCCATGTCGGCTACTGCGGCACTCTGCATGGCGTTACCATAGATCTTCACGTCATAACCGTGCTTGTTGACCACGGGGTGGTCAAAGCCGAATACGATGTAGCCGCCATAGCTGCCCAAGCTGACAGAGCCACCCAATCTGCCGCAAAGGGACGTCTCGAGTTGGGCATTGATGCTGTCCTGGGTATATCCAGGCTTATAGGCAGGGAATACATTGACAAACTGGCCTGGAGCAGGCATGTAGTCATAGACATGGGCAATGTATGGCGAATTGCCGGCGCTTGCCGTCAATGCCGTCATAGCGGTTAATGCAAGTAATGATTTCTTCATGTCACGTTGCGTTAGTTTGTATCACATCCTGTTGTGAATCAAGCGACACGTTGGAAGCTGGCAATGGCCAGTAGGGACTTCAGGAAAATGGGCAGATTGCACTCTGCATCATCTCACTTCGCCAGGGTTCAAATGCCGCGTGAACCACGATAAATGGCCGTGTGGAGGCAGGTCTTCTGACTTCTCCCCCATCAACGACGGCGCCTTCCCGGTGATGATGCAGACAAACTTGATTGTATGCAACCAGTGGCATGCGTGCCGCGCGATGTGCCTTGGGGAGTTACAGCAGCGGGTACTGTCCAGGAATTGCACCTGGTTCCCTTTTCATCCGCCCTACCCCTTTGGACAGGGCTGAACCTCAACACGTTCAATTTGTTACCGCAAAGGTACAACTAATATCTGACACGACAATACAAAATGATGATTTTGTCGCGGCAATGAGAAAAGGAAAACAAATACAATTATTAGCGTCCGGTAAAAAAGGCATTGGTGTAGAAGCAGCCAGTATTTTTCGTTTTTTCTTTTTTTCGTGCACACACGCGCCGACCTCTGACAGATTAAAAACAGGAGCCGTCAACTTTTTTCAGGGATAACGGCAGTAAAACAGTCAACCAGAATCAGGCAGTCACAATTCTCTCGGTACCCGCACGTGTGCGAAAAAACGAAAAAATGAAAAAAATTGAAAGAAACTATATTTATTCTACCGTCATTGTCGGTAGAATAAAGAAAAAGAAATAATCATGTTAAAGCTTGCGATAATATGCTATTTTTCGTTTTTTCGTTTTAATTATATAATAGCGAAAAAATAAAAAATACAATAAAAACGACTGTAACAACCTGAACGACAGAATCATGCTGTACAAGTTGCTACAGTCGCCTTTCTAATGGAGGATATACTATCCTTATTCCATTAATTGCTAGTTAGAAGCACATTGATCAGGGTGGTCACGTCAGCGATAGAGATTTTACCGTCATCATTGACATCCGCATAGGGGTTGTCTCCTCCACCGCTTGACAACAATACATTAATCAGAGCTGTCACGTCACTGATGCTGATTGAGCCGTCACTGTTCACATCGCCTGGATCGGTAAAGACTGTTACGAGGCAAGTATCAGGCTGTGCCGTTCCGTCAGCCGATGCGACTGTAATGGTCGTCGTTCCCACGTGGATACCAACAACTCTGACACTGCCATTCACGATGCGGGCGCCAGCTACGGTCGGGTCGCTAGATGTCACGACGAGTTCAGTCTCCTCGGGAGTCATTGTTGGTGTCAGCGTGATCATGTGGTTGACTTTCACTTGCGCCTCATGCTGATCCAACGTGATGACGATGTGACTGCTGGAATCACCTACAACTACGTGGCACACCGATCTTACTGGGAAACAAGATGCAATAATGTCACACTCACCAGGTGCAATAGCAGTCACCACGCCATCAACAACCGTTGCGACATTCGGGTCAGTTGACCACCACAAGATGGGGCTGTTGGGGTAGGCATCGGCAGGCTGTAAGTTTGCCATCAAGGTCATTTCGTCGAACGGCATCATTTCCAGAGAGGTATGATTCAGGCGGATGGACTGTGGTTCCACTGCTCCAGCTTCGATGTCGGTAAAGTTTTCCCACGTTAGAGCAAAGCAATAAGTTGCATAGGACGAAGAGGGAACATGCAATTTTCCCGTATAACCAGTAAAAGCTTCGGCATGGCAGGTCGGGGGAACAGCAGCATAACAGTAAACATCAATGGGATTTACCTGCATGTCGCTCAGTAAAGTGATGCCACTACCGATGTAGAGCGTCTTGATAGATGAGCTCATCGGTAAAGTTCCAGCCTTCCATTCCCCTTCACCGCTAATAAAGATGGTTTTGAGATTGGTGCAACCTCCAAAGGCGCTGGTGCTCATGGTTGAAAGGGAACAAGGTAATGTCAGGCTATATAAGCCAGTAAATCCTGAGAACGCTGAGGTTCCAATAGATGTTACAGAATTACCAATGATTAAAGTGGTCAACTTATCTTTCTTAGAAGATATCGTTAAGTAATTTGGAATTCTTACAACTTTATCGCCAATAATAATTGTTTCTAATGGGCATTGATAAAAAACATTATTACCTTGGTAACTACTGTTATAAGAAAAATCGCTACAATTAATCGCATTGAAATACAGCATTTTTAAGCTTGTACATCCTGAGAAAACTCCAGTACCAAAAGTCGATACATTTTCAGGTATTACTATACTCGTAAGACTTGTGCAATGAAAGAAAGCTCGATAATCTATGGTTGTTATCGAACTTCCTAAAGAGATTTTAGTCAAACCACTACAATCCTGGAACGCCTGACCTCCAATAGTTGTAACTGAGTTTGGTATTGTTACATCATTCAGACTTGTGCAACCACAAAAAGCAAATTCACCTATTGAAATTACTGAGTTTGGGATACTCACACTTGTCAATCCAGTACAGTTTCTGAAAGTTCCGTCACTAATGCTTGTAACAGAACTAGGAATAACCACGTTTGATAGACTTGTGCAACCATAGAATGCACTAGCTTGAATTGAGGTAATTGAATTAGGAATAGTCACATCAGATAACCTTGTGCAGCCATTAAAAGAGTGCTGACCAATTGAAACTACAGAGTTTGGAATGGTTATTTGTGTTAAACCTGTACACCCACTAAAGGAGTATTGACCAATAGAAGTAACCGTATTTGGAATTGCCACATATGTTAGGCCGGTACAACCATAGAATAAATAGCCATTAATAGCAGTAATGGAACTTGGTATTGTTACACTTGCTAAGCGGGTACAACCATAAAAAGCATAACTGCCCAAGTATATAACGGAGTTAGGAATTATTATACTGGCTAAACTTGTACAATTATAGAACGAATAGTTCCCGATAGATGTCACAGAGTTCGGTATTTCCATGCTAGTTAGATGGGTACAGCCATAAAACGCTTCTGCACCAATAGTCGTGACGGATTGAGGCAGTGTTATGTTGGTTAATCCGTTACAGCCCCTAAACGAAGAAGCTCCTAATGCATTCACTGTGTTCGGAATTGTCACACTAGTCAAGCCAGTGCAACTCTTGAACGCATTGTCACCGATGGCTATGACTGTGAGTGTCTCCCCGCCATAGGTGACTGTTGAAGGGATTGTGACTTCACCCTTATAGGTATTATAACCTGCATCTTTGTAGGTAACTGTTGCTTCATTGCCATTCTTGTTGTAGTAAATTCCATCGACCACAAAATTATAGGCTCCAGCAGTAAACGTTCCTACTAGCATACAGACCAGTAGGACAAATTTGTTTTTGAGAAATCTTGTTTTTCTACTCATAGTTATACGTCTTTAAGTTGTTAATAATAAATGGGCAATACAGTATATTGGTAAAGACATAAAAAGAGGTGCAAATCTATCACTTTATACAGCACTGGGGCTTAATCCGATACAAATCAACACTTCAAACCTATACAGATGCAAATGCATTGTTTGTTATCCTAGGTTAAGTTGAAATTGTAGAGATTTCAGTACTCAGATAACGTAGCTAACGTTACGCGAAAAGTCATTTCATTACTACCCCATGTCTTTTTGGCACTCGTTAATGAGACATCTCAAACGCCTACAAAGTTACATCTTTCTTCTGAATGGCGCAAGAGAACAGAAACCAGGAAAAAGGAATAAAGACTATGACATCCACATTCTTTCTGATAAAAACGACTGTAACAACTTGAACAACAAGATAATGCCGGGCAAGTTGTTACAGCTATTTTTCAAACGGATGGCATACTATCCTTATTTCATTAATTGCCAGTCAACAATAAATTGATCAGGGTGTTCACGTCAGCGATGTCGACATTGCCGTTGCAGTCAACGTCGCTGTACTCTGAGGAAGTATTTTTCAAGGCAGATGAGCATCCAGGCGTCTTATCAGTCGCTTATCATTAATCATGGTCAATGGGAACAGGGAATTATCGCCAGAGGGTGAGGATGCCTGTGCCGAGGGTGCGCTGGACGTCAATCAGGCGCTGGTTGCGGCTACCACAGAAACGCAGTGAGATGTCGCGCTCGGCCATCTTGAATGGGCCGTCAACGAGGACATCAAGTTCCTTTATTACATCCAGCAATTTGGGGTCATTGACGATTTCTTCCCAAGTGTAGCCCGTGTAGCACCAGACGTTGTAGCCCAGCTCATGCTTGATGCGGTTGATGAGGGCGCGGGTGCCGATGGGTTGCTGCAAAGGGTCACCGCCACTCAATGTGACAGGAGCTTCGTTATAGGCGATAACCTGCATCAACTCGTCGAGGGAACGCTCTTCCCCACCCTGCGGATTCCACGAGGCGGGATTATGGCAGCCGGGACAATGGTGATTGCAGCCCGCCAAGTAGATTGACGTGCGTAGGCCCGGCCCATCGACGCTGGTACCCTCAACGATATGTAAAACGCGAAGCATTTCAGTTTTCAGTTGGCAGTTTTCAGTTGGAAGATTAAAGCTATCAGTTTTCAGTTGCCACCCTCTAGCAGATGCCAACTGAAAACTGATAACCCAAAAACTTGATATCACTTATGGACGACACGGTCCTTGAGCTCGGCGAGTTTGCCGCTGTTCCAGCGGTCGGTGGTGCCGACGAGGTAACCCGTAATGCGCTGCAGGCGGTCGATATTATGGCCGTGGCAGTTGGGGCACTCATGGAGATCTTCGGTAGCGTCCTCGTAACCGCAGTCCATGCAGCGGTTACGGTTGTGGTTGACCGAGCAGTAGCCCATGTTGTACTTGTCCATGAGATCCACGACATTGGCAATCGCCTCGGGGTTGTGGGTGGCATCACCGTCAATCTCGACATAGAAGATGTGTCCGCCACGAGTCAGTTCGTGATAAGGAGCCTCGACCTCGGCCTTGTGCTTGGGTGAACACTTGTAATAGACGGGCACATGGTTGCTGTTGGTGTAATAGATCTTGTCGGTCACACCGGGGATTTCGCCGAAGTCCTTGCGGTCGCGGCGTGTGAACTTGCCACTGAGACCCTCGGCAGGCGTAGCAAGAACACTGTAATTGTGTTGGTAGCGCTCGCTGAACTCGTTAACGCGGTCACGCATATAGGTAATGATCTTGATACCCAGCTGCTGTGCCTCGTCACTCTCGCCGTGGTGATGGCCGACAAGAGCAATCAGACACTCGGCAAGGCCGATGAAGCCGATGCCCAGCGTGCCCTGATTGATGACACTCTCCACCTTGTCGTCGGGCTTGAGCTCGCTGGCACCGTTCCACAACTGCGACATGAGCAGGGGGAACTGCTTGGCCATGGCCGTCTTCTGGTACTGGAAGCGGGCATCGAGCTGACGTGCGGTGATTTCCAACAGGTTGTCCAACTTGGCGAAGAAAGCGTTGATGCGTTCCTGCTTGTCCTTGATTTCCATGCACTCGATAGCGAGCTTGACGATATTGATGGTCGAGAACGAGAGGTTGCCACGACCGATAGAGGTCTTCTCGCCGAAGCGGTTCTCGAACACGCGGGTGCGGCAACCCATCGTTGCCACCTCGTGGATGTAACGTTTGGGATCGTCGATACGCCACTGGTCATCCTGGTTGTAGGTGGCATCAAGGTTGACGAAGTTGGGGAAGAAACGACGTGCCGTCACCTTGCAGGCGAGCTGGTAAAGGTCATAGTTGCGGTCCTCAGGCTTGTAGCTCACGCCTGTTTTCTTCTTCCAGATCTGAATGGGGAAGATGGCAGTGGAACCGTTGCCCACGCCCTCATAGGTCGAGTTGAGCAACTCGCGGATGACGCAGCGCCCTTCAGCACTGGTGTCGGTTCCATAGTTGATAGAGCTGAACACCACCTGGTTTCCGCCACGGGAGTGGATAGAGTTCATGTTGTGGATGAAGGCCTCCATGGCCTGATGCACACGGCGCACCGTCTTGTTGACGGCATGTTGCAGGATGCGCTCGTCACCCTGCAGGAAATCCAGATCGCGCTCGATGAAGTCGTCTAGCTCGACGTCATAGAGACGGCTATAATCCTGTCCCATGATCTCCTCAAGATTCTTCACTTCCTCGATAAACGTGCGACGGACATAGGGAGCCAGATAGAAGTCAAAGGCAGGGATTGCCTGACCACCGTGCATCTCGTTCTGGGCAGTCTCCATAGTGATGCATGCGATGACACCAGCAGTCTCGATGCGCTTGGCGGGACGCGACTCGCCATGTCCTGCCATGTAGCCCTGCTCAAGCACCTTGTCGAGCGGGTGCTGGACGCAGGTGAGGCTCTTGGTGGGATAGTAGTCCTTGTCATGGATGTGCAGATAGTTGCCACGCACTGCCTCGCGAGCTTCCTCACTCAGGAGGTAGTCGTCGACAAAAGGCTTGGTCGTCTCGCTGGCGAACTTCATCATCATGCCGGCAGGCGTGTCGGCATTCATGTTAGCGTTCTCGCGCGTGACATCATTATTCTTGGCATTGATGATTTCCAGGAACAGGTCACGAGTCTTGGCCTTACGGGCAACACTGCGTGCGTGACGATAGTTGATATAGCATCGTGCCACCTCCTTGCGGGGACTCTTCATCAGCTCCAGCTCCACCTGGTCCTGGATGTCCTCTACACTCATCTGGCTGCGGCCACGCTGGCCTATGCGGTCGGCAATGCGCTGAATCAGGCCCTCATCCTCGCCAGCCTCGGTGGCGAGCATCGCCTTGCGGATTGCCGCTTTAATCTTTTCTTCATTATAGCCGACAACACGGCCATCACGCTTCAGTACTGTCTGAATCATAATCTGGATATCAAATCTTTAAAGAAAAACCATTGCTATCGTAAAAAAACCGGCCCTGCCGGTTTGGGACTGCAAAGATAATACAGCCCAGCTAAACGTCAAACAATTTTCGTGGATTTTTTGAAGAAAAAATCGTTTTGGAAAACTTTTTGGACTGAGTAAAAATTTAGACCACTGGTTATCAAGCGTTTATAAAAATTTTTGGAAAACTTTTCCTATTCATTCAGTGATAAAAAATTTAAAATCAAGCCTTTAAACCTATTATTTCCACTACCCTGCAGCTACAATACAGGCCATATATACAAGCAAGGCAAGGCCACTGCGAGCCCTGCCTTGCTTTGTTAATCGATTGACTGAATTTTACTCCGGCCAGTTGCCAGAGAGCAGATAGTTGATGAGAGCCGTCACGTCGCCAATGCTCACGTTGCCGCTGAGGTCACAGTCGGCCTCGGCAGGAGCCTCGGCGCCAGAGAGCAGATAATTGATCAAAACGGTCACGTCACCGATGTTGACCTTACCATTCTGGTCTACATCACCAAGCATCACCTGGGCATTCTTCTGATAGGTGAAGGTCACCTTGGGAAGGAATTTCACCAGCTCGGCATTGTCACCACTCCACTGGGTGTGGGTAACAGACAGTCCAGCATCATAGCTAGTGGCCACACCATAGAACTGAGTCGTACCATAATTGCCTTTAGAATCCATGATACGAGCCTCCACAACGAGGTTACCGCCAGTGTATTCAAACGGGGCATCAAACTCAAAGGTAATGACCTCAACGCCCTTGACCAAAGCCATCGAAGCGACAGCAGTCATGTCGGTAACGGGAGTTGCCGTGGCAAATGAAGCTTGATCGGTAGTCTTGAGCGACAGTTGAACAGTGCCATCCTTGAGGACGGTGGGCTTGTTGGTATAGAACGAGAGAGCGACAATCTTGCTGCCTGCGATGTCGGCAAGCATATCGGCAGGATAAATCATCTGTCCATAGGTTCCGGCGTCGCTGAAATAGACACCGTTAAAAGGCAACTTGTTGTTGACGCCAGTGCCGTCACAAACGGTAAACTCCAAACCGTTCTCAAGCGCTGTTCCCGTAAGGGGCACCTCGAGGATGCCAGCCTCGCCGCAGTCGATGTAGAGATTGCCCTGGTAATCACCGGCCACAACGGGTTCAAATGCCACTTCAACCTGGCAGGTCTCACCCGGCTGCAGCGTCAGCCCAGCAGGAATTGAAGCCACGAAGGGGGCATCGGCACTTACCGAAGGTTCAAAAGCATTCAAGCCGTTGTTCTTCAGGGTCACCACAGCCTCGTCACGCTCGCCGGCACGGATGGTGTTGAAATCCACATACCTGGGGTTAGTCTTGGCCGAATAATCAGCAAGCTCTCCAAAGCTGAACGTGGTCTTGGGGATGAACTCGCGATACTCGTTACCCTCATCACCAGTGGTCAAGGCGGTGTGGCCCTGCTGGAAGAGCCCATAGAAGTAGGTGAAGTTGTAAGCCCCGGACTCGCCTTCTTTCTGTACATAGAAGTCAATGAGCAGGTTACCACCGTTATAGGTATAAGGCGTGTCGAAATCAATATCCACCTCGCGCAAGCCAGCCGTCATTTCAACGACAGCGACACTGGTCAGATCAGTGTAAAAGGCCGTGCTCGAGAATACGGGGACATCCACCTCGGCCACGGACACCCTGAGTTCACCACCATTCATCTTGCAACCCTCATCGTTGATATAAAGGGTGAAGCCATTGATGGGTTGCCCTACCATAGCAGTAAGGGCCTCGGCAGGATAAATCACCTGGCCGCGAGTACCCGAAGCGTTATAGTTGGCTGTGGGCAGCGGGACATAGGGCGAAACCTGAGAGCCTTCAAACACAGTCAGGTTGTCGGCATGAGCAACAGCCGCGCCACATACACTGAGCAACGCAGCAAAAATGTAACCAAAGTACTTTTTCATAAATAAATGATAGTTAATGATAACAGAATTTTTTTAGCGGGGCAAAGTTACAATAATGTTTTAATATACATGATACAAAACAATTAAAAAAGTAGAGACGCAAGCATGTCGCATCTCTACTTTTATCGTTTGCTATCAGCTAAAGGCTAAAACCTAAAGCCTAACAGCTTACTTCACAACCTTAACAGCGCTGGTGGTACCGTCAGTGTAGGTGGTAACAACGATGGTCAGGCCGTTAGCCTCGGTCATCTCCTGGCCCTCGGAAGCTTGCCATCAGCTACTGCATAAGCCTCAACGCGATACTTGCCGTCGCCCTCGAAGCTCAAGATCTCCTCATACTCAGCCCACTCGGTCTCACTGCCGTCAGGATAGATGATGCGGTAGTAGATCACGCTCTCCTCGGTGGGGATGATCTCTACGAAGTAGCCGTGGATACCGTCCTCGGTGTAGCCGTGGA